>DBTX01000017.1 GCA_002307275.1 Hungateiclostridiaceae bacterium UBA1305
TTGATCCTGCGTTGGACAGCCTCGTTATTGCGTCGGGCAGCCTCCTCAGTCAAAAGTGCAGCCAAGTTCTCGTTGAATGCCGCGTCACGGTCAGTAAATTCTCTGTACTTGCTAAATGTGGGGAGTTTAAGGCCGTTTGCCAAGGCTGAGATTTGTTCATCGTAGTCAATCATTGCCGCCACCCCCGATCAAGCGGTCATACATTGAAAGATCCCGATGTTTGATTTCAAAACTATCATACGGTTTTGGAGCCTGCTCGGCAAGATAAAACTGCACAAGCTGAAATGTCGGGCTGCCTGTTTTGTTAGCCGCCTCAATCGCGCTGAGCGTTCGCTCCCGCCCAAGCCCCCGCCCGTCCAACAGAATATCGACGAGCTGCCTTTTGGCGTCGCTCCCTGGGCACAGACGCAAGAACTCCGCGCATTGCGTGGGCATAACCCCGCGTGTTATTGGAACTGCCTGTTCTACTGCGCGCGGTTTCCTGGACAGTGCGACCAGATAATGGTCGAGCACATACTGGTCCTGTCCCTTGACATTGATTTTATCATGCTTATGGAGAAGTTCTCCCCGCCAATAAATCTCAACATAATACGGAGAGACGCGCATGGAAACATCCCGACCAACATATCCGTGCGGGACGGAATAACGGACGCCACCGAAAGTAACGGTCTGATCCGGCTTCACCCTCGCTTTGTATGTATCGCAGATGTCCAACGGCGTCTTGGGCAGTGGTCGGAGTGTTTTGCGCTCGTTATCCAAGTCCTCCGAAATACTGTTTTTATGTCCGCGCACCTTGTGAGTTTTTATGTACGTGAGAACACTCGCATCCAGATGAGCCTGCAGTTCAGAAAAACTTCCGACTCGCGGCGCAGGGGTGAAGGCTATAGTCCGAATGATATCCACCCCGTTTTCAACATTGGACTTTTCCCAATTATCACAAATTTGTGATAATTGGGAAAAAGGCTATGATGAGGAAAGAGTACGTAAGCTAATGGGCGGGAAATTACTTTCAGAAAAGGCAGTAGAAAACGGTACAATTTCATGTTCAACAAGTATCGGATAAATATTGCTTTTCAAAAAAGGTTAGGCCATTGGGAATAGATATTGAACATAAAACATTAGAACTTTTTCCATTTTGCTGTACAATAGAAGTGTGTTTATCTAACTGCCGCGATTCATAGAAAGGATACTACCGGATAGTATAAGGGGGGTAAAATGAACAATGTACAATGGAAGGCAAAATGGATCACAGAAGAGCGCTTTGCGCATCTGAAAACGATCAATGTTTTTCACAAACAAATGGACAACTGTAAACTGCCTGAACACAGGGAAGATTTAAAAAATCACCATATGCTGCTGCGGAAACAATTTCATGTAACAAAAACATTGGGCGTGTATATCAATATTACGGCAGACGATTATTACAAGCTTTACATAAATGGCAGCTTTGTGGGTCAGGGGCCTGCTCCTTCCTATCATTTTCATTACTGCTTCAACAGATATGATATTTCAAACTATCTGCTGCCCGGAACGAATACCATAGCCGTACATGTCTACTATCAGGGTCTCATCAACAGGGTATGGAACAGCGGTGATTACAGGCAGGGAATGATTGCAGAAGTATACATGGAAGACAAATTGATTTTATGTACGGATTCTACGTGGAAATATTCATTGGCTGGAGAATATGTAGGGAAAGAGATTTTCGGTTATGAAACGCAATATGCTGAAGATATTGACAGCAGGCTGAAAGTGGCAGGCTGGAAGGAACAGGACTTTAATGATCTGTTGTGGAAGAATGCATGTGTGAAGCACTCAGATGATCATCAGCTTGTTTTACAGGAAACTCCCCATCTTGATGTTTATGAAATCAAACCAACGGTAACAAAACAGCTTGGGGAGGGACATTATTTGCTGGACTTCGGCCATGAAATTACCGGTCAGCTTAAAGTGAGGGCATGCGGTAAATCGGGGCAGATCGTTGAAATAATGTGCGGCGAAGAGCTCGAAGAGGGAAAAGAAGATAACGTTCGCTGCAATATGCGCTGCAACTGTAATTATAGAGAAAGATGGATTATGTCGGGAAAGGAAGATCTTCTCGAATATTTCGATTATAAAGCATTCCGTTATGCGGAAATCATAGCGCCACCCGATGCTTTACTCAAAGAAAGCTTTTCTGCCATTGTCAGACATTATCCGATGGATGAAAGCAAATGTACTTTCAACTCTTCAGAACCTCTTCTTAATGATATATGGAGATTATGTAATAATGGTGTAAAATATGGTTCGCAAGAGGTCTTTGTTGATTGTCCAAGCAGGGAAAAAGGGCAATATCTTGGCGATGCTACAGTTACAAGTCATGCCCATCTTTATCTTTCCGGAGATTTGAGGCTCTTTAAAAAATCGCTGGAGGATTTTGCCCGTTCTTCACGCATATGTCCAGGATTGATGGCTGTTGCACCATGCAGTTTTATGCAGGAAATTGCCGATTTTTCACTCCAATGGCCGTTTCAGCTTTTAAATTATTACATGCAAAGTGGTGATCTGGAATTTTTAAGAAAGATGTATCCGGTTGCAGAGAATGTTCTGGCATATTTCGGGAAATACCGGCGGGAAGACGGCTTGCTTGAAAATGTAAAGGAAAAGTGGAATCTTGTTGATTGGCCCCAAAATCTGCGTGACGACTACGATTTTGATCTCTCTGAAGTTGTGGGCGACGGATGTCATAATGTCATTAATGCCTTTTACTGCGGTGCGATTAAAACCGTCAATGAGATCAGAAGGCATTTGGAAATCAGTTTTACGGATTGTCTTCCGGAAATCAGGGAGGCATACATAAAAGCATTTTACAACAAGGACATCAAAATGTTCCGGGATTCAACGGTTTCCAATCATTGCGCACTTCATTCCAACATCTTGCCGCTGTTTTTCGGACTTGTACCAGAAGAGGCTGAAAGGAGCATTGCAGACTTTATCAGAAAAAAAGGAATGCATTGCGGCGTATATAATACATACTTCCTCCTGAAGGGATTGGCGAATTCAAGCTGATATACGAACTCATTGTTTCGGAAGGAGAGCATTCGTGGGCAAATATGCTTAGGGAGGGAGCAACGACATGCTTCGAAGCATGGGGAAAGGATCAGAAATGGAATACAAGCCTGTGCCATCCCTGGGCAAGCTCACCGATTCCTGTCATTATCGAGGATATCGTCGGACTGAAACCTGCAAAGCCCGGTTGGGAAGAGATCTGCTTTGCGCCCCGCATTCCTGAGTGTCTTGGAAATCTGTCTTTGAAGCTGCAAACGCCAAAAGGGGAAGTCACGGTGTTTTATAATGAAGGCAGGATTGATCTGCAGGTGCCGGATGGAGTAATAGTCTACAGGACATGATCATTATTCATATTGCAATAACAGAGCCTGACGGGCTGAAAACGTAACAGGAGGGTAAAATGAATCAGGGGAGGAATATACAAAAACTAAATCTGGATTGGAAATTTTTCAGAGGGGATGAACCAAAGGCCTGGTATAAAGGTCTTGACGACTCCGGCTGGCAGAATGTCACTCTTGGGCATGACTGGTCCGTCACGGAACCGTTCAGTCGGGAGCATTCAAGCGGAACCGGCTATCTTCCGGGCGGAATCGGATGGTATCGCAGGACATTTCACCTGCCTGCGGAAGCAAAAGGCAAGAAAGTGTCGGTTACCTTTGAAGGTATCTATAATAATTCACAGGTATGGTGCAATAGCTTTTATATAGGAAAAAGACCTTACGGCTATAGCAGCTTTACATATGATATCACTTATTTTGCTGCCTTTGGAGATGTGGAAAACGTGATTTGCGTCAAGGTGAATCATAAAGATATTGCAGATTCAAGATGGTTCACCGGTTCAGGCATTTACAGGAATGTGGTTTTGGCTGTTATGGATCCCGTCCATTTTGACAATAATGGCGTATTCATTACGACACCTGAGGTTTCACGCGAGCAGGCGACGGTGGTAATCAATACCCGCATGTCAAATGAAACAGAGACGGCGGTGGACGTAGATATCAAAACATCAATTCTGGATGAAAAAGGGAACGTTATTGCCGTGACACAGGTTACAATAGCTTTGCAAAGCCGAGCCGGGACGGAGGCAGAGGCAGAGGCATGGCAAGGAGAACGGGCGACAGCAGGGGCGGTTGTTAAACAGAGGCTCCAGGTACCGGATCCCCGGCTATGGTCACCGGATACGCCATACCTGTACACCGTGCTGACTGAGATCGTCAAAAACGGGAAGGTTATCGACCAGGTTTATACACCTGTCGGAATCCGGTGGTTTTCTTTTGACGCGGACAAAGGCTTTTTCCTTAATGATGTGAATATGAAAATCAAGGGCGTCTGCGTTCATCATGATGCCGGCTGCCTAGGTGCCGCTGTTCCGGAAAAGGTGTGGATCAGAAGATTGGAGAGCCTGAAAGAAATGGGGTGCAATGCCATCCGTATGAGTCACAATCCTCCGGCGCCGGGTTTGCTGGATCTCTGTGACAGAATGGGCTTTCTGGTGATGGATGAAGCCTTTGACGAATGGGAGGGAGTAAAAAACAAATGGTCCACCGGGCACAATGTATATCCTCCCAAACATTTCGGATATTATGAGGATTTCCCCCAATGGGGTGAAACAGACATAAAAGGAATGGTTTTACGGGACAGAAACCATCCATCCATTATATTGTGGAGTATAGGCAATGAAGTGGATTACCCGAATGATCCCTATTGCCATCCGTCTTTCCAAACCATGACGGGGAATAATGACGCCAACAAGCCGGCGGCGGAAAGAGAATATGATCCGGATAAACCGAATGCCGAAAGGCTTGCAGTTATTGCCAGACGTTTGGTCCGGTATGTGAAGGAATGTGACACGACAAGACCTGTCACCGCGGCCGTCGCATTCCCGGAACTGTCCAATCTGACGGGATATTCCGCAGCGCTGGATGTGGTGGGTTACAATTACAAGGAACATTTATATGAGGAAGATCATCGGAAGTACCCGGACAGGGTTACTTACGGCAGTGAAAATGGTTCAAGTATGGAAGCATGGAATGCAGTAAGGAATAACGATTATATATGTGCCCAGTTTATCTGGACAGGGATTGATTATCTGGGAGAAGCTCAGGGGTGGCCTGTGCGGGCAGCACAATCCGGGTTTTTAAATCTGGCCGGGTATAAAAAGACAGGGTATTTTTATCGCAAGAGCTTATGGAACTCTGAACCAATGGCTTATCTGGCTGCCCGTAAGAAGTGTGAAGAAGCGCCTGATGAAGGGCGCCGGAGGAATATCGGAGAGCCTCATTGGAATTGGAGAACAGGTGAGAAAATCGAGGTTATCTGCTATACCAACTGTGAAGAGGCGGAACTGTTCATCAATGGCAAACCGGCAGGAAGCAAAAGGCTGGAGGATTTTCCTCAGCAGTACCTGGTGTGGGAAGTGGATTTTGAAGAAGGAACCTTATGTGTATCTGCGAAAAACAGGGATGGGAGGACCTCCGCCTGTGAACTGGTTACTGTGACAGGTGCGCAGAAACTGGCGATGCATGCGGATGCTTCAGTGCTTTTGGCAGACGGTCAGGATATGGCACACCTGGATATCCAGATTCAGGATGATTCCGGGCGGCTTGTTTACATGGCGAACGACATGATAAAGATCTCACTGGAAGGCCCCGGGGAGATACTCGGTATTGAAAACGGGGATGTTTGCGATCTGGAACCTTACAGCTCCAGGAAAAGGAAAGCATGCAACGGGAAGCTCCTGGCCTATGTGAGGGCAAAGACCGCCGTGGGGCGAATCATCATCAGAGCCGATGCATCGGGGCTGGAACCTGCTGCTGTAACCATCGATACGTACTGAAAATAATTGTAAAGGTCGCCTGGCTCCGGCGCATGAGGGATATCCTCAGCCGGAGCTTTGCTTTTCATATGGAATCCATTCTCCCGCGCTCACTGCTGCTTGTCAGATTCTTTGCTTTCAATATCTGATGTCTTCACCTGGCTGGTGATGTCTTAACATGGCTTGTCTGAATATGGTTTTCAACAAGACGATTTCACAGGAAAATGAACAAATGTCATAAAAGTATACTCCATTTTACTATCGTATACACAAATAATGCAAAAGTATAGTATTATCCAACAACGTACTGCACATATAATTATTTTTGCAGTATTCAAGTAAATGCAATATTCAAGTAATCGAGCTGTAAGTAAAGTGCGTGCGAAAAAGTTCTGCTAACTTGGGGGTGTATCGTCTGTGAAACGACAAAGCAGCTTGCTCTACGATTTCAGGAAGAATAAGGTATTGCTATTGATGGTTTCGCCCGTTATCGTTTTTTTCTTTATCAATTCCTATTTACCGATGGTCGGCATTTATTATGCATTTACAAGGTTCGATTTTAACGGAGGTTTGTTCGGAAGTCCGTTTATCGGCCTTGAGAATTTTAAATTCCTGTTTCAGTCGGGAACCATTCTAAAGATTACAACGAATACGATTCTTTACAATTTGGCTTTCATTCTTCTGGGAAATTTCCTGCAGGTCTTTGTTGCGATCCTGTTGAGCGAATTACCGGGAAAGATTTTTGTAAAGTTCACACAGTCCGCCATGTTCTTACCCTATTTCGTCTCTTATGTCATTGTAGGCGTTCTGGTATATAACCTGTTCAATTATGAATCCGGCCTCGTGAATAGCACCCTGAAGCAGTTGAATCTGCAACCGTTTGATGCATACAGCACTCCGGGAATATGGAAGTATGTACTGGTAGCGTTATATATATGGAAGCAGCTCGGTTATGGTACGGTCATCTATCTGGCGGCAATCATGGGAATCAATTCTGAATATTACGAAGCGGCTAAAATAGATGGAGCAAATATTTTCATGCAGATCCGTCACATTACCATACCGATGCTTGTTCCGACCTTCATTCTACTGTTCCTCTTCAGTCTCGGAAGTATTATGCGCGGTCAGTTCGACCTGTTTTACCAGGTTATCGGTTCGAATGGACTTTTGTTTGATGCGACGGATATTATCGATACTTATGTTTTTCGTGCTTTACGAATGAATTTTGACATTGGCATGGGTACTGCCGCCGGCCTTTATCAGTCGGTATTCGGCTTCATTATTATCATTGTGGTCAATACGCTGATAAAAAGGAGGCATGAAGAATACGCATTATTTTAGCAAGGACTCTGCAGTGAAACGGAATATCAGTACAGGAGGGTTTTCCCAATGGCTAAAATATCAAACTCGAAAAGTACTACAATTTTTAACTTGCTGGCATATATCATCATCATTATATTGACGTTTTTTTGCATCCTGCCTTTCTGGCTGATTATTTCAGGTTCCTTTACCACGAATGAATCAATTATTCTGCATGGGTATCGTCTGATTCCAGATTCCCTGTCACTTGAAGCTTATAAAGCGATCTTCAGGATTCCGCAGGGAATTTTCAATGCCTATGGTATAACCATATTTGTAACGGCCGTCGGAACTCTGAGCGGCCTTCTTCTGATCTCTATGGGCGGATATGTACTTCAGAGGAAGGATTTCAGGAGCAGAAACAAGATATCGTTTTTCATTTACTTCACTACATTGTTCCAGGGCGGGTTGATTCCCTGGTATATTCTGTTGACAAACTTCCTGGGCCTGAAGGACAAGGTTGCGGTATTGATTCTGCCTGGTTTGATGACGCCTTTCCTTGTAATTCTGATGAAAAATTTTATAAGGATGGCTGTGCCGGATGAGGTAGTGGAATCTGCAAAAATCGACGGTGCGGGAGACTTCAGGATATATCACAGCATTGTTCTTCATCTTGCCGGTCCCGGACTTGCCACGATTGCGCTGTTTCTTGCTCTTCAATACTGGAATGACTGGTTTATGAGCATGCTTTTCATTGATACCCCCCAAAAATACAGTTTGCAGTTTTTCCTTTACAACATGCTCAATGGCGCTGAATTTTTAAGGAACCTTTCCCAGGGCGCAGGAGTGGATATCAGTGTTGCAATTCCTGCCGAAACGACAAAGCTCGCGATGGCGGTAATTGTTGTCGGACCGATTATATTTCTTTATCCTTTCATACAGAGATATTTTGTAAAAGGCTTGACAATCGGCGCGGTTAAAGGTTGACTGCGACACGTCGCAG
>DBTX01000056.1 GCA_002307275.1 Hungateiclostridiaceae bacterium UBA1305
GGGACAGGGTCCAGGCTTTCCTCCAACTGGCGGTGAAGCCGGTATGGGACCGCCCTCCGGACGACCACCGGCATTTGTACCGCCTCTGTCGGCAGCACAGCAAACGCAAGGCGTATTTGCTGTTAACCCGGGCTCGATAAGACCATGTAGATTCAGATATACCTATATTTGGCTGGAAAACAGGCAGCAATTTTGGATGTGGCCGGTATTTATCGGGAGTGACTCCATAGCAGGCTGGAGATGGACCGGTTTTAACTGGGTTTACTTTGGTATTGATCTTGATAGGATATCCTCGTTTGTTTGCTATTGATTCATGAGTTTCGCAACCCCTTCCCGAAAAAGGTGCAGAAGTGTTTCTACACCTTTTTTCCTGGTGTGCGCCCAGCATAACATATGCTTTACCGTTAAGCCGGATTAGGACAAGTTGGAGTCTTTTATTTTTACACCTATCCGAAGTGTGTTCAGTACAGCCAGCAGGGTCACGCCCACATCTGCAAATACTGCCTCCCACATGGTTGCCAGACCTGTTACGCCTAGTAATAAGACCAATACCTTAATACTTATGGCAAAGACGATATTTTGCAGGGCAATTTTTCTTGTAATACTTGCTGTTTTGACTGCCTCAATAAGTTTGGAGGGTTCATCGGTCATCAGCACAATGTCCGATGCCTCGATTGCTGCATCAGAACCGAGGCCGCCCATTGATACGCCAATATCAGCCATGGCAAGTACGGGGGCATCGTTTATTCCATCACCGACAAAAATCACACTTCCTTTTGAGGACTTTTTGACCTGCTCGAATATTTTGACTTTTTGATCGGGCAGTAATCCATAATGGATCTCATCAAGTCCCAAAGCTTTTCCTACGGCTTCAGCAGGCTTTTGTGAATCGCCGGTCAGCATAATGATCCTCTGTACCCCATGTTTCCGAAGCCCATCTACGGCTTTCAACGCATCTTTCCTTAGCGTATCGGATACCCTGATCAAACCTTTGTATTCACCGTCCACAGCAACATATACCAGTGTACCGGCGGTTGAATCATGCTTCGCATCCGGGGTTATGCAAAAACCCTTGATGTAATCCAGATTTCCGGCGGCTGTCAGATGTCCTCGTATGGTTGCCGTAACGCCTTTGCCAGCTGCTTCCTCACAAGACTCGATAGTGGCTTCATCAATAGACTTTCCGAATTCCCTGACAATTGACTGTGCGATCGGATGTAATGAATTTGCCTCGGCATATGCTGCATATTCCAATAGTTCCGCTTCACTGCAGCCTTCCGGTAAAATTTCCGAGACACTGAACACTCCTTCGGTCAGGGTTCCTGTTTTGTCGAATACGACAGTATCGACCTTGTTCAATGCTTCCAGATAGTTGCCTCCCTTTACAAGGATGCCAAGAGAGGATGCTTTGCCGATCCCGGCGAAAAATGTAAGCGGGATTGAAACAACAAGAGCACATGGACATGATATTACTAGAAAAATCATCGCTCTGTAAAGCCAGGTTTTAAAATCCATGCTTCCGGTAACAATCGGAGGTAAAACCGCTGTAAGGAATGCCGCAGCCGTGACGACAGGAGTATAGTAGGCAGCAAAGCGGTTGATGAAGCTCTCCATCGGGGCTTTTTTTGATGCTGCGTCCTGTACGAGGGCAAGAATGCGGGTAATGGCAGACTGCTCCAGGGTGTTCACGGCCTGTAATGCAAGCAGGCCTGTTTTATTGATACAGCCGCCCAGCAGCTGATCGCCCGGGCTTGCCTTTACGGGAAGGGATTCGCCGGTGAGAGAGGAGGTATCGATAAAGGATTCACCTTCCATTACGCAGCAATCAAGCGGTATACGTTCACCAGGCTTCACAACAATGATATCACCGGCTTTGACAGTCTCAGGGGCAACCCTGACTGTACCCGCTTCGGTTTTTAAGCTGGCGTATTCCGGCTTTAGATCCATCAATGCTGCAATGGACCTTCTGGAACTTCCAACAGCCATATCCTCCAGCAGCATCCCGACTTTGTAGAATAGCATTACCGCGGCTGCTTCCGGGTACTGGGCAGTTGCGATGGCACCAACGGTTGCAATGGTCATGAGCAGGTTTTCATCAAAAATACGGCCTTTCAATATATTTTTAGCTGCACGGTAAAGGACACTTCCGCCTGCGGAAAGCCATGCCAGTAAAAACAGTATAAAGGATAAAGAAAAGTTCTCCTTTGTCAAAAGCCCTGCAGTAAAGAGAAGAACACCTGTAATCAATGCTGCAATATTTTTCTTCAATTTTCGATTGAGGACTGAAGGCTTAAGAGAACTCCCAGTCTCCAAACTACTGGCTTTACTGAGGACTTCAGCTCCGCTCTCAATCCCGGCAACTGCTTTCCTGACTTCGTTTTCCAAAGCCTGCGCCGACATGTCCTGACCGAACACTATGTCAAGCCTTTGGGTCGCAAAGTTTAGTTTTGCATCCTGTACGCCTTTCACATTCCCAATAGTATCCTCGATTTTTTGTGCACAATTTGCACATGTTATTCCTGTGAGTTCAAATGTAGTTTTATTCATAGTGTAACCTCTCGTATTAATATATGAGCACATATTCATATGATGATAATATATTAATACTGAAAATTGATTATGTCAAGGGTATATCAACTAAAATGTGTATGTTCTGTGTCAGTGCTTTATGAAGCAAAAGAGTGGTTCTTGACACCTGAATACATAGTTGTATTATGTACCTGATTGCATTCTGTCCTGAAATATTATATAATGCAATCGTATGCATAACATAATGAGGTAATTCTTATGCCAACCGCAAGAGATGTTGCAAAGCAAGCTGGAGTGTCCACTTCCACGGTGTCCCGTGTGATGAATCACGACCCCAGGATCAGTCCGGAAACCAGGGACAGGGTCGTAAAATGCATTGAGGATACAGGCTACAGAGTGAATCAGATCGCAAGGAGCCTGAAGACGAACCGGTCATATACCATCGGTTTCCTTTGTCCGGAGCTTTCCAATGACTTCTTTATGAAAATTGCGGAGGGAATCGAGATGGAGCTTGGCAAATACGGCTACAGCATGGTCGTGTGTTCGTCGAACGGTACCATTCAGGGTGAAGAGGAAAGAATAAGGCTTCTTTACGAAAAATGCATCGATGGCCTGATCGTAATCCCCGCAACGAATTCCGGCAGCCATTATCAATGGATCAAGGATCTCCGGATTCCAGTGGTCCTTGCAGACAGACTTGCTGAAGGATTCTCGGCCGATGCCGTACTGGTAGACAATTTCAACGGCACCTACCTTGCGATCGAGGATCGGATCAGGCAGGGTGAAAGAAGGATCGGTTATATCGGAGGCGATTTAGCGCTTACAAATGCCAGGGAACGGGACGACGGTTACAGGAAGGCGCTGGAGAGCTATTCCATCCAAATCGATGATTCCATCATCAAATACGGGGATTTTCACACGGAAAGCGGCTACAGCAAGATGAAGGAGCTGATGCAACAGGAAAACCCACCCGGGTGCGTTTTTATCGCAAACCGGTACATGCATGTGGGAGCGACTAAATATCTGATTGAAAATACAGCACCATCTGAAAAAGCAGTCTCAATTGTTAGCTTTGATGATCTTGAGCTTGTTTCATCACTTGGATTCTGCAAGGTCGTCGTCAGGCAGCCGACGCTTGAAATCGGAATTACTGCCGCCAAACTGCTTTATGACAGGGTCAATGGTGAAATACTTCCGTATCCGCAGATCATCAGACTAAAAACGGAATTACATAAAATATAATGTAAACACGGAATGGAAGGAAAGTGGTCGTCAAGATTGGCAATAATAACGAGGCAAAAGATGTCCCCAACCCCGGATGCATGGGCAAGCAGCAAGCAAAGCTTACGACCAGCCTCGTTAAACCGATGCGTTATAAGGATGGGTTCATCCTGTTAACAATATTTTATAAAAAATGCAATCGATTGCATAAGGAGGAGATTTTTTATGCCAAATGGAAAAAGCGGTACGACAGCACAGAGTGGCAACAGGCTCAGAGGAGATATGCCAAAGGTAGGCATCCGCCCTACGATTGACGGAAGACGCGGAGGAATAAGAGAGTCACTTGAAGGACAGACGATGGCAATGGCACAGGCTGCTGCGAAATTGATCACGGAAAACCTGAAGTACCCGAATGGGCTTCCAGTGGAGTGCGTTATAGCCGACAGCTGTATTGGAGGCGTTGCCGAAGCGGCAATGACTGCAGAAAAATTTGCAAAGGCAGGCGTCGGCGTATCGTTGACCGTCACCCCCTGCTGGTGTTATGGCTCGGAAACTATGGATATGGACCCTCTCCTGCCGAAGGCGGTATGGGGATTCAATGGGACAGAACGCCCCGGAGCGGTATATCTGGCTGCAGTCCTGGCCGCACACAATCAGAAGGGTTTGCCCGCATTTGGCATCTATGGCCATGATGTTCAGGATGCCGGAAATATGTCAATCCCGGAGGATGTCCGGGAAAAAATCCTCCGTTTCGTAAAAGCAGGTCTTGCTGCCGCAATTATGAAAGGCAAGTCCTATTTGTCCCTGGGCTCTGTAGCAATGGGGATTGCAGGCTCGATCGTGAATGAACCGTTTTTTGGCAAGTATCTGGGTATGAGGAATGAATATGTCGATATGTCGGAATTTACCCGCAGGATGGATAGAGGAATATTTGACAGGGAAGAATTCGATAAGGCCAAAACGTGGGTCAAGGCCAATTGTGTTGAAGC
Source organism: Hungateiclostridiaceae bacterium UBA1305 (assembly GCA_002307275.1). Lineage (GTDB taxonomy): Bacteria > Bacillota > Clostridia > Acetivibrionales > DTU013 > UBA1305. The sequence goes on from DBTX01000056.1 coordinate 4,740, forward strand.
AGCAGACATTAACCCGGAAGAAAAGCGCAGTTCCAGAGAACAGAAGGACAAGGATTGGGATACCGTTATCAAGATGGTGCTGATTGCCAGGGACTTGATGGTTGGAAATCCGAAGCTTGATGAAATGGGCTACCGGGAAGAGTCTCTCGGCCATAATGCTATCGCGGCCGGTTTCCAGGGTCAGAGGCAGTGGACCGACCATTCCCCTAACGGTGATTTTATGGAAGCGATTCTTTGCTCTTCCTTTGACTGGAACGGCCTGAGGGAGGCTTATATCCTTGCAACGGAGAACGACAGCCTGAATGCTGCCGCTATGCTCTTCGGACATTTGCTTTCGAATGCCGCACAGGTTTTTGCCGATGTCAGAACTTACTGGAGCAACGATGCGGTTTACAGGGTAACGGGCAGGAAGCTGCCAGACGAGGCTGAGAGTGGTATCATCCATCTGATCAATTCCGGAGCCGCTGCCCTTGATGGCTGTGGACAGCAATCCATTGACGGCACTCCTGCAATGAAACCCTTCTGGGATATCGCACAGGATGAGGTAAACAAGTGTCTGGCTGCAACATCGTGGAAGCCGGCAAACACCGGATATTTCAGAGGCGGCGGGTATTCCTCCTGGTTTCTGACAAAGGGCGGGATGCCTGTCACCATGTCCAGGATCAACATCGTCGATGGTCTGGGACCTGTTCTTCAGTTAGCGGAAGGGTATACAGTAGAACTTCCAAAAGAGATCAATGATATCCTTGACAAACGCACGGACCCGACCTGGCCCACTACCTGGTTCACACCGATCCTGACCGGCACAGACGCGTTTACGGATGTGTATTCGGTCATGGCCAACTGGGGCGCAAATCATGCCGCTTTCAGCTATGGGCATATCGGCGCTGATTTGATTACTTTGGCGTCTATCCTAAGGATCCCGGTATGCATGCATAATGTATCCGACGATAGGATATTCCGGCCAAGCGCATGGAGCGCATTTGGCACAAAAGACCCGGAAGGTGCCGATTACAGAGCTTGCACAAATTATGGGCCCTTATATGGGAAAAATGGTAAATAAGTATCAAGAGGTCGGTTGCTCTTATGAAATCCCATTTTGAATTGCAGGGCGCTGATGCAGAGTACAAAAAAGCGCCGCGTTAGTGCAGTGAATGATTATGGAATGAGTCTTACAAAGAAGTATTGATGCAAAGAAGTCCAGTTTCAACTGGAAGGCATAAAAAACTGTCAAAGGTGATTAACTTTTGACAGTTTTTTTTGACAACCTTTTTTGAAATCCATATTGGAAGTTTTTAAAATTTAACCTGCGGTACTGCACTTTCTCCTTCATCTACAGAGAAGAAGGGCTCTTCAACAAAGTTGAACATGTTTGCCAGTATACTGGACGGGAACATCTGGATCGCGTTGTTGTAATCCATGGTCACGTCGTTGTAGAACTGGCGTGCAAAGGTGATCTTGTCCTCGGTCTTTGAAAGCTCATGCTGCAGTTCCTGGAAGTTGACATTGGCTTTCAGGTCCGGATAGGCTTCGGCCACGGCCATCAGCCTTCCCAAGCCCTGGGACAGGTCGCCGTTTGCTTTGATCGCGTCCTGGTGATTGCCCGCCGCCATGTAATTGCTTCTGGCCTGTATGACAGATTCAAAGGTCTGGCGTTCATGAGCCGCATAACCTTTTACAGTCTCCAGAAGATTGGGAATCAGATCAAAACGCCTCTTGAGCTGAACATCGATCTGGCTCCATGAATTCGCGACCTTGTTCCTTTTACCCACAAGACCGTTGTAGGAAGCCATAACGATCAAGGCAAGCACTACAACAATTACCAACAAGACTATAATTATACCCAGCATATTATCCTCATCCTCCTTATTATTAACCGGCCGGCGCCTGCCGACGGTACAGTGACTTTAAATAATTAGAACGCGCCTCTGCCGCCTCCGCCTCCGCCCCCTCCGGAACTTCCGCCGCTGAAGCCTCCTCCGCCGCCGGATGAAGAGGATAGCGTCGAATTTGCAACAGCCATGGCGTTGCTGATGGCGCTATCAATAGAAGTAACCGTAGTGTCGAAGGTATGTGTGAACATTTCAAAATTGGCGAAGCTATAACCATGCATATAGGTAAGGCGTGTATCCTGGAGGTCCGTATCTGTGAATACAAGCGGAAGCTGCCTTATGACTTCCTTTGCCACGCCAAGTGATATCGCATAAACCAGGTAATGCTCCCAAATAACGATTGCAGGCATTTCAGCCTTGTCAAGATGGCTGAATTCCTTTAAAAAGTTCTTGAAGGCCAGCCACATTGCATTCTGCTCGTTTCCGTACGCGGTTCGTCGGCTGAGTCTTGCTGAAAAAATGAGGAGTACCAGGAATTGTACAATTAGTGCAGCACCAAAAGCAGCCTTAAATGTTGACAAGATCAATATTCCCAATCCCAGGTAAGCCAGCGAAGCTAGTACTCCAATCCATATTCCGGTCTGACAGGTCTTGTCAAAGAAATTATTCTTTTCTGCCTCAGCTTTAGCAAGGCCGCACCATTTATCATAGTCTTTTTTGAACTGGCGGGCACCCGAGGTGGATTTTGTAAGGTCGGATATATCGTCCAGTACAAGGCTTTTGCCGTCTCCCAGTCCACTTATGAACCAGTCCAGCAAAAATGCCTCGTGATCCTTCAGATTGATTACAGGTGATTTGGGATTGAGTGAAACAACATAATCCGTGACCTCTTTATTTTTGAAAATACCTTTCTTGACATATTGATTGGATGTGAGCAGCAACTGCTCTTTTCTAACCAGATCCATCAGTGTTGCCGTAATATCCTTTGTACTCACGCTTCCCATTGACAAGAGCGAACTCATTTCGGCAGGGGTATATTCTCCCGGGAGTTCCCTGTAATATTTGCCTTCGAAGTTATGTTTGAGTTCCTTGTCATATTTGAAATAGATATAAAAGATCAAAACAAACCACAGCAGGAACAATACTACTGCAATTGCCGTACCCGTCGGCCGGATTGCGTCTATTCCTGCCTGTTCGGCCAGACGCTGCTGTTCCAGTTCCTTCTGACTTTGCTGATATTCTTCGACGTCCTTGCGGGCTTGCTCTCTTTCAGCGTTGGCTGCGTCTGCGAGACTTTTTTCATTTGCCATGATATCGGGCAGAGCCGCCTTATCTTCCACGTTCGTACATTGTGGCACCAGTGAAGTAGGGAAAAGAACCAGTGTCTCGATGAAATTACCAGGGGTGTTATAATCGCAGGTAAACTGGACATGGTTTCCGTCGATAATCTTTGAATCCCCAATCAGAGGTCCATGGCCAAATACCTTTAATTCTTCCTTTTGCGCGCCTTCAGGCAAAGTGATGTTGATTACAATATTGCTTTGCTGTACAGGTGAGTTGGCATCAATTATTTTTCTGTTGAATTCAGCAATGTCATCATATTTTGTTATGACATCCTTGAATCTATATTTAAGAACGAAGGTTTTTTTCTCATCCAAAGAAGGCTCAAATATCTTGAAATTAGCCATCGTACCTTCGTTTACTAGATTATAGGTACCTGAACCGCTGTCATCATCCACATCCTGCGTAGAGTTCAGCCTCCATTCCTCCGGAGTTCCATTCTTGTCGACAAAAACCTGCAGGTTTTCAATGCCGCCTGTCGATGAAAAATCGATTTCACCAAGGATACCATTGAAATCGCCGTTGAAGTTATAGGTAAGCCTTTCCTCAATATCCGCCGAACCGTCCGGGTTAATATTCACGTTAACTGTGTAGCCAGAAATGTCGTAATATTTGTCAGCGGCAATCGCAGTCTGTCCCACAGCAAATACCTGAAGAATGATCACTGCTGCCAGTATAACGATTACAGGCAATTTCCTTCTCAATCCATCAGCCTCCTTCGCATCGTCCATGTCATAGATTTTATCATATTATACTGGATAAGTAATGCATTTGTTTGCCGAATAGGACATAAATAAATGCGTTGCACCAAATTCAAAAAGGGGACGGTTAATTTGGTGCAATGCGTAAAATAGATTTAGTCCAGGCTCTTCTTGAACCTTAATACGGCTACTGTCAGGATCACTACTGTGAAAATGCACAACGCCGCCACATCATTCCAGATAAACGCCATTCCTACACCTTTTAGCATGATTCCCCTTACAATGTCAAGGAAATAGGTGAGGGGGATGGCATAGCCAAGGGAGGATATGACCGCAGGCATGGCTTCCCTTGGAAAAATGAAGCCGGAAAGCAGAATGCTTGGCAGCATTACGAGAACCATAACCATCATAGCCTGCATCTGGTTGTTGGCAAAGGTGGAAATGAGCATACCTATGGACAGCGAACAATATACAAACAAAAACCCCAGGATCAGCAACAGGGCAAGGCTACCCGTCACTCCGACCCCGAACCAGAAGATGCAAAGCGACAGTGCAAACAGGAAGCCGGCATATCCAATGATCACATAGGGAACCAGTTTTCCCAGAATCAGTTCTGCCGATCTGATAGGAGTTACGATCAACTGCTCAATCGTACCGCGTTCCTTTTCCCGGACCAGTGCAAAGGCTGTCAGCATGATTGTGATATTCTGAAGGATCAGACCCACAAGGCCGGGTATTGTAAACCGTGTACTTTTCAAATTGGGGTTGTACCACACTCTTGAATTAAGGCTGACGCCGGGCAGTGAACCGACTGATACACCCAGCTTCTTCATCGCCTGGTCCTTCAAGTCGAGGGAGTATACCTGTGATATCAATACGCCGCTATTCAGGGCTGTCCGGGCAGTCGTCGGATCGGTACCGTCAATGATCAGCTGTGTTTGCGGCTCCTCCTTCTTTTTAAGCATTCCTGCATAATCTGAAGGGATGATGATACCTGCTTTTGCTTTACCGTCATCTATTGTATCGGACAACTCTTTTTCACTGGATACATACCCCACAACTGTAAAATTTCCCGAGGAGGTGAACATGTCTATATATGCGCGGCTTTCCTGCGTCATACTCTGGTCGATAACCACCGTGGGGATCTTTTCAACTTCGGTGTTTACAGCATAGCCAAATAGAAGCATCATTACGATCGGCATGGCAATAGGCAGGCGCAGGCTTATCGGGTCGCGTTTGACCTGGATGAATTCCTTTCTGATGATGGTTTTAAACCTTTTCCAGCTGAAATATTTTTGTTTCATCATGATTGCCCTCCATGAAGGAATTTCATTTCCTTGAAGGTGGCGCTGACCTTGCGGTTCGTCACCTGTTCTACATAGGTGATGAAAACGTCCTCAAGACTGGCTGCATTGTTCTTTTTGATCAACTCTTGGGGTGGAGCCATATCCATTAACCTGCCATTAAAAATGAAGCCTGTGATATCGCAGCTTTCCGCTTCGTCCATGTAGTGGGTGGTCACCAATATGGTGATTCCCTGAGCGGACAGAGCATGTATGATTTCCCAGAATACCCTGCGGGAAACAGGATCGACGCCTGCGGTAGGCTCATCAAGGACAAGGAAGGCTGGTTTGTGTATGAGCGCGCAGCCAAGGGCAAGGCGCTGTTTCCAGCCGCCCGAAAGTGTTCCGGCAAGACTTTTTTCTTTGCCTTCCAGACTGGCCATCATAATTAGTTCCTTTTTACGTTCATTGCAGACATCCTGGCTAAGTCCGTATATTCCGCCATAGAAATCGAGATTCTCCACAACGGTAAGGTCCTCATAGAGGCTGAATCTCTGAGACATATAGCCGAGATTCTGCCTGACCTGCTCGGTCTGTCTGACGATATCAAGTCCCATGACCGACCCGCTTCCGGATGTGGGGGAGAGGACTCCGCAAAGCATGCGTATCGTTGTGGACTTTCCCGAACCGTTCGGGCCGAGGAAGCCGAATATGATCCCTTTGGGGATCTGGAAACTGATATTGTCCACGGCAGTGAAGCTGCCGAATTTTTTCGTGAGGTTTTCCACTTCTATCGCATATTCAATAGATTGATTCATTGTTGTATCCTCCCTGCAGCAGAATCATTTTATCGGAATGATCGCATCGACAGTCATTCCAGGTTTAAGCAACTCAACCTTCTCTATAATTTTTATTTTTACCTTAAAGACTGTATTTTCTTTTGCATCATCCGTTTCTGTGTTTTTGGGCGTGAACTCCGCCTTATCGGCTATGTGGACGATGCGCCCCTTAACCGTGTCATTATTCAGTGCTTTTACCCGAAGGTCAAGCTCCTGCCCACTGGAGATACTCGCAAGATATTTCTGCGGGATAAAAACATTCACCCATAGGTCCTTCATATCAAAAATTGTTGCCACGCTCGTTCCTGGATTGATGATGTCGCCAATGTTGACATTCTTAATGGAGTAGACCCCGTCCATTTCTGCTTTGACTGAATACTTTTGAAGTGTCAGGTTTGCCTGCTCAAGGGAGATACGCGATTGCTCAAGATCTGCTTCGGCAGCTTTGATGGTTTGGCTGGTAGACCCTTTTTCAAGTAGATCCTGCTGTGCCTGAGCAGATGTCAGCTGTGCTTTTACTGATTCAAGCTGCTTGCCTGCAATATCCAGCTGCTGTTTTGCGGTATCGACCTTGTATTTTGCGTCTGCAACGTCATTTTCCGTTGAGCTGTTGGCATCATTCAGCTTTTTCGTATCTTCATACTTGTCAAGCCAATAGTCATATGTGGTCTGTGCATTTTTCACACTGGTGGAGGCATTTGTGACAGCCAGTTTAGCTGACTTGACAGCCGACTTCGCCTGTTCGAGCTGCTGCGGTCGTGTCCCTGCCTTTAGCTCATCAAGCTTTGCTTCTTTTAAATCTATAATTGCCTGCTGTTGTTTCACTGTCAGTTCCTGCATGCTTGAATCAAGCACGGCAAGCACATCACCCTGTTTTAGCGCATCGCCCTCATCCTTCTCCAGGCGGAGGACCTTTCCGGCGACTTCGGAGCTTGCTTCCAGCTGTGTTGCTTCTATCGTACCGCTTAATTCAAGTTCTGTTTTTTCATTACAGCCAGTTGTAAGAACAGGCAAAAATAGAACGGTCAATATCATAGGAATCATTGATCTATATATTTTTTTCATAAATATGTTCTCCTTTATTCACTTGTTATGTTTCACTGTCCGGACTTCTTGGTGCAAGTCCGTTCAGAAGAATATCAATGGCAATATCCGCCTCTGCTTCAAACTCTTCAGAAGTGAACTTGTCACCCATAAGTATCTTTTGAGCAATTAAAACTGCCAAACTGCCGATTGCACTCCGCAATAATGCTGTGGGTGAGACATCACCCCGCACAAATCCCCGGTTTACCATATTTTCCTGCAAATTACCGACTGCCTCAATTGCTTTTACTGCAATATTCTTGTATAGGGCTTCCCGGACATCTTCATGATAGATGGCTTCGGTCAAAATAACACGGAACATCGGGAAAAAGGTCTCTACCAGCTTGAGGCGGTCATGCAGCAATTCTTTCAGCAATGTGCGCAGGTCCTTCTCTTCAGCGGATCCAAAGATTTTTTCAACGCCGCCGATCACTATTTTACTGCTGAACAGATTGATTGCCTGAATGAGGATGCCGCGGAGGATATCCTTTTTTGTTTTGTAATATCTGAAAATTGTACCTTCAGCAACACCTGCATTTTTTGCAATTTCATTTGTCGTTGAAGCACTGAAGCCTTTCTCGGAAAATACGCCGATGGCAGCCTGAAGAATTTTTCTTTCCTTTTCCGGCAAATCCATTCCGGACAGATCTATTTCATCCATAACCAACCCTCCTGCAGCATGTTGTCTGATTGTATTTTATACACAACAGTATAAAATGAGTGAGTACTCACTTTTATTATAATAATGGTTTGGAATAAATGCAAGTGTTAATTTTGAAATTTTCTATGACCGCATTGTGAGTGTTCAGTGTGCTCCGGAAACAAAACTGCGATTCGAAATCTATCGGTACAACACGTTAATCCAGTACACTGTAAACTCTAAAACTTTTATATAATAGCTTACAATGTCATCCTGAGCGTTAGCGAAGGATCTTAGTCGGCCAGGATTCTTCGCTGTGCTCAGAATGACAAACATTTTGATGTTACAATATACTAGTGCTTATGTATATTTGTAACGTTTATATCAACAATATGATTACAGGTTTGCCGATTAAAATGAATGCCTGGAAAATGAGTTGCGGATAAAGAAATTCTGCTGACGAGTTACGGTATAAAGGCGGAACAATAGGGTATAAAGGCGGAACAAGATGAAAAGCAAAACAGATAGGATTGTCAAATATTTTAAGTATGCTTTAATTGGGCTGGTGACCGGAACGGCAAACGGATTATTCGGTTCCGGTGGGGGAACCATTGCAGTTCCCGCCATGGTCCATCTATTAGAGGCTGAGGAACATAAGGCCCATGCTACGGCTATAGCTGTTATACTGCCGCTGACGATCGTAAGCTCGGTATTTTATATCACCAAAGGCTATGTTGACTGGGACCTTACCTTAAAGGTCACAGCAGGAGGACTCGCCGGAGGTTATATCGGTGCCAGGCTTCTTGCTGTTTGCCCCGAAAAGCTATTAAGAAAAATATTTGCAGTTTTTATGGCAGCAGCCGGTATCAGGATGATTTTATGAGTATTATAATTCTGCTATTGATCGGTATCGCTGCAGGGATCATCAGCGGAATGGGCATAGGTGGAGGAGCGATACTGATTCCTGCACTTGTGATCGTTTTAAATCCGGAACAGCATACAGCTCAGGGTGTAAACCTTATTTTCTTTATTCCTACAGCGGTGGTCGCGCTTTTTATCCATATTAAAAACAAGCAAATTGATTTCAAAATGGCAATTCCTATTATTGCTTTCGGGCTTTGCGGAGCATTTTTAGGCTCATGGCTGGCGGCCAGAATTGCCGGCGGCGAATTGAAACGGCTTTTTGGCATTTTTTTGCTGTCCATGAGTTTGTATGAGATGCTCCGAAAAGGGAAAAATCCAGGAGAGAAAGCAATTCAAAGAGCAAGAAATGAAAAGCAATAGCGGTTTTTCAGGCCACTTAGCTGAATTCGTTAGCGAATTGCGCCATTTGTGAAACAAATCCGGCCAAATAGTGATTTCAACGTGAAATCATATCGAGACGGGGCTCAATGCCCCCGAGATTTTTATTCACAAATCGTACATATTAATGTTATAATATTAAAAATTGAAAATAATTACTTTCATTATTAATACAGGTTTTTAGAAGGAGGATTTTTTCTTGAGTATAAACGGAATTGCAGACAAGGCATACGAAATTCTGGAAGACAAAAAGGCCAGAAACATTGAGGTCATAGACATATCGCGGGTCTCTGTGCTGGCGGACTTTTTTATTATATGCAGCGGTACCTCCAGTACCCACAACAAAACGCTTGCTGATGAACTGGAGTTCAAGATGGGCGAAGCGGGCTTCAACACGCTCCACAAGGAAGGTTACGAGAGCGCAAGGTGGATTCTGATTGATTTCGGGGATCTTGTGGTGCACATCTTCCATGAGGAGGACAGGAGCTTCTACAATCTTGAGAGGCTGTGGTCCGACGGCAAATTCAGGACACCGGACAACAGGTAGTTCAGTATAGTGAAAGGAGCTGTTTAAATATGGCTTATGCAATAGAAACGGACAGAAAGTGGCAGAAAATATGGAAGGATACTGATTTGTACAAGTTTGATCCGGAAAGGGTTGACAAAAAGCTGTACTGTCTTGAAATGTTTTCGTATCCTTCAGGTTCACAACTTCACATTGGTCATTGGTTCAATTTCGGACTTACCGATACATGGGCAAGAGTGAAGAGGATGCAGGGCTGGAATGTGTTTCATCCAATGGGCTTCGATTCCTTCGGTCTGCCGGCGGAGAATTACGCGATCAAGACCGGTATCCATCCGAAGGACTCTACATATAAGAACATAGCGACAATGGAAGCCCAGCTGATGAAGATGGGTGCAACTTATGACTGGGATTATGAAGTAATCACCTGTGACCCGGAGTATTACAGGTGGTCGCAGTGGATTTTCCTGAAGCTGTTTGAAAAAGGGCTGGCTTACAGGAAAAAGGCTCCGGTCAACTGGTGTCCGAGCTGCAAGACGGTTCTGGCCAACGAGCAGGTTGTGGATGGCGCTTGTGAAAGATGCAAAAATGAAGTTACAAAAAGAGATCTGACACAGTGGTTCTATAAAATCACCGAATATGCTCAGGAACTGTTGGATTGCCTGCCCGGACTGGACTGGCCTGAAAGGACAAAGAAAATACAGCAGAACTGGATCGGAAGATCCGAGGGCGCTGAGCTGGTATTCACCGGTTCTGACGGAAGTTTTTCTTTCAAGGTGTTCACTACGCGTGCAGATACACTGTACGGCGTTACCTATGTAGTACTTGCGCCGGAAAATGAAATGGTCGACAGAATTACAACACCGGAAAACAAGGCAGCGGTTGAACAGTACCGCGAAACCTCCAAAAAACAGTCCGAGATCGAGAGGCTGTCGACAGTCAGAGAAAAGACCGGCGTATTTACGGGAGCTTATGCCATTAACCCGGCAAATGGTGAAAAGGTGCCGATCTGGATCGCCGATTACGTGTTGAATGGGTATGGCACCGGTTGTGTAATGGCAGTGCCGGCGCATGATGAGAGAGATTATGAATTTGCAAAGAAATATGAACTTCCAATAAGAAGGGTTATAAAGGGCTTGGAGGGTGTAGATGATACACTTCCTTTTGTAGAAGATGGAATACTGGTTGACAGTGCCGAGTTTACCGGAAACGGTTCGGAGGATGCTGTCAGGAACATAGTGAACAAGCTGCAGAAGACTGGCAGCGGCGAACTGAAGGTCAATTACAGGCTGAGGGACTGGCTGGTTTCCAGGCAGCGTTACTGGGGTACGCCGATCCCGATCATCCATTGTGATCAATGCGGGGCCGTGCCGGTTCCCGAAAAGGATCTTCCTGTGGAGCTTCCGTATAATGTTGAATTCAAGCCGGATGGAGAATCCCCTCTGGCAAAGAGCGATGAATTTATGAATGTACCGTGCCCGAAATGCGGCAAACCTGCAAAACGGGATCCGGATACGCTTGATACCTTTGTATGTTCCTCCTGGTACTATCTGCGCTATCCCGACAATAAAAACGCCAAAGAAGCGTTCAATACCGAATGGATTGATAAGATGCTGCCGGTAGACAAATATGTCGGCGGTGCCGAGCACGCTGCCATGCATCTGCTTTATGCAAGGTTCTTTGTAAAAGCGCTGCGTGACATGGGCTTCCTGCATTTTGACGAACCCTTCCTGTCACTCGTCCACCAGGGAACGATCCTTGGGCCGGATGGCAGCAGGATGAGCAAGTCAAAGGGCAACACGATTTCACCGGATGATTATATCAGCGAAAATGGCTCCGATATTTTCAGGATGTATCTCGCGTTCGGCTTTGCATACACGGAAGGCGGACCCTGGAGTGATGACGGAATCAAGGCGATTTCCAGATTTGTCGGCAGGGTGGAGCGGTTGGTCGAAAGCGCACTGACACTTCCCAAAACACCGGATGCGGGAATGGGCACTGATGAAAAGGATCTCAATTATGTCAGAAATCTGGCGATCAAGGGCGTCAGCGAAGATGTTGAAAGATTCCAGTTCAACACTTCCATCGCCAGACTGATGGAGCTGGTGAATGCATTATATAAATATGACACCGTCAAGAACAAGAATGCAGTACTTTATATGGATACCGTCACGGATCTCCTGAAGCTGCTGGCACCGTTCGCGCCGCATCTGACAGAGGAACTATGGGAGAAGATGGGGAAACCCTATTCCATTTTCAATGCTGAATGGCCGCTGTGCAATGAAAAAGCACTCGTCAGGGATGAATCAGAGATTGTTATCCAGTTGAACGGCAAGGTCAAGGAAAGGATCATGCTGCCGTCCGGACTGGATAGCAAACAAATGCAGGAAGCAGCCATGATGGATGAAAAAGTAATACCGCTGCTGGAGGGAAAGACGCTGGTTAAGGTGATAACAGTACCGGATAAGCTGATCAATATCGTAGTGAAATAGCAATATAATAACTAGTACGAATAAAGAGTACAATACCCGGACGATTTTTTACTCGCCGGGTATTGTACTCTTTATTTCAGTCGAAACGCAGCCCATTGATAAGCAAATAATGTGTTGTAAAAGGCGCATCGTCCATGTAAAACAGGTGCTTTCCGATGCCGAACTCACTCCCGGCACCTATCGCTCACCTGGGATGGAAAGAACTTTATAGGAGGATTCTGTTTCTGAAATATAGCATTTTATATATTTACCATAACCCACATTTTAGCTAAAATAACAATTAGTTATTGAACAAACACCTAAAATGGTTTATAATAAAAACATAATAGCTATAATCGAGGTGGAAGTGATGAGAGTACCGTCAACCAAGGTGCAGAATAATTTTGGAAAATATCTTAAATATGTTGAAGTAAATGAAGAGATAATCGTTACAAAAAAGGGAAAGGATGTAGCCAGAATCCTGCCTTGTGAAAATTCAAGCAGTGCCGGTATTATGGAAGAAGCTGCCGAATATAAGACAAAAAGCGGTTGGGTGACCTATGAAGAATTCCTTGAACTTGTGGAAGCCTCAGATCAGCGGTTTGAGTTGATTGACGGGGTTGTTTACAATATGGCATCTCCTTCCTTCATGCATCAGCACATCATACACGAAGTTCATGGAGCCTTCTATATCTGGTTCAAAGGCAAGAAATGCGTACCGTTGACAGCTCCGTTTGATGTTACCTTCTTAAAAGCAGAGGATAATATTTGTGTTGTGCAGCCGGATATCATTGTAATGTGCGATAAAGAGAGCGTTGATAAAGAAGGAAGATATAAGGGGATTCCTACAATGGTTATTGAAGTGCTGTCGCCATCCACCAGAAGCAAAGATATGCTGAAAAAGCTTGATCTGTATAAACAATGCGGCGTGAGTGAATATTGGATAATTGATCCTTTAAATGAGCATATTCTGGTATATTCCCTTGGTAATAACGATATCATCAACAGCAAGGCATATCGAATGGGCGCGGACCTGTACGTCATATCAGATTGTTTCAATGGACTTCAAGTATCGCTGAAGGATATGTTTGAAGGATAAAATGCATGCAGAACGAAATGCATGCAGAACGAAATGCATGCAGGACGCAGTTGCAAATGTGTATGTTGCTGCAGTACTTTTTTGCAATTCATTTTATCCTATCTTCTCAAGATACCGCTTGATCTTCTTCGTGGAGGTCTTCGCGAATTCCTCTTCGCGAACTGTGAAGCGGCGTATACGCTTGTATAACGGCATGTTTTTATTGACGAGCTTCACTTCGGCATCTATTATTTTAAAAATCTCCTCGGAGGTTACCTTCTCTTTCCCAAGCTTTTCTCTGATAAATTCAAGGGAAGGGACGATTTGTGCGTAAATGAAGGTTTCCTCAGATGCTTCGTCCTCCTTGCCATAAACCATGGACTCTGCAATAAAAGGACTCTTGTCCAGATACGCTTCAACTTCTTCAGGATATATATTTTTACCGTTTTTAGTGACGATTACATTTTTCTTTCTGCCGGTTATTTTGAAAAAGCCTGTTCTTTCCATCCTTCCAAGGTCTCCAGTATAGAACCAGCCATCGCGGAGCACCTTCTCCGTCGCAAGCTTGTTGTCGAAATAGCCGAGCATAACGTTGCTGCCTTTGACCATCAGCTCTCCGATTCCTTCCTTGCCGGGTTTGTGTATCATGACTTCATTACAGGGGAGGGGCAGCCCGATCGAATCATCACGGAACTTCTCCTCCTGGTTCACTGTTACGATCGGTGAGCATTCCGTCAGGCCGTATCCTTGCAGCATCGTTATGCCAAATGACCGGAATCCTTTTGATACGGTCGGATCAACACCTGCAGCACCGGAAATGATCAGCCTGACTTTTCCGCCGATATTCTCATGTATCTGCCTGAATACCTTGCGTCTGATATCCAAGCCGAACAGGTTATATGCATTGTTGCTGATGAAGAGCCCGATTTTGGCCTTTCTCGCGGTATTTTTTTGCTTATTTATCGAGTCCCATACCTTTTTATACATGGATTCGAGGATGAGGGGAACTGCAAGCAATATTGTAGGACTCGTTTCCTTCATATTTTTTGCAATATGCTTGAGACCTTCAATAAAAGAAATTCTGCATCCATTATACAGCATCAGCAAAAAACAGGTCGTACAGGCAAAGGTGTGGTGAAGCGGCAGCATGCACAGCGTAGAATCCGTTTCATCAATATGCAGGACAGAACATACTGACATAATGTCGGTTACCAGATTTTTATGGGAAAGCATAACACCTTTTGCCAGATCGGTTGTCCCTGAGGTGAATATTAAAATATTGAAGGCATCATTTTCGATTGGGGAATCAATGAATGAACGATCGCCTATATCCAGAAGTTCTTTTCCTGTTGAAACAAGTTTTTTATAGGAAAGAAAACTGTCGTCATCTTCTTCGGCATCCATATTGATGAAGAATTCAATGGAAGTAAGGGATGAAGCGATATGGCGCATATCCTTCTCATGCTTGCCTGAAAATATGATTGCACTGGCTCCTGAACGGACCAGCAAATTTTCGACTTCAGCAACCGGAAGCTCCCTGTCAAGCGGGACAGCTATACCGGTGCCATTGACTGCAGCCAGATAAGTTACACACCATTCATAACGGTTTTCTGCGATTATTGCGATGAATTTATCCTTTAGACCAAGCTTGATAAATGCCGTACCAAGTGCGTCCACTTCATTTTTAAGATCCTTGTATTTTATTCCGGAATATCCTTCGTTACTTTTCTTTAGCCAGAAGGCATCCTTTTCCCCGAATAGTTTTGCACTTTGCTCAAGCATATCTTTAAGATTGCTGATTTTGCGCACTTTGCGAATAGCTTTTGAAGTCATTCTGCAACACTCCTTATAAGGGAATTACTAGAGAATTAAACACCGGCTATCCTCTGTCCTTACATTATATATTATGTGAGACTGTTTAGTAAATACCATAGTATTAAGGCCTATATATGTATATCTGAAACTAATGAGTTCAGAGAGGACATTTCTGCGTTTAAATTATGGCAGGATTGGAGACTATATGTAAAATAAAATGGCTTTTCAGGTAGGTGATGGTATAGTGAAATATTTTAAAAAGAAAGCTGTAAGAGAGAACAGAATAAATTCTGCTATACAAATAAGCAGATCTATTGATGAGAATATAGCCGGATTGGAAAGCGGTTTTGGCCATAGCAGTGACCTTGTAGTCAGAAAGCTTAAGTTTGACGGCAATATGGATATAACTTGTGCAATTTTATATATTAGCAGCTTGGTAGACAAAAGTACGATTGGCAATTTATCGCTGGAATTAACCGCATTTAAACCCGAATGCTGTAAAACGAAAACCGATATGGTTTTTTCTCAGCTAATGAGCTCAATTCCGGGTTTGAGGGAATTAAAAGAAGGTTTTGAATATGAGTCGCTCTATACGGATTTGTTATCGGGCAATATCGTATTTTTATTGGACGGTTTCAATAAGTTTTTTTCAGTAACTGCAAGTACCGACGAAGGCAGACCGATCGAAGAGCCTACTTCCCAGACTATAATAAGAGGCCCTAAAGAGGGGTTTAACGAGAAACTGAACAGCAATATTTTACTTGTGCGAAAAAGAATAAAAAGCAAGGCGCTAAGAATAGAGAAACTGACTATCGGCACTGTAACCAGGACAACAGTGTGCTTGATGTACCTTGACGCAATAGCCAGGGATGAAATTGTACAGGAAATCAGAACCAGGCTTGGTAAAATAGAAATTGATGGTATACTGGAAGGCGGGTATATTGAAGAATTGATCAAGGATGACAGATACTCCATTTTTCCCACTTTTTTAAGCTCTGAAAAACCTGATTCGGTTGCTGCAGCTTTACTGGAAGGCAGAGTGGCTATTTTGGTTGACGGCACGCCATATGTACTAACAGCGCCTGCTCTTATGGCTGAGTTCTTTCAGGTGAGCGAGGATTATTATCATCATTATATCATATCATCTGCCATGCGCTTTTTACGGTTTGTCGCTTTTTCTCTTACACTTCTGGTACCTGCAGTATATGTAGCTGTAACTACATTCCACCAGGAAATGATACCGACGCCGTTACTGATCAGTATAGCGGCACAGCGGGAAGGGGTTCCGTTTCCGGCTTTAGTGGAAGCGCTTATTATGGAATTTACATTTGAAATATTAAGAGAAGCAGGGATAAGAATGCCAAGGGCCATAGGCCCTTCGATATCCATAGTAGGAGCTTTGGTACTTGGGCAGGCGGCTGTGGAGGCTGGCATTATATCGGCAGCTATGGTTATTGTTGTTTCAATTACTGCAATATCAAGCTTTGCCGTACCAAATTATGAAATGTCAAACGCGATAAGGCTCATAAGGTTTGCATTAATGCTTCTTGCAGGAACGCTTGGACTATACGGCGTATTTATGGGACTAATAATCTTGGTGCTTCATTTGTGTAAAATTAAGTCTATTACGGTTCCGTACTTAACTCCGATTGCACCTGAAATTAAAGGGGGAAATAAAGATACTATTTTCAGAGCTCCCCTATGGAAAATGAAATACAGGCCCTCCGGCATCAGCGGGACTGATACGGCAAGGGTTGGGTATGAAGCTGTAAACGCAAATAAAAAAGGAAAACCGGAATTCAGGTGACATATGAAATTGAAAAGACTGTTGTTCATTCATATTATATTATCAATCTTATTGCTTGCAGGATGCTGGAGCAGCCATGAAGTGAATACGCTTGCGATTACCGTATGTACCGGTATTGACAAGACAGAAAAAGGATATCTGATTACCGAGCAGGTTATCAATCCAAGAGCAATAGCATCCACAAAAATGACAAGCGAGTCCCCGGTTTTTCTTTTTACAAAGGAAGGAGAGAATCTTGATGAGATAATCCGGAGCTTTTCAACACAAACATCAAGAACAATATACAATGCGCATTTAAGAATGGTTGTATTTGGCGAGGAAGTTGCAAGGGATGGAATACAGAATATATTGGACTATTTTATACGTAATTATCAATATCGCACCGATTTTTACTTTGTGGTAGCCAAAAATACTACTGCAAATGAGGTTTTAAGTGTTTTAACTCCTTTGGAATCAATCCCCGGAATTGACTTATATAATTCGCTCAAAGAATCGGAAGAAAACTGGGCGCCCACAAAATCCATCCGAATAGTCGAGTTGGTCAACTCGATCCTTGCCGACGGAAAAAATCCAGTCATTACAGGGGTTGAGGTTACCAAAGGGGAAAATATTTCAAATTCTACAGATGCGCTAAAAGCAAGTAATGAAATTAAAAAAACAATATTTACCGGTATGGGCGCTTTTAAAAAGGATAAGCTTGCTGGCTGGCTGGATGAGGATGAAAGCAAGGGCTATAACTATATTATCGGAAATGTTAAAAGAACAGTCGGATATGCAAACTACGGTGATAAAGTAAAAGTTGCAAATGAGGTTATAAATGCTAAATCTGTCATGAAAGCTTCCATTGAGAAAGGCAGGCCTGTTGTTAATGTGGAAATTGACATAAAGCAAAATGTTGGAGCGGTAGAAGGGGAGTTTGATGTTTCCAGGGAAGAGAATATAAAGATAATAAATGAAACATCTGAAAAAAAAATCAAGTCAATATGCGAAAAAACTGTTAGGAAAGTACAAAATGAGTTAAAAACGGATATATTTGGGTTTGGAGAGGCAATACACAGGAAATATCCCAAGCTATGGGAAAAAATGAAGGATAATTGGAACAATGAATTTCCCGATCTGGCGGTGAATATTACCGTCAGAGTAAAAACAAATCAACTGGGGCAGATCACAAAACCGCTCTTTATGAAGGAGAAGGAGTAATATGGGTATAGTAGCTATTTTAGCGGTATTAGCGTTCAGTGCCGTATTATGTATTGCAGAAGTTCCCAAAATGCTGAAAGGCAAGCTTTATAGGGAATTATGGACATTCTCGGTATTGCTTGGCCTGGGCATGGTCCTTGCAGTGCTGAAAAGCCTTGATGTTGAGATACCAAACCCTTCGGACTGGATTGCCTGGGTATATTCTCCGGTTAAAGGGGTTATGAAAAGTTTACTTAAATAAGGTACAGAATGTGGATAAAATCAAAATTACAAGTCATCAGCTTTTTTCGTTAACCGCCAATGGCGCATTTGGAGGAGCTGTTCTTCTTATATCAACTTTGGTAGCGGGCATAGCAAAACAGGATGCGTGGATTGCAGCGTTACTTACTCCTGTACTAGGGGTGCCCGTAATAGTAATCTATTGTTTTTTAGGCAGCCGGTATCCTGACCTTACATTCATTGGTATTATGAAAAAAATTTTCGGGAAATGGATTGGCACGATTGTGGCAATTAATTTTGTATTTACATGCTTGGACAACTCTTGTGGTATCATATATTCTGTCACTGATTTTTTGACAACTCAAGCTATACCGGAGACACCGCAATATGTAATTAGTCTATTTTTTACAACAGCCGTTGTAATTGCAGTATTATATGGAATAGAAACAATTGCGCGCGCTTCGGAATTGTTCCTGCTTTTTACTTCGGTTCTGATTTTGATCTCAATGATTCTGGTTCTGCCAAATGCAAAACCTGAAAATCTTCAGCCTGTATTTGAAAAAGGCATTATTCCGGTCTTGAAGGGCACGACTTTTTTATTGTCCGCTTACACGTTTCCATTAATCTCCTTGCTGATGATATACCCAATTCATTTAAACAATTTGACAGAAGCCGTGAAATCTCTTGTAAAAGGCTATTTATGGTCTGGCTTTTTAATTTTTGCGGTAGTCATTGTACCATTACTGGTATTAGGAAGTGGAATGACTGCCGCTTTACGATATCCGGGATATATTGTTGCAAAAGAAATAAACATTGGAACTGTTTTTTCAAGAGTAGAATTTGTTATTGATGCTTTATGGCTTACAACACAATTAGTCTTAAACGTATTGCTATTTTACGGATGTGCGGCAGGTCTTTCAGAACTATTTGGTTTAAAAGATTATAAAAGGATCGTTATACCTCTTGGACTTATTGTGTTTGTAGTGTCGGGACTTATTATCCCGGATGTAGCATATGAGGCAAATTATCTTACCCTTGTATGGATCCCTCATATGATCATAAGTGGATTAATTATACCTGTTTTGTCACTTGTTGTTTTTGGGTTGAAAAAGTGGATATAAACGGTTGTAAAGGATAATGGATATGGATAATACTAAAATATCAGGTCATCAGCTTTTTTCTTTAGCCGCCACCGGTGGTGTCGGAGGTTCGGTTATTCTTATTTCTTCTACAGTTGCAGGTATGGCAAAACAGAACGCATGGATTACGGCATTGCTTGCTCCGGCACTTGGGATACCGGTAATATGGGTCTATTGGTTTTTAGGCAGTCGATATCCCTGCATGACATTCGTCAATATTTTAAAGAAAATATTTGGCAAGTGGATTGGCTTGATTGCTGCAGCCGGTTTTGAGTTTTTGTTTTTAACAACAGCATATCGCATGTTGTGGTATATGGGTAATTTCATGACAACGCAAGCCATGCCTGAAACACCGTCATATGTAATAGATTTTCTATTTATGCTGGCAATTGTTCTGGCTGCTTTATATGGAATTGAAACAATTGCGCGGGCTTCCGAGCTGCTTCTGTATTTTGCCTCAGTTTTATTTATTTTTGCAATGGTTCTTGCTTTACCAAATGCAAAAATAGAAAACCTGCAGCCTGTACTGGAAACAGGTATTATTCCAATCATCAAAAGTTCCGTCATTTTGTCGTGCTACACAACATTTTCACTAATTACATTGATGATGATCTATCCGTTTCATCTGAATAATGTATCAGAAATAAAAAAATCACTTTTCAAAGGGTACTTATGGGCGGGTTTTATCATTTTCATTACAATCCTTATGTCCATATTGATCCTTGGCGGCGGCGTAACTGCCAAGTCGCAATATCCGACCTATTTGCTTGCCGAAGAAATAAACATCGGTGTTATATTCTCAAGGCTGGAGTTTATTATTGAAACGGTATGGGTCGTTACACAGTTTATGATAAGTGTACTATTCTTTTATGCTGGTGTGACGGGGCTCTCACAGTTACTCGGGTTGAAAGAATACAAAAGGATCGTGATACCGCTGGGACTTGTTGTATTCGTCATGTCAGGTGTGGCTTTCCAGGATGCGGATGCTCAGGCACAATGGTCCAGCATTGTCTGGCCTCCTTATATTATTACATTCGGCTTCATTCTGCCTATTTTATTACTGATTGTATTTTTGATAAAAAATGGGTATCAAAACAGATATAAGGAATGAACGATGAAAGAGGCATCCATAAATCTTTTTACATGATCTATAGTTAAAAAAAGATAATTTATTGTTATAATATAATTTATAGGCGCATATGAGGGGGGGAGATCCGTTGGATGCCTTAATTGAAGAATTCATAAGCAATCTGAATTTGATACATCGGTTATCCGTCAGCGAAAATGCCGGAAAAACTCAGAAGATGGTCCAATGTATCGATAATCACATCCGGTATAAATATCTAAGGAAGGATGAAATCGTAAAGCTGAGAACGGAAATGCTCCAGGTGGATAACCTGATAAATATATTCCGAACAAGATTCGGAGAAAACCTGGCATATGAAAAAAAAGTCAGAGAGGATATTCCTGATCCCTATCTTCCGTCAAACACGGTCCTGGCTTTGGCGGAAAGTGCATTGATCCATGGATTGGTTCCCAAAGAGGGCGATTGGAGATTAAATATCGAAATCGACGAGCATGAGCATGGACTCCTGATCCGGGTGGCGGATAACGGCGTTGGTCTGGCTCCCTCCATAATGGATCCATCCTGCAGCTGTATTGAGAGAAAAAATGAAATTGCAGCAGTCAATGCAAGATTGAAGGAGTATTTCACCAACCCCGAATCCGGGGATATGGAACCGGTGAGTATTTCCTGCTCGGGTATGTATAACAAAGTAACCATCCTTCTTCCCCGTTCAGGGCTTTAATATGTGTTTCAGAGAGGGGATACCATGCTGAAGATTTCAGAAAAGGTGCAAAGGATTTCCATACGTGGTAAGCTGATCCTGTTTATGACGACTGTCGTCGTTGTTATAAGTTTGTCCAACCTTTACTTCTACAACATGGCCTATAGCTCTATGGATGATTATAACCGGCTTCTCAGGGATTATAGCCAGGTGAACAGTCTTTCCATCATCCTGATCCAGGGAAGGGATGATTTTGCCGAGTACATTACGGGAAGCAACGGTTCGGAAGAAGATAATCTTGAGCTTTACAAATATCGGATATCCATGGATGCAATCAATGATCTGATCAATAAAATTTCAGCCTCATCCAACTCCCTGGAGACTGTCCTGCAGTCTAATGCCGTAAGAAATTCCATACAAACCTATTCGGATGAAATCAACAATATTATTGATAGCAAATCAACAAAGGAAGCAAAATATCTACTTTTCTTAAAGGCAAAAACCGATTCTGTTTATATAGAAGGCTATATTAAGCAACTGCTCAATACAAAACTGTCCGAAGGAGAATGGTACCACAGCCAACTGATAAGCCGGGTCAGAACGATACGGATTATCAATTTTACCAGTGTGTTGATCCTGATGTTAGTCAGCTTGCTATTTATTTTTGCAATATCTAAAAGTATCACGAACCCGATAAAAAAACTGACTCAGTTTGCAAGAAACGTATCGAGCGGTAATTTTGTCAATAAGGAATTGGAGATGAAATCGTCGGAGGAGATCAATGTTCTTGCTTCCACATTGAACCAGATGTCAAAGAACATTTTCAATATGATCAGCATTCAGAACCAGCTTCATGAAGAAGAGATCAAGAGCATCCGGATATCCAATGAATTGAATGAAGCGCGTTTCCTTGCTCTTCAATCGCAGATAGCACCTCACTTCCTTTTTAATACACTCAATGCCATTGCCCGATTTTCCATGTTTGAGGGTGCAAAAAAAACTACGCACCTGATCGAGTCATTATCCAGCATTTTCCGTTATAACCTGAAGGGTACGGAAAAAGTCCTGCTTAGTGAGGAATTGAAAATCATACAGGCTTATTTCGCCATCCAAAGTGCCAGGTTTGGCGAACGGATCCGGTTCGATATCCGTTGCAGGCCGGATCTGGGTGATATCCATGTACCGCGGTTCATTTTGCAGCCGCTGGTGGAAAATGCCGTTATCCATGGACTTGAACCAAAAGAAAGCAATGGGATGGTGCGGGTGAAAATTTTCGAAGAATCCGAAAACCTGATTATTAAGGTGATAGATAACGGCGTGGGTATTCATGCAGGCAAGCTGGCACAACTTCTCGGGCAATCGGAGGAGTCGGTGCAAAGGAAAGGTGATACTACAGGCATTGGAATAAACAACGTGCGCGAGCGTGTCCTGCTTTACTCCCGGAAAAAAGACAGCTTCATCATGAGAAGTAAGGTAAATCTTGGTACGGTCATCACATTGAATATACCAAAAAGCTAGATCTATTTTCGGATAACTATATAAGTAACAGATAAACAAACGGGGGGCATAAAGATGTACAGGCTGTTGATCGCAGATGATGAGGTCGTGGAGAGGGAAGCGGTAAAATATATCGTAGGGCAGAACCTTTCAGAAAAACTGGAACTATATGAAGTAACAAATGGAAGAGAGCTTCTGGAAAAACTTACTGTGTACAAGCCGGATATCGTTTTAACCGACATTAAAATGCCGGGTATCAACGGATTGGAGGCTGCCGCCAAAATTCGGGAAATTCTTCCTGATTGCAGGGTCATCCTGATGTCCGCCTTTCATTATTTCAATTATGCCAAAGACGGCCTGGCTCTTGGCGTTGACGATTACATCACCAAGCCTGCGCCGGCGGAAGTCATTGTCAGTACCCTGAATCAGTCCATCCTTCACCTGGACGAAGCCAGAATCAGGAGAAAAAAGGAGGAGGAAATCAACACTAAGCTAAAAAACGTTACACAATATCTGGAAGAAGAATTGATTACCTTAATGTCCTCCGGTGAAATTGAAGAAAATGTGATACGGGAGTTTTTTGAAATGTTGAGCATACAAAGCACCTCCTTTGTCGGCGCCTCTTTGTTCATCCCGGATCGAAACCTGCCTATGGAAATAGCCGGAGAGGTGCAGAAAAGGATCCTCAAGAAGAGGTTGTCCGAACAGTTAAAAAGCAAGCTGCATGCGAGAGGTCTTAATTTTCTGCAGAGTATTGTGGGGCAGTATATCTTCATTCTGCTGCTTGTTTCCAAAGAAATGGATGAATACGCTTCACGGGTACGGTGGGCAAAAATCTTCTCGGATATCAAGGACGAAATTTCCAGTGAAATGCTGGTTCAACTGAACATTGGAATTGGGAATCAATGCAATGCTATAACAGACATCATCGGAACATTCCTTCAGGCAAAAATCGCATTAAAATATGATTCCTCTCCCGGATCCGTTATAAGCTACGGAGACATTGTAAGTCCGAAAAAAAGTATGGAATATCCTATTAGCAAAGAAAAGCAGTTACTGGATTACTTTTTATTGGGGGAGGCAGGGAATTCCCTTCAGATTGCAGATGAATTGATCGACTGGATCACTGTCAATCTGCCAAGCCTGAATATCATGAAACAGAAAATTTATGAGCTTTTGCTTGTACTTATGCGAGAAGCTGTATTAAACCTGCACTTGCAGGAATTTGTCATTGATTCCGAGGGAATGCGCAGGGATATTTCTCTCCTGGACTCAGCGAGGGACCTGAGGTCCTATACCAGAAGCTATATACAAAAGAAGATTCAGGATATCCACAGTATAAAAGCGTCCAGAGCAAGCTCCCTGCTTTCTCTGGTCATGGAATACCTCCAAAGGAATTACGATAAGGAACTTTCCCTGGAGTCTGCCGCCGAAGTAGTCAGAGTCAGCCCTTTTTACCTGAGCAAGCTTTTTCGGAAAGAAACTGGAAACACCTTCATCGATTATCTTACGGAATTCCGTATAAAAAAGGCCAAGGAATTTCTGTCCATTCCCACCAACAATGTCAAGGATGTTTGCTACATGGTTGGTTACAGGGACCCGAACTACTTTGCCAGGGTGTTTAAAAAGATTAGTGGAATGACTCCCACTGAATACAGGGACCGAGTAATTCAGACTAATTGAATAAACAAACTATATATGTTAAAAAAAAGATAGTTAAAATAATGCTATTATAGCAAAAGAGTGCTGGATTTGTATCCGACACTCTTTTTATTTTTTCCTTTATCAACAGAATGCTATATAAAGCAATATTGTTTAGGGAAATATTGTTTCCTAAATATTATCATATTTATTAGAGTGACAGTATCTAGGTTGCATGGGCGAGCAGTTGACATATTAACTATTTTCCTGGAGCAAGATGGTTGACTCGTCAATGAGCAGTCCTGGAACAAATAAATCATTAAAATGGGAGGGTTTTTATGAAGAAGGTAGTTGCATTACTGGTCTGTGTCATGATGTTAATGACGATCGGTCTACAGGTATCAGCAGTCAAGGCGGTTCCCGTAACGGGCATTTCTCTCGATAAGAGCGTAGTTACACTTGTCCACGACCAAATCTACGACCTGAAAATTACACTTACTCCGGCAAACACCACACAAAAATTTTTAACTTATTCCACGTCCAATAAAAATGTTGCCACAATTGGTGCAAACGGCAGAATCCTTGGTATCAATGCCGGAACTACAACAATTACTGTAACTACGTCAGGTAAACAAACTGCAACGTGCAAAGTAACAGTTACGAAAGCAGCTTCACAACCTGTCAAACTCAGTATCATAGATGTCGCCGGAAATTTGCAGCTGACAAAGCCTGCAATTGAAAATTTCAAAACGGCAAATCCGACGCTGGTTAAATCGATTGAGTATATTGTACTGACCGCTCCTGAAATAACTGCAAAAATTCAGGCGCAGCAGGCAGCGAAAAATATCGAAAACGCAATGGTTCTGACCGGTTTCGACGGACTTTCCGCCGGTATTGATGCAGGCATATGGGAACAACTCTGGCCGGCCTTCAAGGACAGGATGCCCAACCTGGAGAGCCAATACCAGCAGGGAGCTCTGAAAGCTTTCAATCTCGGCAAGGGATATGGTATAACCATCACGTTCTGCCCTGGTGGTCCGATGTTCACCTATAATCCGGATAAGGTAAAGACCGTTCCAAAGACTCCGGCTGAACTTCTCGCATGGGCAAAAGCGAACCCTGGCAAATTCCTGTATGCCAGACCCGCAAACTCCGGTCCTGGCAGATCATTCCTGCAGGGATTGCCTTATGTACTCGGTGACAAGAATCCCAAAGATCCGAAAACATGGACTAAGACCTGGGCATACCTCAAGGAACTTGATAAATATATAGACTATTATCCTACTGGCACAGGCGTCACCTTCACAGAACTTGGACAGGAAACCCGTTACATCATTGCAAGCCATGTCGGCTGGGATGTGAACCAGAGAATACTCCAGACGAATATTCCAGCAACATATCAGGGTTTCTTCTTTGACAACACAACATGGATTAACGATGCTCATTTTGTGTGCGTACCAAAAGGTTTGGACAACGACAGGAAGAATGTTGTATATGCATTGATTACTTACTTGATGAAGCCGAAGTCGCAGGCTATAACTTATGACAACGGATACTTCTATCCTGGCCCGGCCATCAAGAACATTCCTTTGACACTGGCTCCGGCGGATACCCAGAAGAAGGTTACTGCAGCAATGCGTGCCGAATATGACAAGGCGATCAAAGATTTCCCGAATGAGACCTCCCTTGATCCGGCTGCAATGGTAGTTGCATTCGATATGTGGGATAAGCTCGTTGGTGCAAAAATCAAGAAATAAAATAGCATTATAGTAGTTTCATTCTCGTTGGGATAAAGATAAAGGACAGGCGGAATATACGTAGAAAGACTCCACTGTCCTTTATCCTAAATAAAAACAATATAATGAATTCAGGTGATGATATGAAAGAATTCAAGACACTTACGATACAAAACCTATATAAGAATTATGGCAGCACCGAAGTATTGAAAGATTTCAACTTGACGATTGAAAAAGGTGAATTTGTAACATTTCTGGGACCATCCGGCTGTGGCAAAAGTACCGCATTGAACTGTATCTGCGGACTTGTTCCCATTACAGGCGGAGAAATATATGTAGACGGTGAATGTATTGATAATTCAGTAGATATATGCACGGCACCTGAAAAAAGAGGGTTCGGCATGGTGTTTCAGAATTATGCCCTGTTTCCTCATTTGACAATTGCGAAAAATATTTCTTTCGGCCTTGAGCTGAAAAAGATGGATAAAAAGGAAATAAAGCAGCGTGTGGAGAATGTGCTGGAGCTGGTACATCTGGAAGGCCACGGCGATAAATTCCCGAGCCAGCTTTCCGGCGGGCAGCAGCAAAGGGTGGCGATTGCCAGGTGTATTGTACTGGAACCAAGGCTGTTGATGCTGGATGAGCCTTTATCCAATCTGGATGCCAAACTTCGTCTGGAAATGAGATACGAACTCAAATCTCTGCATGAACGGCTGCAGATCACGACAATCTATGTAACGCATGATCAGCATGAAGCTCTGGCTCTTTCCGACAAGATCGTAGTCATGAAACTAGGTAAGATACAGCAGGTCGGAAATGCACAGGAAGTCTACACGAAGCCGGTGAACCTTTTTACAGCAGATTTTATGGGATACAAGAACATGTGGGAAGGCCAGATTGCTCGTTTTGTTGAAAACGGAGATGAAGTGGAGATGATTCTGAATATAAACGGAACTTCCATTGTATCGAAGCTTTTATTCACAAAAAATGAAGTCGTCCAGAAGCTTAAGCTGAAAAATGCATATGAAACAGGACAAAGCATCCTGACTGCCGTCCGGCCTGAGGATATCATAGCAGGAGAAGGCAGCATAAACTGCTTTGTCTGCAATATCAACCAGACCGAGTACCTCGGCAAAGTCAGCAATGTAAGCGCGAGTGTGCCAAATGGGTTTAAAATCGATGCAAGGCCTGAATGTGACACATTCTCAGGTAATACTATAAAACTATATGTACCGCCGGAAAAGATTATGGTATTTGTAAAGGAAGAAGGCTGAGACAATGAAGAATAAGAAAAGAATTGACAAGTATATCCTTTTTCTTTTACTCCCATCGCTTGCATTTCTGCTGATATTGTTCATTTACCCTTTTATTTATGGGATCATGCTGAGCCTTACCACAAAAGCGGGTCAGTTCACCTTAAGCAATTATAAGACGTTTTTCACCGATATGTGGGAATTGCGGACTATCTGGGTTACCCTGTATATATCGCTGCCGGTTACAGTGCTGTGTGTGGTACTTGCCGTACCTCTCGCCTATTATATGAGAAAGGGCATGAAAAGTGAAAAATTGATCACCATATTCCTCATAATACCGATTACGTTGGGGACAGTATTAGTTTCGGAAGGCATGCTGACTTACCTTGGACCCAAGGGATGGTTCAATCAGTTCCTGATGTTTTTGGGGATCATATCCGAGCCGCTCGTACTGACGCATAATTATATCGGAGTAATACTCTCCTTATTTATTCAGGGATTCCCTTTTGCATTTCTCATGCTGCTCGGTTATACCTCCGGAATCAATCCTGATCTGGAAAAGGCAGCGCAAATGCTGGGGGCAAAAAAACGAGAAACCTTCTGGAAGATCATGTTTCCGTTGATGACACCAGGAATTGCAATTGCTTTTTGTCTCAATTTCGTAATGTCGTTCTCCGTATTTCCTTCAGCTGTGTTACTTGGTCAGCCGTCAGGCCCTACAAGGGTAATTGCATATGCGGCATACCAGTGGGCTTATGAAAAATACGACCGGCATATGGGGTCAACCATTTGTATGATCATGGCGGTCATAGAAATCATAATCATTGCACTTGTACTGACATGGAGACAGAGGATGTACAAAGGTGCATCCATTGTAGGAAAAGGATAATCGGATAGCAGCATGCCGTATTAAGTTACAATAATTATGAATGAAGGTGAATCTTATGTACTATAAAAAGTTTAAGCTCTCCAATGTATTGTTCATAGCTGCGATATTCATTTATGTGATCAATGTCCTCGGAGTACTGCTTACAGTTATAATCAATTCCTTCGGCAGAAACTGGTTCAAGGGTATTGTACCCAAGGTTTATACACTGGAATGGTATAAGTATGCGGCAACTGAACATGACATCGGCCATTTGCTGCAGGTTACCTTTTTGGTAGTCGCTGCCGTTGTTATAATATCGATAGCTGTGGCATTTCCCGCAGCATATGTAATGGCAAGGAATGAATTCAGACTCAAAGGGGTTATTATGACTTTGTTCCTTCTGCCCATGCTGATACCGCCAATGACATACGGTGTCCCTCTGGCTACGCTGTTGCTGCAGTCCAGACTTCCGAACCTTTTATGCGTCATTCTTGCGAACCTGGTACCCATTATACCGTTTATGATACTGATTATTACACCGTTTATAGAACAGGTCGGGACCAATATTGAATCAGCAGCCAGAATGCTGGGGGCCGGTAAAAAGACGATATTCCTGAGGATACTGGTGCCGCTGACTGCGCCGGGCATACTTACAGCAAGCATTCTTTCCATCGTCAAAGCCGTATCTGCTTTCGACCTTACCTACCTGATTGCAAACGGAAAATCCATGACCCTTGTCGTCGCACTGTATGCCGATGCATTTGCGGCGGGCTCAAGACCTGGTCAGGCAATTGATGCACTAGCCTGTATCTATTTTGCGATCACCATGACATTCTTCCTCATTGCAATGAAATTTGTAAATCCAACGCAAATGGTATTTAAAATCAAATAGACCCTCCTAGCAAAGATATGGTTACATACTGCACAAAAATGACGCTTAATGCGTCATTTTGTGTCTTTAATTCGTTCGATCAGATTCTTATATTCTTTGTCGAATTTTTCATACATGGGTGCGATTGTCTTCTGAATCAATTCTTTGTCGCTATCGCTGATCTTTGTGATAATCGCCCCGGATTTTCTAATCATATCCTCTGATTCTTTTTCGTTTGTTTTCCAGGCTTCCCGTTGGAATTCTACAGAGTCTCTTGCAGAGGAGGTAATGATTTCACGATATTCTTCCGGCAGACTCTCTATTACTTTGCTGCTGGCGAGAAGCACTTCCGGGTTTCTTGTATGCTCATCCAGAAAATAGTACCTGGCCAGCCTGTAATGGCCGGTGGTGTAATAGCTGGACCAGTTGTTTTCTGCTCCGTCGATCTCATCTTTCTGAAGGGAATTGTAGACATCCCCGAAGTTCAGGGGAACCGGTGTTGCACCAAGAAGCTTGATAAAACTTGAAAACGGGTCACTTTGCTGAACCCTGATCCTGAGATCCTTCAACCCGGAAATGTTATTAACGGGAACTTTAGTATAAAAGCTCCTGGCCCCGGAGTCATAGTAAGCAAGCCCGCTGATTCCTCCTGGTTTCAAGGATTCCAGCAATTCGTCCCCGATCGGACCGAGCAGTACGTTCCACAAGTGATCTGAATTACGAAACAAATACGGCAGGCATAATACTCCCAGCTTGCTGTCGACACTTACCAGCGGAGCCGAGTTAACTCTTGCAAAGTCGATCCCGCCAAGCTGTACCTGCTCAATGACGGACTGCTCATCGCCAAGGACTGCATCGGGATATACGATGATTTTCAACTTTCCCCCGCTTCTTTCCTCAACCAGTCTTGCAAATTCCTTGTCCCCAAGGACAGGAGGATAATCTTCAGACCAGTTATCAGCCAGCCGGAACACAAGCTGCCCATTCTCCGGTTTTGGTTCGGGTGCATTTATTTCATTTCCGGTTTGCGTTGCAAGGTCAGCCACTTCGCGGATGTTCCCACAGCCGGGTAATAAAATGACAATGTAAAGGATCGATAAAAAAATACTGAACCCTTTTTTACTTTTGGACAATGTCTTCACCTCGTTCACCGGACTTGATCCATGATAGAAATGTTAGATATAAATAACTACTTTTGCTTATATCATAAACTAATATTTCTCATAGCACAATAAGGGAGCAGAACATCATATGCTTTACTGTGTGACAACTGTTAATATCTGCCGGAACGGGCTCTTCTGGAAATATGCCTCAGGGTTTTGCGCAGGAGCATGAAGAAAATAAGGAAGCCAGCTACATAAAGGGAGATTCTTACATAGGTAGTGCGAAAGGCCTGAGTTATCCGCATCTGCAATGTGACAGGCGCCGGTTTATGGGCGATCGATCTGCCGGCAGTCAATTCAACCTTGCCGATGGAAACGTCATCCTTCAGAAACTCGACATAACCCATGATATCCCCCTTGTTGACAGGAGCTGAGATATTGTCGTTGATATATGGTATTTCCTTTATGTTCTGCAGCACTGCATTTTTAGCCAGCGTACATATCAAGCTATCGGATATGATCAGGTCAAGGCCAAAGGTATCCACTGCGGAATCAACCTTGACATTCCGGTAAACCTTGTCTTTCTCAATCAGACTTACTCTCTTAAAATTGTTAAAGCCATAATCCAATAACTCCTTGGAATATGTTCTTACATTTTCCTGCGCACCTTCATTTTTGACAGCCATCACTACGGCGATCAATTCCATTCCACTGCTGTCAGTTGCCGAGGAAACCAGATTGAAGCCTGCGGGGCCTGTATATCCGGTTTTGATGCCATTTATGACATATAGGTCGTTTTTATCCGTGACCATGAGTTTGTTCGTGTTTGAAAGCTCCGGCCAATCAGGATGTTTATTTGTTGGGGGCATATGGTAGACGGGAGTGCTTACTATTTCCCTGAATTTTGGGATGGACATTGCATATCTGGCTATTTTGGACATATCCGACGCGGTCGTATAATGAAGCGGGTCATGAGCTCCACAGGGATTTACAAAATGAGTGCCGGTTGCTCCGAGTTCCTTTGCCTTCTGATTCATGAGCTCCACAAATTCCTGACGTGTAGGGCATATGTTGTCGGCAATGATGTTTGCGGTTTCGTTTGCGGAGCTGATTAGCAGTGCCTGCAGAAGATTTTCAAGCTTTATTGTCTCACCGGCCATAATGCCTATGTTGCTTCCGTCAGGTCCTATATCATCGATTGCGGATTGTGAGGCTGTCATTTGTTGATTGAGATTGCCGCGTTCCAATGCAAGTATAGCCGTCATAATTTTAGTAGTACTTGCGGGGAAGACGGTTTGATTCTGAGAATTTTTTTCGCAAAGGACATCACCTGTTTTGGAATCTATCAGAATATAGGCGCCTGCATCAATTTGTGGCTGTTCTGCAAACGCGATACTGGTATTGATCAATAAAATAAAAACTGTTACTACCAATGACAGCAGCCTTTTCATCAGTACCTCCGGAAATTTAGCTTGCATTTAAATTATATCAGAAAATGATCCATTATATATAGGGTATATAAAAAATTATACCGGGAATCAGCAGTAAAATGCTATGAGATTATTTGTAAGATAAGTGTACAAAATAATTTTAGAAAAAAAAGGGAATTAGGGCAAATAGGTAGAATTAAACATAAATGGAAGGTGATATAGTGAAAATAAATATACTTGGTAAACAGGTCGAGGTGAGAACCGAGTTTGCTGTAATTGCCGGTGCGGTGCTTGTATTGCTGGGATGCCTTGCAGGTTACCTGTTTTTGAGGGACACCAGTGACATAATTATAGAAAACAGTGCCTCTGCTGCAACTGTAGCATCAGGAAGTCAAACAGGACGCATGGGCGGGCAGTTGACACAGTCAACGACCAGTCCATGTACCTTGGCAGTAACATCCGCGGCGATCACCGGGAATTTGCTGCAGACAACCGGTACTGCTGTGGCTGCTGAACAGATCAAGGTCTATGTGGTCGGCTGTGTGAACAAGCCAGGCATAGTTACTCTTGAAAAGGGACAGGTCATCGATGATGCGGTCAGATTGGCCGGGGGTCTGACGGAGGATGCCGATGCAGGTAATATAAATATGGTTTATAAGCTGAATGAGAATACAATGCTTTACATAAAATCAAAAAAAGAAATAGTACAGATGTCGGGAGATACGTCAAAAAATCCAGCTTCAGAAACTACTGCCATGAAAAGCGTTGCAGGCAAGAGCACGGAAACGGGCAACCTGGGCAAGGGCGCGGAAATTGTAAGCGACAGCGGCGGCAGTGTCGATGTGAAGGGCAGCGGCGGCAGTAATGGAGAAGATAGTGACGCAGAGGGCAGCACGATCATAAACATCAATACCGCGGATACTGCAGAACTGGACAAGCTGCCAGGCGTTGGAGAAGCGACGGCCCGGGAAATTATTGCCTATAGGGAAAAGAACGGACCTTTCAGAAAGATAGAGGAGATCATGAAAGTGCCGCGAATAAAGCAGGGCAGATTTGACAGCATCAAGGATCTTATATGTGTAAATTGACAGAAACCATGTATTGAATAGTACCATAAATGCAAGTCCTCCGTCATATACTGTTATGACCGTTTTTTTAGAGATCATACGGTAATATAGGATAGGAGGACTGGAATTTATGAAGGCTGCAATCACTGCAATTCTTTTGGCTTCACTCATATTCATGGTTTCTGCATGCAGTTTGCCCGGTATCAGCACAGCAACAGGGACACAAAGTGAAGGCACCCCACAAGTCAGCAATCTGCAGGAGGGGTCGGAGAGTATCAATGAAGACGGATCAGGTGAAGATTCCGCAAGTGCAGTAACATTGTCTGAAGAGGCTGCAACGCATGCCAAGCTTGTCAAAGTGGCACTGTACTTTGCAACTGAAGACAACAGTGCATTGAAACAGGAGGAACGTGAAATACAGGTGACAGACGGAGCCATATTAAAAGCATGCATACTCGCTCTGAAGGAAGGCCCGGAGACAGAAGGCCTCAGGAATACGATTCCCGAAGGAACGGTTTTGAGGGGTATATCAATCAGGGACAAAGTAGCCACTGTGGATCTTTCGAAGGAATTTGTACAGGAGAACAGTGCAGATGGGGTTGTTTCGAGACTGTCTATTGTAGATACATTGACAAATATCAGTGGAATTGAAAAGGTACGTTTCCATGTTGAGGGAGAAGACATGGCTGGTCCGGATGGACAGCTTCTTGGAGATATAATTCCTGTTGTTCTTAACGAGGATGGAACCCAAGCTTCGGACAATCAATAGGGACAGGACAATCAATAGAATAGGACAATCAATAGGGACAGGACAATCAATAGAATAGGACAATCAATAGGGACAGGACAATCAATAGAATAGGACAATCAAATAGTATTTGGACAACAAAAAGCCGGTCCTCGACAAAACCGGCTTTTGCTATATATTAAAAAGGAGGAAAACTACGTTTATTGCTATGAGTTCATTATAGCTCTCATTTATGTTCAATGTAATATCACTAATAAACGACATTTCTAAAATGATGCAGCTGTTTTTTATGCAACTTTAACAAATCAGATGGATGCACCAAAAATCAGCTGATCATTGATGGTAAAATAATAATGGATGCAACCAGATAACCCAGCAAAATCAATATTGCAGGCATAATGACCGCCATAACGAACAACTTTCGCGCCTTTTTCCTCCGCAGCTTTTTAAACCGTTCCGTTCTTTTGTATCTCATTTGCAACACCCCCGAATCACAGTGTTAAAAGGAGACTTTCCCAGGCGGCAGAGCTTTACCGCTGTGAAGGAAGAGTCTCCTTTCTTATTGTATCATTTGTCGGGGTATTATCGCTATTGCCCGGAAATACCGCACTTGACGGATAAAAGGCTTCACTGCAGGTCCTGTGGCTACTTCTTTAAAACGTCCAGCATCAACCCGTCAAACTCCTTGATGACATTTTTAACAGCGAACAGATTGTTTGTCAGATAGACGGTATCATTTCCGACGTCCTTTTCTGTTGCGACAATCAGATTCTTCTGCCTCAGTTCCTTGATCAGATAGGGAATATCCCTCGCATTTCCTCCGATATCAACAATTGAAAATTTGTCCATGTCTCTTCACATCCCTTCT
Organism: Hungateiclostridiaceae bacterium UBA1305; assembly: GCA_002307275.1. Lineage (GTDB taxonomy): Bacteria > Bacillota > Clostridia > Acetivibrionales > DTU013 > UBA1305. The sequence continues at coordinate 38,882 of DBTX01000056.1, forward strand.
ATTTTTACTTCTATTCTTACTTCTATTTTTATTTTAGCGCTTTTTGCTTCCCAAATACGAATTTTCTTGCTCCAAAGAATACAAGGCTGGCTGTGGCAAGCATTACGGAAAACGGATCGAAAGCCATCTGCATGGGGATTATTCCAAGCTGTGCAGGGCTATCGTCGATCAGATACGTCCAGGTCGAGGATGGTGCCTTCAAACCTTCTCTACCCATATCTATACCGTCCGAAGTAATTTCTGCCGTAGAAAGTTTGGAAACAACCTCCTGCTCAATTGTCATAAGTAGTTTTTCATAGGACTCAATTGCAGTCTTGTTGAATTCGCTGATCGGGATCTTGCCTGCAATATTAACAAGATGGATGCTCTCTCTGGTATAAGAGAGAAAGTCCAGATACTCAGTCCAGCAGAAGCTGATAAAGTAGAGCATAAGCTGCCATTCGGCCTTCAGCAGGCCCTGTTCTCCAACAATGGGGAGCAGTTGTTCATATTTTCCAGAGAGCTTGCTTTTGAAAATACCCGGAAGGATTCCATAAAGAACCTCATAGCGCCATTTGAATATCATCTGCCTTTGGCGTTCCATTAGTACGTTATATTTCTGCAAAGTCCTGCGTATCTCGAAATTCTGGCCTTCAATGATTCTTTGCGCACGTGCGGTCTCACGGCGTATGATCTTGTTGACCAACGGTTCCGGGCTGTTCTGCGGATAAAGCTGTTCGGGTATAAGCTCTTTCAGCCTGTATTGCTTCATGAGATCATCTTCGAGGCTGATAAAAAATCTGGTGGAACCGGGGTCCCCCTGGCGTCCTGCACGCCCTCTCAACTGATTGTCGATTCGCCTGCTCTCATGCTTGTTTGTGCCTATCACATAAAGTCCGCCCAGAGTAACCACGAAATCATGCTCCTCTTCGTACTCACCGCCAAGCTTTATATCCGTGCCTCTTCCCGCCATATTCGTGGAAACGGTCACGGACCAGGGGCGGCCTGCATTCGAGATAATACCGGCCTCCTGCTCATCGTTTTTGGCATTTAATATGGTGCAGGATACTCCCAATGTCTTGAGCCTTTGCGCGAGCAGTTCTGACTCGTTGACACTCCTGGTACCAATAAGGATAGGTCTGCCGGTTTCATGCACTGTTTTTATCTCATTGACCAGGGCATCCAACTTCGCTTCCCAGTGTGTAAAAATGATATCCTCATAATCTGTTCGGATGCACTCCTTGTTTGTAGGTATTACGGCAACACTCAGGCCATAGAATTCCAGGAATTCTACCGAGGAAGAACTGGCAGTACCCGTCATTCCTGCAATTCCTGGATATTGCCGGATGAAATTCTGCAAGGTGATGGAAGCGATGATCTGGCCCTTTGTACCGGCATAAATGCCCTCCTTGGCTTCAATAGCCTCCTGCAGTCCATATGGCCATTGCCTGCTGTCTGCAACACGTCCTGTAAACTCATCCACCAGTTCTATCTTATTATTACGGATGATATAATCGACATCCTTTTTTAAAAGCGCTCTCGCGTGAAGTGCATTTCCCACATCTACCAGAAGCTGCAGGTTCTTTTCATCATACAAATTCCTGCAGCCGAATATTTTTTCAATTAAACCTACTCCTTTATCGGTCAGGAAAACATTCCTTTCATATTCATCCAGACTGTAATCCTCTCCGGGTTCAAGCTCTTCAACGACTTCGGCCATCTTTACGGGATCGATCCCGTGCGCTTTCTCGGTTTTGCCTGCTATGACCAGCGGGATTCTGGCCTCGTCTATCAGAATGGAGTCAGCCTCGTCAATTACGGCGAAGTTAAACGGCCTTTGAACAAGTTCATCCGGGTGTTCGGCAAGAAAGCTTCTCAGATAGTCGAAACCCGACTCCTTGGCAGTGAGATAGGTAATGTCGGCTGAATAGGCTTTTTTCCTCTGCTCCTTTGTCATTCCTTCCTGTACAAAACCAACACTCAGACCGAGAAATTCATACAAAGGCCTCATCCAATCGGCGTCTCTTCTGGCAAGGTAATCATTGAAGGTCAGGACATGGACACCTTTGCCGTAAAGAGCGTTCAGATAGACCGGTGCGGTTGCTGCCAGTGTTTTGCCTTCACCGGTCTGCATTTCGACAAGAGATCCGTAATGCAGTGCGACGGCTGCAAGCATCTGAACATCGTAAGGGCGCATTCCAAGCGTGCGGGCGGATACTTCCCTGACAAGCGCATATGCACGCACCAGGATCGTATCGGCAGGCGCACCGTTTACAGCCTGCTGTTTCAGTTCTGCAGACATTTTTTTCAATAGGTTGTCGTCAATATTTTCAAGCTGGATTTGATTGATCTCATCAACCAGACGTTTAGCCGGTTCGAGGTTTAGCTCAGTAGATCGCATGTCCAATGCTTTAATTTTTTTAAATACGCTTAATTTGTTCTTCATTTTGAAAAACCTCCTGTAATATTATTCCGAAACTGCAAATCCAGATCTGCAGTATGGGGGGCTGGGCTGGCAGGCATAAGGCTCTGCCCGGAATGATTACAGAGAAGCGGAGGCGTACTCTTTGAATTGGTGGAATAATATCAGCATCATAATGCTGATAAAGAAAAGGATATCCAGTGAAATGATCAACAGGTTGGAAACATGTGCAAATGCAGATGCAACCAGTGCAGTGGCAATGGCAGCAGTAAATGAAAACATGAAAAAAGCGACCTGCGCCGGTGATCTTTCGATACTCAGGCCAAAATCACTTACCATTCGCCCAAAGCCGACCCTGGAACGTTTCATACCGAAGGCCAGTGTAAAGACGGCGATTATTACTGCCAGCAACGGCAGGAAAGAAACTATGAACTGCAGCATAAATCCAGCTTTCAATAAATATTTTCCAATTAATATAAAATCATAGCATGAATAGCGGATGTTTGCAAGGCAAGACATTCAATTGAAATTATTGTAAAACAAAAAAGGTTTTACTGCAAAAATGCTTCATTCCCATCCGGTACCGGAAGGTATTCAAAATATTCGTTCTGCCCGGATTCATCCATGTAGGATACCAGACGCGATTTTACGGAGTCCAGTAGTCTGAATACAGTCTTTACATCGCCGTATTCGACCTCCGGTGTTACCTGTATGTTCTCGGTTCCGTTTAAGGCATTGTAGAAATTCAGCAATTCGTTGTAATAGCCTCTTTCCGGGGTGAAGCTTATGGTATCGGACTTTCCGTCATTATAGGTTATGCTTATGATTCCGGATTTCTTATCCTCCAGATAAATTTGTCCTTTAGATCCGAATATCCTGAAGCCGATAAGAGGTTTTTGTGTTTCCATACCGGATGGAAAGTAGGTATACTGACCGATGACTTCGTTTTTAAACTGTATATTGCAGTTTATGGACATATAGGGGCTGAAATCCTGGATTTGCGGTTTGCCGAAGGCCTGTACACATTCTATCTCTCCGAATATATACCGGAAGGAAGCCAGATCATGCAACGCCGCATCAAGGAATGCACCGCCCGGGAAATTGGGATGCTGCCGCCATTCCGTGCCAGCATAGGTATCATTGCTCATATCGCAGGGGAAACAAGCGGCATTGTTTTTGATGAAATAGACGATATTACCTATCCTGCCCTCATTTACAAGCTGCTTGATAATATTGTTTTCATCACTGTAACGATAATTTTCAGCGATAAGGATCTTCAGTTTCTTGTTCCGGGCTAACTCCAGGTACTTTGCCGCTTGATTCATATCAGGCGCCAGGGGCTTTTCGCAAATGAAATCTCTCCCAGAATTGGCGACATCCTCTGATACTTTGTAGTTCTGATCAATCGGTACAAGGATGTCAACGGCATCTATATCGTTTCGTTTGAGCAGTTCATTATAATCGTCGTAAACATTTTTCTGATCCAGATTAATCTTCCTGGCGAAGACCTCGGCATCCTGACGCGTACGGTTCGCAAGTGCAACGATTTCATATTTGTCCTGCAGCTCCTTTAAAGCAGGGTAGTGAAGTCTCTCCCATGCGAGACCTGTGCCGATGACACCAAGATGGATTTTTTTCATGTGAATTCCTCCATACCATATAGAAAATAAACAATACAATTCGATGCTAAACTTATTATTTACATTCTTTTCATCTATTATGAGTACAGATACTGGTGCAGATATGGTTAAATAATGCAGTTTTACTTCTCATAGCCTTCAAAATTTGATATAATGGCAGAAAAATGCAAAAGGAGACAGGAGTATGAGTGGGGATTCATTACAAATACTTATTGCAATGGGCTTATACCTTATAGTGGTAATCGGTATTGGTTTCTACTTCAAAGAACGAGCCAATGAAAACTCGGACAATTTCTTTATCGGGGGAAGATCCCTGGGACCGTGGATAGCCGCAATGAGTGCGGAAGCTTCGGACATGAGCGGCTGGCTGATGATGGGCCTGCCAGGTGTGGCATATTGGTGCGGATTAAGTGATGCATTCTGGACGGCAATCGGACTGGCAATCGGTACATATTTAAATTGGCTCATCGTAGCAAAAAGACTTCGCCGATATTCGGCTGTTGCAGGGAATTCTATCACAATTCCTGAATTCTTCAGTAAAAGGTATAAGGAGAATAAGAAGATTATATTAATGATTTCATCTATATTTATCCTTGTTTTTTTTGCTGTTTATGCAGGAAGCTGTTTTGTTACCTTCGGCAAGCTCTTTAGTACGCTGTTCAATCTGCAATATCAATATGTGATGATCCTTGGGGCTGTCATTGTTATTTTTTATACGTTTATGGGCGGATTTCTTGCTGAGAGCGTATCCGACTTTATGCAGGGGATCATAATGATTGTTGCACTATGTACGGTATTAACAGTCGGTTTAATGTCGGCTGGCGGGATTTCGGGTGTTGTTGAAAATATCAGGGGGATACCCGGATTCTTTGAATTTTTCGGAATTGCGCAGCCACAGGTTGCAGATGGAATGCAGCAACTGAATACTGCAGGTAAGCCGATATTCGGAGAAGCAGGAAATTATGGGCTATTGACAATTATATCTACATTGTCCTGGGGTCTTGGTTATTTCGGTATGCCGCAGGTCTTGTTAAGGTTTATGGCGATCAATAAATCCTCCGAGTTGAAAAAGTCAAGGAGGATAGCAATTATTTGGTGCTTGATTTCACTTTTCTCTGCTGTGGCAATCGGGTTGATCGGCAGATCACTATATCCTGCTAATCTGCTTACGCCAGGTTCCTCGGAAAATGTATTTATCATCATGTCCACAGGCTTGTTACCTCCATTACTTGCAGGTGTTATCATGTCTGGTATTCTTGCTGCGACCATGAGTTCGTCGGATTCCTACCTGCTTATTGCAGCATCTGCATTTTCAAAAAACATTTATCAGGGTATTTTGAAAAGAAATGCTACAGACAAACAGGTCATGATTGTGTCTCGTATAACATTGCTGATGGTTGCATTGTTTGGAGTTATTATTGCCCTTGATGAGAAAAGTATTATTTTCAGCATTGTTTCCTTTGCATGGGCAGGCTTTGGCGCTACCTTCGGCCCGATCATGCTGTTTTCGCTGCTATGGAAAAGGACGAACAGGGCGGGTGCCGTAGCCGGAATGCTGATGGGCGGAGGTATGGTGTTCATATGGAAATTGCTGTTGAGACCGCTGGGTGGAGTTCTTGGAATTTATGAATTATTCCCGGCCTTTGTACTGTCATGTGCAGCAATCATTATCGTTTCTCTTTTAACAAAGAAGCCGGATCAGTCCATTCAGGATGAATTCGAACTTGCAAAAACGTTTGAGTGCTGATTGAGGATGCCTGATTTTCGAGCAAGTAATTTTTCAATCAGACGAACAAGTAAATTTTCACAGGGTGCGTTTAATTTTCGTGCACCATAATATTCCAAATAGCGTTGCAAACACATACAAAACAAGAAGTATATAAAAGCTGGAACAGCTCAAAACAGCTCAAAACAAAAGGTTTATT
>DBTX01000065.1:0-34420 GCA_002307275.1 Hungateiclostridiaceae bacterium UBA1305
GTAATAAGCACGGCATCATAGGACATATCGGAAGCGATTGAGTTGATACCTACCTCAAGATGGCCTATCTGCTCAATTTTAGCCCTCAGTGCCTCCAGCCGGGCTTTTATCTTTTGAGCATTCTCTTCTTTGCTGCATCCTTCTGCGAAATCCTTCAGTTTCCACATTACGATGTGCCTGATCATAATTTCCTCCTGTAGTAATCCAGCCTCGCTGGACACATTTGTTTATTTGTTTGTTTATTTGCTAATTTGTTTATCTTTTTATCTGTTTATCTGTTTATTTGTTTATCTGTTTAAAATTTATATTGCCAATATCCTTTTCAGGTATCCGTTGGGAATTTTCGGGCGGATTCCTGGGCTTCTGCATTCAACTGTGGTTTCCTCAGCGGGATCAGGCATCGGAAGGTGACGGCCGCAAGAACAATGATCCCACCCACAAGCGCCCATTTTCCTGGTCTTTCGCCGAGCAGCAGGAACACCCAGACTGGATTGAGCAAGGGCTCGATGACCGGTATGATGCTCCCTTCAAGTGCCGTTACATGCTTAATGGCTTTCGAATACAGGATATACGGGATGCCAAGCTGAACAACACCAAGTACTACAATGCACAGCCAACCTTTTGTATCAGGTGCTGCCCCGAAAATGAACGGTATCCCGATAATAGCTGAAAGTATATTTCCAAGCAATACAGATTCAATAGGAGATCCATCCTTCTGCATGCGCATGAAGACAACAAAGCAAGCAAAGGAAATACCACTCCCGGCAGCCAGAATATTACCAAATACACCCTTCGTATTGATATGATCTACAAAAAACAGTACCATACCTCCCATGACAACAACAATCGTTATCCAATCCAGCGCCTTCACCTTTTCCTTTAACAGCCAGGCACCCAGAAAAGCCACATAAACCGGGGCAGTGTATTGTATCAGTATCGCGTTTGCCGCAGTTGTGTTTTTAGTTGCTACAACAAAAAGCACTACCATGCCTGTATAAGCCAGAGCCGCACCGATCTGCGCCAGAGACCAGGTCAGCTTCGGTTTGCCTGTTGCTATCAATATGATGATTGCTGCTATACCACTTCTCATGCCGGCTATCGCAAGTGGATTTGAATCTATCGATTTTACCAGCAAACCGCCAAGACTCCATAACGTTGCTGTCAGAACCAAAAAAAGGATTGCTTTGGGTCTGTCTTTCAATGCTGCTATTCTATTCATGTCCGTCACCATTTCGTCAGGATTGTATTGTATACAGTATATCAAAACGACGCTGATTGTAAAATGATTTTGGAAAATGGTTTGTTAGGTTTCTGTTAGATGTTTGGAAGGGAGCCATAATATTATTGATTAATGCAAATGAATGCGATATGATAAAATCATCATTCGAACATTTTACTGATTTTACTGTTTTCAGTTCTAATGCAATACCGCACTCAACAACGGTTTTGGTACCACAACTTCAGATAAAACAGGAGTGATAACTGATGAAAAATTCAAAAAAGACCTTCGTCCTGGACACCAATGTTCTGCTTCATACCCCTTTCGCTTTATTCACCTTCGATGATAATACAATTGTCATACCTGAGGTTGTTCTGGAAGAATTGGATAAATTCAAAAAGGACAATTCCGAGCTTGGCGCAAATGCCAGACAGGTGGCCAGAATCATAGATGGATTGAGGGAAAAGGGCAGTTTAAACAAGGGAATCACGCTGGATAATGGCGGCACCTTACGAATTGAAATGAACTTTCAGGATGTAAAACTGCCTGAAAGCTGGGTAGGAAATGTCAATGACAATAGAATTTTGAAAGTCTGCAAGGGGCTGCTTGAAAAAGGCGAGAATGTATTCCTGATTTCCAAAGACGTATTTGCCAGAATCAAAGCCGATGTACTTGGGATCACGGCACAGGATTTCTTCAATGAACAGGCGCCGCTCTATGATGAACAGTACAAAGGCCGTCTCGATACGTATACCACGGAACAGAAGCTGGATGAATTTTACAGCAAATCGGTGCTTTTGCCTGAGGATATTTTCAATTTCAATCCCGTCCTGAACAAAAATACACCCGTGGAGCTTGTAGTAAACCAATTTCTTGTCCTACACTCCTGCAGCAATGATAAACAGACTGCATTAGCGCGTTTTGACGGCAGGGAAATTGTTCCGCTTAATTTCATGCAGGATCATCCATTCGGTGTAACACCCCGAAACGCCGGTCAGAAGTTCTTCCAGGAGGCCTTGCTGATGGATGCCGAAAAGGCTCCGCTGGTTATTGCAAAGGGACCTGCAGGTACGGCAAAGACCTTTTATTCGCTGGCTGTCGGCCTTCACAAAATTATCGGCGACCGCAATTCACTCTACAGAAAGATTCTTGTATGCCGCCCCAACGTAAAACTTGATGAGGACATCGGCTTCCTGCCGGGCAATGAACAGGAGAAAATCGCACCGTTCCTGCGCCCCATCATAGACAACCTTGAGGTGCTGGTCGATGCGGATGAAGGAGAGAGATACAACAGCGAGAAGGAATTGAAGGATAAAATAGACGAGCTGTTCGACAGAAAAATCATCAGCGCTGAGGCGATTGCGTTTATCAGAGGCCGCTCCATCGTCAAGCAATGGGTTATCATCGATGAAGCGCAAAACCTCACTCCGAAGCAGGTCAAAGGCATTATCACGCGTGCAGGCAAGGGGACGAAAATAATCCTGATCGGCGATCCCGAACAGATAGACCACCCATTCCTCGACATCCGCACAAATGGCCTGAGCTTTGCATCGGAAAGAATGAAAGGCAGCCCGCTCTGCTTCCAGATTACACTGACCGACGAGGAGTGCGAGCGCTCTGAACTGGCCTATGAGGCTGCAAGAAGGATGTAAAGCCAGGAGGTATTCAATAATTAGAGCTGGAATCCTGTCATTCCAAAGACGGCGCCGGACAGAAAGGGTATCAGCCAGATGATCCAGACGATAATACTGAATTTATGAAACTTCAATTTTAATTGCTCATTATTTCTGAGGAGAACAACAGTTGCCCAAAGTGAATGAAACAGCATCAGTACGATTGCAGCGACTCCCGTGATTCCGTGGAAGTTCCACTCGAACACATCTCCTGCGACTTTACTCATCAGGGTCGTCCCCAATGTGTCAAACAGCAGACCCGTCCAAAAAACCACTACATGCCAACGTTTCAATTTTCGCTGTAGTTTTTCACTCCAGACACCAATAGAATAGAATAACAGGGCAGTGTTTATGAAGATTATTGCAAATAATAGCAAATGTATTCCTCCAGTTTTTTACACTGTCTAATCTTTTGTAATTTACGACCTTTACTTCTACAGCTTTTCTGAAAACCTCAATAATTATGCGGCTTTCTCCAGCTTATCAGAATATGCCGACACTTTTTTACTGCGTTTTTTTAGCCGCTTTCTTAACTCAAGTAACAAAACGGCGCAAAAAGCGCTGAATAAAGAAAAAATGGCCGTCTTCCAATCGGAAGTGCCACTCAATACTTTATCCTGGTACCCTATCATTGATGAAACGGTGAGCCAAACAAAGACCATCGATGTTATTGCAACAGCCACGGTTGTGAAATTAATCAGAAGCCTTAAAAGAAGTTTGTTTTTCAAAAAACGACACCTCCCGACTTATTTATCAATATTATACCATACAATATATTGAGTACAAGTAATAATTTATCTAAATATAGTAGAAATCTGAGAAATTCTAATAATATTTGCAAACTAAATATACCAGTGCTAACATAAGTATGAACAAAGAAATTTATAAGGTGATAGTTGGAGGTGTTAACAAGTATGGACAACCTCAAGACGCTGCTTTCAAGCAGCCGGAATATCGTCTTCTTTGGAGGAGCAGGCGTTTCCACGGAAAGCAATATCCCTGATTTCAGAAGCGAGGACGGCATTTACAATACGATCAGCAAATACGGGTACTCCCCGGAAGTCATACTGAGCCATTCTTTCTTCCTATCCCATATGGCAGAGTTTTACGATTATTATAAAAGCAACCTGATTTTCACTGGGGCAAAGCCGAACAAGGCGCACCTGGCCCTTGCAGAACTTGAGAAGAACGGCGTTTTGAAAGCAGTCGTCACCCAGAATATCGATGGCCTTCATCAGGCCGCAGGCAGCAAAAACGTACTGGAACTGCACGGCTCAATCCACAGGAATCGCTGCATGAACTGCGGTCAAAAGTTCCTATTGGATTATGTCCTGAACAGCGCTGGAACGGTTCCCCTGTGCAATAAGTGCAATCACCCCGTAAAGCCGGAAGTCACCTTGTATGAGGAGTCCCTGGACATGGATGTGATGGAAAAGGCAATCAATTTTATTCAAAAAGCCGATGTCCTGATTGTCGGCGGGACTTCACTGGCAGTTTATCCCGCTGCAGGGCTAATCAATTACTACAAGGGCAACAAACTTGTACTGATAAACAAATCCCCGACACCTTATGATTCGAAAGCCAACCTGATAATAAATGATTCCATCGGCAAAGTGCTGGAAGAGGCCATCATGTGCTCCTAGCAGTCTGCCGACAAATTACTTCCAGCTCTTTCCCCATAGGTAAGTCATTTTCCTGAAATACTGTCATCTTCCGGTTCAATCGCTATTTTGCCTGAGTTCTCCAATCAACCAGCGGTTTCTGGAACTCCTCCACGATATGGGTTGTCCGGCATTTTTCAAAGCTTCTATGCTGGCTTGTTCTGTAAATTGTTCCTCCAGGATAAAACAGTTCTGCTTAGCCAATCCAGCCTGTATAAATTAAAAATCCGGCCATCTGGCCGGATTCCTGGAATTTTTGCTTATTATGGGTTTATCGGTTTGTCTTTCATGTGACCTTTATCCTTCAATGGATTCCCATCCTTCATGTGATCCTTGCCATGCTTGAACCCCTTGCCGTGCATTTTGGGTAAACCATTTCCATCCCATTCCGCTACTTTTTCGTTAAACATTTTTGTCATTTCAGCAGCCTCTTCCTTTGTAAGCCTGCCTTCCTTTACTTTACTATCGATTGCTGCTTTAAAATCCTCAACCAGCTTTGCTTTTTTCTGCGGCAAAGTCAGTTTATTGAACTCCTTAACTTTGGCTATCTTTGCATCAAGCCTTGCTGTAATTTCGTTTGCTTCTTCTTTTGTTATTTCCCCCGACTTAAGCATGGACTGCACTTTTGCCTTCCTGCATTCAAGCGCTTTTACAGGGTCCTTTTCAAAGTCGGCACATTTTCCCTGAACAATTGCCTTATCTTTTATCTCTTCCTTCACCGGCACTGCAAAAGCAGTTGTGGCTGTGAGGAAAGCTATAGCTATTACAAATGAGAGTAATTTTAAAATTCTCAAATAAACCACCTCCTTTTCAAAGGTAGTTTACCCGTAATTTGAATTTACTCTTATATAAGTATTGGAAATTCAACGTACTAATTCCGTATTAATTTGTTTTTGTTAATCTCTCAAGTTTTTCACTTGCAAGCTGCATTTCTTTTGTAATATTGAAAACACTTTCAATATTTTTATCCTGGTCTTCCACTGTTGCAAGCATTTCCTGCGTTGCAGCAGAATGCTCTTCCGAAATTCCTGCAACACTTTCCACTTCCAGCTTTATTTTTTCGAATAATTTGATTACATTTTCAACCATACCGGATTCATTTTCAATACATTTGTCAATCTCTGTGAACGAGGATTGTATCTCTTCAAAGCTGCCATTCACCTTAAACGCTATTTCATTTCCACTATCTGCTGCAAGCTTTCCGTTACTGACAACATCAAGTGCAATACTGCTTTTGCTTACAACATCAATTATTATGTCATTAATCAATTTGACAGTATTGGTGCTTTCATCAGCCAATTTACGCACTTCGTCTGCAACAACTGCGAAACCCTTCCCCTGCTCGCCTGCCCTTGCAGCTTCGATCGCAGCATTCAGCGACAGCATATTGGTCTGATCCGCAACCTGCTTGATCCCATCCAGGAATGTATTAATTTTCTCCATGCTTTTTTGCAGGTCTGCTACTGTATCATAGGAACTATACACTGCTTCGTTTATAATAACCATCTGTTTTTGCATGTCAGCAATATTGCAGGTGCCTTCTTCAACAGCGTTGTTAGCCTTTTTCGACACCTCCGACATTTGCATGGAAAGCCTGGATGTTTCGTTTATCATAACATCGGCATTGCCCACCATACTGCTGATATCGCTCAGGCTTTCTGCCTGGCTTGATACACCTTCTGCAACTTCGTGCTCTGTTAAAGTTATTTGTTCACTTGATATCTTCAATTGCTTTAATTTTTTATAGCTTTCCGTAATTTCACTATTCAAAAGCGAGGTGTTGTTTTCAATTATGCCAAACGTATTTTTTAGTTCATTCAATACATCCGTTGCTTCTTTCTCTTTGCCGGCTGCATTTTTAATTAACTCATTGCCCCATTTACTAAGGAAGAATAAGATAACCAGGATACTATCGATATATACTATCAAAGCCAGTATTGAGCCGATATTTTTATATTGACCGATAAATAGGCTTTGTAGAGCAAGAAGTGAGAAAATAACCAGTAAGATATTAATAAATATTCCAAAAGCTAGAATCAAATACCTGTTGAAATATAACGATATCATAGCAATTGAAAGAAAAATCAGATAATGGTTGCCCAGAGGGAAGGATGATGCATTTGAAAGTATCTGCATCGCTGCTACAGATATGGGAATAAGACTGTTAATAAATGCTTTTATAAAATCCGGCATGGGTATAAAATATATACCGGTAAGAACAACACAGACAAATATGCTCTCAAACATTACTTTCAATCCATCTTTCCCTCCAAGAGAGGTTAGTGCCATTACAGCCAAAGTAATTGCTACTATGTAAATTATTATCAGATTTAACCTGTGAACCATCTTTACGTTATAATTAGTCTGTTGCATATATGTACCTCCTGTTATATTGTATTCTTTCCATCATGTTTCATATCGGCATTAAAATTGTTTCCCTAATACAATTTTCCAATTTAAATAGACGCATAAACATTTATCTTTGAATTAGAGTCGGGAAAATTTCGGGAGCTTCGAGCCCGCTCGTTTTAAGCCGGGTTTGTTTCACAAACGGCATAAATAAAAAGCTCCGGTTTCACCGGAGCTTTTTATCAGACACTATACGCATAAATTTGATTTTATCCATAAATTTGTCCTCAATCACGGCTGCAAATGCTTCATCAGCATGCTGAGCTGCTTTTCAACAAAGCCCGGCAGGTACTCATGTCCAAAATAACGGAATACTGCAATATCCTTCGGACATACCAGATGGTTGTACGCTGCGAATACCGTTGATGGCGGCGTTATATCATCCACAAGTCCTGATGCGATCAGAACCGGGCATTTTATTTCCGGAGCAAGGTTCATGACATCGAAATAGGAAAGTGTTTTTTTTGCCTGTTCTTCAATTTCCGGGGCCGTATTTCTGCGGAAATATTCGTTTATCTCGCCATAGGGCATACAGGGTGCTATGTCGATCGCCCTGTTAAAATGCGAAAGATAAGGGTACATGGAAACGGCGACTTTCGGTATGCTCGATAAAGCTGCGGAAGCAAGTGTCAACGCACCACCCTGGCTGCCTCCCATTACACCGATCCTGCCGGCGTCCACCTTGTCAAATGAAGCAAGAACTTCCAGCGCACGCACGCAATCCATATATACGGCCCGGTAATAGTACTGATCCGGTGAAAGAATCCCCTTTGTCATCCAGCCGCTATGGTTTCCATGTGAAGTAACCACATTGTCCGAGCTGTTGCCCTGCTGTCCTCTAACCAGCATCTGCAATACAGCGTAGCCATGCAGAGCCAGATTGACCGTATCACTGATACAGCCGTCGGCAGCCCAATTGTATCCATGAAAAGCGGCAATTCCGGGATATTTGCCTGGCGCCTCCGGTACAGCGAACCAGCCGTCGATATCTGCATTCAGGAAACCCGAAAATGTGACCCTGTAGACCTTGACACCTTTTGCCGGGTATTCGTATGGCTGTAATTTATACTTCAAGTCGACCTTTGCCAATTCATCCAATGCTGTTTCCCAGAATTTCTTGAAATCAGGCTGTCTGGTAAGCTCCGGTTTGTATTTTCTCAATTCCTCAAGACTCATATCATATGGTTGCAGCAAAATAACACCCCCACAAAAATGTTTTCATATTTCGTTCTATTTATTATCCGAAGTCATCTTTGCATCTATGCATACTTCGGTATCAATTATGACTCCATTGACTGGCAAAGCTTCAGGCTGTTCTTTCTCCGCTGCTGCCGTCGGTGTTACGGGATACACTGCCGGTGTTGCCGGAGTTTCCAGTGTCGTCGGTACTCCCAGCACCGCCGGCAATTCGGATTCCATTGAAGCTTCCGCCTCATTAGTATAAAATCCAATCTCCTCCATATCCTCGCCGTCAGATTCCATTTCTGTCTCATCATTCTCCGGCAATTCCGGCGGCAAATCATCATGCCATGTATCACCGTTAAAATTCTGCATATTAAAAGTATTCCGATATGTTTCCGTATTCCTGGGACCCTTCAAATAAGTAAAAGCAACATAAATTACGCCAATGATCAGTAGAAGCATAATTATTCCGTTCATATCATCACCTCAAAATTACTTATTCGACACATACCTTGTTTTTCCTTTATAAAACATATAAAAATATTTACGTCAAAGCACCGGTTTGATATACTCAAAAAAGCTGATCCAAACAGTCGGCAGCTAAAATTCCAGGAGGACATTATGAAGTATTCAGGCATTATTTTCGACTTTAATGGAACATTATTATTTGACACACCGATGCATGAACAAGTATGGCGTGACTATTCCGTGCATTTGAGAGGCAGTCCGCTTTCAGAAGAAGAGTTTCTTCATATGCATGGCAGGCCAACCAGGTTTTTTCTTGAATACCTGCTTGGACGGTCTTTAAGTGAATCCGAAATAGACTATCATAGTGAGGAAAAGGAAAAAATCTACAGAAAAATATGCCTGGATCTAAGGCCTGATCTGAAACTGACAACTGGAGCCTGCGAACTGCTGGACTTCCTGAAATCCCGGAGAATACCCCGCACCATAGCAACTGCATCCATAAAGTCAAACGTTGATTTCTATTTTGAAACCTTTCATCTAAGTAAGTGGTTCGATTACGGCAAAGTTATATATGATGACGGAAGCTTTCCTGGGAAACCAGATCCGCAGATTTACCTGCGGGCGGCGCAGAAGCTGAGTCTGCCACCGCAGGAATGTATCGTTGCAGAAGATGCGCTGTCAGGGATCGAGTCCGCACATAGCGCAGATATCGGCTGCATCGTGGCTATTGGTCCAGAAGAGACGCATACCGTATTGAAGGCATATTCCGGAGTTAAACATACAATAGCGGACTTTACAGAATTTGATAGAAACTTATTCAAAATGTAATATATTTTTAACATAATTCGGCTTATGAATGTGTATAATAATGACGAAGATTTATATAAGACAAGCTATCCAACGGAATCCTCAAAGGATGAAGCTGTTCTCTGTCGAAGCGGGTGAATTATGGAAAGATTTAGAAATTACACAGGCATGTTTATCGAACTGATGCTGATGGGAATTATGTATTTGATAATTCTTCCCTTCAAAGTTTTGTACAGTCTTGGCAACAGGCTGGTATCCAGATAATGTAAACTCATTATTTGGTTTATTATTTCCAGAAGATGTCTGAATTAAGCAATTGATTGTTTCAATCTATTGTAGTATAATCGTATGTACGTGTTTTTCCTTGAAAATTTCAGGAGGTCCGAGCTTGAATAATGTAGCGGGACACCGCCCTTTTCCAATCCATGAATGGTATATGGCTCAAGCCCTGAAGGAAGCGGAAAAGGCAAGAAAAATAGGCGAAACTCCAGTAGGTGCAGTTGTGGTCAGAGATGGCAGGATCGTCGCCAAAGGCCATAATGAAAAGGAGTTGAAAAACGACTCCACATTGCACGCAGAGATGACCGCGATCCGGAAAGCCTGCAGTAAGCTTGGATCGTGGCGGCTGAACGACTGTGACCTGTATGTGACGCTTGAACCCTGTACCATGTGCGCAGGTGCAATTATTCAGGCAAGGCTCAGGAATCTGTACATCGGCACATCCGATTTGAAGGCCGGTGCAGCTGGATCGGTAATTGACGTATTCCGGGTCGACGCCTTCAACCACAAGGTCGAGGTAAGCTGGGGCCTGTTGGCGGAGGAATGTTCCGGGATTCTGAAGGAGTTTTTCCAGGAATTGAGAGAACGCAAGACAGCAGAGAAGCTGTAATGCAATAAAGTGGCCGGGCAGTAACGTAGTGCGGTAATAAATTGAAACGGAACACCAGGCTCTTATTAAGGGTGTTTCAGTAAAATTTCATATACGGAAGAGTATCCAAGTGGTCGCAACGAGCTGTACTCGAAATCGTGTCGGTCGCTGAGCATGTAAATGCCAGAAACCCTTGATATACCGTGGCTTCCGGGTTTACCTTGATTTTTAGTAATTAGTGTTTTCTACGTTTTTTCTACGCTTTGCGCTTACTTTCTACGGGGTGCAGCGTATAAAAATATAATATGGAGTGGTATCGAAGTGGTCATAACGGGACTGACTCGAAATCGGATCGGTCGAAGGCTTGACTGCTAGGCACAAACCCGCATGGAATCAGGCTTTGTGAGCGCTTGATAAATGAAAAATTTTCGCAAATGCTAACACTTTGCTCACAGTTTTCTAAAAAGCGTTTTTCCGCTCCGGCGGTTTAACATATACGGAGAGGTATCGAAGAGGTCATAACGGGGCTGACTCGAAATCAGTTTGTCGGAAACGGCACGCGGGTTCGAATCCCGCCCTCTCCGCCACTTTGGGGGCTTTTTGCCCCCACCAGCAATCAATGGCCTGTCAGAATATGACAGGCCATTTTTATAAAGCAGCGGAGGGAATCGCCGATGAAAGCCTGGAAGCAAAAAACTTGGCAACATGAAACAACTGGACTTGACGGAAAATGTCAGTTATTTAGCGTCAATATATTTGATTACAAATGGCACAACACCGGTGAAAAGGCTCATATTAGAGACCCTCTATATGGTCAGGAATATGATTTTACAATTTTTCGTGTTACTATTGACGGGCAGGATCATAAGTTTGCAGCTGGCGAATTCAGTAATTGCGTATGGGGCTTTTATGTTTTTAAATACTAAGCATTATGTAGCTTTGTCAATAGAGGAGTCCATCTATGGAACAGATGAGTAAAGAAGGTGGATAGTGATTACGATGTGCGATTCTTTTATGTGTGCCCAAAGGCTTACTATCTACGGCTTGACAGGACGAGAGACGTGCTGGAATACCCGCTTAATGATGTGTTGGACATAAACGGCTGGGACATTGATAAGACTTTGAAGTTGCTTCATGCCTCCAATCCAACGTTGTTCGAGTGGAGCAACTCACCTATCGTTTATAAAACCACGGATGAATTTAAGCAGTTATTGCCTCTCATCGGCAATTATTTCGTAGCCAGATCAGGATTGTGGCACTATCTAAGCACGGCTGAAGGAAACTACTGTGAATACCTGAAGGGCGAGACGGTAAAAGCAAAAAAATATTTCTATGTTATCCGTCCCTTACTGGCTTGCCGCTGGATTCTGGAACGGCATACACCGCCTTCGATGCTTTTTACCGAGCTTTTAGAAACACAGCTTGAGCCGGAACTGAAACCTGTTGTTGCTGATCTGTTAAAGCTTAAAATGTCCACGCCGGAAATCGGGGAGACTCCGAAAATTGCTCCGCTTAATGAATTTATAGAGCAGAATTTGAGTATAATCCGAGAACAAATCGAAGCTCTGCCAAAAGAGCAGCCAAGTAATTGGGAACCTCTAAATGATTTGTTTCTCTCTATTTTGGACCGCAGAAAGGAGTAAGGTAGTCTTATGCCAACAAATGAACATAACGAGCTTCCCCTCCCAATGCTTGCTTTCAAACTTGAGGGTATGGATGATTCTATTGAACTTACAATCGATGAAGTTTGGGGATACCCAAATGAAACAAGCTACGGCGGCGGATACGGGGCTAAAGGAAATCTGTCTATTCGTGCCGGAGAATATATGGTTGTTAATGCTTTTTGCCGTGTAGTCTGTTTAAATATTCGTTTGCCGACACAGCATTACGGAAAAATAAATCGCCAAGAATATAGACTGTGTCGCTCTCGCCAACACAATTATTCCATTGCGCCAGAAGGTATTCGTCCATTTCCTCGACTGTGGCGAAGGGTCTGTTGCAATGCTTTATAATGTTGGCGTGACCAAAGTGCTGGTCAGCGGTAAAATAAATCAGAGCAAATCCACCTTTCTTTCCTGTTAAACCTTATCGATAGTCCCAATCGCGTAAAGAGGCAAATTTATCAGCCAATCCTCTTTTTTGTAATCTGCCATTGAAGTACGCAATGAAATTTTCGGATTGAATTTTTCGCGGAAGGTCTTCAAACTTTTTGCCTGCAGATTCACTTCAGCTTTTACTTCCAAGGGAATTACAACCTCACCGTTATCAATAAGAAAATCAACCTCAGCACTATTCCTGTCATTAGTCCAATAATATGTACTAATATTTTTGTGCGTTTTCAATTGCTGCAGGACATATTGCTCGGTCAATGCCCCCTTAAACTCTTTAAATAACTCGTTTCTGTCAAGCAGCACATCCTGACGCAGGCGAACCATACAGGACAATAATCCGACGTCTAATAAAAACAATTTAAAAGCCTTCAAATCCTCATATGCTTTTAGAGGTAGACTCGGAGCCGTTACCCTGTTAACCATATGCACAAGCCCGCAATCCGTCAGCCATAACAAAGCCATTTCATATTCCTTTGCCCTTGCGCCTTCTTTAATCAAGCCATATATGAACTTCTTGTTCTCTTTTGTTAGCTGCGAGGGGATGCTGTTCCATAGCATCCTGATGCGGGGAACAACATCATGGGGAGCATGCTTTGAAAAATCCTGCTCATAAGCATCCAATATCCGTCCCTGAATTTCTCTTGCCTCGCTAAAATCTTTATTTGCAGAAAAATTATATACCACTTCAGGCATGCCGCCTACATAATAATATTGTTTCAAAAGATCAATATACTCTTGCCTGAATGTAGTTACCATCGAATAATCGCTGCCATCCAAAAGCTTAATATACTGCTCCTTACCCATAGCGAGCATAAATTCCTGAAAGGAAAGTGGATATAAATCTATAAACTCAACCTTGCCGACGGGGAAGGATGTCCCTTGATGAAGCGCAACGCCCAACAGGCTTCCGGCACAAACAATATTATACTGCGGAGCGTTTTCATTAAAATATTTCAAAGAGGTCAAGGCTTTGGGAACCTCCTGAATCTCATCAAAGATTAGAAGGGTCTCAGCCGAATCTATTTTATGCCCGGCATACAGTTCAAGCCCTGTTACTATCCTCTCAATATTTAAGTCGGCAGCAAACAATTCCTGCATACGCTGATTGTTGTCAAAACTGATATACACACACTTCTTATATGCTTTTGCGCCAAACTCTTTCATAAGCCAGGTCTTTCCGACCTGCCTCGCCCCACGTATAATTAACGGCTTTCTGCCCTTTTTGTCTTTCCATTTATATAAAAGTTCGATTGCTGTGCGGTACAAAGTAGCCACCTCCTGTCTTTACACAGGATAGTATATCAATAAAATACAAAAAATACAACGACTTTTTGAAAATAAAATACACTTTTTGCAGTGACTTTTAGTGCTATATTTTGCTTTAAGGTTATATCTGCAAAACTTCTCATATATAAATACTTTTACAGTTATAATGTTATAACCCTATAAACTTTTTAACGCACGGTTCAACACACGATAATATATCTTTAACGCACACGTGCGTTAAAACGTGTGTTGATGTTTCCGACCGTTTCGATTAATATTTAATGTACTACGCTGACATCAGGCTCTCCATTGTGATATAATTCCTTCAGGAGTGGTAGATGATGGATAAAGAAAAACAATTGCCAAAATCAACAAATTTGGACAATGAGATTGATACAGCTATCGCAAAAGCCGAAGCCGAGTATGTTTCTAAGGAGCAGCTTATAGATGCAAGGGAAGCCCTATCGGATTTAAAGAAGAAGTATTTTGGATAAATGCTAACCCCTTGCTAACAAATATCCGGAAAATATTCTTTTGTTAGCATTTTCCTCGAAGCCTCTTGGCATAAGCATAGCAGCCATAAAACCCGCGCTGTTGAGCCATTTTCACCGCTCCCAGCGACACTAAAAAACAACGACAGGATATTTGCGGACACTCAGGGACAACGACTCGAAAACACATTTCCAACACACGGCGTGCGTCGAACTTGTGGAATAGGTAAATATAAGTTTTTCGCATACTGCAAATAAAATAATGACAGGCTGCCCGTCAACCAGAATTTTTTATCTTGCCCCGGAAGGAATACTAGATGCATAAAGTCCTGTTAGCAGGGATTATTCCACTTATAAAAACTAAAGCCAGCGCCGCATTAAAAAATAATTACGACGATGGCTTATATAAATTATTAAATTATGATTTTTCACAGTTTCGAGACAGATGCTTATTTACTTCTTATCTTGAAATCTTTCCTTTATTCTTTCTTCAGCTTTTTGTTGTGCTTCATTATCAGATATAGCCGGTGTTATTTCAAATTTGCCGATAACCGTTTTTCCATCACTTTCATATAAATTTATAACCCTTTTTTCCTGCTTGGCTTGTTTTGCTAATGCTTCTGCTGGAGATTTTGGCATATTTTCATCTAAATCAGATTTGCGAACATATCCTACTATATTGTCTACACCTGTTGCTAAAACTAATTCTGGCCAATCTTTAAAAGAAGAAACATCTGCAGATGACCCATATTTTTCGTCGTATACATTCTTTGGAAATTCTTTTGTCTTCCCTTTGTCTGCAGAATTCCCATCACCAACAGCAGCATAAACAGAAATTCCCATGAGAAGCCCAACCAAAGCAAAAGCTATAAAAGATGATTGCTTTAACAAAGATTTTAATCGCATTATATTTCCCTCCTTATTAGGTAATACTGACATATTAGTTTTGATAATAAAGAACTGGGCTTATGAACGAATCGCATGTTGTATAATCTGTTCCATTATAAGCGCCCACTCTTCCGCCGGCTTTGTAGTAGCCACTTACATAGACATAATCCCCAAGTGTCACTTGATACCAAGCGGAGCTGCTGTTATATTTCCATGACGATGCTTTATATAAAGTATTGTCTTTAAACAGCCATGATTGGGCCCCCATGTAGCCTGATGGTACATTATTACCGTTGTCCTCATACATACATGTGTCAGCTTCTACTCCGGTACCCTGCCCATATTCTGTACACGAGGAGTACATCCCATAATAGTGTCCTAACACCGGCTGCTGATAAAATCCATCAATACTTTTTGTATTCTGATATGCAAATGCTGACATTGCGCCAACACTTAGGCCCACGTATCTAATACCTTGCTACATTCAAGGATATACCGATTGCGAAATGTTTTTGCACTCGGGTTATGAGATTTAAAGAATATATTGTCTTATCTCGGCTGGTATGCATCTAATTTTCTTTCGGGCCAATTCTTCGGGTGATTCCTTAAATCCCGAATTGATCCAGTCTTTCGTCATATAAACCGCGCCGGTGACATAAAACTGAGTCTCAAAAAGCATATCATCCGATACTGCTTTTCCTATCTGCTGTTTTAGTTGTTTAGTCGTCGCATTTACGCTATTTGAGTAATATAAATTAAAAAATGAGTTCTGCCCCTCAACATTAATAATTTTCTTATAGAAGTCGCTGTTGCTTTTGAAGTGATTGGCTATCTGTGTATAACGATATACGGAATCTTTTTGACTAAAATTGGGCATCATTTTGAGCAACTCATTGGCAAACCTGAGAAAAAACCACCATGCTAAATCATATTTATCTTCAAAATGGCGGTAAAAGGTTGTCCGCGATAAGCCGCACCGATTAAGGATGTCGTTAACTGAAATACTTTCAAATGACTGTTCATTTAATAACGTGTACAGGGAGAACATCAGCATTTCTTCTGAGTTTTCGCTTGTTTTCATTTCAGGCACCTTCCAGTTGGTTAATCGGGCTACGTTGTTAAAACGTAACATTTCCTGCATCCTGTTACACATTTAAAACAATTCATATGTTTTATAACTTGTAAACGAATTTTAACATTAATATTATAAAAAGTAAAGGTTGTAATACATATTTTAATTGACAAAACGAAAGGATGCGTAATATGAAATACGGAAATACGTATTACAAATTATTTCATTAAATTACATTAAGAAGTATTGCGTAATGAAAATTCAAAAAATTGAGGTGATGTGTTGTGTAAGCAAGCTCAACAACCGATAGGGTGTCGTATATATACTGGCGAAAAGATCTACGGGGACGTAGAAACCCCTTGCATATGGAAGATTACTATAGCGGCTTTTTGTATCCTTCGGGAATTGGACTGGTCAATTATTGGAATGGCACCACTCTACAACGTGGTGATTTGAGGAAAGCTTTTTAGGGAGACGGTTCGGGGCAAAACGGCGGACCGGTCACATACGCTGGCATCAGCGCCATAGAACTTACACTATTAATTATTGGGTAAAAAGGAGTAGAAATTATGAAGATAAAAAAAATAGATATTATGCAACTGGAACACTTAAATGATGAACAAGCTTCCCGCCCCATCGGATGCCGCATATACACCGATGAAGGGATCTACGGCGACGGGGAGGCAGCCCTCGCGTATGGATGTGCCTCTGACGCAGCGTTTGGCCAGCTTAAGGAATTCTCCAGAATCATAATCGGAATGAACGCTTTAAATAACGAACAGATCTGGGATAAACTTTACAAGAGTACTTTTTGGGGACAAAACGGAGGGCCGGTTATCTTCTCCGCAATTAGCGCTATTGACATCGCGTTATGGGATATTAAGGGAAAATTCTTTAACGCGCCGATCCATGCACTATTGGGTGGCAAGCGCAGAAACACCCTTCGGGCTTATGCCAGCCAGCTTCAGTTCGGCTGGGGACATGAAAAAAAAGATAAATTATCATTTTGCTTTACTGCGGACCAATTTGCTCAGGTCACAAAGGATGCCATTGCAGACGGCTTTGATGCAATCAAAATTGATTATATAATGACGGGTTCTGAATTAGACAGATCAAGTATTGCAAGCGAAAAATGGCTAAGTCAGGTGGAAGATTGCATTGCCGCAACTAGGGAAGCTGCAGGACCAAATGTTGACATTATTCTTGAGAACCATTCCATGACTACGGTACTGCCAGGGGTGGAGGTAGGCAGACGAGCGGAAAAATATAAAATATTCTATTATGAAGAGGTTTGTACCCCAGAGCCCAAGCTGATGAAATATGTCCATGAGAATGTTAAGATTCCTATAGCAAGCGGTGAACGTATATATACGCGGTGGCAATACCGCCCTTATCTTGAAGACATGTCTTTGCAAGTGATTCAACCCGATTTAGGTACTTGCGGCGGGTTTACCGAAACCAAGAAAATTTGTGATATGGCCTATACATATGACATCGCGGTTCAGCTGCATACCTGCCATACGTCCTTGTCAACCGCGGCTGCTCTTCATTTAGAAGCGGTAATTCCAAACTTTTTAATTCATGAGGATAACGACCACGGAACTTTACATCCCCGAACCTACGATAGCTATTGCACCGTAAATTATCTTCCCGTCAGCGGTTATTTTACTGTACCGGACCTTCCTGGGTTAGGAACTGAATGGAGCGAAGAAACCATGGCCACCTCAACCATTGTCACTATTTCATAGTAAAACAGCCAGCTTAGGCATAAAAAGATAGTGGCAATCCGCCACTATCTTTTTACAGTATGTATATTACAGGGAGTAGACGTTGAAATTGGCTTTCACATGCTACTTGACAGTTTCTATCTGGGCTTCTTTGAGCGTCTTTTCCGAGAGCTCGTTGGCCAATACCGGGCAATTCTGGGATGTCGAAATAGCCGTTCAGCAGCTTATAGCCGCAGATATACATCGTGTGGGCATCTGGGATGGTATCGGCCGTATGGTGCTCATGGAGGATAAAGTTTATTACAATAACTGAAAATATATATCTTAAATATTAATCCTTGATGTGCTGCTCAAACTTCTTCATTTTCTTGAAGTCGAGGGTCATGATTAATACGACGGAAACGAGAATGACAGTCGCCATGAAGATAAACACTCCTGTATTTCCCATACTTTGGGCAACTATGCCGCTGAACATATTTCCAATATAGCCGCCTGCTGCGGAACAGGAATTGATGAATGCCATGGAGACAGCCATGGTTCCAGGCGCGAGGAACGCCGCAGGCATTGTCCAATACGGTCCGGTCCAGCTGGCGCCACCTATTCCAGTGAGTGCAAGCATTATGCATTTAAAGGTTATTCCGCCAACAGGTAGAAGGATCAGCATGAAGGACACCGAAAAAAGCAGCAACGGAAGAATAGCGTGCCATTTTCTTTCACCGGTCTTATCCGAATGCTTGCCTACGATAAGTAAGGCAAAGAAAGAACATATTGTAGGGATCATCATTATATACCCGATTGCGGTAGGGGAAAGGCCTGATGCAAACCCCTTCAGAAGCACCGGCATCCACATGCCTGAAGTCTGTGCCGCGATCTGCGCAAACATATAGATCATGGCAATTTTCCAGAGCATGCCGTTTGTGATTATCTTTACAAAACCTACTTTGGTGGTAGAAGTCTGGGAAGCCTGAAGAGCCCTCTCGTCTTCAAGGTCCGCGTTAACAATTTCCTTTTCTCTGTCGGTCAGCCACTTGCACTCATTCGGGCTATCCTTCATGATAATAAAACCGAACAGTGCGAAGATCGCGGGGATCACACCTTCAATGACAAACAGCCATCTCCAGCCCGCATGCCCAGCCCAGTGCGTGTATTGTATGATATAACCAGCGACGGGGGACATTACTAAACCCCCTACAGTTGCGACAGCAAAAAATATACTAGTAACAATCGCTCTTTCTCTGCTTGGAAAATACAATGTAAACCAGTACATCATACCGGGGAAAAATCCTGCTTCAGCTACTCCAAGCAAAAAGCGGATCATGGCAACCTGCGGCCCCGTTTTGGCAAAAAATGTGCAGGCGGTAATTAAGCCCCATGCGCAGGCAATAATAGGGATTATTTTACTGGCGCCGACTTTTTTCAGAATCATGTTACTCGGTATCTGGAAAATCAGATAGGAAATAAAGAATGCCGAGGTTATAGTTCCGAAAGCCAGTGCAGAAATACCGAGATCATGATTCATCGTAAGCGCCGCGAAAGAGACGTTAGCACGGTCAGTCCCGTTGAAAAAAAAGAGCAGACATGCAAATGGCATAATAGCCCATCTGATTTTATTATATAATCGTTTCTTTTCTACTGCTGTTGCGTTCATTTGACGATTCTCCCTTCTCCTCAAAAAAATACTTAAAAATTATTGCCATTCTTTTCGTTTTAATCCCGATGTGTTTATACTTTTTCTGTTTTTTCAAGCAGCCCTCCTCATAAAAATTTTTCAAATCATCAAACTGCCAAGCCCACTAGCCTTTACTTTTCATGATATTAATGTTGCAATTCGTTTACAAGTTATAAAACATCTGAATTGTTTTAAATATGTAACAGGATGCACCAAATGTTACGTTTTGACAACGCAGCCGATTAACCAATCGGAGGTTGCATGAAATGAAAACAAGCGATAATTCCAAAATCAAGACACAGCACACATGCTATATTTCCTCCCTACTTGTAATTTCTTCATTCACATACATGCAAACGCCTGATTTATAAGTATTTGATTAACTCATGGTACAGCTCCCTGTGGATACTAAGCTCAAAATCCGTCCAACTCATATCTTACATCTCCGAATCGGGCAAAAAAATAGCCGCCTTGCAGATTTGATCTGCTAACTGCAAGGCGGCTATCTATGAAGAAAAAGCAGCACCGATTTTGGAGAGAAATCGGTGCTGCTTTTTCCATTTTTGATATTGGAGGAGTCTGAAGGGTAAAACAACTAATTTATTACAGCTATTCTTGCAATATATCAACATGTACAATATAATAGTGGTAATATTTCCTACTAGTTGAATCTTCCTGTTGCGTTCTATTTCAAGAGGCAAGGCAGGTGTAAGAATGAAATCCTTCATTGGAAAGGGTGTTGTTTCCACGCTCAGGCAGGAATGGCTGGGGCTTGTCTGTGCATTTACCTGGTTTTTTTGCTCCATGATTAATTATTATGAGCCTTTCTTTTCAGGTACCTGGCCAGTTTTGCTCTTTATTCTCCTGTTGTGCCTTGGACTTGCCGTATCTGCAGTCCTTTTGGAAAAGCGGCCGGTATGGACGGGCAAAATTCTCACGGTTTCCACTATTGCGGGTGCAATATGCACAGGACTGATCCCATTTATGCCTTTTACCCTTGCTGTCGTCATCTTCTGGCTTTCGGCGCTAATAATGGCACCATTGCTGTGCCGCCGGTTATACGGTATTCTGATGACAACGAAAGACGGTATACGGATCCGTTCTTACATTTCAACCGTATCAGCCACCATCGTTATACAAATGATTTGGGCGCTGCTTCCCCTTCCCTATAGTATCAAATTCCCTGTTTTATCGGTGTTCGCACTATTGGGCTTATACGGTTCGGCGGCATGTTTACCGGAGTTTAAGCGCAAGCCGCTTCCCGGGCTTGAAATAATAAAGTTCCGTTCCAGACAACTCCTGCTTATCGTTGTATTAATTCTGCTAGTACTATTAAACCTGTTTAATACAATTATACATACTTATGTGTTAAATGGTGCCTTTGGACAAAGCGATCTTTTTTCTCTGGTGACTTGGGGGATCGTGCCGCTGTCCTTTCTGTTCTTTGCCTGGTTTGCAGATAAAAGCCGTGAACGGCTTGGTTTTACCGCAGGTATCGCACTGATCCTCATCGGCTGCTTCGTGGCACTGATGCCGGACGGCAGCGTGCTGGCCCCTCCTCTTTTGCTTCTTGGTGAATTTGGAGGAACCATTACAGAGTTCTGCTTTTTAACAATGCCGTTGCTCTTTTTCCCATTTACCAAAAGACCTATCCTGATCGCCGTGTCGGGACTTATTACACACAACCTGTTATCCTCTGCACTATCCTGGACACAAGACCTCTGGCTGCCGGACATCCTTCTGGGTGAACAGATCAGCCGCCCTCTGATTATTTTTGGCGTAGTCTGTGCAATATTGCTGTTTCCTCTTGTCTTTTCTCTGTGGGAAAAACAAAGAGACGCTACCTTGATGGCAGCACTGCTTGGATTCAAAAAACAGGCAGAAGAAAAGACGGATCCTATTTCACCTGAATCCCTGTCATATGAATCAATGCACGTTAATGCCACATTAAATGGAATATCCCCTGAAGGGAATGACTGGACAGCCTCGCTGGATTTGGTGGAACAAGAACGCAGTATAGCCCTGATGCTATGTGACGGAATGTCACGCACGGACATCGAAAAAAAGCTGAACCTTCCTGCTGCACAGATCTCCGTCCATCTGAAGAAAATCCGCACCAAGCTGAGTGAGCAGCCCCCGATCGGGCGTTCTCCCTATGTGCAGAAAGCAGTCAGCCGGTATGGTTTAACAGCAAGGGAAGCGGAAGTGTTCCATGAGATGGTGCTGGGACGCTCCAACATGGAGATATGCTCTAATCTGTACATAGAGGAATCGACAGTGAAAAGTCATGTGAACAGGATCCTGAAAAAAACAGGGGCAAGCAACAGGGCTGAGTTGATAGCACGTCTTCAAAAAGAAGAAAATGAAACTTCTCTATTGCATAAATAAGCTTTGATCCTGATTTGAACACATCACAAATATTCAAGAATTCTTAGCAGTTGGAACCTGGTTGTTAAGTCGGGTTCTTTTTTTATTGCTTTCTATTATGCATTCCTTTTATTTCCAGAAATATTTTGGGAAATTATTTTAGTTGAGCCATTTTTGCCACATCTTCAATCCAGCATGAATAGCCTGTTTCAGCATCTCAACCCTGATTTCAACCTGTTCAAAACAGCGGATTCAGATACGATGTCTTCATCATGAGTCACACAGCACTGAAAAAAGAATTAAGTTCCACAATTGAAAGGAGTTGGTAATGAAGTGCAGGTCCGGAACAGATGCTACACATGCGGAAAACTTATGATCCTCAGCGCTTTGTATGACACTTTTGAAAAGTTGGGGTGGAAGCTCCTGTCTGCAGACTCCGAAACAGGCATTATCAATGTTCTGGACCGTAAAACCGGTGAGAAGTATTTAATCCGTGTACAACCGGAGCAGGCGAAAAATGTGGATATCCTCATCGAACCGGAACCACACTCCCACTCCGGCAGGGATTCTCCGGAGGAGGCCGTAGGACAGCTGTTCGACACCATGGAGCGAATTATCAGGGATGCGCTGGCTGGAGCATCCTTCAAGCAAGAGAAATCAGATAGCCTGGAATGAATGTGAATTATTAGGGAGGTCCTATCATGAAACGTATTATTTACAAGACAATAACACTATTTCTGTGCACAATGCTTATCCTGACATTGCTGCCGATATCTGCAGTTTATGCAGACGACAGCTTCACAGGTACGACTGTTGACGGTTTTTCCTACTCCGCCACTCCGGCAAACGGTGAAACACCGGCGTTTGCTACGATCACCGGCTACTCCGGAACTGCTGTGGCACTTACCATACCGGCCACAATCACCGCTTCCGACAACAACAATTATCCTGTCAGAACTGTAACCACCGGGAGCAAGTTTGCTTACGGCATCTATTGCCCTTTTTCCTCGACAGCAACCAGTGTTGTTATCTCTGAGGGGATCGAAGAAATTGACAACGGTATTTTCTATAATTGCACTACACTTGCAAGCGCGACACTTCCCTCTACCCTTAAAACGATCGGTCATCATGTATTCACCGGCACCCGGCTGACATCCATAAACCTGCCGGCATCCGTTACATCGATAGGTGAATACGCATTTTATAACAGCACTCTGGCTGGCCTCAATCTGCCAGCAAACATTACAACCATAGGTGCTGTATCCTTTGCCGGAACAAAGATTGAAAACCTGATAATTCCTGCTTCAGTTTCATCTATTGGTGATTCAGCTTTCAACGGATGCACAAGCCTCTCCCAGATTACCTTCGCCAGTGGGAGCAGCCTGGCCGGCATCAGCTCAAGTGTCTTTGCCTATGCGCCAATTACCGCAATTGAGTTGCCTGATAGCATTACCAGTATTAATACAGCTGCATTTTATCATTGCACCAAGCTTGAAAGCATTTCTCTTCCGGACAGCCTGACCAGCCTGAATAACCCATGGTCGGGCGAATATGGGGTTTTTCAGGAATGCACCAGCCTGGGCGCCATTACAATACCTTTCGGAGTGACCCAAATCGGCTTTAATAGTTTCGCAGGCTGCGGGAACCTTTCATCTGTAACTTTTGAGAGTGATAATACGATGACGGAAATTATGGGATATGCCTTTATGAACTGCCAAAAATTAAACGCCGTCAACCTGCCTGACAGCCTAACAGTCATTGGATCTGCCGCTTTTTTGAATACAGGGCTGACACACATAGAAATTCCCGCAGGAGTAATGACGCTCCCGCCGGAAGCCTTCCGCTGGTGCAGTAAGCTTCAAGCGGTGTCTTTTTCGCAGAACAGCAGTCTTGAAACAATTTCGAATGCTGCTTTTCAGCACTGTATAAGTCTGACCTCCCTCCAGCTTCCGGAAACAGTCAAATGTATCAAACCCGACGCGTTCGGCTATACCACTGCACTGACCTTCGTTGTCATTCCCGCAGGCGTCAGCGAGATCGGCTCCAATGCATTCAATGGCAATTACGCAGATGGTACGACATCAAATTCCGCACTGTCTGCGGCATACTTTTTTGAAGCGCCGCCCACAACCTTTGGTGACAATGTGTTTGCAAATACAACAACCAATTTTTCAGTATACTATCACATAAGCAGGGAAGCAAGCTGGGCCTCCTTCAATGCCTATAACAAAGCCCCCTTCGTAAAGCTGACGCTCAAGCTGTATGACCAGACTGAGACAACCGCCCTTGCACCGCTGGACGGAGCCGCACATATCACCGTGCCCACTGCAACGACACGCATCGGCTTTGAGTTCAAGGGCTGGTATACCGATGAAAGCCGCACCACTCCTTTTGATGCACAAAGTACTACAGTAAACGCTGACTTTACACTGTATGCCAAATGGGATGCGGCGCAAACGATAAATCCGGTCATCACCTCCATCAGCCCCGCTTCAGGTCCTGCGGCAGGCGGTACAAGTGTGACACTGACCGGCACGGGCTTTACAGGTGTCACTGCGGTAAAATTCGGTCAAACAGATGCTTTGACATTTACGCCCGTATCCGCCTCGGAGATCAGTGCCGCCTCGCCTGCAGGCATGGCAGGGAGCACGGTCGGCGTCACTGTGACAACTCCCTATGGAACTAGCACCCCCGCAGCTTATACCTATTCAATCGGAGCGGTACCAGAAGGCAGTATTCACGTCATAGTCAGCGGTAACATCACCGGCGGCTGGCTGCTCAAAGTCTGGAGCTCTTCCATGGGAAGCGGAGCTGTAGCTGCAATATCCGCCGGTCTGGATGAATACACGCTTTCAGGCCTTGTACCCGCCACCGATTATACTGTACGAATTGTGGATGATAATGGTCTATCTCTTGATAAAGAGGATGGAATCACAGTTATCAAGGAACAAACTACGGATGTATCCCTGACCCCGGTATCTGCCGCGAAACTTCAAATATATATAAAGGACAACAGCGGCAACGCATTGTCAGGTATTCGTGTAGTTGTAAACGATGCGGTAACCGGTGCATTCATTGGCAGCGCCTACAGTGAGCATGATGGAAGCATACCTGATATTTCATATTTGTCCGGCAAATCTGTCACAATACAGGCTCTCGCCAATACAAACCCTTATTACAACAGAATAATTACCGGTCAAAATCTTTCTGCCGGAGACAATACACTGGATATTGCCATGCAGCCTCTTCCCGGAGCTGCTCTGATCGGTTCTGTCCTCGACAGTAACAGCAACGCCGTTGTTGGGGGCATTGTGACAGCCATGCAGACTATAGACGGCCGTCGGTGGACCTTTACAGCAGTAACCGGTACAAATGGTACATACAGCCTGCCATTGCTGGAGGGTGACGCAGTGGTGGATGCGGCGGCTCCCGGTAGCAACACGCAGCGTTCAGTAAAAGGCGTTTCTGTAACAGGCATTACTTCATCAGGCAAAACACAGAATTTCCTGCTTCCCCGCATATCTCAGCAGGGCGCCGTCAGCGTCCGGCTATTTACCGGCTCCAACGGACAAAATTACATCGAGCTGCCTGTAGACTGGCGTGTAGCCTGCCACTACCAAATGAAGGCAACCGTTCAAAACGATACCCGCACTTATAGTGCCGGCATTGAGCAATATCCCATTATTGTATATGGCGTGCCGGGAGATAAGGTCACCGTCTTTGGTGATGGCCGCGAAATCGGTTTATCCTCCCAAAGTGTCGAGGTGACATTGGATGAAAACTGCAATGCAGTTGCCTCAATCTACCTTGATAAACACGCAACCGTTTCCGGGAATGTAAAGAACGACTCAGGGACTGCTGTTTCCGGCTTTGCAGGTGTTCTTTATTCAGTGGAAAATGGCAAAAGGACCTGGGTATCCAGCTTTTATTCGGAAACATCCTCGTTTGAGGTCTCCGCACCTGATTCCGGGAACTATGTCGTTGAGATTCACTATAACGGAAACATCGGCGTATCAGATGTGTTCCCCGTAAGTGGCACCGGGACGGTAAATGCAGGTACTGTCACTGTTGGTTCGAAAATTACAGAAGGTGAAGTCACACTTCAGCCTGATAATGCAACAGTGGGCGGTTATGTGAATGTACGTGCCTCCTATCATAACCTGTTTCACTCCACAACTACACTCGATGGCGCTCATTTCCTGATGGAAATACCCGGAGGCAGTGAATTGGTTGCAGGAAGCGTTCATCTGACAAACGAACAGGGAACAGCGGAACAGTTCACAGTAGATACCGGCACTCCCGGAATACTGGATGCAGGTGTTGCTGTTACAGATCAGAATATCCTCGCAGCAGAGCTCACCTATCAGCTCAAACTGGATCCGGATTACACTGCAGCGGCAGTATCCGTCACAGGAAAACTCCGCTTCCCTTCAAGTGCGAATGCAAGTTATCTTGGCTTTGACATGGCACAGGTGGATGGGCTAAGGCTGCTGGTTCCAGGTGAACTGAACACCCTCTCCACTACAGTGTCCGGTTATGGTCCGGCTAACAGCAAGGTACAGATCTATGATAAGGAAGTATTGCTGGGTGAAGCCACTGCTACTGTTGAAGGCTTTTTCACACTGCCTGTAACGCTTCCGGATACAGGCAATAACCGTTCCCACACCCTTTGGGCCCGTGCGGCGGTCGCAGAAAACACCGTATTATCCGAATCGAAGAGCATTAAGTATAATGCATACGCTACTCTACTCACCAAAATGACCATGGAACAGACCGACGGGCGAGCCGTCAGCATTAACCCCAGTGAAGGCGTGGCGACCTTCCCCTACCTGCTGGTGCCCGGAATGCCCATGACCTTTACTCTCGAATTCGATAAACCGGATAATGTATACGATGTCATGGTCATTACAGGAGACGGAAACAGGACAAGAGCCACGGCTGCAACCAAAGACGGGAAGAAGGTCTACCAGGCTGAATATGTACCCGGATATGTACTGGGACCGGTTTCGGTAATCTATCAAACCCGTTCTTCAAAGGCAGATTGGTATGAATATCAGATTCTCCCCGGAGATGTGGAGGATAAAGCCCGCGTGGAGACCAACCTGCCGTGGTTCATGAAGAATTATGAAGTCATGGAGCACAGCCTGAGCAGCGACCAAAAAACCGGCACCTTCAAGCTGAAGCTACCTGAGCTTGACAACGCAGAGCTCGAGGTAGAATTCTCAACGGAGAATGTCAGCTTCGATTTATCGGCTTCGGAGCGTGCAGAAGCCAAAGCTACCGGTGTTCCTGCCTTCCGCATTGCAAGAACCTCCTCGGACAGCAGTACGGAAAGCACACAAATGCTCAGCATGCTGCTCCCCGAAGATGAAACCGCGTATGATGCCGCAATGGTAGGTGACCCTGATGGTATAGGATTAGTTCTGAAGGCGAAGAGTGCGGTAAAGGAAGGTCTGACTTTAGCAGAGAAAATAATAAAGGGGTATGAGGTTTATGACACGCTGAAGGGCGCGTATGGTCTGGGACAAAAAGGTGCGGACGCTATGGCGGGTGAGGACAACTGGGGTAAGCTGAACCTTGCCGAACAACAGCTGACAGAAAACGCAAATAGTCTTTCTTCACAACGTTTTGAATACTTTAAAAAAAGAATTGAAGATCAACGTACGGAGCTGGCCAAACAGGAAATCTCCAGCAGCGCAACAGATGTTGGCTTAACACTTGGTATGCTTGCGCCTCATATAAGCATTCCGCTGAGTATAGTCATCGCACCGCTGTGGGAAGCAAATGATCTTCAGAATGAAATGAACTGCGAAAACATATACAATGACCTGAATAGTGACATTGATACTGATTTTATCAAGAATGCCTACAAGAAGGCACGGGATTGCGATAAAATCGTTGAGGAATTAGGTCACAAGCCCATCAAAATATATGATACCTGGGACGGAGAAACACATATCGACCCCAGCGGCTATCTATACGAGGGTCTGGAGGAAAACCGCCTTGCGGGTGTTACCGCTACGCTCCTGTATCTGGATGAAGGACAGTGGGTAATGTGGGATTATATCAAGCATGGCACGGAAGCAAACCCACAGCTCACCGACGAATCAGGCCGATATGAATGGAATGTACCGGCAGGGCAGTATAAGGTAGTCTATACAAAGAACGGTTATGAGACGGCCGAGAGCGAGGTAATGACCATTCCCCCGCCACGCACGGATGTCAACATCGGGATGCAGTCTCAAAGTGCACCCGTGGTTTCAAAGGTTACGGCTGCCGCAGGCGGAACTGCCATCGAGGTTGCATTCAGCCAATATATGCTAAGCAGTGGCTTGTTGACAGGTACAGCTATTACGGTAACCGATCAGGGAGGACAGCCTGTCACGGGCAGCATACAGGCCGTAACGGCAGGTTCTGCGCCCGGCGGTACGTCTCTGGCACTGGCGGCGCATTTCGTGCCTGACACGCAGCTGTCAACCGGAACAGTCTATAGCGTTACAGTTGATCATTCGGTTAAAAACTATGCCGGGCGGGAAATGAGTTCGGATTCCGGCGTCAGCGTCACTGTCCCCGCAACGGCGCCCCAGCCAGCAATAACTGCCGTCAGTCCTGCCTGTGGTCTTGAAGCCGGTGGAACAAAGGTATGCATCACAGGAAACAACTTTTTAAATGCAACTGCAGTAAAGTTCGGATCGGCTGCGGCGGCAGAATTCAGCGTCCGGTCCGACGGGCAAATCATGGCCATCGCTCCTGCAGGCAGCGGCACTGCAGCGGTTGCAGTAACAACAGCAGGCGGTGAAAGCGGAAGCGTCGGATTTACATATTACTCTGCCGCAGCACAGACAATACCCGGCGTGACGTCAGTCAGTCCCTCCAGCGGCCCCTCGGAAGGCGGAAACACTATCGCCATCAGCGGAACCGGCTTTACAGGCGTAAATTCCGTTTATTTCGGCTCAACCGAGGCAACCGGAGTAAATGTAGTTAGTGATACGCAAATCACAGCCAAAGTTCCCGTGGGAGTGGGCGTAAAAAATATCAGTGTCAGTAAGCCGACAGCTGCCAGTAATGCACGTGAAACAGTGGCCTATACTTATCTGGCTGCTGCCGAGCAGCCGGTAGGTGAATCGGGCGCACTGATGCAGACGGCAAATGGCGGTGGAACTCTGCTTATCCCGTCAGGTGCTTTTACCTCGCAACAGAAGGTTACATTATCCGAAAAACCTGAAAGCGATTTTACCGTTCCATCCGGTTATGTAATGGTGGGTGGTCCCATCATGGTACTTTTTGAAAGCATGCTTCCATCGCTCCCGGTTACCTTGTCTGTCTCCTGTGACTTATCCGAAATGCCGTCAGGTTATACGACAGCTATCTATAAAAATGGCAGTGCAGGGGCATTAAGCACAGCTATGAACGGTTTGAACGCTACTGCCGATATCACCGAGTCCGGCCTTTATGCCGTGCTTGCAAAAGCGCCTGCATCAGGAACCGGAACTGGAGAAAACACGGTCACCGGCGGAAATTCAAGCTCCGGTGGTACAACTGCAGGTACAGAAGCAATTTCTTCAACAGGTACCGGCATTCAATTATCAGGCACTGACAGCAAGGTCGTCGTAACAGTTGAAGCAACGCTGAGTGCCTCAGGCGCCGCTATAGCAGAGATCAGTCCGGATCTGCTGGACGCAGCCTTTCTGAGGTCAAAAGCGGATAATACAGGTATAAAAAAAGTAGTGGTAAATATCCCCGAGGTTGAAGGAGCAAAAAGTTACGAGCCGGTTTTGCCAGTTAGCTTTTTCGTAGAGGTCAATAGATCCAAAGCAATTGAAATAAAAACCCCGATCGGAAGTGTAACCATTCAAGGCAATATGCTCACAGAACGAGAAACAAAAGGGGTGAAGAAGGTTTCCATCAGCATAACCTCAATTGACAGGAACACTCTTTCTGCAGAAATCCAATTACTAATTGGAAACAAGCCGGTTATCGGACTGCAAATGAAGCTGGATGGCAAAGAAGCTTCCTGGAAGAATCCCAATGCTCCCGTCAGAATATCCGTTCCTTATGTCCCGACAGCAGCGGAACTGGCCTCCCCGGAGCACATTGTCATATGGTATATCGACGGAAGCGGAAAGGCAGTCTGCATACCTGACGGGCACTACGATGCCGCTTCCGGCACTGTGACTTTTACAACCACTCATTTCAGCAGCTACGCCATTGGCTATAATAAAGCAAGCTTCAGGGATGTGGCCGATAAGGCATGGTATGCGAAAGCAGTTGGCTTTATAGCCGCAAGAAATATAACAGGCGGCACAGGCAACGGGAATTACAGTCCCGACTCCAGACTGACCAGAGGTGAATTCATCGTCATGCTGTTAAAAGCCTGCGATATTGAGCTCGACACAAGCCCGAAGAATAATTTCTCCGACGCGGGTAACACCTGGTACACGGGTTATCTGGCTGCAGCAAAGAGCTTGGACATCTCAGGTGGCATCGGGGACAACAGGTTCGCTCCAAATGCGCAAATCACCCGTCAGGAAATGTTTACCCTATTATATAAGGCCCTGAAAGCAGTCGGCAAATTACCTTCAGACACGACAGGGAAATCTCTCGTAGCCTTTAGTGATAAGGACAGGATAGCCGTCTGGGCCAGGGATGCCATGTCGGCAATGGTCAAATCCGGGATCGTTAGCGGCAGTAGCGGAAAGCTCTCTCCGACAGATACTGCCACCAGGGCTCAGATGGCTCAGGTACTTTACAATCTGTTGGCTAAGTAGAACGTTGAGTCATCGTTGCATGTGAAGTAAGCTGAATTACTGTTGAATAATCCCTGTATTCTCTGTGAAAGGCCTTGAAACGCAAATGTTTCAAGGCCTTATTTAAGTCTCATTTTACAGTAATTTCCTTGCTTTATTACTGGTAATAAGTTTCTCTTTGATCATTTTATCCATACATCACCTTACCAACCTGATTTATTCAACTTTTGTTTATTCCCTGAATGCACCGCGCAACAGATTGATTTCTTCCGCATATCCATCAAGCTCGTTTGGTGTTTCGAGGAAAAAAGGCAAATGGCACAGCAGCGGATGGTTGATAATATTGGTAATCGTTGAAAGGCCCAGCTCTCCCTGCCCTATTTTTTCATGGCGGTCCTTGCGGCTGCCGAAAGCATTCTTGCTGTCATTGAGATGAACCGCATGGAGCCTTTCCAGTCCAATGACCGTGTCAAACTCGAAAAGCACACCGTCGAGATCATTCACAATATCGTACCCGGCATCATGAACATGGCAGGTATCCAGGCATACGCCCATTTTTTCGTTCAATTCCACCCTGTCAATGATCTGCCGGAGTTGCTCGAAGGTACCTCCAACTTCACTGCCTTTGCCCGACATCGTTTCAAGCAGGACGAGAGTAGTATGCTCCAGTCTCAGTATTTTGTTCAGCAAATCCGCTATAAGCACGATTCCGGCCTCAATTCCCTGTCCGACATGGCTGCCTGGATGGAAGTTGTAATAGCTGTTGGGTGTGTATTCCATGCGAAGCAGATCGTCAGCCATCACCTCAAGCGCGAACTCCTTTACACGTGCATCGGCTGAGCACGGATTCAAGGTGTAAGGCGCATGCGCCATAATCGGCACAAAATGATTTTCACAAGCCAGTGCTAAAAATGAGGTTACATCCTCTATATTCATGTCCTTGGCCTTGCCGCCTCTTGGATTGCGTGTAAAAAATTGAAAGGTATCGGCCCCGATGCTCAAGGCTTCCTTCCCAATATGCATGTAACCGCCCGAAGCGGATAAGTGACAGCCTATATGAAGCATTTCAACGACTCCTTCAAGATACTCCGGAATAAAATCTACGTATACATTATACCCAGTTCCTATTTTGTAAAACAATGCTTGTCCATAGTGAAACAAATCCGATTCCCTCAATGCCTGTTTCCATGTTCTTTCTCAAGCTCCAGCAGCTTCTGTTTGATACCCAGTCCTCCTGCGTAACCGACCAGCTTTCCGTTTGCGCCAATCACTCTGTGGCAGGGAATTATTACTGCAACCGGGTTTTTATTATTCGCCATTCCAACTGCCCTGCAAGCCTTCGGCTGACCGATACTTTTCGCAATCTCCGCATAACTTCTGGTCTCGCCGTAAGGTATCCGTGTGAGCGCATCCCACACCTTTCGCTGGAATATTGTACCCTCAGGAGCCAAAGGAACATCAAACGTTCTGCGTTCTCCTGCAAGGTATTCCGTGAGCTGTGCCGCGGCCTCCTTTATAAGGACCGTCTCAAAAATACATGTGTCTGCAGAAGCGGCTGCATTTTCGCCGGCAAACAGCAGGGCTGTTACTGCCTCGCCATTATCCCTGATACCAATTCTGCCAATACTTGTTTCATAGAAAAATATGCTTTTCAAAGCTGCCATCCCCCACTGTTATCTCATTTTCTTTCATGTACCGCCACACATATACTACCATAAAAAACATCATTATCTTGTATTTTCCATCTGCTTAAGTCATAGGGCTTAAGTCATAGTAATTGATAGTAATAGATCCCTTCATCCCTTCAAATTATACTTGATAATTGGCACGGATTGGTGTACTATTTTTTATTAATATAGAAATGATTTAAGGGGTGTTTTCGATGAGCGAATGGAAAATAGAGACCAAATGCCTTCAGGAAGGCTACAAGCCCGGCAACGGCGAAACGCGCGTAGTGCCGATCTGCCAGAGCACAACCTATCGGTATGATTCCACCGAACACGTGGCAGAGCTGTTCGACAGACCGGACAAGGGCCATATTTATTCCCGTATCAGCAATCCTACCGTCGCAGCTCTGCAAGACAAGATCGCGGCTCTGGAAGGCGGCGTGGGCGCATTGTGTACCTCCTCCGGCCAGGCGGCCACCTTTATGGCGGTTATGAACATTTGCGAATGCGGCGACCACATCGTTTCGGCCAGCACGATTTACGGCGGAACCTTTAATCTGCTGAATGTCACTTTCAAAAAAATGGGGATCGAAGTCACCTTTATCGATCAGGACGTCTCTGAAGAAGAAATCCAAAAGGCTATCAAGCCAAATACAAAAATGCTTTTCGGAGAGAGCATCGCCAATCCAAAGATCAGTATTCTCGATATTGAAAAATTTGCTCGTGTCGCCCATAAAAACGGCATTCCGCTGGTCGTGGACAACACCTTTGCAACGCCGATTCTGCTCAGGCCCTTCGAATATGGAGCCGATATCATCACCCATTCCACTACGAAATACATGGATGGACATGCTGTCAGCGTTGGTGGAGTATTGGTCGATTCCGGCAAATTTGACTGGACCAACGGGAAATTCCCCATTCTGACCCAGCCTGATCCGTCCTATCACGGAATTTCCTATACCGAAACCTTCGGTAATGCGGCCTATATCATGAAGGCCTGTTATCAATATATGAGAGACCTGGGCAGCTGCATGAGCCCCATGAATGCTTTTTTGACCAATCTCGGCCTGGAAACGCTGCATCTGCGGATGGAAAGACATTGCTCCAATGCTGAAAAGGTTGCCGATTTCCTGTCAAAGAACGATAAGATCATTTCTGTCAGCTACCCCTCATTGAAGGGCGACAAATATTATGGCCTTGCAAAAAAATATCTGCCAAAAGGCTGCTCCGGTGTTATCTCATTCCGGATCAAAGGCGGACGGGAAGCTGCAGTAAAATTCATGGACAGCCTGAAGCTCGCAGCAATCGTCGTCCATGTCTCAGACGCCAAAACCGCAGTACTCCACCCCGCCAGCTCCACGCACAGGCAAATGTCGGACGAGCAGCTGCTTGCAGCAGGCATTGAACCTGATATGATCCGTTTTTCGGTGGGAATAGAGAATGTCGACGACATTATCGAAGACATCCGTCAGGCGCTGGGAGACTAATTCATTAAATCTTGGTATTCGACCAAAACAAGGAAAGAATCAAAATTATTTCCTTTCAGTCAGATACAGAACCATTTTCCGCAAGTAGAAGCTGATAAATAATGCGCATCTCCATTTAAAAAACGTGGGCTTGCGCATTTATTTTTCTTGAAGATAGTTATCAGCGGTTAAGAATTACTATAAGAATCATGAATTTACATTTCACTAGTGTTGTATTACAATATACAGATACACAAAAGAACAGCTTGCCACATTTACTGTTACAAGCTGCACATACCGGAGGAATTGCCTTTGTCGACATTTTTGTATATTCTCACAAACATCATTCTGCCAATTTTTCTGCTTGTAGCCATAGGCTTTGTCGCACAAAAGAAACTGAAGATGGACACGCGGACAATTTCGCGCCTGAATATTTACATATTCATCCCTGCCGTACTTTTCATGAAAATATATGAGGCAAAAGTATCGTTGTCCTTCGTTGGAACCGTTGTGGTTTATATATTGGCAATTCAAATTTTCATGATGCTGCTGGGAGAAGTGCTGTCCAGAATATACAAATACCCCCGCAGCACAAAAAAAGCCTTCTCCAACACACTATTATTCTTCAACAGCGGAAATTTCGGGCTGCCGCTCATTGATCT
>DBTX01000065.1:34748-94368 GCA_002307275.1 Hungateiclostridiaceae bacterium UBA1305
ACCCAGAATATCACAACAAGCACCTTCGGCGTATTTCAGGCAAGCTCGGGAAAATCCAGCTATAAGAAGGCCTTGATGAATATTCTTGTCATGCCTTCCATCTATGTCCTGGCCGCCGTTGTCCTTGTCAAAACATCAGGGTTCATCATACCAGAACCGGTGTTGTCCCCACTCAGGTACCTGTCCACAGGCTTTATCGGTTTTGCATTGCTTACGCTGGGCGTACAGCTCGCAGAGGTAACCGCAAAGATAAATATAAAGGCCGTCTTGCTGTCCTCAAGCATACGACTGCTCGTGTCTCCCGCATTGGGCTTTCTGCTGATCCTTTTGCTGGGTGTACATGGTGAACTGGCAAAAGCAATGATTATAGGGGTGGCCACACCAACAGCCGTAAACACCGCGATCCTCGCCAGAGAATTTGACAACGAACCGGAATATGCGGCACAAAATGTACTCGTATCCACGCTGCTAAGCCCGATCACGCTGTCGATCCTGATTTTCATATTAAACAGGTATATGTAGAATATTGATATGCAGGATATGTGTGGAATCACAAAACGGCTTCCAGCGCTTTGATTGCCACTTCCAGATGTCTGTTTTCAGGCTCTTTTGTGGTCAGGAATCGCTGAAGAAACATCCCGGGCTTCAAGAGGAACTGCAAAACTGAATTTTGAAAAATCCGGAACAATTCAACAGCTATACCAAGCAGCAATATACTGCAAATCAAATCAACCGCACCACCTGTTGCCAACTGTAAAAAGAATTGCTTCTCTGCAGCAATATAGTAGATTATGCTTAATGGAACGAGCACGAAAATGATATTCGTACCGCATCGGGTATGTATCCTTGGGAACTTTTGCGCTGTATCGGCATTGAATGTGGAAGGCTCTATTTCACTCTCGTACATATTAATGCATTTATGCTCGGCACCATGATATTTTAGGATCTCCGCAATTCCTTTATGAAAAAAAATTATAAGTACTGCAAGAGATATCAATGCAGGGTAAGAATCCGAAACAAGCAGGACGGACAAGCCGGTCACAATTACTGCAACTGAAATCACTCTTTTCACGGTCCACCTTTTACGAAAATCAAATAGTTCAGTTGAACCGGCAATGATTGAAGAAATTGCGATGACCAGCATCAACATTATTCTGAGCAATTCCCTGAATACCGGTATTTTGGAAAACAGTCTCTCAATACGAGCTTTATATAATTGAAGAGCTTTCTCAGCGAACAGCATGTTTTTTACGGATACTGTCCCATCAAAACTACGAACTGCTCTTGCCACCTTACCCTTGGCAATATTGATCATAACTATTCCATTTATTGATGCACTCCCGCCGATTTGAACCTTTGCACTCATTTAAACCTCTGCACTCATTAGAGCTTCCAGATGAATCCAATTATTTCACAGCCCTTACCCCGGAACATGCCCTGGATTTATGCACACAACTGCAGATTTGTTGACAAAAGCCTGTGGATTATGTGCATAACCCTGTGAATAAGCCAAAAATCAGTGCTGTCAGCATGTGGATAAACTAATGCTATAGATTTGCCTTGATTTTATCGATCATGGCAGAATACTCTTCATCTGACAAATACACCTGCGCAGGATTCATCACGAAAGTGGAGCCCCAGTTTTCCTTATCCTTATATTTTGGAACAACATGCATATGCAAATGCGGCATTGTGTCGCCAAATGCGCCATAATTAAGCTTGTCCGGGTTGAAAGCTCTGGTAACCGCCCGAGCCGCTTTCGACACATCCCGCATGAAGGCTGAAAGCTCTTCCCCGCTCAGATCGAACAGCTCCTTCCTGTGTCCGTCAAATACCACATTACACCTGCCTCTATAGGTTTGCTCCCTAAACAGGTACAGCGTAGAAGCCTCCAGCTTGCAAATCCCGATCATCAGTTTCTCGCGGCGTCCATCCTCATTACAATAAACGCAATTATTGTTTATTTCCATTGTTATTGCTCCTTTAAGATCATATATTTACCGGTTATTCCTGTATAAAACGCCTGACTTATATGAGCGGCCCATTGCAATATCATATCACTTTCGTTCGCACCATACCACTTTCAGCGCTACAAAAAATCTGATCAATGCACAATATCCAGTACTTTTCTCAAAGATATAAGAATTATGGTCAGCCTATGTCGGCTTTACCCGCATGATTTAGCGGAGAAACTTATAATATTATCTTCTGAATGTTGCTTATTGATAATAAACATATACTGCAAAAGGATTTGTTCCACAGTTCATCAAATACATGGGATTAACCGAGTCTGAACATTTCCCATGCTTGATAAGCATCATCGGAAGTTGTACTATTTTTATATAGAATAATTTAAATGATTTAGTCTGGTAAAATTAATGAAAAATGCACCAATAAAGTTCAGTAAGAACAAAAACAACATTATGATAACCGCTTTCATCAAATTCTACGGCAATTATGCCGGTAAATTACATGATTGCGGTCGCACTTATGCCGAAATAGCCGCCGCTTCAATCGAAGCAAAATGGTCGGGCACCTACATGATCTATGGAGAAAAAACCCACGTGACGACAAAAGTTTTCAGTAAAGCACCCCGTCAGGATAAACAGCCTCAGCCGGAAACATCCGGACAAGGATACCTGAAAATAAAGATATCCGGTGGCACACTTGCTTCAAAAATAATGCGATCACATGAAAAAATGAGTCTGAAAGGTATTTTAAAAAATGATGAGTCCATTTCCGTCTGGTCTGTTCAAAAATCTTCCTCCCCCATTATCATATATGTAACTCAGAATTTTCAAGGCAGTAATCCCAATAAGCTCATCTCCAAAAGCTGTTTCGAAGGAACTGTCGCTCATGAATTCGGTCACGCACTCGGACTGGGCGACGCCTACAATGCAGGCTACCGTGGAGGAAAATATCCCTGGGCATTCGGCGGCCTCTTTGCCCCAGCCAGTTACGAAGTCACGGACAAAGCCGGCAAAACCTTCACCGTAACCGTCCCCAACAATGATATGATGCTGAACCACGGCATAGTATCCGACAATGACATGCGAATGGTGCTCAAAGCATATGAAACAGGCACTCAGCAGTTCTTCCCGAAGTCATCCGGAGACTGGGCAAAAAGATAAAACATCAATTTTTAGT
The DNA here is from genome assembly GCA_002307275.1 of Hungateiclostridiaceae bacterium UBA1305. GTDB lineage: Bacteria > Bacillota > Clostridia > Acetivibrionales > DTU013 > UBA1305. Next base: position 37,896 of record DBTX01000065.1, read on the forward strand.
TGGTACAGACTTTTGCAATTGAGGTTTTGCCAACACACATTTTACCATCACCGATTTCTCATTGACAATATACCCTTATCTATTGTAAAATGGTTAAGCGGCACAGGAAGTGTCCGTTTTTAGAGCATACTGTCATACGGAGAGATGGCTGAGCTGGTCTAAGGCGCACGACTGGAAATCGTGTGAACGTTAACCCGTTCCAAGAGTTCGAATCTCTTTCTCTCCGCCACTTAGAAGCCCCTTTACTTAACTAAAGTGAAGGGGCTTTTTCACGCGAATTTCACATAAACTTCACATTGATATGAGCTTTATTTTTCTATTTATAAAAATTGTAGTAATATTACTAAGAAGGAGCTTATCTATTATCTATCTTCGTGTTTTCGAATAATGCACATAATAAGAAAGGAGCCATCTAATGTCTGAACAACTTGCTACTGCAACAATAAACGCAAAAGAAGCCGCTCATTATTTAGGCGTTTCATACTGGCTTATCCTAGATATGGCAAAAAAGAATCTTATCCCTTGCATTCATGCTGGTGACAGAGTTCTCTTTCGTAAGGAAACAATTGATTCTTGGATGATGGATCAAGAAGAACAATCTATCCATCGTTGTGAGCCTACTAGTTATGGAAAAATACGAAAGGTAAAGTCATAAACTATAATTTGTAGCTAATCCTCTGCAGGCCGGACGTTCGAGTCGTCTCGGGCGCACCAACGAAAGCCGCTTGGCTGTAGTGATACAGTAAGCGGCTTTTATTATGAGTTTTTCTCAGGACACCAAACTGGACACCACTTCATTCCATCTATACAAAATAGAATAACAAATTTAAGCCTCTACTGAGGCTGTGGGGGCTTGTTTCAAGTCTGTCATCCACCTAGTGATTCCTGATAAACAGCTCACAATACGTATTATCTTTCTCAACATAATTGCTTCCTTGCAACTAAATAATCAAGTGCATATAAATTTTAATTACTTGCAGGATATTTCCTTTTTATGTAGAATTATGGTATTGAAAGGAGATGGTTATAATGTATGCTCAGGAAAAAGAAATGATTATTAAACATCTACAAGATAACGGTGAATGTACATACGAAGAAATTCATTTCGATGTGCTTCATACAAACTACGAAAAGTTTAAACCTATATTAGATCTAATGGTGAAAGAGGGCTTAGTGATTGATAACGGCAACACAGAGAGAATAAAATTGAAACACGTTTGAGCCATGTGGCTCTTTTTTTTCTTTTCTTCATTATCTTCAGCTACCTCATTATTGCACTTTGTAAAAATCTGTTATATTATTGAGGAAGAAAACAGGTGATCGCATATTTTGTAGTCTACGGTAGAGACAGAGAGCGAAATACTCAATTCATTTGCGGATATTCACTAATAATTGCGAAATAACAGAGGAAAACACATTACTTATGAAAACAGGCTGTAAATTATAGCAATAATGGGAAGTTTACATTAGCAGTAAGTATTCAGAGAGGAAAAATATATGGAGGACAAAAATGGCAAATATTAATATGATTAGAGTTGCAGCCCGTTTAAAAGAAATGTTTGACGAAAAAATCGATATGTCAGATTTCCCTTCTGGTAGTAGCAGTCACTTTGAAACAAGAGCAATTGCTGCATTGGCACTAATGATGATATGTGGATTAGATTCACAACAATCAAGCATACACATCACCGATGGATATCATGATATGGGGATTGATGCCATATACCTAGACAATACACAAAAACAGTTAATTGTTATTCAGAGCAAGTGGAGAGGTGAAGGAACAGGAAGTATTTCACAAGATGAAATGAATTCATTTGTTGAAGGAATCAAGCGAATAATCAATTTTGATTTGGATGGTGCAAACCAAAGAATACTCCAGAAAAAGACTGATATCGACTATTCACTAACAACATTCGGATATCAAATACATGTTTTATTTGTACATACTGGTAATAGCTTTGTAACAAAATATATAAAACGCCCACTAACTGACTTAATGAATACCACAAACGATGATATAAGTACACTGATAATTTATGATGAAATTACATTTAAAGAAATATATACATATTTAGCTCAGGGACAGAATCCAGAAAGTATTTCTTTGGATGATGTAATTTTGAACAACTGGGGAAAAATTGATGAACCATATTCAGCATATTACGGAACAATTTCAGCAGCTGCAATAGGAGAATGGTATAAAAACTATGGGAACGCTCTATTTGCAAAAAATATAAGATTCTATAAAGGTAATACAGAAGTTAATGATGGCATGAAGCGAACATTATTACAAGAGCCAGAAAACTTTTATTATTATAATAATGGAATAAAAATCCTTTGTGAATCAATAAAAAGGAAGGCAAAAGATAGTACAACTAACACAACAGGGCTATTCACGTTACAAGGGATTTCTTTAGTTAATGGCGCACAAACGGCAGGAACGATTGGAAGCGTTTATCATCAAGCTCCTGAACAAGTTGTTAAAGCTTATGTAATGGTACAAATTATTGATTTAAGTAAAGCCCAAAGTACAGCGGCTGCTCAAATAACAAAATTATCTAATACACAGAATCGTATTGATAGTAAAGATTTTGCATCTTTGGATACTGAACAGGACAGGCTTCGAACAGAATTGGCCTTTTCACATTTTATCTATCTTTATAAGAGTGGTGATACCGTAACTGACTTTGAGCATCAAATCACATTTGATGAAGCTATTGTAGCATTAGCATGCTGGCATGGAGACTTATCATATGCTACTATAGCCAAGCGAAATATTGGGGCTTTGTCAGAAGACATTAATAAGCCTCCGTATAAGGCTTTGTTTAATCCCTCCACTAATTCATTTATTCTTCTCAACAGTGTAATGGCTATAAGAAAAATTGAGTCTATTTTACAAGTAAGAAAGGAACAGTTAGTTGGACGTGAACGACTTGTTTGCGTACATGCTAACCGTTTTATATCATATTGTATTTTACAAGTAGTTAAAATAAATGAAAACTATACTAATGAAATTTTAAAATCAGAATTACTCGAAAGTATTGTATACCCAATAATTGATCAACTTATCTCTCAAATCGTTGTTCAGATGAATACTCTTTATACTGATAATTCCTATCCTGCTAACATATTTAAGAACGCGGGAAAATGCAAAGAAATATATAACCTAATTTATAATGGCTGAACGGGATTGTGAAAAATGAGGTGCTGATTATGTTTATAAACTAACAATAGCTATTCAAACTTATGGCTGCTATTATTTTGCAGTATTTTACAATATGAATCAGAAATGTAAGTCAAACTACCCGAGAGAATATATAAAAGCCTTCTCTCTAAAATACTTTATTAATCTCTGTTTTTCTCACAATTTCTATTATATTAAAAAAGAAAAGGCAGGTGATCCTATATGAAACATACCCCCCGCATAATCTCATATGCTTTACTCATAATCCTACTCTGCACTCAGCCTGTATTCGCCCAAACAACAGCACCGGTGCAAAAGCTAACTGTCCACTACCTGGACGTCGGGCAGGCCGACAGCATCCTGATCCAATCCCCAGCCGGTAAGACCATGCTCATTGATACTGGTAATGGCGGTGATAGCACTACCATAAAAGCCTACCTGAAAAAACTTAGCATCAAGAAACTCGATGTCGTAATAGCCACACACCCACACGAAGATCACATCGGAGGCATGACGGCCATTGTTAATACCTATACCATAGGTAAGGTTTATATGCCAAAGGCAGTAACTACCACCAAGACATACAAGGATCTGCTTACTGCAATCAAAGAAAAAAATTTAAAAGTAACATCGGCATGTTCCGGGACAGCCATCGATCTGGATCCTGCTTTAAAATTTACAATGCTGGCACCAAACTCAACCAAATATGAAGACTTGAATAACTATTCTGCAGTCGTCAAGATGACCTATAACAAGACATCATTTCTGTTCACCGGTGACGCTCAAAGTCTGTCGGAAACTGAAATGCTTGCAAGGAAATACGACCTGAAGGCAGATGTATTAAAAGTCGGCCACCATGGAAGTGATACCAGTACTTCATTAGCATTTTTAAAGGCTGTAGCACCAAAATATGCCGTCATATCAGTAGGTAAGGATAATGATTACGGCCACCCTGCACAATCAACTTTGGACCGCTTGACTGCAGCCGACATAAAGGTATATCAAACGGATCTCTCTGGAACCATCGTGGCCAGCAGTGACGGAAAAACAATAAGCTTTACAACCAGTAAAATTAATACGGCAACATCTTTAAAGAGTCAAGTTACCCCAGCAGCTGACCCAATTGTGTACATAACTGCAACGGGCAAGGCGTATCACAAGGAAGGCTGCAAGTATCTGTCCAAGAGCAAGATTCCGATTAAGTTATCCGAGGCCAAGGCAAAGGGATATACGCCCTGTAAAGTATGCAATCCATGATGGAGGACTTTATGAAACTTACGATCGATAGATTTGAAGGCAATTATGCGGTATGTGAAAAAGAGTCCGGAGAAATGATCAACATCCCTAAGAGCGAGCTTCCATCCAGAGCCAAGGAAGGGGATGTGCTGGCCGAGGTTGACGGGCATTATGTGATTGACCAATCCAGCACAGAAAAGAAAAAGGCCGAAATAGAAGAGCTCATGAACGATGTTTATGAATAGCTATTAAAGCGCAATGACAATCAAGGTTGAAACGAGGAGAACTTATATGATATGTTCTTTAATATAAAATTAGGAGCTCAGATCATTTGCAGCCTTACGCTGACAACTCTGTTATCTGAAGCATGATGCCCTAAACACCCATCATGCAGAGCAAGCTCTTAATAAAACAAATATAACAATAATTAGTCCAACTACAATGAATATTACTATTGCATTTTGTGAATCATATTCATCTATCGTTTTTCCAAAATAAGCATAATACAATTTATCATCACATATTGATCTTATAATACCACTAATATCTGAACTATTTAAATTACAGTCATATTTGAACTTTGTTCCATATCTATAAGTATCGTGAGTCAATCCTTTCAAATAAATAACCTTTTTGTTTACGTCATCACTGGTATTTCTCAAGTAGTCAACGGCATTTTTCTTTATCATTGATTTATAGTTTTCATTTAATTGCTTGATTTTATATTGATTATCGACAGTATGATTAATTGTATGCTTCAAATAATATCTTCCACGCATTTTGAATCACCTCCATGCAATCTAGAAAAGCAGCAGCAGAAAAGACCCCGAAGGCTCAACTGTTTTGTTTTTTCCCTAAAATTCTATAAAATAGAATTCTTTCGATCTTAGCAAGTAAATTTCTATAAACAAAGTATTCATTGCCCAAATTATCTACTACAGAAATTAATTTACATATATCTCTAGTATTGTTTACACCTTTATCTTTAAAAGCTTGCCACCTAATACTATTTGAAACTTCTGCTACTCCCATTGGCTCTAAATATACGTTGATAATAACGGAGCTTTCAAGACTTTTTTTATATTTTACATTTCTAATATTGAGCCTAATAATGCTTGTTGGAGCTATACGTTTATTAACGGCAATAATTTTTATTGTGCCCCCACTCTGATCAGGAATAAATAGAACTTCTATCTTTATCGATGGTTTGCTTGTTTTAATGCCTAGATAAATTCCAAGAGCAGTGATTAATCCACCAGCCCATTGTCCTATTGCTCCAACAGCGTCCCAATTTGTACTCATAGTATATCATCTCCTTTCATATCCATAATTCGCCATGAAAGTAAAAATTCCTGCAACTTATTACACAAGGGCTACAATTTAAATGATATGCATATTATACAACTTATCTGCAATGTACTATTGACATCATATACCATTTATAGTATTATATTTACAAATAATAACATTTATTGAGGTGTTACATGAAATTTGCCGGTATTATCCATCTTGAACAAAACGGACGCATTGTGTTTCCTACCGGTTTACGACAATCTTTAAACATATTACCTGGTGATTCCCTCGAACTTTTTATAGATAGTGGTTGTATCCATATTCGCAGATATACCCCGACCTGTATTTTGTGTGGGGAAATCAACGATATAACGCCTTACAAAGGCCGGAATATTTGTTTTGAATGTTTAGCTGAAATTCAGAATATTTGGCCTATGCAAGAGCATAAAATCGCATTATAGCATATGCTGAAAAAACGTTTGATTTAGTAATTCCTGATCAGTAATTCACTATAAGTATTATCCTTCTCACTATACCGGTTGACAAGGTTATGATTTCTCTGTACCTCTTCAATTGTATAATCGCTGTACAGGACCCGTATGTACTCACAGTCATTATAAGACAACAGGCACTTTCCTTCTACCCGGCAGAAAGCCTTATACAGCCGCTCATGATCCTGCGGCGAGAACTGAGCCTGGTAGTATTTTTCGGTACCGTAATAGGGTGGATCCATGTAGATGAAAGCATTAGGCTTATCGTATATCTTCATAAGGATCTCGAAATCCTTGTTTTCTATAAGCACATTAGAGAGCCGGTCTTGTATACGGGTTAAATATTCAGTGGCCACGGATATATCCTTCTTAACACACCCAAAGTTTTTCAGATTTGCTCCATAGCTTGATTTTATCAACATAAAGAACCTGGCGGCTCTTTGGATATCAGTCATTCCCCTTATATAACACTGCGCTTTGAAGTCCTCAAAAAGCTCCCTGGAATTGAGCATACAGGAAAGCTCCTTCTGCAGCTCTCCGCAGTGATACTTTACCACTCGGAACAAATTAACCAGATCGCCATTGGCATCATTGTATATTTCCATATCCGCATGTTTCTCTTTGGCAAAAAGCACCCACGCAGCACCGCCGAATACTTCAATATAACGTTTACATCCTTCTGGGATTCTACTGCATATTTCCTTCTTTAAAGCGTTTTTTCCACCTATCCAAGTTATAAAACTATTCAATGTATGCCTTCTTTCTGCAATACTCAGCTGCCAAAATGTTTTCCCTCTTGAATACCCTGTTCTGCCGGCGCAGGTAACAATATGCCTTAACATGAGTGCTATCTATTCCCAGGACACGGATATTGCGCTTGGTTATGACGTTTTCCTTTGCATATATGATTGTGATGATGCTCCCCTGTTCGAGGGAAGACTTCAAAATATGTTCCATCATCAAATTCTCCTTGTATAAAATTTTATCACAGGTATATAATAAAATCAAGAACATATGTTCGGGGTGAAAGGTGATGTATTATGCCATTTGGTTTTGATCCCGTAGAGACCGAGAAGGTCGTTAAAGAGGTTCAGGATAAAGTTAAGAAGGTCTATGTTGAGATGACAGTTGATTGGTTGAAGGACGGATCCATGAGACCGTTATCGTTTACCTGGGATGACGGTCGGGAATTCAAGATTGACAAGGTTCTAACTGTCCGGAAGGGGAATAGCTTGAAGCTATATGCTCCGGGGATACGGTACTATTGCCAGACCGGGAAACGGCGGTATTACCTGTATTATGAAGGGGAAAAGTGGTACGTGGAGAAGCAGCTTTAAACGGCCACTCTATAAAATATTGATAACTACTGAATAAAAGCAAATAGTTATTTAAGATGCTGCTTCCTCTTCATGAAAAACATTTAAAAAATAACTATTTATGATTTTTAATTACGAAAATCCCACAGCCAAAAAAATACAAGGCAATAATTACAAATATAGACAGTATTCCATACCAAGGAACAAGGATCACGCCTGAATTAAAAATAGCCGCCATAAAGAGAACTAGCGTAGACGGTGCGCATATAAAAACAGCTAAAAAAAATAACATGATCCCAAAAATGAGATTTGGTATACCTTCTTTATGCGTCTCGGCTTTTATATAGTCCTTGGCTAATTCTTTTATGTATCTCCAATAACTCTTTTCAGATATTTCTGAAAGAAAAGCAAAGATATTTTTCTTATCATTTGGCATACGTGTTATCCTCATACTTAAAAGAATATAGAGCTGTTATGCCCCACCCCATGCCCATTATAAAAGTTAATACATAAAGGGAAGGATGAATAATGTAAAAACTAGTCCTAAGGAATAAAATAATTCCTACTAAAGATACCAAAATAATACCAACAGAAATAAGTAAAAAAATTATTTTCCTTTTTATACGCTTAAGCTGGCTCGCAACTTCCATTTTCATATTCTGCATCTCCGTCTTATAACAGACATCAGACTCACTCTTACAAAATATTTGTCCTTTAATTTTTACCTTTCTTATATATTTTATATCATTACCCGTAGATTGAGTACGGCTATCATCAATTTTTTTACCAAGTTTCAAAGCTTTTTTGATGTATTTCATATCTTTTTTAAATTCTTCACTGTATATATATTCGTCCTCGTTGGCTAAAGGTTCTGGTTTCTTTTTTATCTCATATGCTTTAAAAAGGTCAACAATCTTGTCGTCGGTATATGCCATTTGAAAAGATGCCACCGTATTATTTTTCTGCTTCATCGTTAGCACCTTCCATTAATTTTTGTATTTTTTCAAATATTAGTTCTTTTACAGAACCAATATTTGAAAAAGCTTTATTAATATCATTTATGCTACTTAGTAAATCAGAACATTCAACTAATAGTTTATTTTTGCATATTCCGACATTCACCTTGTAATACGCTTCATTTACCAAAACAAAAAAATTAACGTTATATGGGAAATAATCTACATCCAAATTTAATTTAACTATTCTATTCAGAAATGGAATGGCGGAGTTTATATCTTCATCGCTTTTTGTATCAACAACTTGAATAGTTTCTTTATATTCATATTTAATCACGTCGATATTTGTTGAATACTCTAAAATAGAGCAAAGACTTAATGCCGCTTCTTTAATTAATTCGATATTATTAGATTCAATTTCGAAATATTCTGGAGTAATTCTAACATTTATATCCTCGCCATTTAATAATAAACCATAAGCGTACGGAATTAATGTATAGTTAGGATACTTTTTCTTAATTTTTTCTTTCCTTGTAGTGGATAACTTTCTTTCAAGTCTATTACTTACATACAAATCATATTTAAACATATTTAACTCCAATTTATAAAATATGTTATATTATTTCTACATAATTCCTCCAATTTCCTGCTAAAAGTAAATATAATTTAATAAATTTTTACAAAAAGCCCCGGTTTCCCGGGGACTTCTTCCAATAATATTGTTACCCTATTATGCTGGGGGTTAAGCCTCGATACTATTATCAATTTTACCATTATCCAGATAATCCTTTATGTCGTTATACCAGTCCTGCAGCTGCTCACGCAGATCATTCTCCAAGATGAAGAACCGAAGCCAGGGAGGAATAAGCGAATAGACCCGATTAAATACCAGTTCAAACCGTTCCTGCCCTTTCTTTGTGCCGGTGACGACCTTTTCAGCCTGAAGGATCATCCGGTATGCCGTCGACCGGAGCTGATCCCATTTGCGGTTGACTACCAGGTATCCCACCCAAAATAAAAATACCGCTATAATCAATATAGTCGGCCACTGCTGAATTATGAAGTTTTTCATTTACCTCACCTTTTCCCTTTCGTTATTTTATGGTTATGACTTTCGTCTTTCCATCCCATGTGACTTTCTTACCCAATGCTTCCGCGATCGGCCTGATCGGTCCATAAGTGGTACCCGCAAAGGCAATAGTTTTAATATCCGTCAGACTCCCAGCCACATTTACCTTGTTACCGTCTGCATCAAGCAGCACCGGTCCAATACATTCAAGTACCTCTTGGAATTTTGCCTTTGTTTGTGTCCCTGCTATACCATCAGGTTTTAGTCCAACGATCATTTGAAACGACTTTACGTCCATAGGGTAATACCCTCCTCCCATGTATTCATAAAACTCCGTCTTCTTGGTGTCCCAGCTCATGCCCTTGGTCTCCACTGGCTCGATATGCCAAGATTCGTACGACATCGGTTTATAAAGACCGTATGGCAGTAGTGCCGCACTGGTCATCTCCTCCAGCCAGGTACCGTCACTGTCGACAGCCAGGCCGTACCCGTGATTGGACTGTCCAACCGGCGCGGCCATGCGTTGACCTTTTTTGTTATACACTCCGCCGTCAGCTACCTGATAATAGTCCGGATGCGCTGCGAGGGCCGCTTTTTGCGCGCTGATCTGCTCCTCGTCCGAGCGAAATCCGGAATTGCAGGCTACCGACTTGCCTTTAACCGACGCCAGATATGCGATCCTTCCGGATAGAACCGGATGGATCCTGTCCTGCCATGGGTGGGTAAATGTCACCCTACCTTTCGGATCCGCTGTCTTATACTTACTCGTGCTGATTTTCATGCCGTTTCCCTTCCTCCTTTTTATTTTTCTCTTCCGGACTTCCCAGGCACTTGTATGTACGATCATCAATCCTGACAACTCTTTTTTGTGTGTCCAGTGCCAGAGCATTCAATGATTCCAGGAGCCGTATTGTTGTATCCTGGTCCTTGTCATTACAGACCAGTACCTCGTTGAGCATCTTGGTATTTTCAGCATACGAGGTTACAAGCAGATCGATTTTGTCACAGAGCTTATCGACCCGCTTGTTATCTTTGGTAAAAAACTTGAACAGCAGAATAATGAAAATTAATAGGATCAATAATGTCGCTCCCGCTATGCCTAACTGCAGATATAAAGTTGCTACAGCATCAGATACCCCCATCCTTTCACGTCCTTTCTTTAGTGTTTTGGAGCAAATATAAAAGGACCCGGTTTCCCGAGCCCTTTACTCACGAAAAACTTTATGATGCGGTGTCAGCATCAATCAATGCCTGTACGCCTGCCTGAAATGTTTCCGGCACCTGATCAATTGTCCGTAGCTCGGCCTTAACAAGGTAATAGTAAAGCTTTATCATGCTGTTGTACCTCCTGAAACAGTCTCATATAAGGTTGCCACGGCGTCCATAAGCGTCAAAACCTGCTCTTTTAATTCTGCAAGTTGTTCAGGTAAAGCATTTGTAATAATTCCAACTTTTTCCGACTCCATAAACCCAAGAAAATTACCTTCGGTGATATTTGCTACATTTGATAGAACAAGCCCTTGCGCGGTTTGTTTGGCAATAATAGCCTGTGCTTCATCTTCGGTATTGTACTTAAAAATTTCCATACTTTTTATCCCCCTTATAATTCGCAATTTTACAATTATGACTTTTAAACAGTTTGAGTTATATACGGATTAGTAGATATACATAACCTAGCGTTACGTATATAACCAGAACTCAAACCATTTGCGTAGCCGTAGATTTGTAAATAGTCACCTGATGCTATTGCGATATCCTCAGAAAAAGTAGTCCAGCTTCCTCCTGTAGCCGACCTTGCTGTTCCTATTGCAATACCGTTTATATATATTTGCGCATACCCAATTTTTGAGCCATTACCCATTAATTCAAAGATTACACGTATAGTTCCACCCTTTGATACGAGCCATTCAACTACTTTCGTATTAGTATTTGATGGCAGTTCAATTTGATAGCCGTTATACGAACCAAAATATATAGGAAGACTTCCTGCTGTAAAAGTAGAAATAGGATCGGGAACTACTGATCCAGCAACTCCAAATATAGTTTTATCTCTTATTATGTTAGGCGCCACTAAATCAGCATCCCCACTTATTGTCTGCGCACCAGATAAATATTGCCCTGCTACTATTGTTTGGTCTGCTGTGTTAGGTGTAATCGTCGCCGCTGCCTTACTTGCTATTGTACCTGTTATTTGTGCGCCATCAACAAAAGCTATTGCTCCTGATAGTAACTGAGCAGCAGTAGCAGTACCCGCAGATGTGTCTACTACATTGGCATTCCCGGCTACACCGAATATATTGGCACCACTTTTTATATTTGCTGCCACTAAATCAGCATCCCCACTTATTGTCTGCGCACCAGATAAATATTGCCCTGCTACTATTGTTTGGTCTGCTGTGTTAGGTGTAATCGTCGCCGCTGCCTTACTGCTTATGTTACCGGTAATTTTCGATCCATTCACATATGCTGTATATCCGCTTAAAATTTGTGCTGCTGCAGCCGTTGCATCTGCTGTAAAAGTACCGGCGATACCGCCTACCGTAGTACCAGCTTTAATTACAGCCGCAGCAATATTTGTAATCACAGCTTTTACTTTACCAAGTCCATTATGATATCCAGCAGGTATTGTATACTCAGCACCTTCTGTTGTAAGATTCTGAGTTCCTATACTACCATTATTTATCATCGTTCCTGTAATATCACCTGCGTCTGTACTTGCTGTTTTGCCAGAGAGAAGGTCAGACGCTAAGGCATTTCCAGAACCACCTTCACCCTGTAATATAAAATTTGTGCCGTCATACCTCAGCGTATATACTCCATTCAGCCTGAGTTTTCCTGATGTCATTGCATTACCTTTACTGTCAAGGATGTTCTTAGTGCCCAGGGCATTGATGTTAAGAGTTGATGCTCCTGTATTGGCGGCGTGGATTTGCACAGCAAAGCACTGCCCTGCTGCATAGGCACTAATGGCAGGAGATGGCGTAAGTGTGTATGCATTGGCACTGCCGCCTGTCGTGCCATATCCGGGCTGTCTCACATAGTCTGCAATGCCGTTATACAAGGTATCAAAGTAAGTTTTCAGCGATGATTTTATATTCGACCAGAGAGTCCTCTTTGTCCCGTTGCTGGCTGCACTATCAGTAATAATTATAGCATCAGCATCAATCGGGGCTGTTTTTGTCGAGGCCCCACTTAGCAGTACTTCCTTTGCATTGAGCGCTGTCTGCTGTGCTGTAGATACCGGCTTATTCGCATCTGATGTATTATCTACATTACCCAGACCTACATCGGCTTTAACAAGTGTAACGGCTCCTGTTTTCCCAGCGACTGATTGTACCACATCGGTTGGAGTCAAGAGTTCCTGCCAGTTCGCCAATGTACTGGCAGGTTCGGTTTTAAGGATAAAACTTTTATTCAGGTCTGTTCTGACTGCTATATCTCCAATCTGTGCAGTGACAGCGAGCATGTCAGTTTGATTTGCTACCACAAAAGTATCCGATATGGCAAGAGCCGGCATAATGGATGTATCAAGCTTGCCATTCGCCCCTATCACAGGTACATTACCCACAGCGTTCCCGGTAGTTTTACTGGCTGCAGTTCCGGCATCACTAATCTTCGAGAGGGTTAATGCCGGAATATCTGCCGCTGTTAAAGTGGTTGCCGACGTTACCCGACCCTTCGTATCAATAGTTAGCTTTGTGTATGTTCCTTCTGTTGCTCCGCTATTTGACAAAACCACCGCGATGGAAGCATTTGCGCTTCCATCGAAACTGGCGGAACCTGAAGCGTCACCAGTAAGGGCAATGTTCCGGGCGGTTGACAGCTTGGTCGCGGAAAGTACAACTTTTACAGAATCCACAGTATTATCCACATTACCCAGACCTACATCAGCTTTAACAAGTGTAACAGCTCCGGTCTTACCCGCCACGCTCGTTATGGTGTTGACCTGAGCTCCTGTCTCTATGCCGTTTAGCTTTGTTTTGTCGGTCGATGACATGAAGCCGTTAGCAGATGTGGTGGCTGCGCTGTGCCCATGATTACCCGCAGCGACATCATTTGCTCCGGTACCAACCGACTTAAAGGCTGCTTCACCCAAGTCTGTGAACCACTTCATTATTTTACCGAACAGGACTGACAATTTCTCGCCAGTGGCAATGCTCGTCCTCGTCTCGGCTTGAGTAAAGACAGCGGTCAAATCAGAACCACTACCATTGACATCCAGTTTAGTGGACAGCGCAGTATTCATCATACCGACACTCACCAATGCCGACGTGTCAACCGACAGGGTAAATTCGCTTTCGTTTGAAAAGTCTATAACCACATAGAAGTTCAGCGAGAAATCAGGTATGTCCGTCTCAGATGGAATTATTATACCAGGTTCATCCTGAATGATAGCAAAAAGAGCAGAAGGGTTACTGCCAACATGTGCCCATATTCCGACCTGATTCATTGTATAACCTGTGGCCAATCCATCGCTTACAATGAGAATGTTAACCTTTTTGCCGTTCGTTTCGTTGGTTACGCCAACGATATCAAAGGTTTGCTTTTGAGTTTTCAAAGCAGTTTGCGCCATGAGCGATGCTGCTGAGACAGTGCCTGTGCCACCGACTGCGCCGTCAAGGGTGAGCGTTGCACCGCCAAGCACCTGTTGAAGCATAGCAATTCCTGTATTTGTTACTACTGCATTATTCCACGCCATATACAGCCACCTCCACTGTGATTTCTAACCTCATGCCCGCAACAGCGACGGCACCGTAGCTTCTGCAATATCCGGCTGGGACAGCCGTGTATTCTATGCCGTCAAGGTGCGAACGGAGGTTTTTATAATATTCGACCCTGTCAAGCACTCTCTGGTGTTTGGCAGGGTCAATGTTCTCGTAGGTCGCGTCAATCAACAACTTAAAGTGATATGGGTCACCTCCATAATTAAACCACTCATCGACCTTCGTATCCGGGTATATCGCCGAAATTGCCTTCTCCACAGCTCTCTTTGTACCGAGCGTACTATGGACATTCCAGCTATCCTTCAAGGTCTTGCGCTTCTCGGCCAGACTATAATTGTAATCCCACCAGTCGACCTTGAAATCATATGCCAAAATATCCAGCATATCCTCTGGAAGCTCATTGATCCGAGAGTAAATCAACAGACTTGCTATTTCGGATGGACGCAACGCCAACTCGTCCGCGATAGCGGATGCGAGGGCAAGCATGTTTTCATCTTTTGCTAAAGCTTCTGGAAGAGTAAGGAGAAGATTTTCTGCTGTGATTCCATAGTTACTCATTCTCATATCCTCCGTTCGTGATTGTTGTTGTACCGACAGTAGCAATCTGTGGCACCGTGTTGTCGCTGCCGTCACTCAGGACAGTGAATGCGGGTTGTGTCAATATGAGCCTCTTTATGCCGGTTTGCATGAGCAACCCTATTAGGTAAGATGGGTTAATATCCCGGCCAAGCTTCGCATACTGCCATTTTACATAATTGTCGACTGCAGCATTTACTGCCGTCTGTACCTCTGCTGCGCTCAGTGATAAGCTATTGGGGATGTAGTAAGTAAACTGTATGTTGTAGCTCGCAGGCTCCGGATCATCTGCAACAACATAATCTGTAAGCGGCCTGACAAAATCATCATTGCAAGCTGCAAGAACAGCGTTCTTTATTTCGGTACTCGCGCCAGCACCGTCGTTCATGAGTATGTATAGGTTCACCTGCCCGGGGGAAGGGGTATTCGCAACAACGTCCACAATCTCCGTAGACACCTTCTTTGCAAAATAGATATATCCGCCTTTTGCCCCTGCGTCGCTGTATGCATCCTGGCTGGCTCTCATAAGTTCATAGTATTCATCGTCCGTGCTGGCATCAGATCCACCGTCGCTCGTTGTAATGTTTTCGCAGTGATCATAATAGGCATAAGGCTCGATTATTACGTTAATCTGCCCGGCTGCATATTCATTCCCAATAATACCGGCAGTCTGGCACTGTACCATAACATCGGCATATGTGTTACCGATTGCGACATAAGCGTCTGCTGTCGTTTCCCATACAAGTTCCTTTCCGGTATCTGTAACCTGTGTTCCTGATGGTATCAGTACAGCTGATACCTGAACTGCTGAGATATGGAACCGCATAGTACATACTGCCGGCTGCGCCGCAGGTCTGTTTTTTATATAAAACAATTCGCCCAGGGAGTCGAGGTTTTCGCCTTCGGCTCTACTGGGTAAATTCTGATTACCTGTATAATTATTCAGTATGCGTTCCTGCACCAGAACATCAGCTATCCAATTAATGAACAGCTTTTCCGGACTGGCAGGCCGGACCACGCTGCCGGTGATCAGCTCATAGGCAGAAATAAGCTTTGCTATCAGGGTGGTTGTGTCCGTGCTTATGAATTGGTATTCCGGATTTCTACTCATCGATTATTTCCACCTCCACAGTCGGTATTAATCTCTCCGGAGCGCTTTCGTCAATTTCAAAGGATACACTTATCAAATTCGCCCGTGGTTCATATTCAGCGATTGCTTCTGTTATTTCCGCAATCATCAAAGTTTTTGCAACGGGTATAGGCTTATCAATGAAATTCATAGGCAAACCAAATCCCCGGTACAGAGGCACGGTTCCCTGCCTGGTCGACAAGATGATTGCTATGTTCTGCATGACCGAGGTCACGGTATCGCTCTCGTTCAACGATATTTTGCTGATATCTCTTGTGCTTACCTTATAACTCATAGCGTTACCTCACGATTTCAGATATTCAAGCAAATTCACGGACACGGTAGCTGACATCAACGCGCCGCCTTTCCCGAAATTCTGCATTTTTATTGAATGCTTTTCTATTACCCATCGCCATTTACCATAGGTTCTCTCGCCAATGACGAGGGTGAGAGCCTTTCCGTTCCGTTCATACTGCCAAATCTTAACGAGCTCCGGGTACGGATCCACGCCGAGGTATGCCGAAAGCAGCATTTCAAAAGATATTTCATCTGGCTCCAAGCCCGTAAATTCAGTGAGCGAGTCTTTCAAATGGCGGTCTTGTTTGGCGTATCTTGCCGCCCCGGACCATGTGACCTTGTCCAACGTCTCGACCGTTTCCGCCGACACCTGAAACACAATATCGCCAAGCGCTCCTATCTGCATTAAATCACCCCCAGTATGAATCCATCCCCGTTGAAAATGGGGATGTAGAGGACAAGAACCGTATCGTTGACCGCAGGCATCCATGGAGCGGCTGCTGCATCATGACCGTGATCGCCATTCTGATCAGTTGAACCTCCACCGGATAGGCTGTGCGTGTGCTCGCCGTTTTCCTCGATATTTACTGCTCCTGGGTGTTGTAACACGAAAAGCCAGCCTGAGGTCATGTCCTTATCCTGAAATATTACCCTGGCTTTCTTGCCTGTATTGTCAATAGTGCTGACGGTTCCTATCCTCACAAGATTTTTCAAAATGTTTTCTTCCATCAGTACCCCTCCAATACTTTCCTCAGTTGGATTTGTGTCGTATAGCCTGAGTCACCGATAGAATGTTTCGACTGACTGACGATGTACTTTCCGCTCCATGCGCCCCAACCTTCAAGCATAACCGTAACCCCGGCCATAATGTCGGGATTCCCAGGAATGGTAAAGGTCGCAGATTTCTCATATTTGTTTTGGAGCCGCAGGCGTTTGTATGCCAAGGTTTTTGCCTCGCCGATACTATTTACCTTTGCCCATATTTCGAGTTGTTGGTTGTCCTCGTCATCAGCTTTATAGTCCTCGGTATAAGCAATGCCCTTAATCGTCTTACCGGTGGATGGGTCAGTATAACGTACCCGGCAGCTCGCATATTGAGTGTCCGCTTTTCCGGTCTGGAGCTTATATTTGCTGTAAGTGCCATCACCGCGTTCGATTGTCAGCACAGGAGCCTTAGCTTCATACGCTGCCTGGTCGAAAAGCACAATGATGTTATTCGTGATCTTCAGCGAAATGCCACCGTCATGGCACAAGATAGATAAAAAGGCAATGTCGCTCATGGTGACCTGCTCCACACGGGTATACTTCGGGTCATAAGCAGATTCATAAAGACATGCCATGCCATTGTTGGCTGCTAACTGCTTCGCTATACCAGACAAAGATATCGATTCCCACGCATGATTCTTTTTTACCTGGCGGATCTGTGCGACATATGGCAGCGACGTACCCTTAATTGTAATGGTGGCAGGAGGTCCGGAGGCATCCACATTGTCTAGTTCAAACTGCCCGCAGTCCAGCACCTTGTCTTTTCCGTCACTGTTCCAATTCTCACGGACAATTACTGACTGGATGCGGAGGCCCTTGACGGTCGTTGCGCTGGTTGCAGCGACGTCCGTCCCGCTTCCCTTGGCGACATACTTCTCACTGATATAGGCGTCCTTGCTGTTGTACTTAATGCGTGCCCATCCGTTTGATACAGATAACACGTTTACCTGAGTGCCATATGCCAGCGAGCCTACCTTGCCATGATTTGTTCCAGGGCCGCTTCGGACGTTCAGACCGCTCTGTGCCGTGACCTTATATGGTGTTCCAGTAACAGATGGGGAGGCAGCCGCCGCTTGAATAGCAACATCCAGCCATTTTTCAAGCCAGATATTTTCTCGGTCCTGTAGAGATATTTGAAGGTCGTCAGCTGCATCCTCCTCATTGTCCGTATAGGATAATGATAAAAGATATGGCTGGATTGAATTTGTTATATCAACGCCTCCAAAGAATACCTCGGCTGACGTTCTCCTTGCCAGATCCTTATCGCTCATCCGCTCACCTGCTTCCAGGGAGGAAGTGTGTTAGTAGGTGCAGACGTGACATCCGGTAGCACAAGCGTAATTCCTGCAGGAAATATGTAATAGTTGATATATTGACGGTTCAGGTTAATAAGCTTGTCAGTGTAAGCCATGTCCCCGAGTTGGGTAAATGCTATGCTATCCCACTTATCTCCCTGAACCGTTGTATAGGTTTTACTCATACATATGCCCTCCTTTTCGCGTCAATCCCCACGCTCTCCAACAAATCCAGGAGTATGTCACGGAGGTTATTGTCGTGAGTGCGCAGTATGGCTTCAATATCGCTTGTGCTGTTACCATCGCCTAAATCATACTGCGGGGAATAGTCAAGCGATATGCTCACGCCACTGCCGCCACCCTCTGCATTTATCGCATTGGCAGTAAATGCATCTGCACCTGTATTTGCAGCACTCCTCATCGCCTCTGCGACATCCGGCTCCATAGCTTCCACACCACCGATAAATCCGCTCATGGAGTATTTACCTTTTTCCCATAACACCTTTGAAGGACTGTGGATCTGGAGTTGGGCGTCAATAGCAGCGATCGCAGCGTCAGCAATCTTCTTGTATGCTGCCTGTACTTCCGGAATCATATTCTCGGCGCCGTCGATGAACCCCTGAATGGTACTCTTTCCGCTCTGAGCCGCTTTATCGTCAAGCCTCATTTTGCCAACGGTGGTTTCGAGTTCTTTCTGCAGAGTGTCCATCGTATCCTTGAAGTCAGTTTCGAGGTTAGCCAGTTTATCTGCAACGGTTTCCTGTTCTGTCCGGAGAGTCTGCCAATTCTTCACCATTTCCTTGAGGTCGGAATCGCTGGCTTTCGCCATGCCGGCGACAGCGTTTACACTTTCCTTGCTGCCGTCTGCAAAACTGGAGAGCATTTCAGAAAGTCCTTCAATATCGGCGCTCCTGTCGGTCAATCCAGCTAAGTTATCGTTGTATTTCTTCCAATAAGATATCTGACTCTCAAGTGCATCGTTCATCGCACCTGCGTTTGTTGCAACAACCTTAGCGGCTTTATCCCATAAAGAATATTGTCCTTCTATACTGTCAAGCGCAGCAGTATACGCCTCATTATATTTAACCGCCAGGTCAGCAACCTTGTCAGTGATGTCTTTTATTACAACACTGATATTCTCTCCGCTGACAGCGGCCTCGTCCTGTGCTGCCTGGAAGTCTTTGAAAGCGCCTTCCAGATCTTCAATATCGGCAGCGTTTTCGTTATAGGCTTTAGAAGTTTCAGCTAGAGCAGTATTGTATTCGTCCATCTGCTTTTTGGCTGCGTCCATGGCTGCGCCTTCTTCTTTCGTGCCGATAATCATTCCCCAGCCACCGTCAAAGCCGCTGCTGTATTTATAGAGGTCAACTTTGTCCTCCCATGCTTTTTTGGCGACGGTATATTCTTCCTGGGCGATTTTTGCATTTGCCTCGGCTGCTTCTTTAGCCTGTTTGAGCGCGTCCTGCTGACCAACACGGTCAATGTATTCGCCCCACTTATCTTCAAGTGCGAGCTGTGCCGCCTGGGCTTTCGCTATATCGTATAGAGAATCAATGAACCCATCGGAAGCATTAGCCACATCATCGAATGATAAAGCGAGTTCCGGCACCGACTTATTCAGGGCGTCAATGATAGCCAGGATAGCCTGCTGGTTTTTGGTAGCTCCGTCCGTCGTGGAAATCAGTTCATCCAGCTTTTGAATCAAAGCCAGAACGCTCTTTTGTTCGGTATCTATCTTTGCCGCCGACTCCTCATGAGATCCTGACATTTCCTGATAGTTTTTCATGAGGTTTTCATGGGCAGTCGTATATTCCTCCAGCGTTTGCTTGCTGCCCTCATATTCTTTTGTCAGGTCATCAATCTGCCATTTAAGCTGCTGCGCTTCATAAGAGGTTTCTCCGTATACTTCTTTGGCGTTTTTGTATTCGTCATTCAGTTCCTGCAGCTCTTTGTACTGATCACGAGACGCCGCGGTCAGTTCCCATGTTTCGTCTAACTGGCCTTTCATAGCTCCCGAAAGTGCAACAATTCCAGCGGTAAGCGCCGCAACACCAGCAACAACAAGAAGTATTGGTCCAAGCAGTGATACTCCGGCAGCGGTTGTAAATGCGGCTGTAAACAAAGTGGCTATTTTTGCGGCTGCCGCATACGCCGCGAGACCAGCAATAGCAATTCCGAGAACACCTACAAATGCCGTAACGGCTTTTACAAGAGTTGGATGCTGCTGCACAAATTCGGTCATACCTCCGAGTACCTGATTGCCTGCTTCGTACAATTCCTTCAGAGTAGGGGTATAATTATCACCTATTGCTATCTTCAGGTTGTTGTATCCATCCTGCATCATCTTGAATTGGCTCTCGGTTGTTGCATACCGTTTTTCAGCCTCTATGGTCAGGGCAGTATTTTCTTTCCATGCCTTATTTGCAACAGCGAGAGAATCATTGAGAATTCCACCAGAAGATGCGAGGGACAGGACGGCATTCGACATCCTTATTTCCGTAACGCCGAGGCCTTCCAATGTTGCGACGGCTGATCCTCCGGTCGCGTCAATGCGCCCGAGTCCATCAATAAACGCTCCGAGAGCTTCAACGGGATTTTTCCCCCATGCAATAGAGAAATCATCCGCGCTCATGCCTGCTACCTTCGCAAATTTTTCAAGCGCCGGTGCTCCGGTCTGGACCATGACCTCAAATTCCTTCATTAATTTGGATATGGCACTGCCGCCTGCCTCGGCTTCAATACCAAGTGACGAGAGGGCAGAAGCCACAGCCATAATATCCGGCTCTGATAATCCGATAAGCGAACCAGCCGAGGCAAGCCTTGTGGCCATTTCCACAATTTCGGATTCCGTGGATGCTCCTTTATTTCCAAGGTCAACAATGACCGAGCCGAGGCGTCCATAATCGTCTGCGGACATCCTTACAACATTAGCGAATTTCGCAAGTGCCGTAGAGGCATCCATTGAGGATAGATTTGTTGCAACACCGAGGTTTGCCATAACCTCGGTGAAGTCAAGCAGACTGTCCTGTTGGATCCCCAGTTGTCCCGCAGCCTCTGCGATTTCATTCAGTTCTGAGGTCGTTACAGGGATATCGGTTGAAAGCTCCTTGATATCCTCACCGAGAGCAGCCAGCTGTCGATCATTCATGTCCGTAGTCTTTTCGACACCGGTTAATCCGGATTCGAATTCGACAGAGGCGTCGGCGCAGGCCATGAATTTGTTATATATTTCTTCAAGTGTCCTGACTATACCGGCTGACACAATCGCCTGTCCGACAGCATCAAAAGCAATGGAAGCGGAGGATCCAAAACTATTTGCCTTTTCCGCTGCTGCCTCCTGTTTCTGTTTCAGCACATCCATCTGACTACCGAGCTTTGATTCCTCAGTTCCGAGTGCTTCAGTATTTATTCCTGCCACATGGAGAGCATTCCCCATACGGTTGAGTTTATCTGTCTGAGCATCAATAGAAATATTAGTCTTGTCAATCTGCTGCTGCTTTTGCAGGAGCTTGTTCTCAAGGTCGGAGGAATATGTACCGGTTTCGGATATTTCTTTTTGAACATTTTCATACT
The DNA here is from genome assembly GCA_002307275.1 of Hungateiclostridiaceae bacterium UBA1305. Taxonomy (GTDB): domain Bacteria; phylum Bacillota; class Clostridia; order Acetivibrionales; family DTU013; genus UBA1305. Next base: position 59,803 of record DBTX01000065.1, read on the forward strand.
GCTGCCGTAGGACTTCAAGCTTTTTACGGGTAGCCTCTATCGCGCCTTGCTGCTTCTCGTATGCAGTTATATTCGACTGTAGTTTACCGAGTGCGTCAATCTCTTTCTGCATTTGAATGAGAGAATTTTGTGCCGATTTGAAGGTGCTATTATAACTGCCGCCAAGCTGGGCGTTCAAAGCAAATAGCAGTTCATATTCTTTTCTACTTGCCATAATTGTCCTCCTTCAAATCATTTTTTCTTACGGCGTTTCTCCTGCTCGGCTACGATCTGGTTGCTGGTTCCTATCCATTTCGTAAATTCCGAGAGGGGGAGAGATAACCAAAATGGCACAGGCGTATTATTCGTCTGTGCCATTATAAGGCTTTGTTTCCGGAGCCATTTGCCTCTATCACCGATTACGACTCCGATTTCAGCAAAAAAGAGCGTGCCGCGCTCCTTATACGGTTATAGTCAGCGATTGGCATTTTGCCGAAAAAGTCAGCTCCAATACCCTCAGTGCAAGCTCTGGCACACATACGTACTAGGTACTCACCTGAGAAAGCGGGAACGATGATCGCCTTACCGAGCTGCTGTAATTCGTTTTCGATTGCAAGGGCATCGTTACCTGTGAGCCTATCCCAGTTGAAAGTTACTTCGTTAAAGTTTTTGCCGTCATATTCATACGTCTTGCGGAATTTATAGGTGAATGAATCCCCACTATTAGCAGCCTCTTTGTTTGCTACAGATAATTCCTCGGGGTCGATGGCAATATTGCTTTTTGTAGCATCGCTCATGAAATAATCTCCTTTTATTTTATACACAGATTCGCCCAGGATGGATTTCTCCGTCCTGGGCACATTTGTTATTTACCGAGTACACGCCTCACGTCTGCAAGGTAGTCTACTCCGTTGATATAGCATATGAAATTGAGCTGGTCTATCTCCCTGACCTTCACGCCGTCAATGTAGGTCGCCCAGTAGCGAACTGCATACTGGCCGGAGCCATTTGATGGAGAGGCAGGAGCGACGGATCCACCGGCGTCTACCTTCGGCACAACCACAAAGATGTGCTTTACCCCCTGCATGTTGACAGCGCCTGCAACGGTGTCCTCATTCTGCTGAGCGATACGCAGGTCAATGGTATGTCTGCGAGGTTCGGAAAGCCTTATTGTGTGTGTCGTGAGCGTCCGGAAGTTGAGCGTCAATGTCATGGCTTCATAGTGTCCGGGAAGGACAGCCTCCACATTACCGGCTATGCCGGCACCTGAGATTGACTGCACGAGCGAGGTCAAATCAGGAAGTGTTGCCGTTGCGATACCAGCATACTCTGAACCATTTTCATATACCGCGAAATTTATTACACTTTCGTCAAAGGTTGGCATTTGTTATTCCTCCTTCCTTAACCCTGCAGCGCAGTGGTTACATAGCTTGCATCGTACTCAAGTACGAAGTCAATTTCCTGTGCCGGGCTGGGCGGGGTTATGTAAATGTGAATTTTGATTTGACCGGCCATAAGGTTGGTGAGAGAATTTTCGTCCTCCCTGAACTCAGCGCGAGCACCAAGCAGATACTCGCCGCCAACCAAGCCATTGAGCCAAATGTTTGCAGTGTCCATGATGGAATCAATGAGCCTGCGGTTCATCGGCAAATCAAGTTTACTCCAAAATGTGATTATCAGGGTGTTGCCTACCCAGTCAAACATTCTGGACACGGGAATGATGTAGTCCTTCACATCAGTGCTGGCCGGATAGCAAGCAGTGTAGTTACCCCATGCTACAAAACCGCCCATGAAGTTGAGTGCGGTCACAATGCCGGCTGCATTAAGGATGTTCGCCTGCGCCAGTGTCAACTTGACTTCTGTTCCAGCAGCAACCACAAGAGAATCGCACTGCAATCCTTTGTTTGAAGGGCTTTCATTCGGTGTACCGCCGTTGCCGGTGTCGACCTGAGCCATCAGCCCCGCGAGCTGGGTAGAATAGTGAAACGCACGAGCACCGAGCTTAAGCATTGGCCAGCATACAATCTCATCCTCGTCTGTGAAATTGTTGCTGGCTTTGAGAGCGGTCACCTCGCTGTATTGATCGGCACCTCCGGACGCAGCAGTACTGATGTCAATCAGAGCCTTCGCTTTGAACATCCCGTTGATACCTGCTGCTTTGGTAGCCATTACGGCAGCAACACCGCTATTGTCGGAATGTCCCGGCGCACAAATGAGGTCGGGCACAATGCCCACCGATGTCAAACATTTTTCGATATTCTCCAATCCCGTTGCGACAGCCGAATTGTCAACAGATGCAGGTGTCACAGCGTTATAGGCAACACTGATTGATGTTTCAGTATAATGTCCTCCATCAGACAGCAATTCGATGACCAGGTATTCGCCATCGTAATAGGTGTCGTAAACTGTATCCTTGACGTAAGCCGTACCCGTACCACCTGCCACCTTTACCACCAGCGAAGCGTCATTGATAGCCTCAATGGGTAGTTTTACCTTGTGGTCACTCACTGCTTTGTCTGCTGCCGCCACAGTGGATTTCATTGTCGCAGGATCGAGTAGGTTCAAAAAAATGACCGGCTGGCAGCCGTACAACTTAAAATGCGAATACATGAATTCGCAAAGGTTGTACTTTGTCCAGTCGTCGGAATATCCGAGTTTCTCAACGGCTTCCTCAAAGCTTGTACAAAGCATAGGTTCGCTTACAGTTGCAGGGGATTCCGCATTCTGAACAGGAGCAGCACCGATAACAAACGGTATGCTGACCTTGGCAGCTATGGGAGTGCCCGCGCTTGTTGCCTGCTCGGATACATATACTCCATGATTTGGCATTTTTTATTTCCTCCTTATTTTGATTTCAGGCTGGTCGCCAGTTTATTGTAATTTACATTAAGCAGGTTTCCGGCCTGTTTGACTTTTACACGGTCCTCCGCAAGTGTTTCCCTCGTGACGATCAGCTTTGCTATCAGCGGGTACTTCTCAACGGCAGTAGAAAGAGAGGCAAGAGCCTTTTCCTTCGTTCCGCTGTAAACAGTGCCCGACTGAATAACACCGCGTATGTTCGGCCCAAGATAAACGCAAAAACTGCCAGCATCGCCGGCAGCTTCTTTTTCCTTCGGACTCGTATTCGTTTCATCGGTCACAGGTTCTGCGACCGGCACAACCTCTGCGACTTCATCAGCAGCAGGAGCTGGTTTATCTTTTACAGCCATTGTGATACCTCCCTTGTAACTGCCGGGAGCTTCCATGTGCTCACCATTTCCCCGGCGTAGTAGGGAGCGATGTCATCGGGATATATCAATGTTTCAAGCCCGACAGTTAAGTCAAGTTCAAATTGACGCCCGATGACCACCTGTTCTAACAGGTGGATGCGCAGTCGCTCCATTAGGTTGACCAGCATGAGCGAGCCCTCTTCCTCGTCATCGTTGTAAACGCAGAAGATGGACCGCACGACTGCCGAGGCAGAGACATTTTCACCAGAGGGCTGAATGTCCCGCCCGGTAATCAGTTGATGGATAATGTACGGGGCTTTCTTTTGCGCCGAACTGCTATCCTTGAGGCGCATTAGGTAGACCTCCGCTGCACGATATCCTTGTTCAGTATCGCCTTTTTGGAGTCGCACAGGCATGATGATGTCTCCGGTGACTTCTTTTGTGACAATCTTTAATTGTTCAAGTAAAGTAATCCGGTTCACTATCTACCACCCCATCCATTCATTACTCTGGTGATCTCGTGTTCGATACGGTCTTCGTAGGTCTTTCGGATTTCCTCGTCCATCTTGTCGACGGTTTCTTCTCTGGCATAGAACGCCTGGACTGCTGAAGGACCATAAATCTCTTTAATAGGCAGCCTCGATTCGGATTCCCTTTCAAAGATTCCGCGATGGCCTCCGACATTTGCAATAAAGGCATGTTCAAGAGCTTTCTTTGCATTGCTTCGGAGTACCCTTGCTGATACATTGCCATCCTTGCCGACCTGGGTGTCAAACCGGATCAGCGGGATAACATTACCACGATATCCGAAAGTAACCTCAAAAGAGCCTTTACCATCTTTTACAATGGTGTTAATATGCCTTGTGTTGCTTTTGAGCTGGTCCTGTCCGATAGCGTATTCCTCGGACACAATCCGCATGCCTACGGTGAGTCCGTGCTGTGCGGCTCTCTTGATAGCGCTGCCCACAGCCCGGTATATACCGTCCGGAATTCCTGCGAGCAGCTTCTGAGCACGGTCGAGTTTTTTGTCGTCAAAGTCGAAGTAAATAGCTCCACTCATTCGTCAATCGCCTCCAATTCCAAACGGATCATGCCACCGGAACAGGATGAGGCTGCTACGGTAAAGTTTCGAAAAAAAGCTGGGCCGTCGCTTATTTTTATCTTCATTCCTTTTTCCGGTACAACGCCGCCAAGGTCGGAGGCGGCACAATGCAAAATGCCGGAAACAAGGAATAATCCTTGTGCATGGTCAGATACGAGTTGCCTCCGGTCCTTCTCTTTCAGGCTTGTCAATGTGATTGGTATGCCGTTATGGTTTTCTCCATCATATGTCACGCCGTCATAGATAACCTTGTTCAACTCTGCAAACTCACCTGCGTTCAGAAACACATTCTTGTTGTCTGCCTCGACCATATCCTTGAAGCCGCTCATATAACGGGATCCTCAGCGGAAAGAGCGGGAGGAGTCTCGCCATCATCGATCTCATCCTCGGTATCACTGGACTTCTTGTCATCGGTAACCTCCTCGTTAGAATCGTCACCGGCGTCCTCATCCTTCTTGCTGAAATACTCGTCCAGAGCAGCTACCATTACGTCTTTCGACATGCCGACCCTGTAGCTTAGCCCATACTTTTTCAAAAGTTCTTTCAGTTCATCGGCTCTCATCTTGGAATTGTAGGACGGTTTCCCGCCCTCATTTCCTTCCGGTGCGGCTTTACCCGTCTCGGTTTTGTTCTCTCCACTATCGGGAGTTGAAACAGCCTTGCCGGGGTTTTCATCGGTGGTGACATAAGCAGCGACTCCGAGAGTAACAAGGCGGTCGGCTTTGGCGTCATCTACCTCAAATGGAGGGTCGCCGGCAGACTTCGGATAGACACTTCTCGCTCCAGGAGCCTTGTGGCCATAGGTGCCGTTCACTATCTTGATAAGCTTCATGAATTTACTCCTTTCCGGTTAGTGACCTTATAATACTACGTCAGCCGCATAAATCCATGGGGATTTCTGCAGGGGCGCAGCGAGCGGTCGGGAACCAAGTCTCAGCTTACGGGTGTCCTTATCACGGTCAACCACGAATTTCGGGACACGCTTCATGGCGAAAGTGTGGAACTGTTCGTCCGGTTCAATCTGGCTGATCTGAGCGTACATCATGTGTCCGCAATTAGGAGCAGTAACCATTGCACTCTTTGCAGGGAAGAATTTCTGAGTTGTGCCGGCAGTGTCCACATAGGTCTCGCGGACAGAGAATATATCCAACTCGAAGCCGGAGAAGTTCAACCTTCCCAGCCATGAAACGCCGGGAGTTGTGATTTTCGGTGCAATCTGCCCGAATTCCATTCTCCTGTTGTCAAGCTTCTTGGCGATGGTTTCATCCGACAAGACAAAATTTGCTGCAGTGGATCCGAGTATGAGATCAGCAGCAGCCAATCCTCTGTCGGCTAATGATCCGCACATAGCCTCTATGTCACCCCAGAAGTCGCCATTGGTGTCGTCCCACTGGTCACCTGCGGTGTAGATAGCAGGGTTGCTTCCGGATGTGTCGTAGAAGAACACATCATATGTCTTGCCAACGGTTGCGTTGTCGATGTAGGCTGTCATGGTGCAGCCGTTGTTGATCATAGTCTGGACTGCCATCCATTCCTCACGTCGTGTGATACGCCTGTCGAGGTCGGACAGGTCGCGAAGGTGCAAAGCCCTTGCACGTTCTGCCTGGGTTGAACCAGAGAACAGAGCCTCGCCAAATCCGCGCCTCTGCAAATCATCCAGTGTCAGCATACGAGAAGGCAGGATGCTGGGCGTCTCGAATTCGTGCACTTCATATCCGCCGCGAGCGATAGGGATATCACCGGCACGGGGCACTACAAACGGAGCGAGCCTGCGGTCTCCATCCTGATACTCAACCAATACCTTGTCGGCGGCAAAGATGTCGGCGGCTCCGGTAGGAAAGTAACGGTCGCGGAAAAAGGTCATCTGCGGAACAATTGACTGCACCATACCCGCCATGTAGTAGCTGTCGAATAAATCAATGTTTTGTGGCATTTTTCATATACCTCCTTAAGTTACGCCAACACCGTGCCGAGATAGATGCCGCGCTCACGCAGCTTGTCCTTATCTGCCTCGATCATGGTGTATGCGGTTTTAACGGTAAGTGCGTCTGCATTGAAGCAGCCTGCGGTGAATACCGCTGCATTTACATCAGCAGCTGTCCCGACATCCATATCATCACAAAGGATGCAATCGGGGGTGAGGGTCTCGTTCTCTACGGCAGTTGTGCCGAGGATAACAAGTTTTCCGTCCCCGGCAGAGCCGGAGGACTTTGCAAGCACAGTACCGCGTACAAGGGCCGCGGCTGCAGCAAGCTTTCTGATGACGCCGGAGTTGACATGAATCGCAGGCGTTACGCCAGCAATCAGCTTGTCATACTCCACTTCACCGACTTTTCTGTTCAAATGTGACATTTTCACTTATCCTCCTTGTTCTGAATTTTCTTGGCGTCTGCACGTCCTGCCGCCATTCGCTGTTCAGGTGTAAGCGGTTTGTCGTCTTCACCAGCAGCAGGAGCCGCCTTAACATCACCTGCACCTGAGGCTTTGAAATCCTCATCCATATTGCCGAGGGTTTCCTTGCCTTTCTTTGCAGCGGTTTGAGCTGCACGGAAAGCAAGTTCCTGAGCTGTGCAGGCTGTTTTACCATACTTGGCCTCTTTTACGGTTTCGTCATCGTACAAGGCAGATATAGAATCAATCTCCTCGATACGCTTACGTTCTGCCTCAACTGCGGTTCCGGCTTGTGTGGACACAGCGGCCTTGGCCTCAGTCATCAGCGTGTCTGCAAGCTCCGGGTTTTCTGTGCGGAGCTCTTCAAGATTTTTTGCCATGAGTTTTCCTCCTTCTTGACCGCCGGTTGTAGCCGGCTGAGTTATATTTGTTTCATCCGCTTTCGCGGGATCAACCGTTGGGATGTTGTCCGGTAAAAACATACCAGACGTAAGGTGTAACTCTCGTCCTCTGACGAATAGGTGTCTGCCATCCGCGCTAGCCGCAATATCAAGTGGCTCTGCATCATCCAGCAGTTCGTCTGCAAAGCCCTTTTCGACCGCTTCTTTGCCCGTCATGTAAGTCGTGTCGGCCATCATATGTGTAACAATCGTTTCGGAGAGTTTGCACTTGCGTGTGTATATGGCTATCTGGGCTTTATCCCAGGCTTCGTTTTTATCAGCGACCTGCCGCAACTCATCTGCGTTATAGCCGCCGAATAATAACGTCCAACACTTATGGATCATCACAAGACTGGACGGATTGACGCGCACCGTATCGCAGGCACACATAATAAGCGATCCTCCTGACATCGCTATACCGTCTACGATGCAAACTAAGGATGTACCTTTCGCAGCAAGTTCTCTGAGCCGGTTGTGTATGAGAATGGACACGCCTGCATCACCGCCGAGACTGTTCATGCGGATGTTAATGGTCTTCGCGCCCTCCACGGCTTTTAGATCTTTGAGAAACTCGCTTTCAATGATGTACTGTCCCTCAATTGGTTCACCGGACCACCAGTCTATCGGCTGCTGCTCCACAATCTCGCCATACATGACAATCTCTGCCTCGTCACCGTTCACCGTGGCCATAGTATAAAAATCACGCTGGATATTTACATTGGCCGTATTCCTTGCAAAAGGATTTTTGAAATATTTAGGCACCAGATTCACTTCCTTCCGATTCATTTTCGCCGAGTGTAGCCATGTATTTGCCACCACCGGCTTCAAGTAGTTTTTCGTTTTCGAGCTTCAGCTGCTCGACGTTAGCCTCCCAGTCACCGCCACCCAGCTCTCGGGTGATTTGTTCGTGGGTTTTGAATCCTCTATCTACTGTCATTATTGCTGCCTTGGCCTCTTTGCTCGGGTCGAGCTGTCCCTGAACAGGTCCTATCCAACGAGCGCTGCACCATGCAGCCCGGATTCTCGGATCATCAAAAAAGCCAGGAGCCTTTATCCGGCCTCTGGCCACTGCCTCTGCAAGCCATACTTCATAGATAGGCTGACAGAAATCATCAACAAACCATTTCCGGCGCATTTTAAAAGCTTCCCATGCTTCCAGCAGTGCCGCGCGGCTTGCTGAATATGAGGCGTTATATTCCTTGATAAGCACATCGTAAGGCAGTTCCAAGGCTGCGCCTACGAGGCGGCATATAGCTTTTACAAAGCTATCAAAGCCAGAAGTCGGAATGTTCGGATTGCCGAATGTTATTTCCTCTCCGTCTTCAAGATGGTTGACCGTGCCCGGCGCCATTTCATATTCATTCGGACTCGCTGATACATCATTCGGCTGTTCACCAGGTACACCGACAACATCACCGGACCCGGTTTCGTTCATGGGTATCTCGGTTGGATCTGTCTTTGTCGTTATCCATGCGGTGAAGAAACTCTGTACCAGCGCTGCCATAAGCTCGCTCTCGGTATATCTTCGCAGTTGCAACAACGGCTCAATAACCTGGGCGAGGTAGGTAACACCTCTGTACTGGTCAGGGCGCTCACTGTCCATAACGTGTAGCATATTCGGCAATCCGGTCTTAGCTCCGTATGCTTCGACACGAGTCCACTTTGTTGTTTCGGCTGTAATCTGATTCGGATATGTATTGCGGATGTGATAAGCCACAATCATGCCGTTGCTATCGACTTCCACGCCATCATGAACATTGTTTTCTGTGTCCGGATTTATTCCGTCAGTGAACCGTGGGGAAGGAACAGCTGCGCTGCCATAGTCTGAAGGCGTGCTCACCCGGTCTGCTTCAATAAGGTGTATGCGCAGGGAGTAGGGATTTATCAGTGATGGATTATATCGCTTAAACAACGGGAACACATCACCGCTCATGAGCCACGCCTTTAATGCCAGCTGCTGTAGCCCTTCGAAGTTATTAACGCCGGTGGCGTCACAATTACCTTTTTTACCGGACCACATCGCAAATTCCGATTCCGTCAACCGCTGCCATACCTTTGCTGCTTCCGGAGATAACCCCAACAGCACACGGTCGATAGCGCTTTTCAGGGTGAGCCCAGTACCGACAACCTTTGTCCGGTTCGTGTTGATAGCGGACGTCGCAATCGGCGAGGCCATATACAACATTCTGCCGCGCTGCCGGAGTGTGTAATTGTTCCAATCTATATCCTCAGTCGGCGAGCCGCTGCGTGCTATGAACCCCTTGAGTGCCCGCCGCACTTCGCTGGCGCCAGCCTCGCTGTATCCTTTGACATTCGGCGAACCTCCACGCCTGTGGTTTTTTTCACTCAATGTTTTTCGCCTCCAATCTTTGTAATATAACCGGGACACCTGATGACGAAAGGAGCAAAACTCCGTCAGGTGTCCCGGGGCAAAAGTCCTTTCGGACGTATACCCTTTACCAGTCTCTCGGTATAATGCCGAAAGCTTTTCTCGGTTTCCTGCCCTGCAGCATTGCTGTGAGCTCGTCAACCTTTCGCTCTGCTTCCGTTATCTCTTTGGATAAAGTGTCCAAGTCGAAACGGGTGAGGGCGCGGTCATCAATGGTGTAGCTTTTCACGCCGCCGTCCAGCAGCGCAAGGTAAGCGGCTCTCTTTTTCAGGAGTGCGCTTTTCCAAAAATCAAGCCTGGCCTGTATCTCAATCTTATCTGCCATGCTATCACCTACCATTCATCGTAATATTTTTTAAGTGCGCTGCCTGCGGTTTTTTTACGTACCGGTTTTTGTGCCGGGTTAGCCTTGCCTGACACAGCACCGAGCAAAGCTGCAGCGGCATTACCGCGTATTTCTCTTTTTGCAGCTTTGAGCCGCGAGTCGATTGCGTCCATGTCAGGAGATAAAGCCTTGAACGCTGCCAGTGCATAGTTCCTACAGTCAAGCGGTTCGTTCCGTTCATGGCCGGGTATCTTCTCCCACTGCCAGGGCTGCTTTCTTTCTGGTTTATATACAAGCCTCTCGGAGAGCAGACCAGTGAAATAAGAGGACCCGTAATCATCCCTCCTGGGGAAGTGGCTGTATTTGCTGCCCTCGCTCTGCACCCTCAGATTGTCCATGATAATCTGCTTGCCGGAGTCGACACCGATGGCATACTGCCAGCAGGTACCGACAAACTTTCCTTTGACAACAATCTTTTGTTTTTTCGGTGGAGCAGTAAAAGGCACTCCATCACCGGAGCGCCCTTTTATAGCGAACACCTTTTTGCCGAGCCGTGCCCGGCATTGTAATCTCACATCCTGCGTGAAATGTCCGCCCTCGTCACAGAACGTCATGGACACTCTCAGTCCGGATCCATCTTCAAACCGATAGATATGTTCCAGTACATCATCCAGCCGGTTCCAAACTTCTGCCTCGTCAGGACGGCCCATGATAATTCCTTTCTTGATACCCCAGTTTTCACCGAAGTGTCCGAACCCGACTACCTCATATTCGAGGCGATCATCCTGCGTATCAACTCCACAGGTTAGCACCATAACTCCTTCCGGCAGATCTGCATCTTCCGGATAATCTTCACGTCGGGCAAGCAGGCTACCCTCGTCCTCCAGGTCGCCACGATCCTCCCATAATTCTCCGAAACGAGTGTTGTAAACGACTTGCATTTTTGCTGTACTACCAATAGCATAGAGGTATTCCAAGATTGTCGATTCCCACGAGGCCCAGGGACTCACAAAGGAGTTGAGCCAGAAGGAACGGACGCCCCGTTCGTAGGCATCTGGATTTTCTGCAATCCATTTTGCAGGCTGCTTCTTCATTATCCTTTCGTCCGAGATACAGCCACAACTTTTACAGGCATAACAGATTTTTGTTACCTTATACTGCTTTTTGTTGTGAACAACTTTTTCCTCTTTCTCATAGCGTATATCTGAAAAGCGAATATCGTGAAAGTCGCCGCAATGCGGACATTGTATGCACCATCGCTCCATTGTACCTTCAGAATAGGAATCCTCAATAGCACTTGCACCTTTGATGGTTGGGGTACTAACCTCCACCGCCTTAGCGTTATAGAAAGTGATCTGCCGGGCCATCGCAAGTTTCCACGGATCGCCTTCCTTGCCAGCCGATACTGCCCAGCGGTCCCGCTCGTCGCCGATGACATACCGGATAGGCTTGGACGCAAGAGCGTGGGCCTCAGTAGAACCGCACAAAGTGAGGATACCACCCGGATAGGTTTTTTGCAAAATTGTATTGTTGCTATCCCGGCTCTTAGGATCAGCGACCTTCTTGTGCAGTGCGGGGCAGTCGCGAATCATCGGTGCAATACGCAGCTTGGAATATTCCCTGGCGTCAATAGTAGTGGGGTGGATGAACAGGATGCTGCTCGGATCCTCGTCGATGATGTATCCGATTATGATATTCTCAAACGTTGACTTGCCGATCTGTGATGATGAAACAAAGACAATACGGCGCACTTTGGGATCGGTAAAAGCATCCAGCAGCTCGCGGAGGTAGGGTGTTCGGTCCGCTCTCCACAGCCCGATTTCAGCACTGCTTTCACTCGATAGCCTGTGCTTGGCTTCCGCCCACTCAGTTGCGGTCAGATCATTCGGCGGAACCATGCCGGCCAGGGGCTTTTTAATGGCAACATTCAGCCGGAGCACATCGTTTTTACTCGTCATCCCCTTCACGTCCATTCATCATACCCCAGTTCTGTCGCTCGCGGACGCGTTCCTCGTATTTTTTCGGGTCGTATTTGTAATTTGCCAATTCGCCCATGACCTTGTATACTTCTTTTCGGATGATATTAGCCGCCTCCGATGTCAAGGACACATCCGTCACATCCACGGCCAGCCTGCCGGGCAACGCCATCAGCACCCCGCGCATGGTATAAATCAGATCCTCAGTCATGGCGGCTACGTCTTCGGAGCGATGCATTTTGCCCTGGAGCTCCTGCGCTTCCATGACAGCTACTATCGCTTTTGCTTTTTTTATTTCAATTTCGGCAGTTTCACGTTGCCGGTCAGGTTCGGTCGCCTCCTTGGTTATAAGTCCTATATATCTCTCAATAGATTTTGTAAGAGAGTATTTTCCTTTTTGGACAGGCTCAAAAATACCGTCCTGCACAAGCTGCTGTATCCTTCTAGTAGTCAATCCAAGGACAATTGCCAGCTCCTTTGCACAGACAACAGTGTCGAGCGTGATTTGCGCATTGTTTCTTTGCTTTTCCAACAAAAGCCCTCCTTTGCGTAACGAAATGACTAAAAAAATTTTTCACTAACTGAGCGAAATTTGGGGTCGGCGAGCCCGCAAGGCTTGCCACCACCCCGTCACAGTACCTTTATTTTCCAGAATTATATGCTGTTGCAACTCTCTATTAGTTCGGTTGTCCCCTTACAGAAATGGATTCAATACACAAATAGAAAGAGCCCGAAGACTCAATTTGTTTTATTACTTTCTTTGTATACCTTGCATACGATTTAATTGTAAGATTCCGACAAACAAAAACCGCCTCAGTTTCCCGAAGCGGTCATTTATATTTCTTCACTTTAATAATAACACAGATAAACCATGACAAACAATGACAGTTTTATTTTTTCTCAAACCAGCTTTTATACTTCCTATGTGCTGTACGCTGATTTATACCTGTTTCATCCTCAATCTGTTCCCATGTAAGGCCGTTTATGAACCGACACTGAAGGATCAATCTGGTTTCACTATCCGGTATTGTAGCTATGTACTCCTGTGCTTCTGTCATCTTGTCCATCAGTTCTTTTATCCGTCGTTTAATGTTACTACGAAGCCTGTTTACCTGCTTGTCATAACCATCTACGTCAATCCCTGATATCTTGATTACATGCTGTACGTAGGGGAACAATGGCATTGAACCGGTCACAGAATCAGATGTCGTATCAACTTCAATTCGGTATTCTGCTTCTCGCAGTTGCTTCTTCAAATTTTCTATTTCCTTGCTGTAAAATTTCAACTGCGACAATTCTTGTATATTCACCGTAACCCTCACACCCTCTCTGCATAATCCCTGATGTGTTCTTTCTTCATTAGTGCCTCACCTCACAAATGTTGATATCTGTTCATACTGCCCTTCTATTGCGAATTTACAATTTCTGCATTAAACTATAAGTAAATCTCTTACTACTAACTTTATTTAGGAGGATTCATTTGAACAAACCATTCAATTCAAATCGTTGGTATATTTCAGGTTATCTGATAATTTGTCTATCCTTGGTTCTAGCTTTTATATACGCCGCTCACAATGACCTCAATAGAAAAGATGGTAAACTCTTAATAGCAGTTGTTGGTTTAATTGCTATAATAGTTTTTTGTTTAGTGGATCAAATTCGCAAAAAGGTTCAGCATAATTGATAATTCACATTTTTATTTTTGCGTAATCACGCAGTCTCCTTCGCCCTGATAATCCGCTCAAGATACCATCTGGCCTTCTTCAGGTCCTCAATCCCACCCTTAAGCCTGCACCTTGATACGTACTGCAGCACAACGCCTTTACAGAAGCCTTCAAACTCCTCAGGGGTAAGCTTCTCCTGGATGAAGTCCATAACCTCAATCTTTCCGGTAGTGTAATGAGCCGGATGATTCACGGTATCCGGAATCAGTTCCAGCATTTCATCAACTTCCTTGCTGGCATTCAGGCAGATCTTCTCGACACTGTCATTGACGCTCTCGTTAATAGCTACGCTGACCTCTTTGGCAATCTCCTTGATGTCCGGGTATTCCTCAATTTCGATGAATTCTAAGCTACCTGATGATACCTGATCTGGATGATCTTCGTGGCTGTTTATAGCCGATATTGCATCAGCATCAACACTTGTCAGGTTAGTTTGTATAACTACATCCTCCTCTGATACGGACGTGATTTCATCCTGCAGCTGCCTTTTAATTTTTTTCACGTATATCTGATTTGAAGCCTGTTTGTCTGTCAGCTTAAATTCCTTTGCGACAGCTTTCACACCTTCGATATTGGTCCCGTGTTCCCTGCAAATCTCTAACATTCTGTTTACATCAACGTTCAACGCTGTTGTCATATCCTCGACCTCCATTTTTTCGGCAATGCCGTATTTTCGTTTTTCCTCATCACTCATTTTCCTGACAGTCACCGGACCTGGTCCGCGATCCTGACGACCGTCCGGATCTATCTTCCATCCGAAATTCGGTATGTATGGATTATCCAGGCTCATCTTAAGCCACCTCCCGGGTGTACTTCTCAATCCTTGCTTTCAGTGCCAACATCAGTTTATCCTGCGTTGCGCCTTTATCCTCCAATGCTGCGACCACATCTTCATCAACTCCGCCTTCGACAACAAGCCTGTGAATAATAACCTTCTCCAACTGGCCCTGCCGATCAAGCCTTTTATTCGCCTGCAGATACAGCTCCAACGACCAGGGAAGTCCAAACCAAATAACATGATGTCCTCCCTGCTGCAGGTTAAGCCCGTAAGCTGCTGATGCAGGGTGTGCAAGAAGGATGTCGACTTTATGGTTATTCCAATCATCCTCATCCTGTGGACCTTTCAATTCCCGAACTCTCAGACCTGAACCTTCAAGGGCCTTCTTGATCCTGATAAGATCATGCTGGAAATTATAAAACACCAAAGCTGATTGTCCGTTCAGCCCTTCCACCAGCTCCATGAAGGCTTCTATTTTGCAATCATGGATGTGGACAACGTTGCGGTCCTCGTCGTATACAGCCCCGTTGCACAGCTGCAGTAGCTTGTTTGTCAGGACAGCTGCTGATCCCGCATCAATTGTGTTTTCGTCCACCTCCAGAAGCATTTCGCGTTCCAGCTTGTCGTAAGCTGCCTTTGCCTTGCTGTCAAGAAGTACCGGCACAGTAACCGTAATGCAGTCAGGTAGATCCAAGTAATCCTTTGCTGACATACTGACGCATATATCACCGATCAGTTGCTGAATGACTTCATCGGCTCCGGGCTTTGGCGCGTAGCTGAAAATATGATCCCGATCCCGTTGATCCGGCTCGAAATACCGTTCCCGAAAGTGTGTTATTTTCGTCCCCAGCCTTTTACCCTCATCCAGGAGATACACCTGGGCCCATAGGTCAAGCAGTCCATTTGGCGCCGGCGTACCGGTCAGGCCGACAAAACGGGATATATACTTCCGTACCCAGGTCAAAGCTTTGAATCGTTTCGCCTGATGATTTTTAAAGCTGCTGAACTCATCCACGATGACCATATCAAACGGCCAGCTGTTCCGAAAATACTCAACCAACCACGGTACGTTTTCCCTGTTGATCACATACACATCGCCCGGCGTGTTCAGCGCCCTGATCCGCTTGGCTGCAGTCCCTAATACCGTGATCACCCGCAGCATGTGAAGGTGGTCCCACTTCGCTGCCTCTTTGCTCCAGGTGGCTTCAGCAACCTTTTTCGGCGCGATCACCAACACCTTACTGATCAGGAAGCGGTTATACTTGAGGTCATTGACTGCGGTCAGTGCGATGACTGTCTTCCCGAGTCCCATATCCAGAAAAAGACCTAACGCCTCATCGACAAGCAGCCGGTTAATGTTATATTTCTGATATGCGTGTGGTATGTATTTCATGCTTTTATCAGTCCTTTGCAAACTGTGATTATTTGGTCGACTTTTTCCTTGCTGTCGATATCCGCAAATACCCGGGACCCTCTTTTCATGAAATCGTTCTGCTGTTTTATCTGTAAGGGCGTCGACTTTTTCCCTGTGGCTTTTGTTTCAACAAAAACATACTTGTCCCCGGGTAAGCATATCAACCTGTCTGGCACCCCTGCATTTCCTGGCGAAACGAATTTATAAGCTTTCCCGCCTATGGCTTTAACCTGGTCCCTGAGGTATCCCTCTATCACGTTTTCTCTCATGTTATTCTCAGCTCCCTTTCCTTTGCGATACATTGAAACGTCTCTCGCGTATATGTATATACATCAGGCACATTAGGCGCATAAGGTGTATACACATATGCCTAATTTCTCTAATTTATATATTCATATAGAAATCAATGTTTCAATGTTTCAGTGACCTTCTACACCGCTATTCCCTAAGCTTAAAGGGTGATACATTTAATGTTTCAGCAATGTTTCAATGTTTCACTTACTGAAACATTCAAATTCAATGTTTCAGTGAATGTTTCAGCAATGTTTCACCTTTCAAACCCTCTTTGGTATCCGCAATACCCAAATCGCGCACCATTCCTTTGTCGTTTCCAGCCTGGTATCATTGAGATTATGCCGTTTATCTCTGCAGCATCTGAATATTTCATAAACTTCGGATCACCATTAAAGCATTCGCACCACACCTCCAAGGCACATACGCGATCCCGCTCGACCAGCCTGGCGGTCCCTTCCACCATTCCGCCGCTCCAGTACATACGGCGCCGGTCCATCGGCCACTTCGCCCAATCCTCCGGAACTGGTTTTTCAATGAACTCACGGATGAAGCCTTCACGTGCACTTCGTTCCCTATGTGTCTCCTGCTCCGCCTGTGCAGCTGCTTCGATATCTCCCGAGAGGTACAAGGGTTCGCCCAGCTGCCAGCGCGCATATGCTTCGGCCCACAGTTGGCCAACCTCATCGTTGAGATCCCGGAACACATTCTTTATTGGTTGTTGTACTGCAAGGTCTACCGGCCAGAAGCGGCGGTTGCCTGTTTTATCCCTGAGGTATTCACCGTTATTGGACGTTCCGAAGAAAATGCACCGGCGCGGATGCCGTTCCGTACGTCGGCCATACGCAGCGCGGAAGATATCATCCAACTGGCTGAGGAATTGCTTGATCCGTCCGATTTCTGACCGGTTGAACGCTTCCAGCTCTCCGACCTCAATGATCCATACGCCCTGTACCTGTTCCGATGCCTCTTTCCCTTCAAAGGTTTTCAGGCTGTCTGAGAACCACGCACGACCCATTTTATTCAGCAGAGTACTTTTACCGAGTCCCTGAGGTCCTGTGAGTATCGGCATATTGTCAAACTTGCATCCGGGAGTCATAGCCCTGGCCACAGCTGCAGTGAATATCTTTCGGGTTACCGAGCGGATGTAAGGTGTATCTGCAGCACCAAGGTAATCGATGAACAATGTGTCCAGCCGTGGGAGTTCATCCCACTCGAGACTCATCAGGTATTCCTTGACCTCATTGAATGCATGCTTGCGGCCACACAGCGCCACAGCGTCGAAGATTCTGTCCTTTCCCGATATTCCATAGGTGTGTTCCATGTAATGCCTCAGGCCTGCATCGTCGACGTCGCCCCAGTCTCTCCGGATGTTTCGCTGATCCCACGGAAGAGCTCCGAGCACAAGTCCCCTGTTGGCGAACTCATCGAAGGCGATCTTTCCTTTTATAAGGGGATCATTCTCGAGTACAATCAGGATATTGTCCGTCGTTTTTGCAGGCGTTCCTGTGGTTGCACTGACCGCCAGCTTGCTGATCCAGTTCGCGTTATCATCCGGAGGCGTTGCGAACTCCTGTGTGGCCTTCTCGTATCGTTCCTGGTTAAGCAGCGCGGCCACATAGCTGTCAGATACTGCGAGCTCGCACATAGCTGTATAAGACGGGAGCTTGTTCGTTGGTGTCTCGGGCTTGGCATCATCGTCCAGGTTGCTGAACCGGTGGAGGCGGACCAAGTCGAATGCGTTACACAATTTGCCTCCGGCAGGATCCGTTGCATGATGAGAAAACAGAAAATTGCCGTTATCGTATATGACCGCACCGCCGACCGTGCTGCCGCCGGTGAACGTGAAGCGGTTTTCACCATCATCGCAAGGGATGTAAACACCCAGAAGGAAGGCATCCATTGCGCGGTAAATATCATAGGTTTTGCAAAAGGCTCCGACAATGCCGGTCTTTGCAATAGGGTCGCCCTGCTTTGCTGCAAGCTTGACATGTGTCTGTTGAGCTCCAGGAACCTCCGGCCACTCTGCTACGTTTCTCCAGTTGGCATACATGCCAAGCAAACCGTCAACATCCAGGAAAGGCTTATCGCCATATTGGAAGATATACTGACTGTCGGCGCAGCAGCTGGGCCAGTACATGAGGCGGGAAGTTTCAAACGTTGTCGGATCGCAGAGGTCGATGCCTATGATACTTGCCAGTTTTCTAGATACAGCTTCGCACTCATCAGGTGAAGCTGTTTTATTTAGAGGGAAAAGAGCTCGCAATCGCGGTTTCCCTGTCTCATGTTTTCTGGTAGAGTAAACAGCGTAACCGCAACCAAGTGCATCGATACGTCGTAATACATCCTGTGTGCCTCCTGGTTGGATGTTATCAAGATCAAGGGTCACTACATCACGGCCTATGACATTGTTTCCTTTTCGCCTATTAGCTACTAGCATACCGGCAACATAGCCGCCAACATCCTTCAGATCATCCTGCTTGCTTTTAGGAAAACTCAGATAGTCTCTAAGGGTTTCAGTACTTCTAACTGGTGTTTCGAATCGGCCCCAAAATTCAGATATAAATATATTTTGAGGCGGCCATCTTGTGGCTTTTCGACTACCAGCCGTAGATATTGTTATTTTTCTATCGTAATTTAGGAAAATCAAGGTTAAGTCCTCCCCCTTGGTTAAACTTCTAGCTTCCTTATTATGGCGGGGTCTATCTGTATTCGGTAATCTTTTTCGAGCAGTCCGATTTCAGCGTTTCCTTTTACACAATCGCCCCACCAGTAAGTTCCCGTGAGTCTCCCGAACAAAGGATGCTCAGGTGTAAAAGTTTTAAAATGTCCGCGTACAGTATGAAGTCTTTGATTATTTTGAGGCTCATTTTTAGGGCGATTCTGAATCGTCATATGTGCATTCATAGGCTGAATTTCAAGTATTTCATATTTCAAGTAAGGCTCCTGGTTTTTTCTTTCCATTTGGTGCTTAACTTGCCTGCTTAGGTTTTCGTTAGGATCGTATGGGATGTACTTAATGTTTTTGCAATTCATGAGGTTTAAGCTGAAAATTGCTATGTTTTCTAACCTAACCATTAATGGCTCCCAGAAATTAAAGTTTTTCAATAAATCATCACCGGCGACTCCTGTCGAAGAGGAATGTATTTCTTCAAAGGATCGACTATCAACTTTATTCTCGAATTTGAGAGTACTCAACCAAAACACATCTTTATGAGGTAGTGATAAATAAGTACTTATACTAATCGCACTTTCATCACTTGCGACTCTTTGTATGACTACACCTCCATGTGTTTCAGGCATGTCAAGAAGAAGCATACATACCGGATATGGTGGAGCGGTTCTTAATATTTTGGGGAGTGTATTAGCTTTATACATCGCCGTATAGAGTATTTGGGCCTCTTGTATGTTTATTATTGGGGTTTTCAACGGATGTCACTCCTTTTATGTATTGTTATGGGACGATAATTCTCCCAGAAGTTTTATCAGGATATCTCCGTGACAAGGTAATGGCTTGCAATAACAAACCAGTGTTTTATCCTGAAGTTCGTGTAAACTGTTCATGAGCTGAGGCTGGATCCGGATCCAGTTTTCATATTTTTTGATGACCTCTGCTCTTGTTCCATGTACGCCAATCCTGAAGGGGTTGCCCCACTTTGAAGGACGACCAATAAATACCGCGTCTGCCGGAATGACTGTTTTATATTTGTTGATGATTGTTGTACTCATATTACTGGCCTCAATTCTTCCTTATAAAAATAGTCCCTGGTTTCATTATTTTTGGTATAATTGAAAACTACTTCATATTTGTGCCTTGTCCTATCAAACGATAGAACCATGCCGAACTTACCATCTTTTGTGTATACGAAATCCAAATAGTAAATCATAGCTTTATTCCTTCTTATAAAATCGGGTAATGAATCCATCTGCACGGAGCAGCAGGCCTGGTGCCCATGATATCGGCTGCCCCATAATTTCACATGCCAAGTTGAGATCAGCTTCTGTAGCAGGAACATCCAGGATGCACTCATCATGGACGTGCATAACAGTTTTAAATCCTAAGGTATCAAGTCTCAATAGGCTTACCGCCAGACAGTCTCGTGCGATCGCCTGAACAATATTTTCCGTCAACTTACCGCCGTATGTTGGGATCGTTTCCCACTTCTTTGTATCCTTTTCAACGCCGTGGTAGTAAAGAGCATCCTTTCCCCACTCATTTTGGGAAAGAAACGGCTTTGCATAGAGCAGTTTCCTTCCGCTCGGCAGCGTTATAGTCAGGAAGTCCTGCTGATTATTGTGATCGAATTCACGAGCAAGGATCAACCCCTTAATACCGACCGGGACTCCATACCGCATGACATCGATCGCTGCATTCTCCAGGCTGTACCACAGATCAACGATCCTTTTGTTTGTCGACCGCCAACGCTTTACGATTTCAGGAAGTTCCTCCTCGGTAAGGCCCATATCAAGGGCACCCATTTTGATAAGTGCTCCGGATGCGCCCTGATATCCAAGAGCCAGTTCAGCGACCTTTCCTTTTTGCCTTAGCGCGTATTCCGGATTACCTTTTGATATTCTCTCGATTGGAACACCGAACATCTGAGAAGCTGACGCCTCATATATCTTTCCATGGGAAGCGAATACATCAAGTCTCCATTGCTCTCCGGCCAGCCAAGCGATTACACGTGCTTCAATAGCTGAGAAGTCAGCAACTGTAAACAGATTACCCTGAGAAGGTATGAACGCTGTACGTATGAGCTGGGAAAGAGTATCCGGTATGTTACCATAGACAATTTTCAGAACATCAATTTTTTTCGCTTTGACGCATTCCCGAGCATGGGGTAGCGTTTCGAGAAAATTCTTCGGGAGGTTATGAACCTGCACTAGGCGGCCTGCCCATCTGCCAGTCCTGTTTGCGCCGTAAAACTGTAGGAGTCCTCTTACACGTCCATCATTGCAAACTGCTTCAGCCATTGCCGTGTATTTCTTTACGCTCGTTTTAGAGAGTTCCTGACGGATTTCAAGCATCCGGCGGACCAGATCATTGTTAGTCGTTTTGATTAGTGCTGCGACAGTTTTCTTTTGAAGATCGGGTATCTCATCTTCGGATTCTTCTGTCAGCCATTCGGATAACTGCTTTACGCTTTTCGGATTTGCTAGTCCTGACAGATTCACAGCTTCGGTTATCAATTCACGCGTTACAATTTCACTGCAGTAAATAGCTCCGTCGATGAGCTCCCGATCCACACAGACGCCGTATCCATTTATCCTCTGGTCAAGTTCCCATAGTTTTTGTTCCTGGTCTGGCACAGGGAATGATGACAGGCGTCTTTCAACTTCCATTTCGGTTACAACATCCTGTTTGCAGTATTCCTTGAATAGGTTCCATTTTTCCGGCTCATGGTGTGGTAGCGTCCGGGTTCGACGACCATTTTTATTTGTCGGTTTACACGGTATGCAAAAGGTTCTGATCAGTGCTGAGCCTATCCCCATCTTTCGTTTGTCTTCCGGAAGACCAAGTGCTACTGCAGTCGCAGCAAGGCCAGCTGTGTAACCGCAATATAAGCCGTGCAGCATGGTGCATCTCCACTGATCAAGCGGAGAATATAACGATTTGTTCAAGCAATAATATTCGAATGACGCATTATATGCATGTTTGATTACTGCGGGGTCTTGCAGCGCTTCTGGCAGAAAAAAGGGCAACGCCTCTCCCTGAGCAAGATCGACAATCTGCACCGGGTATCCGTCCCATGAGTAAGCAAATAAGAGGATCTGGAAGTCAGGGCTTTGGACGTATTTATAAAGTCCTGATTTCTTCAGATCCACAGAGGAAAAAGTTTCGATGTCGATTGATAAATGCCTAAAATGGGAGTTCAGGCTCATTTGATTGATCATTTGTTCTGGCATTGTCCTTTCCCTCCCCGTAAATTTTCTCTTTAGCGTTTAGCCTTTTTAGCTTTCTCTCAACGATATCGTAGCTGCCGCCCCAGATAATACCTTTATCTGAGACGGCAAACCGCTTCTCTATCTTTTGTGTATTATCGCGTTGAATTCTGATCATAAACCCATTATGCCGCCCGTTATCGGCTTACCCGTTATCGGGTCAATAGGCTGGTTCGGGGACTGATAACCGGTTTGCAGCGGAGTTCCATAAATCGGCTGGCCGTATGTAGGCTGTACAGGTGTGCCATAATTCGGTTGCTGTACCGGTGCCTGGTATTGCGGCTGATAAGCAGGAGTTACAGGTTGCTGGTATTGTGGAGGCTGTTGATATTGCGGTTGTTGATACGCCGGCTGCTGGTAGGAAGGTGCTGCAGGATATCCGGAAGGTCCTTGTCCAAATGCTTCTTCTGCTGACATCTGGCCTCCGAGGGGTTCTCCATCTGCTATCTTTTGTACCGGTCCAAGACCACAGCCAACTCCCTTATTACCTGAATTTACAAAAGGGAAAAAGTTGATGTTTACTCGGGCATAAATGCCTGAATAAATTTCTGTCTGGTTGATGATCGGATTAAGGCTCAGATCCACAATTGACTGCTGCTGCTTTGAAGATGCCGTAAACACCCAATGTCCTTTGCATTCAGGTCCAAAAGGTTCGCCGCTTTGACGTAAACCATCTCCATCCCAGATCGGACTTTTAATTTGAGGCGGGCGAACACCATTCCATTTTGATGCTACTCCCTGCTGCACTGCTGCATTGATTGCTGCGTCGATTCTCTGCTTGGTTGCAATGTCAGACTTCGGTAACAGTACAGTTACACTGAATTTTGCTTCTTGGCCGGGCTTATTCGCATAAGGTGCAAATAGATGTACATAACTGAGTCTTACTTGACCGGTTGTTACGAGTGTAGGGCTTGCTTGATTACTCATTTTCGAGTCCTCCGTTTTCATTTGAATTGTTTATATTACCAAAAGCCTCTTCGGCGGTAATACGAGTGTACGCATCGCGTTTGTCGCTTAATGGTGCAAGTGCCGGTTTCCCCGGTGGTTTGATAACGAAAGCATCCAGTAATACTTTGAACTTTGCAGGACCTACAAGCTTCTCGGTTTCCGTTAATGTGATCGGTTGTCTTTTGTAAAGCATCGCTTCATCCATACCGGTTGACGTAAGTATCTTGAATGCTTGGTCGACATCTGCAAACTGTCTGTTACTGCGACCGGCCACAGCTTTCCATCCGGGCACTACACTGCCGGCCAATATTTCATTGAGGGCATACTCTTCAAGATTCTTAGCCCATTTCGCAAGATTCTGGGCTCTTTCAAGGATCTGTCCTACTTCTTCATTACTGATAAGTGGGGGTTTCATGAAACAGAATTCGTCCGTAAGTTTGAGGTTTGCTTCTGCTCTGGCCCGGCAGGTTGCCTTGGCTCGGCAAAATTGGCAGTAATCACCGGGTACAAATTCGCCTAAGCCCTCGTAAGCTTTTTGGGCTACAGGTTTAATGCTTTCGCCCCAGCTCAGCAGATCAGCGGTTGACAGCTCACATTCTGAGATGCTGTCAAGTCTGGGCTGAATAATAGTCATGACTATTTTTTCAATCGCGTACAATATCGCGTATTCGCTTAGGGCTCCAAGTGCATAGAGCATCATTTGTGGGTTCATGTCTGCCGATACCGGAACACCTTTACCGTATTTGAGATCACAGATCCGGAGCGTGTTGCCGCCAATTATGATACAGTCTCCAGTCCCAAAGCCTTCAGGCGCATAGGTACCGTAATCAAGTTTTTTCTCGATCGCAATATACGGTGGAGAACTAAATCCGTGTACAACCTTGGAGATGTAGTCCATGTAGGTGTCGGTATGCCTGAGCATTTCATCCTGATATAAAGGCTTTTCCTGAAGCTTTTTGAGCCTGCTGTTGTAGGTCCTGGTACCGATCGGTTCGATAAACGCTTTGCGTAATTTCAGTTCACCAATTTCATGCGCAAGTCTTCCCTCGTCCGCGTAGTCGCTTTGGGCCTCCGGCAAGGTTGCTTCCAACCTTGCCGAGGGTGTGCAGTGCAGCCATTTATGAGATCCACTTGCGGATAACAAGGCATGTGCACTTTCAGAAATCATATTTTGGCCCCCATGGCCCTGAGCTGGGTCGCAAAGTTTCCATACTGCTCTTTGGGCAGTTCTGTCAATGCTGGTACTCTAAATGCAGCAAGCAGGTTTATGAGATCCTGTCTGCGACCGGCATCGTTTATCTGTGTGGCTGCAACAGCAAGTTGTTCAAGTGTGTAGCCCTGCTGTGTTGTCGGTACTGCAGGGGCAGGTTGCATTGCCGGTGCCGACTGCTGGGGATAAGGGGACTGCTGGACCGGTGCTTGTGGCTGTTGAGCAGGGACCTGGTATGCTGGCTGCTGCTGCGTCTGAGGTTGATAAGCAGGCTGAGGAGCAGGTGCCTGATAAACTGGTACTGCAGGCTGTTGCTGGTATGCAAATTGCGGAGCCGGCTGCTCAACAGGAGCGTTATACTGCATTGTTTGAGGCTGTTGAGCGTGTGTTGGCGTTTCCTGAGATGAGAATATTACATTATCTGCTTCAGGCTTAGCGTTTTCAACGGTATCTGCCAGACCTGCAAGGGCACCGCTGCTTATTGCTGTTTTCAGATCCTGATAGCCTAACTCGATAAGAAATTTCATTTGTGATTTCCTCCTTTTATTTGTACTCCCATATGTAATGGTTGCTGTTTAAAAACGCTTCCAGGGTATCAAACTGAGCTGCATTTGCTGTTATCTCAAAAACCTCTTTGCTCATTTCCGGTATACAGGGCATGGGCTGAACCGGAGACGAACTATGAGCGGGGAGAGGCGCAGGTGTGAAAACCGGTGCCGGGGTTGGTGCTGGTGCTTGTTCAACCTTAATGCTTTCCTTAGCCTTCTGCTCACGCTTTTGAAGAACCTCGGCGTCAGTATTTATCCGGATTACGATTTCATCCACCGACTTGTAGGCCAGCAAGCTGAGGTAAGCACCATCAGCCAATCCAACTGATAACTGATACTTAGAATTGGCCAGTTCCACCTTAGTTTTAATAAGGTCGATGTCCTGAGCTTCTTTGTCCTGCTGCACTTTCAAGGACTTTGCCAGCGCAGTGAGCTCGGTTTCAATCTCTTTTGTTGATTTGCCTTTGTTGAGATACTCATCGGGAATTATCAGCTTGGAAGCATACTTAGAGCTAAGTTCGTTCTCAAGAGTCACTTTGTCGATAAATGCTTGTATCGTTTTACGCTTAGCTTCTTTGCGGTCAGTTTCAAACTTCATCTGCTGTGCTGCAAGAGGATTAATCACCTCATCAATTTTGCCAGAAAGCTTTTTACATTGGTTTTCAAAGTCAGCAACTGATTCCGTCAGTTTCTTTTTCGTTTCAATCCGGAATTCGTCAAGAGACTTCTGCCCTTTCCGCAAATCAGCAATAGTCTTTTTACAATCCGAGACAGTTGCTTCTGTGAAAACCAGGCCTTTGTATTTTACTAAAACCCCATCAAGATAATTAGATATCTCTATATGGTTGAAGTTAACTACAGCTGCCCTGGTCTCGATCACGTTGATCTGTAATTCATTCATTAAACCGTTGACCTCTCTTTCGTTTGTGATATACTTTAATTGAGTTTCTGTTTAGCACCCTTTAGGTGCTTTTTCTTTTAGCCTCGTAACTCCTTCATGCATCCAGGGCAGATATTCTTCCCCTTGTAGTTAACGACGTTCTTGGCGTCGCCACAGAATATACAGGCCGGTTCATACTTCTTCAGGATGATTGCGCTGCCGTCCACATAGATTTCAAGCGGATCCCCTTCCTCGATGTCCAGAGTGCGCCTGAGCTCGATCGGCAGAACCACCCTACCAAGCTCGTCAACCTTTCTTACAATTCCTGTTGCTTTCATGAAAAGACCTCCTCATAAATTTGTATTTGCCTTTCGGCTTGCACCGGGCTTTTACTGATACCCGGATGAACACTTTCCTCATATTCTTCATAATCGCATTCAATATCAGATGTTTCGCAGTCCTCACATAAAGGAAATCCAGCCTTATAGCTTACATTATCTTGACCAATAGCATCTATGTCTCTGCCACAATTTACACAAGTCATAAATTCACCTCATTTTTATTAATAGCACTACTTCACCGAAAACACTTCTGCTTGCTGCTTTCCGAATATCTTTGCCGCCTCATGATCCAAATAATAAATGTCAATAATCCTGCCGTCATACCGGTCAACAATCCACCCGGCGGTCCTGTCCTGCACTATGTACTTATGTCCGTTTATCAGTAGCACCGTCCCGATTGGAAGAGGAGCAGCCACCGAAACACCTTCCTGCAGTTCAATACCGGTTGCCCCTCTTACAATTCCGCCTGGCCTGTTCCTCGCATACTTACCGCAGCACTTCTCGCAGCCACAATATGCCGTCAGTGTATAGGCGCCGAGAGAGGTAAGCACCGATCCCCTCTCCCCGCCCCTGCTTTCGTTTTTCTCCCGGAGCTCATCCCGAAGTTTCCGGTTTTCGTCGGTTATTTTCTGGTTCTCATCGCGGAGTGTATCTATGCGTTGAAGCATTTCTGCTTTTGCAGCCTGTTCCTGAATGGTTTCCTGCTTGTCCGATATGACTGAGGCGATCAGCTCGACGGCAAAGACCAGGGCAAAGGTGACAAGTGCAATTTTCTCAAGCGTCTTCATGGATTCGCACCCCCCACCAAATCAAAGACTTTCAGTTTAATTTTCCGGAGCCGACTCATGGAGGCATCGATAGTGTTCATAATATCCTGAACTTCGTCGGAGTCAACGCCTTCGGTGAAGATGTCGACCTCCCTGTCTGTAAGGAATTTAATTGCTTCAATAGCCAGGAGCACCTTTTTATAGATCAGATCCTTGACCTCGTCCGGAATGACCTCACGCGTTGCCGACACTTCAATAGGTTGATCATGGAGTTGCTGCTTTGCCATCTGCAGCTGCTGGTTCAGGCTGCCGATCTGCTGCTGGTAGTTATCGATTTCCTCCTGCTTTTCCGATATGACCTTTCCAAGCTCCTGGACTTTAGCAGGGTCACCATTGCGTTTGGCCTGGTCGAGCTGCTGCTGTTTGTCGTGGATAGTTTTATTGAGGGCATTGATAGAGCGTTGACTGTTATCAAGTTGCTTCTTTGTTTCGCGTTCTGCTTCGAACTTAGCATCAATAAGTTTCTTCTGTACTTGTTCTCTTATCTGTTCTGATTCTTTCAGTCGAGCTTCGAGAGCTTTGTAGTCCTTATGAGTTTTAACCCCGCCGTCCAATACTTTCTGTACCACTTCGGTTGGGGCCGATGGCTTAGAAATTTCATACATTAGAGAATCAGGAAGCTGTTCCAATTCGCTTGCTTGTTCCAAATTGGAACAAACGAAATCATAACGATTGATTAACCGATAAACTTGTGTTTTGGAATAACCTCCTGCGGTGTACCATTCTTCAAAGCAGCCATACCCGCGTTTTGACAGCTCGTCTTGAGCTTCCTTTAGCTCTTTCCCAATAAGTGTTTTTGCCTTGCCTGAGATCTCTGCAATTCGGAAAGCCTTTTCTCTGAGATATTGCGCCGTTTTCTCATCCACGGCAGAGTAATCAAATATTACAGGTTTTGATGAATCGTTCGCAGAAATAGCAGTTTCGTTCACGGTTTCAAGGGTTTTTATGACGTTTTCAGAGATCTCGTCCTCAGGTTCGCATGACTCGGTATCACATGAATCCAGATCCATAATAATTTTGTATGCTAGGTTGACCTCTTCGCGTTGGCAGTTGTACTCGTTTACCGCTCCAACAACATCCTGATGGTAGTCTTCGCTCTCCGGGTTCTCGTCGGAAAAACAGCAACCGCCGGCATAGTCGTTAAAGGGGCATTCATATTTATCACAGGCTTCCATTGAATCATTGCAACTTTCATCAGGCTGATCATTTGGGGTTGCTGGCTGATTTGCGAGGATACTCTTTTCTAACGGGCACCATTCGGGAGATGTATTTGGATCGAAATCTTTATCTACTGCGATTTTCTTTTGCCCGTCTTCAGATACCTGATAGCAATAATGTGTATAGACATTACATGGACGCTTCGTGGTATGTATACCATCATCTGAAACCACACTGGTATATGTATTCTCACTGCTGAACCAGTGACCGTAATCACAGTTTCCGCAATGGTGCTTTTTTATAGGTTTATCTGGAGCTACCGGCGTTACGGGGAAAAACTTGTCTATGAGCTCCTTCTTAGCTGCTATACCCTTTTTATTGGAACTGCAACTGACAGAGATAGTCCGTCTGCAGTCAGCCATGTGATCTGCATTATATCCAGCGCCCAAGTCAGGATGGTTCTTACAGAATTGCAGTATCTCCTCCATGAGCTGGTGATCCAGACTGTGAATATTTATTGTGTTTTTATCTTCCAAGCTCCCGGTCCACTCTGTTTTATGGTTCGGCGCTTTGGACCCGGCCCGGCACTCGAAACGCTTAAAAATTGGATCAGGATATCCTTCTTCTACAATTCTTACAAATGGACACGTCCGGCATTCTACATGTTCAATATCTGATTTAACCTTCAATGGATCCTTGGCGCTGGGCAGTAGTTTCAACTCATAACCCGTCACGTCAGCATTTGTGGACTTTTGAAATTCGATTCCACACTTTGTCCAATATGTTTGTTTTGGCATTGCATCACTTCCTCTTTTTATAAACTTCTGGCAGGCTTTTCCGCCCTCATATCGCTCATCGTTGCATTCAGAACAGTGTCCGTATGTGTTTATACTCTTAAAATATCCGCAGTTTCTGCACTCGAAATCTTTATACTCAACACCGTACTTCCACAATAACCAGTTATCGCTATACTTGATGAAATTGCAGGAAGAAGCGTACTGATCCAGTTTCTCAAGCGGTGTAGTATCTTTGCAGCAAATTCCATTGCAACATGCTGGACATTTGTTATCACTACATCCAAAACTCACAGGCGTTTCCTCCTCGTATCGCTTCTTTCCATCGTGGTAATAATCAAACTGCAGCTCCCAACCATAGAACCGAGCTTCGTGAAGTGATTTGTATAGTTTCCATTGGATCTCATAGCCGATAAGCTTTCCTTCAGAATCAAGGACCTCCTCAACACACGATAGCTCTCCAGGCCAATCAGTATGGTCGCCGTGTCCAATAAATGCGCCATGCTTCCAGCCTTCTTCACCCATCCTAGTACGCCATTCCAACATAAGCATGCAGTAATAGCAGCCGCGTCTCAGGCCAAGTGTAGCTATGTCTTCCCGCTGTTCCGGAGGAACGTCTCCCCAGAATGGAGCAAGCCAGATACAGTCAAGAGTACCGTCATCATTTCTGGTGATATCACCGTCTATGCAGTGGATCCGTTCGCTCATAGCTTTACAGTCCTGGTCTTCCCGCTTACCCTATGTATCAGGACCAGTCCTTCCGGAGTGTTCTTTTCATACTGCCAGTTGTCAGGGTTGAGCTTCAGTTTGACTAACTGGAGCTTCATAGCCCGGGTGAGATTCATCACACGTTTCATGGTTGACCTCCCGCCCACAAATGTTTATGCAAACCTGTTTTAATCTTTTTAATGTTGAAGCCGGATAGATCCAAGGTATTGATTGGCGTGAGAGCTTTTATCGCCTGCTGCAGGATTTGAATTGATTCGCACTCATATGGGCTTGGATTTTCGAATTTCTGTAAACGGTCGAGTTCCTTTTCAAATAGCATAGAAATGAAACTCCATTCCCTGGTGCTCTCTACTTCAATAATGCAGCTCTCCAGAGCCTTAATATCTAGTTTGCCGTAATTGGTATATACTTTCATAAGGCTTGACCTCCATTACTTCACTTTCTTTTTAGCCTGTAAGCTTCTGTATATCGCGAGGACTTGGGCGTCACTCATCTTTTGAACTTTCTTGCGCCAGTCCTCTTTGCCTCCGTAAGCTGCAATGATGTGGCCGCGCATGTCGTTGGTAGTCATTCTGGCACCTCTTTTCTCTTGTAAATTCCTCCCACGAGTAGTAGAATTATGTCGAAGGGAGGTGTTTTTTGTGAGTGATGTTAAGGTATGTCCACTAATGTCAACACCTAATGGCGTGGTAACCTGCAAAAACGAACAATGTGCTTGGTGGTACGGAGGAAGATGTGCAGTTCACTCAATAGCTGATGATTTGCGAGATATTGAGCGAAATATTAAATAAGTTTGTGTTCTTTTATACTGTCCTGAGCCAATTCAAGCGCTGTCATCGCTTCCTTGTAGCTCAGGTTTTCTTTTAATACCAGGTTGACAACTTTCTCAGATACTGTTTCCACTTCTACCTGAGCTGTTTGAGACAGATCCATAAAGTACTTGGGTAGTGTCGATTTCACAATACCTACCTCCCTTCCCGTTTATTTCACACGCATGATCCGGTTCTGCTCTCCGGGATGCCGCTTCACGTCCCTATCGCACTGGCCTCCACTACACGGGCATATATTTGTTAATCCCACGGTATTGTTCTGCCGTAATCGCTGGCACCATTCCTCAAAAATTCACAGAAACTGCTGTTTCCCATGGCGTCCTCGACATTTTTAACTCTGCCGGTTGCGAGTGCTATTAGCATCCAATTCAGATAATTGAGAGATAGCTCTCGTTTAAATAAATCCAACTCAACTTCCTTCATGCTTTTATTGAAGTCGAGAATCTCTGACAATTTCTCAACTCTGTTTATTACTGCCACACCAAGTTTCAATTTATTTTCTCTGCTTAAAGCTTGCATGTTTCTTCTCCTTTTTTTCGTGCTTTAGCCCCTATCGTGCTGGCTTCCACCGCTCGGGCCGATGTCATCAGTATGTAGTTTTCAAAGAACAAATCTATCTTAATGAGGCACCAATTCTCCTCAGTGGCGACAGGTATCCTGTGACCTCCCCGGACGGATCCGGATCATTGGTTTCGGCCTGTTACCGGCAGACCATCATCGGGCAGGATTTTCACTTGCCAACAACCCTTCGCTTATCGAGATACTCTTTCAGATCGGTTGCATAAACCCGTATTCGGTTTCTCGCCCTGGTGTGTGGAATTTCACCCTTTTTTATCATCTGGCTAACAATGGTATGTCCAAGGCCTAAGTACTCACAGACCTCTTCAAATGAAAGTAGCGGCGGTAGAATCATATCGTTTTGAGACTCTTCCAGTTTTTCTACCAATTTTGTACTGAATGGAACAATTTTTTTTAGCATATCGTCGACCTCTCTTATTTGCTCTCTCAGGCACTTACTGCCGTTTCCATAAGCGATTTGACATTTTTATTTTCTCCTCCCTGAAATGAGTCGCCTATTAAGTCCACCGCTTTTAGACCAAGTGCGTTAGCAATCGATATTAAGTCCTGGTCAGTAATTTTTCTGTCACCTTTTTCAATTTTGCTGATTTGGGATTGATTAAATTGTTTCGAAAGGTTAGCCAGCTTTAATTGAGAAATGCCTTTATCTTCTCTACACGTCTTTATTTTCTCGGCAGTCGTCAAAACGTACACCCCCTCTATATATTGTTAAATCAATTCTGATTTGGAATTAATTCTATATTGAACTTATTTTAAGCGGTAATCAATTCCTTTATAGAATCGTTATATTGAATTGTGTCCGTTTTTCTTGAACATGCTAGTTTTTTCTTGACAATATTCTATTTTAGAATTATTATTGAGTCGTAATATTCTATTTTAGAATTGTTTAGAAAGGCGGCAGAGTACTGTGGATATTATAGGGAAATCAATAAAGCAAATTAGGGAGGACAAAAATCTTTCCACATACGATTTGTCAAAAAAAACGGGTATTTCGCAATCTACTATAAGTAAATTGGAAAACGGTAAAAGAAGCGCTGATATTGAACTCGTAAAAATAATTGCTTCAGCTTTAAAAACAGATATAAGCACAATATTAAAGGGCCCAAAGATAATGCGTGATAAGTTCTTTGATGTAATTGAGGAGAAAAATTACACAATAGAAGAATTGTCAGCAAATACTGGATTATCCTCTGTAGCGGTGAAGGAGATTCTCACTCGTTTAGATTCCTATTATCTCGATGATTTTTATATATTAGGAAAGGTCTTGGGATTTAGCAAGGGAAGCATAGATAAAAGTTTTGAATTAGATCGCGCTGTGTACGAGCATTTTGGATATAAAGAAGTTGCAAGATCTTTAGATGATCGATACAATAAACTACTTGCAAAGGATGTTAATATCGTAAAAGAGCCCGACACTATATATACCATCGCAGCATCCCGTATTGATGGTTATGACGAACCACTTACAGAGGATGAAGCCGCTGCAGTAAAAGCTTACTTGGAAACATACAGGAAAATGAAGCATAATAAGAAGGATTGAGATATATTGAATAAGCTCGAAAAACTTGTGATAGAAGCCCAGGCGGAAAACATCGACATTCAACACGCAGAACTGCCCGCAAACGTTTCAGGTCTATATGATAATGATGGCATCGACGATCCACTCATCGTAATAAACGCATTACTTAAGACTCAATCCGAGCAGGCCTGTGTAATGGCGGAAGAACTCGGCCACCATTATACTTCATGCGGCAATCTTTTAACCGACAGTACAGTCGATCACACTGTGATCCAGCAGCAGGAGCTCCGCGCGAAGCGCTGGGCTACCAAAAAGCTTGTATCGATAAAAGCTATAATTAAAGCGTATGACGCAGGTTGCCAGTCCCTTTATGAGTTTTCTGAATACTTGGAAGTTACAGAAGATTTCTTCAGAAAAGCACTAAATCAATATGCCAATATGTATGGCGCATATAAACAGCGAGGCAAATACATTATTTATTTTGATCCTCCGGCAGTACTAAAGTTATTTGAATGAGGAGTTGATTCTATGCCAAATGACAAGCGAATAAAAAGAGATAAGAATGGACTCTATTATGTCCGTTATGAAGCTGGCTTTAAAGCAGACGGCACCCGTAATCAAAAGTTCCGAGGTGGATTCTCAACTGCTGATGATGCAGAAGATTTTCTGAATGAACAAAAATATAATCTCCGCCACGGTACATATATCAACCCTGAAAAAACACTAGTATGCCAATACCTGAATAAATGGCTTGAGGACCGGAAGGAAGAATTAAGCCCCACAACATATTCAGGATATGAGGTGAATATTCGCTGCCACATTAACCCGCACATCGGTGGCCTCCGGCTCCAGGATCTCAAAGCAATCCACATCAAAGATATGTACAAAGCCCTTCAAAAAGACAGAGATGTTACAATAGACAAAGAAGTAAGGCATTTTAAAAAGCTCTCTCCTAAGTCAATTTTGTATGTTCGTCGCGTATTATCAAAAGCTCTGGAGGATGCCTGTATCGATGAGATATTGGAGAAAAATGCGGCACGGACTGCAAAATCGCCAGAAGTAGCAAAACATAAAGCAAAATTTCTTTCGACAGCTCAAATAAAAACCATGCTTGAAAAATTCGAGAACGACGATCTGTTTGTACCGGTTTATCTGGCTGTTGTTCTTGGATTGCGAAGGGGAGAAGCGCTTGGGTTAAGGTGGGAAAACATAGACTTTGACCAGAAAATAATTATGATTCGTTCAGAACTCACCATGTATGATGGCAATCCAATTTTCATTGAAGACGTGAAAACAGAAGATTCCGATAGAGATATCATCGTAACAGACAGGATAATCGAATTGCTGAAAAGGCAAAAGATCTCTCAGAAAGAGAACAAGCTTGCAATGGGCAAGAAATACATTTCAAAATTCACTTGCCAGTACTGCGTAGAAAAAGGATCTAAAATAACCGAAAAGGAAATGAAAGCAACAGACTTTATATGCACATGGCCGGACGGGGTTATATTTAATCCATCGCACGTAACAAGATCTTTTAAGGACAGGATGAAAAAATTTGGGCTGCCCGAGATCACATTCCATGAATTGCGGCATTCCAACGGAGCTTTGATGATTTCTCAAAACGTACAATTGAAAGGAGCTAGTGAGAGGCTCGGCCATAGTACTATTGTCATTACAAATGATTATTATGGGCATGTTGAAAAATCCGTTCAAGAAAGCATTGCCAATACAATCGATCGAGCAATATGGAATGACGAATAGCATGATTGTATACAGTATACAATATACACTAAAAATTTCACGAAAACTTCACATGAAATGTGAAATGAAGTGGTTTTTAGTGGATAGAATTGGAAAGCACAAAACCCGCAAACCCTTGATATGTGGCACCTCGTGAGCTTCAGTGGTTAATTGTGAAAAATGAAAAATACGACTGGAAATCGTGTGAACGTTAACCCGTTCCAAGAGTTCGAATCTCTTTCTCTCCGCCACAATGAAGGCTTTCAGGGTTTAGACCTGAAAGCCTTTGTTTTTTGTGTCTAGAAATGTCGACGGTTAGTCGACGATAGACGGAAATACTTGTAACTACATATAAATAACATCACACGAATTAAGCGAAATTTTGGGCGTCGGAAGGTCGACTAATTTGCAGTTATTACATTATATTAGTAAACCGACCTTCAGTATAAAGCTCGCATAATGTGAGACGCAATTTATAGGGTGCGTTTAATTTTCGTGCACC
>DBTX01000046.1 GCA_002307275.1 Hungateiclostridiaceae bacterium UBA1305
CTGCCCGAATCCAAAGGGGTTAACAGCAGAGTATTGTCAAGATAATATGTTCCCTCTCTTATAAATACGGTAAAAGCCCTGCTGTTTTTGACGCATTTCAATCCGCGTATTTCATCCCTTGCCCTTTCAAAAGTTCTAAACGGCTTCTCCCTACTTCCGGAGTTCATATCGTTTCCTTCGGTTGAAATATATAATTCAACATCCTTACACATATAATTTCATTCCTCTCCAAATTATATTTTAGTTGGTGAATTGGTAGCCTTTGGGGTTTACGCCATTTACACGCTTAAAAGCCTTCCGGAATGCATTAGCACCGCTGTATCCGGCCATGACCGCTATTTTTTCAATTGATAAATTCGTATCCGATAATAATTTGCAGGAATACTTCAAACGAAAATTTTCCACATAGCTTGAAAAATTATCTCCAATCTGTTCCTTGAATAATTTTGATACATATTGTTCAGTAATACCGAATTTATCTGCAACCAATGCTAAAGACATCTGCGGTTCCAGAAAGTCCGAATCGACATATTCTTTAATGGATTTTATAAGCTTTTCATTTCTGCTATGTCTTTCTTCCTTAATCTTTGCACAGATGAATTGGTATGTTTTGGTTATGGTATCATATGTCTCTTCAATTGCCTCCATTTTTCTTATATTTCTCCATTTTTCGGCTTTTTCAAGAGGACACGTGTTTATATTAAGCTGTAATTCATCTGATAATTTTATGATGGTACCATACATTTCATATATGAAATATTTCTGCATGCTCTTTGCCAGATCTCTTTTCAATATATTCTGTTCATAACAGCGATCCAGAATGTACTTGACTTCCTCCCAATCACCCGCTTTGGTAAAATTCATCAGCTTAATTTCCATGTCCATCGGATAATAAAAGTAATCCTCGTTCCCAGGAATGGAATAATACCAGTTTACTATATTCTTACTGTCGCAGTCCTTATTATCCGCCGCTAAGTTGGCTTCTACAAACGACCGGCTTATTTCGCTCAGTCTGGAGTATATATTTCCAGCTGAGATAGATATCTTAATATTATAATTCTTCAGCATAAGATCATAAAGACTGGAAGCATTATCTTCAACGTCCTTAATAAAATCACTCTCAATGTATCCATCAAAGCTTGCAAAAACAGATATCATATCAAAATCTATATCATTTATCTGGTGATCGTTTCCTGCCAATTTCGATATTTCATTCTTAAGAATTATCTTTGCAAGGTTCAACTCGCGTAAAAAATCATCGGTAAGGTAACCCAGGAAGCCATTTAGCTGTATTACCATTACCAAATATTTGTTTCCAATAATATTAATTCCATTCTGGGAAAAAGCTTTCTCTATTTCTTCATTATTGTTGAATCCGCCATATAGTAGTTTATAAAAAAACGCAGTTCTCAGCATAGGCGTCTGCTGGTTAAGTTCTTCTTTAATCTCTTGATATTTGTTGGTCAATCCTATTATGCCCGACTTAATTAATTCAAAATCATTTCTGGCGTTAGGGTTCTTACTGTCCGCCAGATCAACAAGATTGGTGACTATCTCATTCACAGGCTTGGAATTCCAGTAAGCAAGAACATAAGCTATAAGAATTCCCACTACTAAAGATAATATAAATATGACTAAAACTATATTAATAATGGAGTTTACTTTTTCCATTACTATGCTTGCCGGTATAACCGAAACGTATTTCCAATTATTATAGGATGAAACAGTATAGGATACGACCATATTTTCCCCATTAACCTTGCTCTCAAGAGAGCCCTCGCTTTTATCCATCACAATATCCAGAGGCTTGGCTTGAATTCCATTCTCCAATTTACGTGAGCCTGCTATTGAAATCTGTCTTCCTTTCCCGTCAAGAATATAAATAAAACCTCCATTTTGAATATAACTATTCCTGAGCAGATTTTCTATTTCCTTGCCGTCAATCAACATTATAATGACGCTGTTTATATTTCCTTTGGCATCAGGAACGTTTGACTGGATATAGGGTATTACAGGATATACATTGTTGTTGATAGTTACATTCATTAGCGGAAGATATTCTTTGTTATGATATGTATCAAGAATTTTGCTTTTCCATTCGGAATACTTCATATCACCGAATTTTAGAACATATCCGTAAAAAAAATCGGGATTTATATAGGCGGCTTTACTGGAAAGGAATATTTCGCTCTTTTTGAAGTACATATATACCTCTCTGATTAATTTGTTGTTAATACCGACTTGATAAAAGTCATCCTGTACGTTCAGCACTTCCGATATATTTCTTCTATCCCTATACGGGCTCTCCATTGTAAGAAGATTATTTATTTTTTTATTTAGAAGCAAGTCTTGCAGCATCCTATCTATTTCATAACTTTTGCTATCCATAACATACATAGTCTGTTTGAGTTTTGACAGACTCGATTCCTGGGCGTTGTTTTTAATTACAATCAAAGCCTGATTATAAATAAATAGCCCGATAATTAGTGGTACACATAAAATAATCAGATATGGTATTAAAAACCTTCTCAGTACTTTATGCTTTTTCTCTTTCAGAAGCATTTTATTCACACTCCCAAATACATAATCCTATTGTCATGAGATACCAATAATCAATATTTTGCCACAATTCTGTCAACCAGCGACATATAGGAAACGATCTCCTTTAGTTCATCCGGAAATTCCGATAAAACCCATACATTTCTCCCATTGATTGCTCCATTTTCAATAAAACTCTCCAATTCAAGGAAAAGTCTTTTCATTATTGCCGATCTATGTATAAAGCAAGGAGCTTCGTCATTATAAAACTCGACACTTTTTTTGATGATAAGGTCTTCATTTAAAGGCAGCGAAGTAATTTTGCCTCTAAATACAATATCACCTTTACCGCTAAGCAAAACCAATTCACTTATTCCGGACAAACCACATCCCCCCTTTTGTTAAAATAATACAACGATAAGCACTCCAAAGATTAAGAAGAGCCCTGCATTTATTAGTTTTATAGCAGGCAATTTTCCTCTCAAAGCTTCGCTGATATCAAATAATTCTCTTCCCCTGTCTATTGCCACCGTTATTATCAATAATGGTAAAATAAAAGCTATATCATATATCAAAAAATAGAATAGCGCATTTATGGTAAAACTACTGTTGCTTTGCAGTATGTATACGATCGTGGCAAGATATATCTGACCGGTACATAAAAACTCGCCGAAAGTGATGATCATACCCAATAAAAAACTCATTATCATGATAGTTCCCGCATTGTCACCGGAAACAGCGTTTTTGATCCACTCATGACAAGCCTTCCTTAAACGGACCGGAAGCTGCATTTTGATTTTTTCGTAATGATCACTTTTCGCGGAAAAGTAATCATTTATATTTAAAATAACAATCGTAACAACAAAAATCAATATTATCCCTTTTGTTAACAGCCCGAACCACTTAATTTTTAGATGAGCAAAAATGCTGTATAAAAGAGTTCCAAGCAGGAAAAAAGTTATAAATTTACTTGCAGCAAATGTAAAGCCCATTTTTCTCACGCTCACTTTTTTTACCATAATCATTGAAATGAACATGAGAAGAAGGGATAACGAACATGGATTTAGACCGTTTACCAACCCGGCAAGAAAAACACTAATCATTTTTACAACTGAAAGTTTCATCTCAACGGTATCAGCATCGGAACCTGTAAGCTTTATTACTTTAGTTCCAGGTAAATCAATCCTGCTAATCTCTCTTTTCAAATCCGCTGCAATTTCAGTTTTTCCATGTAAATAAACATCGCCTATAAATACAATAGGCACTCCTTGCTTTTCACAAGGTACATTATATTCTTTAAAGTATTTCTTTAAAAGCCGATATGTTGAACTATCGCTTGCGTCAAGCAGCCGTATGTCAAGCTCGTCCGCATAGTCGCCGACGCCTGTTTCCTTATTATTAAGTTCTTCGATTATTTTTCCGGCTTCATTGCATTGCTTGCAATATTCAAAATAAAAATAAAGGACAGTAATCTTTTTACTGCTGTCTATGCTTGCATTGCAAATATTGGTAAATATGCTGTTCGCCAGTATTGAAAAGAGCAGTAAAATAATTACATGAATACAATTTACATGCTTATTGCCATGTCCATGTTTTCTGTTTCCACCGGTACCGTCTTTTCGTACAGCGGCTTTGAGCATAGAATTATCTCCCTCATATGAAACAGATCTGTTCAGCGCAATCCGGGTGGCTTGCTTCAAGGCACGCAAGCCACTCGTTGGACTGCGCAGCGTTTTGCTAGTTATTCTTCATTTTTGTCTCATAGGCATCATCATAAATCTTAATATACTTGTCAATTTGCAGATCCTTTAATTTGTTAACATAATTATCCCAATCCTTATCAATATTCATGGACCCTGTAATAAACTGGACCATTGATTGATTTACATAATCCTTAATATTGGTTTTCAGCTGGGATATTTCATTGATTTGATCCGCAGGCAAGAATACGGCCGTAAACCACTCCTTGGGAGCATAAGGCGCATAATACTCACTTGACAAATCCTGCAACCGCTTTACATACGATGCGGACTTATAGATATCCTGGTCTACAGCCCATTCATTATTATATTGAACATCACGCTTTGTTGGACCGTTTTGATTCCAATGATAATTTTGGACGTCGCCATGCGTTGTAAACTGTATCCAGCGTCTTTTAGCAGAATTCCCTACAATATCCTTGTCGCCTGACTGTGCCTTTTCCCATGTCGTTCCTTCAGGTCCCCAATCCATAAGAATGGTTCCGTCATTAGAATAGAAATAGTCACAAAGCCTTAACGCCGCTTCGGGATATTTGCATTTATCCGTTATAGTAAAATAAGCTCCCGTTATATCCCTGTAGCATGGTGTGGTACGAACTCCGTTTGGACCTTCTAAAGGCGGTACAACAGTATATTCCCTATGCCTGGTTGCTGTATCGTCCATCTTGGTAAACATGGCAACATGCCCTGCCGCTACGCACCCAAGCAAATTATCCCCCGCTATGTTTCCGACCTGCTCCAATTGATCCAGAGACTGTGTGAATGACGATGGGTCAATCAAACCTTCGGAATAAAGCTTATTTATATACTTCAAGCCTTCTTTCCATTCAGGTGTGTTAGCCACAAAGGATAATTTATCATTCTCGACCTTAAAATAAGTATCGCCGTCGTCGTATACAAACGCGTTCATCAGAAAGTGCTGCGGTTCCGCGTGCCACGTCTTTATACAGCCTGTTAACGGTATTTCATCCTGCTTTTTATTTCCGTTTGGATCTTTGGTTTTGAATGCTTTAAGCACCTGGTAGAAATCCTCGGTAGTCTCAGGTATTTTCAGGCTGAGCTTCTCCAGCCATGTATTATCTATCCACATCTTCTGGGAATACCAGCAATGATAACATTCATTGATTTGCGGAATCCCGTATATATTGCCGTCGGGAGCCGTTATGTCGCCTTTGAAGCCCGCTATCGCATCATAGGTTTTCTTGATTTCAGTTCCGTATTTATCAATCAGGCTGTTTAAGGGTACAAATATCTTTTGCTGATAGCCATATTGCATAATTTCTTCATTTGTGAATTCCCCAGTCAGGAAAATATCCGGATAATCCCCGCTGGCAAGCAGAAGCTGCTTCTTTTCAGCAATAGATACTTCAGGAACGGCAACAAAATCAAGATGAATATTTGTCCTCTTCTCCAGTTCGATAGTTGCTTCATTATTATCAAAATCGTTGATTAAAGCATTTTGCACCACAAAAGCCGACAAAGTTATTTTATCCTTTACGATTGGCAACTGGCCCGCGGGATTAACATTGGAATCTCCAGCCGACACCGCTTCGGTACTGTTTGATTTTTGCTGTGTAGTTGTATTGCTTGTCTTGTTGCTGTCATTCGTACCGGTTCCCTGTCCGCACCCAGTTAACATAACGCTTACACAAAAGCACAGTGCGACAGCAATAATTAGCACCCTTTTCATAATGCACTACTCCTTTTTAATATTATATAACACGTATCTAAGCCATGCACTAACACCTTAGTACAAATAAGGCAGTCATGACCTCCTTTCGTAATTTTATACCGGATATCGGGTTCCCTTGCAAAGCCTTACACTAAGATAATGCATAAACTCAAATACAAATGTCCTTGTATTTTATATCTGCTTTTTTATTTTCAATACTCAGCCTTTAATAGAACCGATCATTATGCCTTTCACGAAATATTTCTGAACAAATGGATAAATAATAATCACAGGTAAGCTGGCCACCACAATAAGAGAATACTTCAAAAGCGTCCTCATGCCCTGCCTTTCCATCATCCTTTTCGCATCTGTTTGCGCCAGCATGGTAGGGTCAAAAATATTCTGTATCATAATATTGCGCAGTACTATCTGCAATGGGTATAGAGAAGGCGTTTTCAAAAAAATAAGCGCATTGAAATAGGTATTCCATTGGCCTACCGAGTAAAACAGGGCCAGTACGGCAATCAGGGGAGCGGATAACGGCAGAACGATCTTCATGACGAATTTAAAATCACTGCAGCCGTCAAGATAAGTGGCCTCTACCAGTTCACCGGGAATAGACCCCTGGAAAAAAGTCCTTGCGATAATAACATAATATACCGACATGGCACTCGGTATCAGCATAGACCAGCGCGTATCTATCATACCCAGATTACGCACCAGAAGATAAAGAGGAATAAGTCCTCCTGAAAAAAGCATGGTGAAGGTAAATGCAAGCATTATGAAGCTTCCGCCGTAAAAATCCTTTCTTGATAGCGGATATGCCGCCATAACGGTAAGAGTAACATTTAAAAGAGTACCGAAAAAGGTATAGAACGCAGAATTTGCATATCCCAAAAGCACCTGATTGTTTCTAAATATTGCGGTATATCCCAAAATGCTTGGATCCACAGGCCATAGCACGACCTTTCCGGCAGTCACGGCGTCGGGCGAGCTGAATGAAGCGCTTATAATATAAATTAAGGGGAAAACAATGATCATCAGGTTAATCCATAAAATAATATAAATCAACGTCAGGAAAATTTTATCGTTTTTACTTTCGCGTCTTAATCTGTTGGACATTTGTAATTCATCTCTCCTCGTTTTTATTTACCACAAGCTTGTTTCTCCAACCTTCTTTGAAAATTGATTGACTGTAACAATTAATATAAAATTAATAACCGAATTGAACAGCCCTACGGCAGTGGAAAAGCTGTATTGAGCATCAATCAATCCTATTTTGTATACATATGTGGAAATAATCTCAGAGGTACTTAAATTAAGATTGTTCTGCATAAGAAATACTTTTTCAAATCCTACGCCCATAATATTGCCAATGCTCAGGATCAGGAGTATAACAATTGTCGAGGAAATGCCCGGTATATCTATGTGTATGATCTTTTTCAATCTGGATGCTCCGTCAACCTTAGCAGCTTCATATAAGGTCGGATCTATATTGGATAAAGCCGCAATATAGATTATCGCGTTATATCCGGTGCACTGCCAGACGCCGGACCACACATAGATAGATTTGAAAATACCGGGTTCTCCCATGAAATTGATTCCCTTGCCTCCAAGCGCGGTAATCATAATATTTACAAGCCCTGTTCTTGCATCCAGGATCTGAAATATCATAGCTACCATGACAACAGTGGATATAAAAAACGGCATATATGTAACCATCTGAACCGTCTTTTTAAAACGGACACCGGGAATTTCATTCAGCGCAAGAGCAAGGAATATCGGAAGGGGAAATCCTGCAATAAGCGAATATAAGCTTATTTCTAAAGTATTTTTTATTAAAGTCCAGAATATCGGGGATTTGAAAAACTGTTCGAAATACTTAAAACCCGCCCATGGGCTGCCGAATACTCCTTCCCGTATATGAAAGTCTTTAAAAGCCAAAACCAGGCCCCCTATAGGAATATATTGAAATATTACTATATATGCAACAGGTAAAAGCATAATTAAATAAAATTGCCAGTGGATAATGATCTTCTTTTTAAAAATATATTTAAAACTTTTGTTTCTATTTGAAAATGTGGATATGTTACTTAATTGTGAAGCACTGCTATTGGTTCCCAATATATATCCTCCTATAAGACTTATACGTTTCCAGACTGTAATCCGCTCAAATGGCCCGATGATTTAATGATTGGAAATATACTCTTTCAAGTCGAAAACCGACTCCATCCGTGCCCACCATTCCCCATCTCCGGCTTCCTTCACAGGCACCTGGAATTTACGCATAAGGCTGTCCCACTCTATTTCTTTTTCGTCTGCCGCGGTATTCTGCAAGCTCCGCCGCAGATCAAAACCGTCATCGGCTTCTATCAACATAAATAACCTGTCGCCCAGTATAAATATCCTGTCGCTTATAATCCCGCTTTTCTTCAAGCCCTCCACCACTTCAGGCCATATTTCTCTGTGATAGCTTTTGTATTCCGATATTAGTTCAGGATCCTTTTTCAAATCGATAGTATATGCATATGCTTTCATACTTTTTCCTTTCTACCAGCAACAGAACCCTCCGTCGACAAGGATGTCGCTTCCGGTTGTAAATGATGACGCATCACTTGCCAGATATACCACGGCGCCCTGAAGATCTTCGGGTTTTCCGATTCTTTTAAGCGGTACCCTTTCGATCCAGCTTCGACGTTGAACAGCCTGTGTCAGGCCCGTATCTATATATCCGGGGCTTATACTATTCACCCTTACATTGTGAATTCCCCATTCCGCCGCCAGCGATTTGGTCAAATGAATCACTCCAGCCTTGGATGCGCTGTACGCGCAGTGGTACTGCGGTTCGGGGATGATATGCCCGGCCATTGACCCTGTATTGATAATGGAACCTGCTTTTTTGGCGACCATTACCATGCCTGCCGCTTTTGCGGTGAGATATATGCCGGTCAGATTGATATCAATGACTTTCTTCCACTCTTCAAGTGACATTTCCTGTGTATTCTTGTTGATGCATATGCCTGCGTTGTTGAAGGCAATGTCAACTGTCCCAAATTCCGACAGTATCTTCACCATCATACTTTGTACATCCGAATACTCCGAAACATCCGCCCCGACAGCGAGGGTACGGGTACCGAAGGCCGCGATCTCTTCGGCAGCCGCTTGCGCCGGTTCCATATCCCTGT
The DNA here is from genome assembly GCA_002307275.1 of Hungateiclostridiaceae bacterium UBA1305. Taxonomy (GTDB): domain Bacteria; phylum Bacillota; class Clostridia; order Acetivibrionales; family DTU013; genus UBA1305. The sequence continues at coordinate 9,156 of DBTX01000046.1, forward strand.
CTATTATCGCAATGTCGGCGCCGGCTTGGGCAAGAGCTATTGCGGCATATTTTCCAATTCCCCTTGCTCCCCCTGTAACAAACGCTTTCTTGCCATCCAGTCTGAACCTGTCAAAAATATTCATAATTCTTTCTCCTCCTCTATACTTATTCCTTTCAGCAGCATAATTAACAACCAGCCGAAAAATCATTCAGGAGTCACTATAATCTCCAAGCCCTCCCCTTTTGCAAGCAGAGCTATCCCTTCATTTATTTTTGATAAAGGCATAATATGGGTAATCAGCTTTTCAAGATCCAAGACGCCCTTTTCCAAAATCTGCACGGCCTCGGGAAAGGTCGATCTTGCTATCCATGATCCCAGCAGTTGTATTTCCTTTAATACGATTTGATGCTGTATAATTTTCGGCTCCGCCCTGGTATTGAACCCGAACAGCAAGACCTTTCCCCCTTTGCGCACGGCCCTTATGCCATCCTCTACCCGGGATCCCACCACGTCAATTACAATATCGACGCCGATACCGGTCACCGACTTAACAAATTCCGCCGGATCCTTATCATTCGGATTAACCGTGAAATCCGCGCCGCATTTTTCGGCATACTCGCGTCTTTTCCCGGAAGGCTCCGATACAATTATGGGAGTCGCGCCGGAAGCCTTCAACATCTGCACGTATATCAGGGCTATAGGCCCTGCGCCTATTACAAAGGCGCTCTGTCCGGGAATAACACCTAATTTATGTATGCCATTGACGACGCAAGCCAGAGGTTCTGCAAAAACGGCGATATTCGTTTCAAGCCTGTCGGAAATCTTATGAGCCACCTTTTCAGTAATCTTCACATATCGTGTAAAGCCTCCGTTCCTGTTCACGCCTATCGATATCTGGTTTTCGCAATGATTGGTGAGTCCCTTAAGGCAGTACCTGCAAACTCCGCAGTAATCATTGGGCTCAACCACCGCCCTGTCTCCCTTTTTCAGTGTTCTGACCGATTCCCCGGCATCCACAATTTTTCCAACGATTTCATGTCCCATGATAAGGCCCGGTTCCACATCAAACCCGGCGGGAGGCACTTCAAGTATATGCACGTCAGTGCCGCATATACTGCACGCCTCCACCTCCAGCAGCACTTCATCGCCGTTGCTTATAACCGGCACATCAACCTCTTCTACGGCAAGTACCCCATTTCCCTTAAAAACAGCGGCCTTCATTTTCCTATCCATAATCTCAACACTCCTCCGCGATTCAACGTTCCTTTTCAATAATGCAAATCGGCGCAAGAACCTCTTTTTCTTCCTCCTCATGCACAAGGATTCTTGAAATATGTCCATCGCAGGGAGATTCCACATCGCTTGTAATTTTATCTGTTTCAACCTTGCAAATTACTTCGCCCTTTTTTACAGGCTCTCCCTCCTTTTTGCACCAGGTTGTCAATATTCCGCTGGACATTGTCAATCCCAACTTTGGCATCAGAACTGTTTCCATCATTCTTTGTGATCTCCTCTCATGTGCAATCTATCCTACCGTTTTGTGTCTTTTCCAAGCATCGCCTTAACCGTCCGTACGACATCTTCCGTCTGCGGCAGGACATAATTCTCCAGATCCGGGCTGAACGGCACAGGTACTTCCTTTGCTCCGAGCCTTTTCAACGGAGCGACAAGATAATCCATGGCCTGTTCCGCTATTACCGCGGCAACCTCTGCCATTACGCTGCACGTAAGCCATGTCTCTTGAAAGCATAATGCCCTGCCTGTCTTTTTTACAGAATTTACTATGGTTTCGCTGTCAAGCGGCTTAATGGTTCTCAAATCCACAATTTCCGCGCTGATTCCATCCTTCTCCAGTATTTTTGCGGCTTCCAGCGCTTTCTTAACCATATAGGAATACGTTATGATCGATATGTCCTTACCCTGCTTTTTAATATCAGCTTTTCCGATAGGAAGCACAAAATCAGCTTCATCCGGCACTTCGCCCTTATCGTCATAGAGTCTTTTATGTTCAAAGAACAATACCGGATTATTATCCCTTATAGAAGCCTTCAACAGGCCTTTTGCGTCTGCCGGAGTTGAAGGTATCACAACCTTCAATCCGGGTACGAATGCAAACCACGATTCCCACATATGCGAATGTTGGGCGGCAGCCTGCACATACCCGCCTTCAGCCAGTCTGACAACCATCGGGAGCTTTATTGCACCGCCGGACATATACCGCATATTCGCAGCCTGATTACAAATCTGGTCGGTCGCTATGGTCACCCAGTCCGCAAACTGAACCTCGGCGATCGGTCTCATGCCCGTAGCGGCAGCTCCGACCGCCGCTCCCACATATCCGGCTTCGGATATGGGCATATCAAGAATCCTGTCCCCTCCAAATTCCTCGAACATTCCCTTTGTGACTCCGAAAGCATTCCCATAGGCGCCTACATCCAGGCCCATCAATATTACTTTATCATCCTTTCTCATTTCCTCGCTCATGGCATCTCTTAATGCCTTTGCAAATGTCATCCTGCTCATTGAAACAATCCTCCCTCCTATAAATCGACCCGTTTATTCCGCCAGAACGTCGTCCAGCGCGCTTTCAATTTCCGGAAGTTTGCTATTTCTTCCGTATTCTACTGCGTCATCCAATTCACGCACAATTTCCTTCTCAATATTCACAATCTCATCCGGCGACAGTATTCCTTCATTCAGAAGAACTGTCTCGAATTTTTTGATGGGACATTTTTTCTTCCATTCCATCACTTCTTCCGGAGGCCTGTACGTATCATTTTCCGCGTTATGGTGCGTTCCCCATCTGTATGTCCTGCATTCTATCAAAGTCGGGCCTTTGCCTTCTCTTGCCCTCTCAACCGCCTCTTTTACACAGCAATAGACTTCCATTACATCATTTCCGTCTATTGTTTTCCCCGGTATTGCATATGCCGCAGCCCTATCGGCAATATTCTCCACCTTGCGCACCCTGCTTTGTCTTGTTCCAACCCCGTAGAGGTTGTTTTCGCACATGTATATGCACGGAAGATTAAACGCGGACGCAATATTGATCGCTTCATGAAAAGACCCCTGGTTGCTTGCGGCATCGCCGAAAAAGCACACGGCAACTCTCTTATTCCCCTGAAGTTTCGAGCTCAATGCAGCTCCGGTAGCGATCGGTATACCCGCGCCGACTATTCCGTTAGCTCCCAGTACGCCGTACTCAAGCGAAGCCAGATGCATGGAACCCCCTTTCGCCTTGTTATATCCCGTGACCTTTCCCATCAGTTCCGCCATCATCCTGTCGAGCTTCAGCCCCTTTGCGATAACATGCCCGTGTCCTCTGTGTGTACTGGTTATATAATCATCCCTGTTCAAAGCCGAACAGGTTCCTACTGCAACGGCCTCCTGTCCCGTATATAGATGATAAAAGCCATACAGTTCGCCTTTTCTTACCAGCTCGTTGACTTTGTCTTCAAAAAGACGGATTTTCAACATATCTCTGTACATTTTAATTTCTAGATCCCTATCCATAAAAATTCTCCTTCCGGTCTTTTCATCAAATAGTTTTTAGTATTTTCTTTGTCTTTTCCAAAGCAGTCCTTATTGCGACATCCGGCGGCAATTTCCAGTATTCCGGCCTAAAAAGCTCAATAGACGCAATCCTGCCGAAACCTTTTTCTTTTAATATGCTCAGCAGAGGCACGAGCGGAATGATACCGTCACCGGGCCAAACCCTGTGCTCCAGTTGCAGATTTTCAAAGGGTACACCGCCTTCGCAATCGTCAATATGGAAAACAAATATTTTTGCCGGATCTATTTCCCTGATGATGTCAATGTCCTTTAACCCGTTGTATAGGAATAGGTTAAAGGCATCAATCACCAAACCGACGCTGTCCCTGTCAACTTTTTGCACAATATCCCAGGCGGTTTCTATATCCCTTACCGCGCAAGCTTTGAACCCCACGGGCTCGAAAGCGATTTTTACATTGTATTCCTCCGAAATATCGGCTAATCTGTTCAGTACGGCGGCAGAATCCGCCTCGATATCACTTTTACTGCTGTTTTGAACTGCATTTTTCCTGAAAGAAGGCACAACTATTAAAAAAGGGTTATTTATCTTTTCCGCCATACTGCAAGCCCATTTGGTCTTCTCCTCCACTTTCAGGAACCCCGCGCGGTCACAAAAATTGATTTCTTCTATCGCATTCAGCGCATACGGTTTTAGTCTGCTGTTTGAAAAAAAGAATTTCAGGTCATTGATACTATTGCTTGTCAAATAATTTTCGAGCATGTCCAGTCTGATTTCGATATAGTCGTATCCGTACTTCTCCGTTAATGCCAGATCGGTTTTCAGATCGGACCTTTTCATAGCCGTTGCTTCATTGTACCCGATTTTCACTTCATCGTTCCCTTCCTTCCGCATCGAACACATAATATTATTCAGAAACCCGCCCGTAATTCTCCATATCAAATTCGCTAAATCCCAGCTTAAAGGCGGGCGAATCAGGGTGCAACCTGAAATCTTTATTTTCGAAGCTTATGAACATGGGATCTGCGACCAGGGAATGCCCGTCCATCCCGATATTTTGCCATTCCTTGAAGCTATAGTCTTTTTGCCTGTTTTCCTCAAACGGTCTGAATATGACATTGGCTTTAAATTCTCCGGCATAATTGTAATACAAGTTATAATCCCATATTTTGAGCCAGGGCCCTTTCATTGGAGGGCCTGCAAATCTCAGCATTTTGTTGCTCGATTTGCCGTTATTGAAAATTGCATCGAATCCATTCAGGCCTCCCCAGTCCATACTGTTAATTTTCGAATCATCATCGTTATTGCTTATTACAATGATATTTCTGGTGAAGCAATCATTGTTGTTCTCATAACCTACATTAAAACCGGGCGGATCGACCGGATTAATAATAATATTGTTTTCAACAAGCCGGTAGTCCCCTTCACGAGCCTTAATACCGCAGCCTATGCAAAGGTTGTTATAAACATGATAATTTGACGAACCATCATCCAGTACCGGTCCCCACCATGTATAATCCTCAAACCGGTTATATCT
>DBTX01000078.1:0-133711 GCA_002307275.1 Hungateiclostridiaceae bacterium UBA1305
GTAAGCAGTGCAATATAAAGCGCAGGCAGCAGGATGGCAATGGCAGATCCGGTAAATCTCAAAAGTCTTAAAAAAGAGCCGAAAAAATAATTAATGTTATAATCATCAGGCGTTTGAAAAAATTGAAAGAAGTCCACAGGCACAATCAATGCCACTGGCGTGTTGCCAACAAGAATTACAATCCGGCCTTCCATCAGGTTGGCAACTGCTTTGTCAGCTCTTTCCGTCCCTTGAAACTGAGGGAAGAGAGAAAATGGGCTATCCGATGTCAATTGATCAATGTATCCTGCTCCATTGATATTGTCTATTTCAATATTCTTGATTCTTTCCTCGACTTTTCTAACAATCTCCGGATTTGCGATGTCCTCCATATAAAGAATTGCAATATCACTCTTCGACCTTTTCCCCAATGTCATCATTTTCACTTTTAATTTTGATGAGGCCACCTTTCTCCTGATTAGAGAAAGGTTTTTCGCTACGGATTCAACAAAGCCATCATGGGGCCCTTTTATGATCCTTTCAACCTCAGGCTCATCAAACGCCCTGGTTTCAATATCCTGTAAGTTAAAGCAAAGTGCATAGTTTATTCCATTGATCAGAATCACTGTGCTCGCTTTTAAAACATAATCCACAGCAGTTTCCAGAATAAAGACTTTGCTGTATTGAATCGTAGGGAATATGTCCGTATCCTTTAATTCACTCAATTGGCTCTCCTTCAAACTCAGGAGGGTTGGTATGACATCCCGTTGTACAAGGTTATTGTCTATAAGGCCGTTGACATAGATCATACAGGCAGATCTGCCGCCAGCAGTCTTTAAACTCCTCATGACGACATCAGCACAGTCTTTGAACTGTTCCTGTAATATAGTGAGATTATCCTTTAGGGAATGGGATATTTCTATGTTGTTTTCAGGATTTTTTTCATTCTCCGCCCTTCTGTACCGGTTCCTTGTAATCATCATTTATTCCGCTCCGCATCTCAGTACAATAATAGATATTATCTGCATTTACAAGGAATATAAACAAAAGCACCGCTCACTGCCACAATCTGAAAAAGGCGAACATGCGCTTGTGACATGAGATAGGAAATCAAAGAAGTATCTGGAAGATTGTTTGAAATAGGTGGGATATTGTGCTAAGATTGGACTGCTGGTACACAACATCTCTATTCCTTTTGAAGTGTACATGTGTCGGAAAATTACTCAATAATCATAAAAGGAGCACTTAGCATGGCATATAAGCTGATGGCAGTCGATATAGACGGAACACTTTTCAACAGTGCCGGAATTCTGACAGATGTCACAAAAAAAGCAATCCTGGAAAGCATAGACAAAGGCCTGATCTTTACAATATCAACAGGCAGGCCGCTGCAGGGAGTCGAAGCCCTCAACCGCATGCTCAATCTTGATCTGCCGTTTATTACATATAACGGTGCCATGGTCATCATGGGAAAATCCAAGGAAGTATTATATGAACAGAGGCTTTCCGCGGAAAATGCGAAGGAAATCATCGAATTGGCCAAAAAATATCAGACGACTTACATGGTCTGGGCTGACAACAAACTGCTGGTTACTGAAATAAATGACAGAGTGAATCTATATAAGCAAATATCAACAGTAGAGCCTACCCTGGTCGGGGATATCAACGATTGGATAAAAAATGGGGTAACAAAGATATTATGGTACGATGAAATAGAGAATATCGACAGATTTCAATCGGAAGTCGGAAGGTATTTGGGTAACCGTGTGAATTACCATACCTCCAGGCCCAACTTTCTTGAATTTGTTGACATAAATGCCTCGAAGGCCATTGCCATGGAAAAGATCGGGGAACATTTCGGAATTAAGCAAAGTGAAATGATTGCCATCGGCGACGGATACAACGATCTCTCCATGATCGAATACGCAGGACTGGGCGTTGTAATGGCAAACGCAAAGGACGCCATAAAAGAGAAAGGCGACTATATTACATTGTCCAATGATGAAGATGGCGTGGCTCATGTAATCTACAAGTTTGTTATAAACGCGTAGTTGATGGACCGTGTGAGTCGCATGCCTCATTTCTGAGATCGTTCAGCAAGGAACAATTATACCAGGTATAGCATATTTGATTATCAGTTTGCTATAAACGCGTAGAGGAAGAACCATATGAATACTTTTTGGGAGATATGCCGAATTCCTTTTTAAAGGATCTCAGAAAATTAGAATAATCACTGAAGCCACATTGCATACACACTTCAGTAATTTGAGAAGATTCACTCAGCAGCGACTTCGCCAGAATAAGTCTCTTTTTTTGGATGAAGTGGTGAATGGTGTACCCTGTGTATTTGGTGAACTCTCTCAGCAAATGGTATTTGCTCATATAGAATTTCGAAGAGAGCATATCCAAAGAAAGATCCCCGCCTAAATTTTCATTGATATATCGAACAATACTGTTTATTTTATGATTATAAGTGATGTCTACTTTAATATCATCTATATTTGTATTCAAATAGGCCCGATTGAGGTATACGATCAATTCCGTCAGGTAGATATTTTTCAAAATCGTGCTTCCATAGCTTAATTGGCTGCATACATATTCTATTCTGCTGACAATTTCTTTAATATAAGATAGAATTTCCAGATTTGGCCGGAGTAGATTATACCTGTTTTTTGAGGTGGATTCGAAGCACATGGAAAGATTCTCGCCAAGAATGGTCAGATTTTTAATAAAATTGGGGTTAACCCAGATAACAATACGTTCGTATGGAATGCCCAGCTTGATTGACGGCTTGTGCAGCTCCTTATTATTTATTAGTATGATATCTCCGGCTCTGAGCTGATAGGATTTGCCTTCGATGATATACGTAACCTCGCCGGAAAGGAAAAGATAAATTTCATAAAAATCATGGTTATGATAAGGTACGTCCAATAATGTTTCATTTTTATTATGAAAAAACTCAAAATCGGACGAAACCATATATTGTCTTGTTTCAAATTCATGTTCCGAGGCCCACATATTTTTAACCTACAGCTCTCATATAATCAATTTATGATAATTGTACAGCAATTTTTGCAATACATCAAGCAATAATCGCAAGGAAATAGGCATTTCTTAAATATATAATGAGGATATAAAGTCAGAGTAATTGATTATACTTTTCTAATTTGCTTAAACTAATAATAGTACAAAACAAGGAGGTCCCCCTAATGAAAATCGAACTACGCAAAGATTTTACCTGGGCAATGATCGTTCCATCCAGCATGGGCGTCCGTCTTACTCCGGTAAATGGACAACCTGTACACTGCAGTAATACTTTTACCATGGAGACTAGCAGCGCCGAGACCAATGTTCTGGCTGTTGCATCCTCTCTTGGCCTGCCGACCAAGGTTCTGACGACTTTTGTCAAGGACAGTCCGATCGCCCAAATCATTAAAAACAATCTGTCAAGCCGTCATATAGCCTATGAAGGCAAGGAAGTGCCTCAGGGCGGCCCTTGGGGTTATCGCCATCAATTTAATATCGCCGACAGCGGATACGGCTCACGCGGTCCCAGAGTTCATAACGACCGTGCTGGTGAAGTCGGCCGTACGCTAAGTGTTTCTGACTTTGATCTGGATAGGATCTTCGGCAAAGAAGGCGTCCAGATCCTGCATATGTCCGGCCTGATCGCTGCAATGTCTCCAGAGACAGGGACTTTCTGCCTGGAATTGGCCAGAGCAGCAAAGAAATACGGTACGCGTATCTCCTTTGATATGAATTATCGCGCATCCTTCTGGAAAAACCGCGAAAAAGAGCTTCATGCCATCTTTGCTGAAATTGCTGGTATCGCAGACATCCTCGTCGGCAATGAAGAAGATTTTCAGCTTTGCCTTGGAATAGAAGGGCCGGAGTCCGGCGGCAAGGATCTCGCTGCCAAAATCGAAAGCTTCAAAGTGATGATCAGCCGCGTAAAAGCTGCTTATCCGAATGCATCGGTTTTTGCAACGACACTTCGCCAGGTCATCAACACCAACAGCCACATGTGGGGCGCGATCATGCTGGAGGGCGAAAGCTGGCATGTTGTTGAGCCGAAGCAGATCACAGTCCTGGATCGTATCGGCGGTGGCGACGGCTTCGTAAGCGGCATGCTTTACTCCATACTTAAAGGCTGGGAACCGGAGAAGTGGGTTCAGTTCGGTTGGGCAAGCGGAGCATTGGTAACGACCCTGTATACGGATTACGCTCAGCCTGCTGACGAAGAAATGATCTGGAGCATCTGGGAAGGTAATGCACGCGTAAGGCGTTAATGTATAACTCTCATAAGGCATTACTGTTATGCCTGCATAAGGTGATAATGAATAATAGAATTGGAGGATTTAATATGGGCAAGGCAGATATTGGTTTGATCGGTTTGGCGGTAATGGGTGAAAACCTTGTAATGAACATGGAAAGCAAGGGGTTTACCGTAGCCGTTTTCAACCGTAGTACAAATAAGGTGACTAACTTTATAGAAGGGCGTGCAAAAGGAAAAAACATCATAGGCGCCATGACAATACAGGAATTGGTTGACAATCTGAAGGTTCCTCGTAAAATCATGATGATGGTCAAGGCGGGAAAACCAGTCGATGAATTTATCGACACGATCATCCCCTACCTGGACAAGGGAGATATCCTCATTGATGGCGGCAACTCCCATTTCCCGGATACCATCCGCCGCTGCAAATATGTTGAGGAAAAGGGATTTCTTTATGTCGGGACAGGCGTTTCAGGCGGCGAGGAAGGTGCACTGAAGGGACCAAGCATGATGCCGGGCGGATCACCTGCAGCATGGCCCTTTGTCAAGCCAATCTTTCAGGCAATTTCAGCGAAGGTTGAGGATGGAAGTCCCTGCTGCGACTGGGTTGGAGATAATGGCGCAGGACACTTTGTAAAAATGGTTCATAACGGAATAGAATACGGCGATATGCAGCTGATTTGCGAAGCTTACCATTTGATGAGAGAATATCTTGGCATGTCCGCTGATGAAATACATGAAGTTTTTAAAGAATGGAATACCGGTGTGCTGGACAGTTATCTCGTAGAAATCACACGCGATATTCTCGCTTATAAAGATACTGACGGCTCCCCCATCGTTGACAAGATTCTGGATACTGCAGGACAGAAGGGTACCGGAAAATGGACCTCTATCGCTTCACTCGATGAAGGCATCCCATTAACACTGATCGGCGAGGCTGTATACGCCCGCTGTCTGTCTGCCATAAAAGAAGAAAGAGTCGTTGCCTCAAAAATATTGTCCGGCCCTGTTGCGAAATTCGAAGGAGATAAGAAGGCTTTTATTGAAGATATCAAGAATGCTCTCTTTGCCTCCAAGATCGTATCCTATGCACAAGGCTATACCCTGCTTCGTGCCGCTGCAAAGACCTACGGCTGGAACCTCAAATACGGCGAGATCGCTCTGATGTGGCGCGGCGGATGTATTATCCGCTCCACCTTCCTGAAAAATATCAAGGAAGCATTTGATAAAAACCCGGAACTGGACAACCTGCTGCTCGATCCTTTCTTCAAGGAAAACATCGATAAAGCGCAGTCCGGTTGGAGAAAAGTAGCAGCTACCGCCATGTTGAACGGTATCCCTGTCCCTGCATTTTCATCCGCTCTCAGCTATTATGACGGATACAGAAGCGCAAGGCTTCCTGCCAACCTGTTGCAGGCACAGCGCGACTATTTCGGCGCGCATACCTACGAACGTACTGATAAACCGCGCGGAGAGCTGTTCCATACCAATTGGACCGGCCGCGGCGGCTCTACATCCGCATCAACCTATATTGCATAGAGAAAGGGTTCTAATGCATGCTTGCACTAGACGGGGTATTATTATGAAACTACCATTTCAAATAGATTTAAGCGGGAAAACTGCTGTCGTTACCGGCGGCGGCGGAATACTCTGCAGCAGCTTTGCCAAAGTACTCGCAGAATGCGGCGCAAGGGTAGCCATCCTCGACCTGAGGAAGGAAGCAGCCGATAAGGTGGCTGCAGAGATCATCGAAGCAGGCGGCAAGGCGATCGGCGTTGGAGCAAACGTACTCGACGCGGAAAGTCTCAAGGCCGCCAGAGAAACCGTAAATAACGCATTCGGGCCCTGCGGCATTCTGATCAACGGCGCAGGCGGCAACAACCCCAAAGGCACTACTACAAAGGATTACTTGTTTAAAGAGGATCTTGAATCAAAAACGGAAGGCGTCATGACCTTCTTTGATCTGGACCAAAAGGGAATCGAATTTGTGTTCAACCTGAACTTTCTGGGCACACTGATGCCGACACAGGCCTTTGCCAGAGACATGATAAATCAGGATGGAGCCGTAATCATCAATATCTCCTCCATGAATGCGTTTTGTCCTCTGACCAGAATTCCTGCCTACAGCGGGGCAAAGGCAGCAGTATCCAATTTCACTCAATGGCTGGCAGTTCATTTTTCAAAGGTTGGGATTCGAGTAAATGCAATCGCACCTGGATTTTTCATAACCGATCAAAACAGGGCGATGCTGATCAAGGAAGACGGCTCCTACTCGGAAAGAGCCAATAAGATTGTTAACATGACTCCGATGGGCCGTTTCGGAGAGAGTGAGGAACTGATCGGAACACTGCTCTGGCTTGTCAGCAATGACGCCTCCGGCTTTGTAAACGGTACGGTAATCCCTGTTGACGGCGGATTCTCAGCCTATTCAGGAGTCTAACCTTAAGAGGCGGCATTCGTTTTATCTGCGGATGCCGCAATTCTTTACACGAATGGAGTATGGAGCGTCGTATCTCTGAATCAAGAGGCTCAGCGCTTCTGAGACTCTGAATAATGGGGCATAGCAAAGTTTTATTCCTGACCGGTGCAATTTACGTGGTGAATTGCCCTGCCTATGTCTAATTCACTAGTGAATTTCACAACTGCGATTCGAGGGGGCTCAATTCCCTGAGATTCTGAATGGAGGTATTTCCTGATGACTGAAATAATAACAAAAAGCACAACTCCGAGCGGACTTACAGATACTCAGGTATCGGCTGCTTTAGAGGAATCCATAAAAAATATGGCGGAAGGTCTTAAAAAAGTGCTGCTCCTCCCGCCTGACCTGACCAGAATGCATTCCGGCGCCGGAAAGATAACCGCCATGTATTACAATATGCTCAAGGATCATTGTCAGGTGGATATCATGCCGGCTCTGGGAACCCATGCTCCCATGACTGAACCTGAATGCCGGGAGTTTTTCGGAGACAGTGTCCCGATGGCATGTATCATTGAACATAACTGGAGAAAAGATATTGTAAAAATTGGCGAGGTTCCCGGCGAATTCGTCAGTTCCGTATCCGGCGGATTGCTTGATTATTCCATCGATGTAGAAGTCAATAAACGCCTGATCGATCCTTCCTACGACCTGATCATTTCAATAGGCCAGGTAGTTCCCCATGAAGTCGTCGGCATGGCCAATTTCAATAAAAACATCTTCGTCGGCTGCGGCGGCAAGGACATTATCAACAAGTCCCACATGCTCGGTGCAGTTTACGGCATGGAGAAAATGATGGGCAGAGACTTTTCTCCTGTTCGCAGGGTGTTTGACTATGCGGAAGAGAAATTTCTGAAGAAGGCTCCGCTCCTGTATGTCCTTACCGCAACCACCTTTAGTGGGGGTAAACTGGCGATAGAAGGACTTTTCATCGGAAGAGAACGCAAGGTATTTGAAGAAGCAGTAAAGCTCAGTCAGGAAAAAAACCTGAACTTTATAGAGAAGCCATTTAAGAAAGTAGTGGTATACCTTGACCCTAGAGAATTCAAAAGCACCTGGCTTGGAAATAAATCCATCTACAGGACAAGAATGGCGATTGCCGACGATGGAGAATTGATCGTCCTCGCTCCTGCTGTGAAAAGGTTTGGAGAAGATGACACAATCGATCTCCTGATTAGAAAGTACGGCTATGTCGGAAGCAAAAAAATTCTTCAATTGTACAAGGTTAATGAGGACCTTCAGCAGAATCTTTCCGCAGCGGCTCATTTGATCCACGGTTCCTCCGAAGGCAGGTTCTCGATAACCTACGCCGTTGAGCATCTCACAAAAGAGGAAGTCGAAGGTGTTAACTTCAAATACATGTCTCTTAAGGAAGCAACTAAAAAATATGATCCCACGAAACTGAAGGAAGGGTATAATAAAATGGAAGACGGCGAAGAAATCTATTTTATCAGCAACCCGGCTCTTGGATTGTGGGCGGACAAGAACAAATTCTAAGTATATACACGCAGTGGAATATTGAAAGAGAGGCGGGGTCATTTATGGCTAATTGGGAAAAAGTCTGTTCCATGTTTCTGGATGGAAAAAGTCCAGCGCAGGTCAAAGCACAAATAACGGGGGATTTTGATACTTATCAGGTATACACCGACTCCATCATCCAATCAAACAATTGCACCTACTTTATCGCTGTGATCCAGGGGATAAAAAAGCTTGTGATTTGCGGTGAAGGTGAATCAATCAATGAATTTACAGGCAGTGAACAACTGCTTTCCAATGGGAAAGTAAAGGTTTGTGATCTGAGTAATGAAAACTGTGCAGTGCTCAGGAAACTGTTTTCTTTTACAAACCCCACCAATCATCACGGCAAAGCTATCACCGTCGGATTTGGAGACAGGCTTGGATTAGCTTCCGCCGGGCATATCCGGACAATAAAGGGTAAGAAGGTCTTCCCTGTCCTGGCGCAGCAATCCATACGCGAACTCAACCTGACCGGAAGAACCTATAAGGACGTGCTTGCAGCCGCCTCATGGGCAGTATTCCAGGAAGGCTACACGCTCGGTTTCGGCGCAGACGGAGATCATCTGAAGACCGCCGCAGAAGTAGAGATGGCGATCGATTGCGGCTTTACAATGATAACGCTGGACTGCTCGGAACACATTGACAACAGCATTCCTGACCTTGGCGCAACGGAAGTGGACAGTCTTTATGCAGCCCTGAAAACTGAAGACAGGCAGAGGCTTGAAGCAAAGTATCTGGACAAGGAAGTTGCTTTGGACAGCTCCCACAGAATTCATTTCTTATCTGAAGAATTTAAAAGGACCGTTCTCATTTATTTCAAAGCAATCAATTATACGATCGACATCTATAACAACGTCATTAAGGACTGCGGAAGAAGCATCGACTTTGAAATGTCCATTGATGAAACGCTTACGTCGACTACACCGCAATCTCATTACTTTGTAGCGGCAGAACTGCTAAATGCAGGGGTGCGCATCACCAGCCTCGCGCCCAGGTTCTGCGGCGAGTTCCAAAAGGGAATCGACTATATCGGTGATATCGCATTATTTACAAAAGAGTTTGAGGTGCACACTATTATTGCCCAAAAGCTGGGTTATAAATTGAGTATCCATTCAGGAAGCGATAAATTCAGCGTATTCCCTGTTATCGGAGACAGGACAAAAGGGGAATATCACCTGAAAACCGCAGGCACTAACTGGCTGGAAGCTGTCAGGGTCATTGCCGTTAAAGACCCGGCCCTGTATAGAAAAATGCATACATTTGCCGTTGAGCATCTGAATGAAGCGAAAAAGTACTATCATATCAGTGCAAAACCCGAGAATATCCCTGCTCTGGAAAAGCTCACAGATAAGGAGCTGCCCGGACTAATGGATATGAATGACGCAAGGCAGGTCCTGCACATCACTTACGGGTTGATTCTGCTTGCGAAAAATGCCGACGGAACAAGCACCTTCAGAGACGATATCTATGCCCTGCTGAACAAGTACGAATCAGAATATTACAATGCTCTTCAAAAGCATCTGGGCAGACATTTAAGCGAACTGGGAATATGACATCACCTATTAAAATTTAACCGGATTTCTCTTCAAACATCAGGTGGCTAAATTCGCCTCCTGATGTTCTGTTATTTTAACGTCTACACAAGAATATTTTGTTATATTTAATAAAACTTCAATGTTATTTTCTCCCGTAACATTCCTTTCAGCATCAATTGGAGCAATTCCACTTGAATATAATGTGTCACTCACCTGCAAGGCGGGGGCTCGATGTACCTGCAATTTTCATTATTGACCAGATTACCCATTGTATAGCCAATTTACCACATCCCGCGGCAGCTCAACCTCCGCAGCTGTCAGGGAGTCGGCAAGCTGTTCCTCGTTTTTGCAGCCTACGATCGCTGCCGCAGGAACCTGATTGCACAAAATAAACCCAAGCGCAACTGCGGATGGCGTTAAACCCGTCTGAAGAGCGTACTCCTTTACCCGATCCAGCCGCGCAATGTTCTCCGGAGTACAAAACCGCGTATACGCCTTCTTGTTGATCGCATCCAGGCCCAGAGCCGCGGCGCGTGCAAAGAAGCCTTTTGCCTGGGAAGAGTATGCAAACACCGGGAAGCTTTCCTTCAGATACCAGGCATATTCATGCCCATCCATGCAGACAATGGTAGGGTCATCATGCGCCTCAGGTGTTGATGTCGCAAGGCTCCATTGGATTTGGGCAGCCGAAAACGATGCCAATCCATTAGCCAAAGCTACATCATTGGCCTCTTCCGTCCGTTCTGTCTTCCAATTGGAACAGCCCACGGCTCGCACCTTCCCTTTGGCAATCAATGTTGTCAAGGTTTCCATAATGTCTTCCACAGGACGTGTAACATCGTCCCTATGTAACCAGTAGAAGTCAACGTGATCTACACAAAGTGCTCTCAGACTCTCATCCAGGTCGCTTTCAATTTCCTTCATGGAAAGCCTGCCACGATCCATCTGATCCAGAGCAGGATGCCCTCCCTTTGTCGAAATGACCATCTTATTCCGGTTTCCTCTGTTTTTCAACCATTTCCCTATTGTTTTCTCACTGGCCCCGTTGCCATCCGGCAGCCATGAAGCGTACATACGGGCTGTGTCTATGCAGTTCCCCCCGGTATCGGCAAAAATGTCCAGCAGTTTAAACGCTGTTTTCTCAGGAACTGTAGTGCCAAAGTAATCGGTACCCAGTACTATTTTAGATATGCTCATCGTGTAATCCTGTACCGTCAATTTCATATGATTCATAAGTCATCCTCCTCGTATCCAATGTGCAGAAAGCCGTTCTTGAAATCACTGACTTCTACATAGTACATTTGCCTGCCCTGCTTAATAAATTATAACATATAAAATACCTGTTTCGCATCCGGTAAAAAGGGCAAATAATGTGCTGATTTTCGCATACGTTTGCTGTATTATAGATATGTGCTTCTTATATAAATCAGATAACTCTGCATAACAGGAGATGAGCATACCAGTGAAGTATAACGAAAATACGATAGAAGATCTGAAACTGGCCTATATCGGCGGCGGATCCAGAGGCTGGGCCTGGAACCTCATGGGCGATCTGGCGATAGAGGAGCAGTTGTCCGGCAAGGTTACCCTGTACGACCTGGATTTTGACGCTGCAAAAAGTAACGAAATCATCGGTAACAGAATATCCTCTCATTCCGACGCAAAAAGCAAATGGAAATACAAAGCGGTACATACGCTCAAAGCAGCCCTGACAGATGCCGATCTGGTCATCATATCCATATTGCCGGGCACCTTCGATGAAATGGAGTCCGACGTTCATGCCCCGGAGAAATATGGCATCTATCAGTCCGTTGGTGATACCGCAGGTCCCGGAGGACTTGTAAGGGCGCTCAGGACAATACCGATGTTTGAAACCATCGCGCTGGGAATCAGGGATTATTGCCCGAAGGCATGGATCATCAACTATACGAACCCGATGACACTCTGCACACGCACCTTGTATGAAGTGTTCCCGCAGGTCAAAGCCTTTGGCTGCTGCCATGAAGTATTTGGTACGCAGGACCTCTTTATAAAAATGCTCAAGGATATGAAGGATATCGAGGGCGCCCAGAGAGATGAAATCAAGGTGAACGTGCTTGGTATCAATCATTTTACATGGATAGACAGAGCTTCCTACAAGGGAATGGACCTTCTGTCCCTATACGGCGAATTTGCGGACAAATATTATGAGAGCGGTTTTGAAGATGCAGAAAAGGAGCATTGGATGAACAGCTTTTTTTCCTCCGCCAACAGGGTCAAATTCGACCTGTTCAAGCGCTATGGCATTGCAGCGGCTGCAGGTGACAGACATTTGGCAGAATTCCTGCCACCCTGGTATCTGAAAGATCCGGAAACGATAAAATCCTGGAAATTCAGCCTGACTCCTGTCAGTTGGAGAAAAGAAAGGCAGTTGGAATTAAAGGAAAAGAGCAAACGGCTGGTCAGCGGTGAAGAAGAAGTCGCCCTGAAGAAATCAGGCGAGGAAGGTATCCGCCAGATAAAAGCCTTGCTGGGTCTTGGGGATCTCATCACAAATGTAAATGCACCGAACAGGGGTCAGATGGAGGATGTGCCTTTGGGCTGTGTGGTGGAAACAAACTCCGTATTTTCAAGAGACAGTCTGTCTCCGGTAGTATCGGGCAAGCTGCCCAATGCAGTTCAAAGCCTTGTCATGAGACAGGTGCTGAGTCAGGAAACCATTCTGCACGCTGCATTGAACCGGGATAAGGAAATGGCCTTCAGCGCATTTATCAATGACCCGCTGGTTACCCTGGATTTGACATCTGCGAGGAAGCTGTTTGATGAAATGCTGGAAAGCACGAAGAAATATCTGCCCGATTGGGAAATATAAGCGCCACAATCGGGCAGCATGATTCAATTCGACAATCGCATAATAGACAAGTTATAATACAAAGCATTCCCTTTTTCGGTCACATTTCGTCATTATCCATATACTTCTTATCCTTTCAAATCCACAATTCATCCTTTTTTCATATTTCTCATTCTCCGCATGATCTATAATAAGTACAGCAAATTTTCTTATTATACACGCTGTTTATCTATTTTTTGCATTTGCGTTCGCACCGGTGGAACATACAACTTATGACGAATTATGCAAAACAAAAATCAGTATGAAAGGTATGATATATTTGAAAAATTTAAACTACCAGCCTTTTGAGAGAAATAAATTTTTTTATGGCAAGCTTCTTACTGTTGCAGATTTTGAGCTGGAACAAAAGTACATGAATGACAAGAGAAGATTCCTCAGCAAATCCCTTTTTGGCAGCGGTGTAATATGCGGCCTGAATACATACGGCGTTGATGACAGCTCCGTTATGATAGAAGCAGGTGCGGCAATTGACAGTACCGGCAGGGAAATTGTCGTAAATGAATCAGTCCTTCGCAAGCTGTCCGGCATAGACGGTTATGAGAACACGTCAGGCAGTGTTTTATATCTTTGCATAGAATACAATGAAGAATTACACGATCCGGTTTATTCTATTGCCCATACCCTGGGTGATACTGCTAAAAGCACCTCGGAATTTAACCGTGTAAAGGAATCCTTCCGCTTGTTTGTTACCGACAAGGAGCCGGACACGGAACCATACTCTTTAATAAATGAATTCATCTCGCGAAAAGTCATATTCTCCAACAGGGATATCACTGTCACCCAGAGTGTCCCCCGTACCGTCTCAGCTTCAAGGCCCTTCAATATCACTGTAGACATTGAAAAGCATATAACCGCTTCAGATTTGTCCTTTGAATATATTATTGATACACCCTATTTTAACACAGCCGATGGTTCCGGTGTCATTCATGTCTGCTTTAATGATACGCCGGCAGAAATGAGTGACAAGCATACTCTTACCTATACTGTGATACCGCCGGGCAGTGTCAGGGCAGAGGCCGGCATGTCCATACTCCCGCAGAGTATTAAATTCACCTCTCAAAAAAGCATATCTTCCGTGAAAGAGGCAATCAATTTTGAGATCAATGTCGTGCAGGCAGAGTTGCCCGAGATGATAGAAGGGAAATATTTCTCCATTTCGGCGGACGAAATTTCCGGCAGCAGATATCATTCGCCCATTTACCTCTCACGTATTGAAATCTTCCGTTCAAGCACCACCTATATCATTGAAGCTTTAAAATCAATGCCCTTTAATCAATATATCTATAATCCCCAGCTTTTGCGCCTGGATAATCAGCTAAGCGCCTTCTTCCCTCCGCTGGATAGAACCGGTCCATCCCAGGGTATATCAGCTGATTCCGGAACACAAAAAAGCACCGCCGATTTTTCTCAGTCGAAAGAGCCTGGCAGTTCATCAGGTATCATCGAAATTCCCCTTGGCTTCAACCCACACCCCAGGCAGAAATTCTATTCGGACGAAATCATGCACGGACTGGGGAAAGGAGTCGTCACTATTGTTCTGGGAATTGAAGCTGCTTCTGTCAACGAAAAGCTGTCCCGCGGCAATTTTACCGCTTATGGAAATCCGGATATTTTTAAGGGCTCGGATTATGACGCCCATCTCCCCGCTTATGAACTATGCGCCCTGAATTATGAGGAACGAGGTACGTTTGTGGTTGGAGTGAAGCTCCTTGAAACAACAACCTCCCTTTATGTGAAGATCAAGTGGCATGCCTTTAAAACACCGGCGCCGGCAATGGGCATATCTGAATCACGTCAGGACATCTGCCTGTTTGTCAAACCGGATACAATTGTTATTGCTCCGCGGGAAACGGCATATTTTAAGGCAATTTTCTGCAATACCGATGAAACGCCCTGCATTTGGAGTGTTGTAGAAGACAATGGCGGAACGGTAGAACCAAATGGCATATACACAGCCCCAAACAAAGAGGGGGTATATGAGGTGAATGTACAAAGCATTTCCAATCCTTCTCTGAAAGCATCGGCATTTGTCGTCGTTAAAGAGAAAGGAGCCAATTAATGATACAAACTCCGGTTAAAAGCTATGAAGAAATCCGCACAGTTTTAAGTAATGAGACGAACGAAGTCCTTGTGTGCAGGAGCATGACAAGGGACGACTCAGGCTTTTATACTGTAGTCAGGCTGAAGGACCGTGCTTTGCACACCCGGCTTTTAAAGGTGTTCTCCGGGAATTTTTCCGGTTTTTCCATGAATGATTTTTTCGAGCTGACCACCGTTGACTCCCAGCTTGCGCTGATATTTCCCTACAACAAGGAAAACAGGCTTTTCTATTATCAGCCGCTTTATTGCAGGCACTTTTCCGACAGGCTGAATATTGCTAAAAATCTTCTTGCAGAGCTTATATCAACTCCTCTTCCCGTAGAAATACTTTTTTTCCTGCTGGAGGAATACAACCTGAATCTGAGACGGGACGGCCGGGTTTATTTCAACTTTTTTCTGGATTTCCAGCTTCTGCCGGACGAACTTGATATGCAGTACATTATTAATAAAGCCGCTGAAATTTTATTAAGGATTCTCACAAATAGTAAAAATAGCATTTCACATGAAGCAGAACTTTTCAGAGTGAAGGTTCAACGAAAATCCTTTGCAAGCTTTGGGGCTATTTACGCGGATTTGAAAAGAATTTCTCCAGACGCGGAGATAAATACAAGCCTGCCGGATAAAATAAAGCGGACTTATTCCAACAAAAAAAAATACATTCTCTCAGCAGTTAAGACAGGTATTCTGGTCTTGCTTATAGGCGCATCCGTACTGTACAGCATCTCTGAATTGCGGAGCAGGTCGGCTGTATCCGCACTGAGTTCGTCTGAAGTAAAGCCTGCGTATAAGGGGCTGGAAAAAATCGGATCTGTGAATCTTCCGGAAGATACCGACAAACAGGAGATTATTGATGAAACGGATTAGGATAATTTTAATTATTGTTATGCTGTTGCTAACTTTTACCGCATCCTATATCTATAATATATCCGCAGTTCCTGATATTTCAGAATCTTCCGGCAGTAGTGCCGTCGATTCAAGAGGCCTCTTCTATATGCTCGAAAACACCAGTACCAGGATTAACTTCATGCGCGTAAACAGCAGTAATGTTATTGATTGTTATTATTCTGCCCGCAGGAATACGGCTGATACGATGCTTCTTTTCGGAGATATCTTTGTGGATGAAGCTGCGAACCGCGTGTATTCGGTAAAGAATATACTGAATAACCGGTCCAACCGATTTATTTCAAGCAGTATTGTCTATTTCGATACCGCTTCAAACGAAGCCCACCCTGAAACGCTGCTGGAGCTTGGTCTGGAATCCCGGGACCCCTCCGCCAACCAATATATACAGTATATTTATCCGTGCGGAGATTATCTTTATTTTACTTCGGTAGGTGAGGATATGAAGACGGTTGTTTTTTACCGTCTGGAGATCGGCAAAGCCTCAAAAGATATCCATGCCGATCCGGAGATTCTCTTGAAATACCAATTGTCCGAGAACTCAATTGTTAATACCGCTTTATGCGGAAAGGATTTTTTACTTGTACAGACGGCAGATTCTAAAATCTTCCATATAGATTCCCATGGCTCCTCAAGGCTCCTGTTTCCTTCAAAGGAATATTCGGGCCGCAGCTTTCCAATGAGCCTTCGCATTGATAATGAAAACAGGCTTCATTTCAATGAAATCTTCAGCAGTGATTCTATAGTTATGGACATTGATAGCGGCAGCATCCTTTCCTCCCTTAAATCAGATATGCCTGATGCGACAGGAGAATTGCGCAATCTCAAACTTTCTTCAAATGTTTTGCTTTTCAATACCGTGAAAACGATGCTGTCAGCACTGGCCTTCCTGCTTCCGGTTTTAGGGCTGATACTGTTATTCCGTTTTGTATACCGCCGCAGACCGACTCTGCTGATGAAGCTGGTTACCTTTGTGCTTCCAATTGTAATATTGGCTTTGCTCCTATTTTCAGAGGTTGCAATCCACATATTTGACAAGTCGATCACAGCAGAAAGGACAGGACTTGTTAAAAATGTAGGGAGCTTTGTCGCCCAGAATGTTGACACCGACCTGCTTTCCCAGATTAACAAGCCTCAGGATATGCTGCTTCCCGCATATGACAAATTACTCCGCTCTATTTCAAGTGTGTCGGATTACAGTGAATTTCTTCCTGCCAGTACAGATTATTCAGGCTTGTACTGCGTACTCATGAAAGTGGAAAAAGGCCGGATATATACTGCCGTCTCTGCCGACATGCCTTGCTTTGTTCCGCTTGACAGCCTTTACTCCCAGCAGTCTATGAGCCTTTACCATACCGCTTTGGACAAAAAGAACCTGGTTACGGGTACAATTCAGGATATACAGGGTATATGGACCGTATCCATTTACCCGATATTTAATTCTGCCGGTGATATTTCAGGCATGCTCGAAACGGGAATCAATTCAAAGGATCTTGAGTCCTCCATACTCAGCCTTTCCCGTTTAATGCTCCTGTCAGGCGCCGCAGTCTCCCTTGCCGTTTTACTTGCTTTTTTCATCGCACTGAAGCTGCTGCTTCATCCCCTTGCATTGTTAAAAGAAGCTGTAGTATCCGTTTACAATGGCAATTATGGCGCATTGGCAAAAATAAAGGCAAATGACGAGGTTGCCGATATCAGCCGCGTATTCAACAAACTGTCGTCCGAGCTAAGCATCCAGTTCGGCAAGCTCACAAATCTAAATCAGGCCTATAGCAAGCTTGTCCCTCCGGACACCTATTTACTGCTTAACAAAAATTCAATCCTTGATATCAAGCTTGGCGATCAGGTAAGCACTAAAATGACAATAATGAATGCTTTCATCAGGAATTTCGAAAAAACCACTTCCGATTTATCTCCTGAGACTACTTTCAAATTTATCAACCGGATTTATAAAATAATCAGCAGTAATTCCAGCAATTATTCCGGTATTGTGCAATCCTATAACGCAGACAGGCTGACAGTCCTGTTTCAAAACAATCCCGAAAATGCTCTTCAATCCGCCATTTGCATAAGATCCGAGCTTTCTGCAAAAAGCGGCTCAATATCCTCAAAAAGCTGGCAGGTGGTGGACGCAGGCTTCTACATACACACTACCTCCTGCATTTATGGAATAGTCGGTGAAGAAAACAGGTATTCTTCTGCTGTAGTAGCAGAAAACAGTGATGTGATCTATTCCCTTGACAACTTGCAGCACCAGCTTATGTGCTCCATTCTTGTAACGCAAAATGCATATGACGGGCTTTCCGGGCCTGGCGAATACAATCATCGCTATATTGGCTACATGCTTGACAGTGATGGCCGGACACAAATCGGGTTATATGAGTTTTTTGACGGCGACGAGCCCAATGTGCTGATTGGCAAAAAACAGACTCTTGAAATATTTAAAACAGCAATTCTCGAATATTTGCAGCAAAATTTTTACAAAGCACGGAATTTGTTTGCCCAGGTTATCCGAATAAATCCGAAGGATACGGTAGCCAGATGGTTTCTGTTCAAATGCGATGTACTCTGCAGGCAGTCGGATGAAGCAGTTCCCGAACTGGCTCTCACTAAATACCTATAAAACGATGAAAGGCGCTGCGGCATATGAAGGAAAATCCATTTATATATGTTGTTGAACGTGCAAAGCGAACTCTTTTTCTTCCGATCTATAAATATGTCTATACGCTGAAGCAAAAAACAAATCTAAAGCTGCTGTTGACCAAAGTGCTGCTAAGGATTTCTTCAGGCTTGAGAGGCTTGTTTGTGCTGCGTCCGCAAAAAGCCACCGATTATTTCTATGCCGGAAGGCTGGGAATATATAAAAAGCTGGTAATATTGCTGGTTTTGTTGATTTGTCTCGCTCCTGTGATTTATTTTCAGTTTTTTAGCACAACGGTTTCCAACCAATCAACAGAAGTGGCCAGGGTATATGAGTACGTTTACAACGACCCTGACCTGGAAGCCTTCAGCGGTACGACAAGAATCCTTTCAGCCGGCAAAAAACTTGTTTATGAGGGCGCCGTTGAAAAAGGCCTCTGTACCGGCAAGGGCAAGCTTTATGATTTCGATGGCTTACTGCTTTATTCGGGTGATTTTGTCAATAATGAATACAGCGGCAGCGGAGAGCTTTATGATACCCATGGCTCACTACTCTATTCGGGTGGTTTTGCGAATAATGAATACAACGGCAACGGCAAGCTTTATTATCCCTCAGGGAAAACCAGGTATGAAGGCATGTTTGAAGCAGGCCTTTATAATGGCGCCGGAGTTTTGTACAATGAAAGCGGCTCTGTTTTGTACACAGGCGCTTTCGTAGACAACGTCTTTTCAGGAGAAGGGACTCTTTATGATGCTGCCACCTCGCGCATGGTTTATAGCGGCAGTTTCGTGAACGGCCTGTATGAAGGCAAGGGAACACTTTATTCCTCTATAGGCAGAAGCAAATTCACCGGTCAGTTCCTTAAAGGCCTTCCCGATTATGTATACTTTCTTTCCCTTCCCACCTCAGAGCTGGGCAATTATTTTCCCGATTCGCCTGTCGTGGCATACTCCGGGAATACATCAGCAAGCCTGACTTATAGTGAGATGAAAATAGCCCTGTTAAGTAATGAAGCTGAAACGGAAGAACTGACGGAGTCTACGGTAAGCTCGGTAATGGTTTATGACAATACCATGCCGGCAGGACTTGCGGACTCAAAAGCATCTTCCGGTCTTGAGTCCCTGCTGGGCGTTCCGATATATGAAGGCTGCAGCTATCCTCTCAGCGAGGATCTGATTGCCCTTGAATCCCTCTCAAAGCAAGGTGTTCTTACAGAGGCGGATACATTATATACCGAAACTTCAGAGGAGGATGCCTCAATTTCCACTGCAGCTGACGAGGATGCATCATTTTCCGAAACTGCTGATGAGGATGCCTCGATTTCCACTGCTGCTGACGAGGATGCCTCAATTTCCGAAACTGCCGACGAGGATGTCTCGATTTCCACTGCTGCTGATGAAGATTTACAGCTGTATCTGGCATGTTATGAATATCAGGGTTTTGCCTTGACCCTGTTTTTTGATAAAAAGGGAGGCAAATTCCTGTACTACAGGTGGGATATATGATGAAACAAAGGTTTCTGCTATTTTTGCTTGTGCTTGCGCTTGCGATTGTTCTTCCCGGCAATATATGCAAAGCCGCCGCATATCCTCAGGTGCTTACCCTGAACCAGGCTGTCAGCTCCTCGGTCAATACTAACTATGCCATACGAAAAACGAAAAGTGAAATCAAGCTGAAAAACATAGAGCTGAAACAGGCTATACAGGCAATAAAGGATATCCGGTGGAAAGAAAGCACCATACAGTTTTCTCTTCTTTTTGATATCAAATTTCCTACAGAGCACGCCCTTCCAAAAGAGCTGGAGCTTGTAATGAAGGTGCCTAAAATACAGGCGGAGCTTGACGCTCTTAACAGGAAGCTGGAATACTCCAGGTATAATGCCGTCATGTCAGCTAAAACGGCTTATTTTAATGTTGTTGAGATTATGGAAAACTGCACCTTGCAGGAAAGCCGCCTTGCCACGGCGAAAAGCACTTATCTTCGCCTCAGCAGTGATTATATCCTTGGGAAGGCAAGCAAAGATGACGTTGAAGAAATAAAAAACAGCATTCCGACTCTGGAAAAGAATTACCAAAGCAATTTGCTTCGTTTTGAAAATAATAAAAAGAAGCTTTCAAAGATAATAAACGTAGATGTGTCCAATGGCTACACCTTCAGTAAGGACTTTTCCAAACTCACACTGGAAAGAAAGCAATTAACTGAAATAACCGATTATGCTTTAAAAAATGACTATAAGGTCTATCAGGCCGAATTGACCCGCAAAACCCTGGATACAGAGGTTACAACACTGCGCAATATATACAACAGCCGCTGGGGAGCCAAGGTAAGTGAAATTGAAAGTGAAATAGCCAAAAATGGCCCTATTGATTTTCTTACCTTTCAGGAAAAGTATGATGCCGCTCTGGAAAGCATTGAAGAACCTTATACCGGCTATTATTCCATACGGATATTATTTATTACAATCAATATTCCAAAGGAATGGTTCCGCAGCGAATACAGCGGTATACGCTACTTTGAGGATCAGAAGTACGCACTTTACGTGTCGCTTATGGACAGAGCGGAAGCAGTGAAGGAAGAGGAAGAGGCCCGCAAGGATCTGACCGCTCAGGTAGAAGACAGTTTTAACAGCCTGCTGGAGTTATGGAGCGCTTATGAAGATTCATTAAGCGGAATTGACAATGCAAAGCTCCGGTATAACCAGCTAAAAGAGCTGAATCTTACAGGAAACGCTTCGTTTATGGATGTGGAAAGCGCCAAAAACGATATCCTGTCTTTTGAAAACGCAATGCTGTCTTCCCTGATCGCTTATAACAAAGCTCTGGCAAGCTTTGATTTCACCACGTCAGGCGCGGTAACAAAGCTGTTGTCGGGAGTTTCACTGGCTCCCGCCGGTAAATATGATTCAGGCCTTTCCTGGCTTTCATCCGATGCGGATGCCGAAAAGCCCATGTGGTATATGAATACCCTGATAAACGAGTACAAATTTGTTTTTGGTATTTCCATACCGGAAGACAGCGAAATTGCAGCAACCCATTATGAACTGTGTACCGAGGACGGCAGCCTTATTGGAGCACGTACCGCCATAAGCAGTGTGATCACCCATTTGCCTCTCGTATACGAGGGCACAACAAAGCTCATTGTCAAGCTGTATAAGGAAAGTACACTGACATATACCGCTGAAATTGATGCTGCCAATTATACCGGCACTCTTGACCTCAAGCCTGTCAGTCCTGGTACCGTGACAGCTTCAAATGATCTTCCGGCTTCAGGCACGCTGATGGGCAATTGGATTTTGGTAAAAAACAATGACAACTACACTTCCCAGCTTACATTGGATTTTGATAAAAAATGGAATGTAGGTTTTTATGAGTTGACAACAGCCTCCGGGGACAAAATCGGCAATGCAAGATTTCCCGCCGCTACGCCGGTTTCCCATTTATCCATCACCTTTTCCTCAATGGAAAATCTGACGCTCAAGCTGTTCGACACAGACGGCAATTCGCTGGGAGATGCATTGATTTTAAATGATATGAATGTGCAAGTCATAAAAATGAAATGAGGTAACAGCAATGAAAAATACATACCTGAAAAAATTCCTGACCTTTATTCTTATATTGAGCATGGCCACCAGCCTGTTTTTATTTGCGCCCGCTGTTTCATACGGCGCACAGCTGCGACCGGGCGCGGCGGATATTCCCTCAGGTACTCTTATCATCGGCACGCATCTTATTCACATCAAGGCTCTTAACTCCGAGCTTCTGGCAGTTGCCACAGCCAGTGCGACCAGCAGCCTGCAGGCAAAAACATATTACAAGTCCGAATTTTCCAACGGGACATGGTACGATATCTCCGGCGCCTCCGGCTTTTCAGATATAACCAGTGAGGGCAAGCCGGTTGCAAACACGGTAATCGATGCTTTGATACTGACACACTGGACCAGGGAAGACGGTAAAACAATAGACCTCGCCACCGGCATGATTGTCGATATCCACAAAATAAATGACCCTTCGGATTTTTCAACTCTTCCTGAACTTGCGGAGCTCAAAACCCGAAGGAATATGCTTATTGAAACGATAAAAAATGAAAATACCGGGGAAAACAATCAGAAGCTGCAATCCATAGAACGCATTATTATAACTCCCTTCAGCTCGGAGGAAAGCAAAGCCGTTATAGACAAAATGGATGCTCTTGAAAAATATATAAATTATCTCAAGGAAAAAAAGACGCGCGATGATTGGGTAAATGCAGTTGTGGACCTGAAAGGCAGCATGAATACTGGAAAAACACTGCTGTGTTATAAAGAAGTCCTTTCAAGGCTGAATACAGAAATCAGCTTTGTTGAAACAAAAATTGTTGACGCCGATAACAAGACGAAACCCGCAGCAGATCTTTCCGCTGCCTATTATACCTGTCTTGACGCCGTCAACAAAAAGATTGTGGAGCTGGAAGGCAGCCAGTCCGGCTCCCAGGGCACGGGAGCGTTAAATAAGGCAAAGGCGGGATATGAAGAGGCAGTGATCGCCTCAGCTATCGCGGCAAGTTACGACAAGGCTGATTCAAGCCTTGAAAAATGCATGTCGGTAAAAAATATCCTTGGCGGCCTGAAGCTGGATATTCCTCTTGAGCTTTCAATACTCAAGCCTCTGCTGTCTGATCTGACCAAAGAGCTGTGTGCCGCATGTACCGGCGGCATTTCTTCAGAATACACCCAGGCGAAAAAAACCGGAGAGTCGGCCATTATACTGGATTCTCTGAAAAAAAAGCATGTGTCCGGTCTTTCATCCCAGGTTTCCGACATCGAATCCATCATCGGTTATATAAAGGATCGGGAATCGGACGCCCTTCAATTGGAAACCGTCCTTTCTCCAGTTCTCAAAAGCTGCCTTGACGCACTTTCAAAGGTGCCCGTGGATGATGCCCGGGATGATACTGTTGATGTCCTCAAGCAGCTTATCGACTGGTTGAACGCAGAGCTTGCCCTTCTTCAGCAGCAGCAAATGGATACAACACTCTCCGACAGCCTCTCTTCTTTGGAAAGCCAGATTTCGGAGCTTACCCAGGATTATCTTTCCGCGCTTGACGAGCGCAACCTCAGCGGAGCTCAGTCCATAAAAGCCGAAATAGACGAACTCGCTGCCAAAAAGGCCGACATTTACGAAAATGCGGCTGCAGAACAAAGCAAGCTGTTTGAACAAAAAGCAGCGCTGGAAGCAAAACTGGAAGATGCCTTGAATAAAGGAGACAGTGCCGCTGCCAGCGACCTGCTTAACCAGCTTTCCACCATAAACGCGGCGCTTGATATTCAGGACTCCGCCACAGATGGGCTTACCGCTGTCAACAATGCCGCTGTAAGCGACTTGTTTACTGAATTGGAGGAATATCTCAGTCAAAGTGATTTTACCTCCGCCCTCTCCAAAATGCAGGAAATATCCGATATGCTCAATGCTTCGAAGCCCATTCCAGCCAATTCTCTTTCTTTATTAAATAAAATACTGCCTAAGGTACAAAGCAAACTGGAGGATGCGGAAACAAAGGGAAAAACAACGGATGCCGGCAAGCTGACAAAAATCGAAACGCTTTTCAATTCACTTTTGGGGATAGTATCCAATGAGGATTCACAAATTGAAGCTGACACGGATGCTTTACAGGATGCATTGCTGGAAAAGCTGGACAGCCTTATTTTACAATCAGGCATTGATTCCGATACTGCCGACGGCCAGCTTTTAAAAGCCCTGCTTCTTGACAAGCTGGGAGAAACCCCTGAGTTTTCGGCGCTTGGAGATTTTATCAAAACGCTGCAGGAGGATGCTTTGGCACAGCTGAAGGCTCTAGGCAGTGATTATACCGTAGATGATTACAAAATACTTAATGGACAAGGTTATGCAAACCTCAAAGAACTGGCCGCTATTTCGGGCCGACGTTATGTATGGCAGCAGAGCAGCGGCACTGCTTCTGTTACAAGCGGCCGGTCTGCTATCATTTTTTCAAAAAACAGTTCCAGTGTCACGATTGACAAAAAGCTTACAAGTATGCCCTTAAGTACTCATTTCTCCAGCAGCAAGCTCTACGTTCCGCTTTCCTTTACAGCTGACGCCTTGAATTCTTCATGGATTCGGGCCGGGTTGAGCGGAAAGCCGCTGATCTATCCGAAGAAATTGGACAAGGTGGCCGCCGGGTTGATGAAATAATACATGTTAATTTGAAAGGTGATGTGGGTTTATGGCTGATTATTCAATAATTGCAGATTTCGGCAATGAAATCGTCAAGCTGATGCGAGACAATTTGTGCCCGGAATTGGTTCAAAATCCGGAATCTATACTTTTGTGCCCTCCCTTTGAAAAGGGAGAGTACCTTCTTGGCATCCACCTGTACGATATTCAAACCGACGGATATTATCCCCAGAATGAAATGGTAAATATCGGTGAAAAGCAACAGCGGTTTCCTCCCATGCCTGTAACCCTTTTTTATATGTTTACCGTAAACACAACTACGAATATCGCGTCAAAATCCATTGTCGAACAGCGTATTTTATGCAGGGTAATGCAGGTGCTGCATGATAATTCTGTATTTGAGATTTCCGACATACAGCCCGGCGCAGAAACCTCTGATGAAGCTATCTCCCTGTCGCCTCACTTCCTGACCTATGAGGACAAGAGCAGGATATGGAGCAATTCAGGTTCCGGAAGCACCTCCAAGCTTGCTCTTTATTATAAGGCCGCTCCAATCCTTATCGATTCTACCCGGATTTCGCAGCCTGAACGTGTTACAAGCATAAAAGTGAAGCTTGATGGAAAGGAGCCGCGTCATGGTATCTCAGACTAAAACACTGCATACTGTCAATGTGGCTTTCCGGCTTATAGACGACTTCACGGGAAAGCTGCTAAAAGAACCGACATTTTTCTTCTTTGCAGATGGAAAGAGGCTTTCACCCGTCAGAAAGCCTGAAGGCCTTTTCGTTTTAACAGATCTTGTTGATTTGCAAAATAAGAAGATAACCATTTGCTCGCCCTGCTATTGTGATTTTACTGTTTCAGACCTTTCCTGTCCGGATAAAAAAAATCCTGTTATGACCGTACGGCTCAAGCCGGGAGTAAATTATCCGCTGAAGAACGGCGACACCGCATACAGTGCATGCTTTACCGGCCACAATGGAAATGGCGTCAAAGGACTTGCCGTTGAGCTTCATGCTCCTTACCGGAATGACACAGTCAAGTTTAAAGCTCTTCAAACAATGGGACAGACTTGCCGGATTTCCCTTACAAACCCAACAGGCCTTGATTATACAGGACTTACCTTTGCAATAGCTTCAGACAACAAATCAGACGCGCCCTTTGTTTTTAAGGTACTTCGCCGCCTTGACAACACCTCCTATGAAATCGGAGAAAAACCGGAAATAGCTTTATCTCAAGCCCTTCCGGCCAAACGTGTATTTGCGTCTGAAACAGACGCATCAGGCCGCGTACTCATCCCGGTCGTTCCGGATTCTGAAGGAGGAGCATCCATACAGGAGATTGAGCTGTACGCTTCGGACGGTACAAGTACCTGTTTCAGAGGAATAACTCTTGTGGAAGGCCGCATATCTCACTTTGATGAAACATTTGAATTTTAAATATAAAAAATCGGAGGATTTTTAGTTATGGGAATTTGTGTTTGCGGCGGCGCTAATATGAAATGCACTTTCGGAGCCGCTCCGTCTACGTTTATAGTATTGCCCGAAAAAAAAGTCATGACGACCCAGCCTATCGCAACAATCATGGATAACAAGCCCATGTCCAATATCCCGCCGTTCGGCATGTGCAGCAGTATGGCAAATCCAGCTGTGGCGTCTGCAACCGCGGCAGCCTGGGGCGTTCTTACACCGCAGCCATGTACGCCCACGATACCTGCGCCGTGGGTTCCCGGCTCACCAACAGTCCTCATTGGCAATATGCCTGCGCTGAATGCTTCCTCAAAGCTGATGTGTGCCTATGGCGGTGTAATAGATTTTGCGACTCCCGGACAGGCTGCCATCCAGGTACCATAGCCCCGTTATGGAGGCGGCGGAATATCATATCAGCCTTTTTTTGATGGCCTCATCTGCCGTTCTGCGCCCATCCGCAATATCCATCAGCACGTCATTACATCTGTCGAGGGTATTCAGAAAGATGCCCAGCTGAATCTCAATCAAGGAATACCCGACACGCTCATCCATATTGTCAGTGAGGATAATGCTGCTTTTATAATACAGCATTTTTTTCCTTTCATCTATGCCGAGGGCTCCTCCCGGAATTTTGGGATTGAGCCTCAAAACGGCACGGGCCAGTTCATTGCAGGTGCCCGGTGAAAGGCTCTCCCTCAGGCAGGAAAAAAGCTGAAGGACATTGTAGCCGTATTGCTCTATTTCTTCCTCTTTTCTTGGCAAAAAGGAGGCTTCCACTTGAAGCTTATCTTCCCTGTCTCCCAGATTTTCCGGGGAAATCAGC
Source organism: Hungateiclostridiaceae bacterium UBA1305 (assembly GCA_002307275.1). Classification (GTDB taxonomy): domain Bacteria; phylum Bacillota; class Clostridia; order Acetivibrionales; family DTU013; genus UBA1305. Next base: position 26,778 of record DBTX01000078.1, read on the forward strand.
AAAACTGCCTCCCTGCGTTCTCCTTCCGGCAGGACGGTCTCTGTTGAAAACCCAAGGGCCCCAAGCTCCTGAGCAATCCTGTCGAGCAGTCTTTTCTCCAGTTCCTTTCTCACACCCATACTATTGCCTCTCCCCGCGGTTATCTCCCGATATGCAGTACCGTATCGCCTCATCCGCTCCCAGCCGCCCGGCAGCCACTTCGGTTATCGCGTCCGTATAAGTGTCCAGCGTATGAATATATACTGCGAGCACAGCATCCATCATCATGATAACCTGCTCTTTGTTCATATTCTGCAATAAAGGAAACCGATACTTCATACATAATATCTTATCATTTTCTCCAAGCGCAATGTTTCCAATAGGAAGCACAGTATTTAAATAATTAATAAACTTCAAAAGGCTTTCTGCTGTTTCCTGCCTGATATCATTCCCGAGTATGGAAAAAAACTGTATATAATTGAAGCTTGCATCCTTACGCTGCTCTTCCTCAATGGGCAGAAAGCAAATCTCCAGCTTCACGCTTTGCTCCTTCTCCCCCAGATCGTCCAGGATAGTCACAAGTATTTGAACCGGCATCTTTTCTTCCGGCTCGAAAAGCTTGAATGGCATCTCCAGCTTTCCAATCTCCTCTGCGAGCGTTTCTATCGTATTTCTCTCAAATTGCTGCCAATCCTTCATCATCATCTTCCTCCCTTCATTCAGGTGCAAGTATTCATCACATACCATATATTACACGATCACCCGTTGACTGCGGATAATTTCCCGGCAATGGCCTCCTCCGACGGAAGGTCATTGTCCAGCTGCAGCTTGAAGCCCAGCTGCTCTATCAGCAGCCTGTACTTGTCCTTTTCCTCGCCGCTTTCCGCATTATGTCTTATGGTGGCTGCATATTTCAATAAAATTGCACTGAACATCTCTTCACCCGTCGAATATCCCAGAACTTTCCGGGCAAGCTCTCTCGTCGCATCGTTGTCAACCGCTTTTCCCTTGCCTCTGTTTATCCCTGCAATAACATTGTTGGTCTTATTTTTAAGATCATTTGTTTTAATAAATTGGTCAATATTATTCTTCTTCCGTTTTGATTTCATTATATTCTTTAATATTACAGTGTTAAACAATCCTGCCACCGAACCTACAGCGCCTATTCCGGCTCCTACAAGCCCCGTCCATTTGGCAAATTGCCCCACATCGCTTGACGAATCTACTCCAAACATTTTTGACATGTTCTTTGTGAGCCCTGTAACATTTCCAACCATGCTGGTTCCCGATTTGAAAAAATCGAAACCTGCCGAAGTGGTATTCAGCGTCTTTGCCTCCAAAGCAACATTTGCCATTTTTTTAAACTCCTCGGAGCTTTTGCCGTCATTCATAGCCTTTTTAATCTGTTTTGAACTGTTTATATTTTCAAGGCCGGTAGAATAGCCCCTCACCAGATCAAGCGTGTCCTTTGTGGCTCCCAGCACATTTTTCACGGAGCCAAGGCCGCCTGCGACCTGCTTGCCTGTATCCTGGCCTTTTTCATTTCCTGCAAGGCTGCTGATTGAGCCTCCCATGTCGCTCATCGTACTGCCCATACTGAAAACGGATTTCCCCGAAGCAAGTAAATTTGAAGCAAGTGTAAGCTTCTGCTTTTGTCTGGTATTATCCGTTGTAAATTTATCATTTTTTTTCATATCCCGTATATTTTTATAGACAGATATTCCGCTGCTTCCAAGCGAAAGTGCGTCGCTTCCCAGACTTACAGATTGGGCGCCGATGTCGATTGAATCCGAAACAGTATCAGACATCCCCACTTTCCCTCCAAGACCGCTTTTATCAAACAGGCCTATTCCGGTGGAACCAAGGGAACTGACTCCGCTGACTACATCCATCCCGGTCTGCACTTTATCAAGCGCGGTTGATCCATAAAAGTCTTTTTGCTTTCCATTCTTTTTATACTTCGACGCCTGAAGTGCCTGCCAATCGTCATCACTATCCTCCTCCCACGGCTCCTCAAGCATTTTCTGCTCCTTCTTGGAAGGCGATTTTACATCATTCCCGGATTCCCCGGGACTTTCGGTATCCCCGGTATTTTCCGTATTCTCCCGTTCCTTATCCAGCTTTTTAAATTCACTGTTCTTAACGATAATCTTTTTTGCAAGCTTCTTAACCGGTGACGGAAGCGGAGCATCCTCCGGCTCTCCGCCGTCATCAAGATCTTCGCTTTCTTCCGACTGGTCATCTTCCAGTTCTTTTTCCAGTTCTTCGTCCGTTAATTCTTCTTCATCCTTATACGGCTTGACCTTCAAGCTATCGGAGGGTTCGCTCTCTGTTCCCTCCTCCCCTCCGGTATCCTCATGCTCTTCCAGCTCTTCCTCGGTCAGGGGCTCGGGCGAAGCATTTGCTTCAGGAATCGCAAGCTCCTTCAAGTGCTTCAGTGTAACATTCTGGATCTCGGGGTTTTTAGCCAGTTCCTCGACTTTATTTTCATCATCTTTCTTCTCGGATTTACTGCTAAATAAATTTTTGAAAAAATTCGCCATGAATTCCATCCTCCTCGCAAATCATTATTAAAACAAATCTCCATAGCCGCCCAGGTCCTGTTTTACAATTATTTTCCCGGCTTTTGTCATCTCATTCTTCAATGCCTTGATTAAATGCATCATTTTCAACGGGCTCCCCTCCCCTGCCGCCAGAAAGCTTGCAGCTACAGCTATGTTTTTTATATTACTGCCGGAAAGCTCAAATTTATTCGCCAGAAAATCCAGATCCACCTCGGGATCCATGGGAAGCTTTTGCGGGAATATGTTTTCCCACAGCTTCCTGCGGTTTTTTACGTCGGGCATTGGAAAATTAATCATGAATTTGAACCTTCGGCGGTAAGCTTCGTCGAAATTCTGCAGAAGATTGGTGGCCAGTATGGTTATGCCCTCATATTCCTCCATCTTCTGAAGCAGGTAGGAGGTCTCCAGATTTGCATACCTGTCCTGCGCATCCTTCACCTCGGCTCTCTTGCCAAAAAGCGAGTCCGCCTCATCAAAGAACAGTATGGCGCTTGTACGGGAAGCCTCATCAAATATTTCCCTGAGGTTTTTCTCAGTCTCTCCGATATATTTGCTGACGATCTGAGACAGGTCTATCCTGTATATTTCCAGCCTCAGTTCATTTGCAAGCACCTGCGCGCCCATGGTCTTTCCTGTGCCGGGAGGACCATAAAATATAATTCCAAGACCTCTGCCATAGGGCAGCTTTTTATCAAATCCCCATTGATTGAAAACAACATGCTTGTACCTGATATGGTTGCAGGCGTCAAAAAGCAAACGTTTCTGCTCCTCCGGCAGTATCAGGTCCTCCCAGGTAAAGGCCGGCCTTACCTTTGTGGCCTTTTTCTCGATGTTATGAGCGGATTGCTGGATGCAAGCCCTGTACAAAATATCCTTGTCCACAATCCCGTCCGCGCAGGTATCTGCTTCAAACACCGCCTCATGAAGCGCTTTCTCAATCACACCGGTGGTAAAATGAAATTTGTTGGACAATTCCGCCAAATCAACAGCAGCGTCAAGCTTTTGCCCTTCGGCCAATTTCCTCCACAGTTCCAGTCTTTTTGCATCGTCAGGCAGCTCCAGCCTGAAATTCACAAAGGTATAGGTACTGCTGCCCGAGCTTCTCTTCCACTCCTTCGAGGATAGTACAAAAAGCACATCTACATTGTCTGCCAGCTTGTCCAGTATTTCTTCTTCATAATATGCCAAAGCTTCTTCCTCCGTATCGGCGGACAGCGCATCAAAATTATAGAGGCAGAGTATGCCCTGATAGAGAATACTGCTCCTCAATACATTTTTCAAATGCTCTTCAAGCTTTTTAAAGTCCTTCCTCAGCACCGCGCCATCCAGCCATACCAGCGGCATGTTCAGATGTACTGCGGCGTGCCGTACCTGAAGCCTTTTCCCGGCTCCCGGCGGGCCGTATATAAACAGTGCGGTTTTATCCTTCCTTGATTTAGCTGCCAGGTTATCCAAGACAGACCGTATTCTTTCCTGCGCCTCCCTGTCCATGCGCAGCTCAGGCAATTCATCCGGATATTCCACCCGAAAACAGGGATGGGCCGAATAATCCTCAAAACCCTTTCCAGTCAGAAAGTCATATATTTTACCATTCAGCCTGACAGGCCGTGAAAGCCGTGACAATGAATCATTTTCCTGTTTTCCGTCCAGTATGTATTTTGAAAATGCAGAGGAGGGCACCAACACATCCAGGTCCTTCCCCCCTCCGGCAAACATACGGTATACATCGGCTGCAAGGCCGATTGTCGGCAGTTTTTCCGCCACATTATCATGAAGATAACCGAATACCTTCTCATATTTCCTGTCCAGCTCAATTGCCAGCCCCATAACAGTACAGAATTTTTCATAGCTGGAAAGCCCGAATACCTTTACAATATGCTCCAGCGGCAGAAAAACGCCTTCCTTCAAAGACGCCTCCTCCCTGCTGGCTATATGCCGCAGCGCCTTTAACAGCACCCGCTGCTCGGCAATGTCAATGTCCTCCCTGCCGGGCATCAATATCACACCTGTAAACAGCGCTTCCGCTTCCTCATTTGTAACGACAAATCCCTTCAGAGGATTTTTAGCAGCGCTGTCAGCCGTTCCTTTCCTGTATTCCAGCGCCACCAGGCAGGCCATGTCCAGAAGGAGCATGTATTCGCCCATTTGTTCGTTCCAATTTATATAAGGTTTCCCTATCTTCAAGCAAACAAAAAAATCATCGTAAGCTATCATTCAACAACCTCATCCTCCGCTGCATCCCCTGGCTGTTCATCCATATCCTGCTCAATTTCCCCTTCACTTTCCTCCTGCAGCGGATTCAAATTCTTATTCCCGCGAATCCTTGCAAAAAAGCCTGTTTCACCTGCCGGTTCAGTTGCGTATATAAACTTTTGAAGCATGATCCTCTTCAGGTAATCCTTCTTTCCAATCATCTGCGTCAGGGCTTCCGCCTTTGCCGCCAGCTCACTTTCCTGCCTTCTCAGTTCTTCAAGGCGTCCTGTCTTGTTCCCGCCGCCATCCGGGCCTTCCCTCTGAATTTCGGCAGCCTGACGCCGTGCCTGTTCCAGTTGCTCCCTTACTATTGCAAGCCTTTGCCTTTCCCCTGCATCCTCCGCGTAGGGACAGGCCGCCTCCAGAACAGAGCTCCTGCCTTCACCCCGCAGCAGCTTCATTCTGCTGTCGGTCCACTTCCGGCTTTGCTCAAACTCCACCGATGCGGCATTTTCACTTCCTCCTCCAGCTAGAAACAAATCTGCATCGGCAGTTCTTCTCTGCTTTTTTGCCGTATTCCGGTCAAAATGCCTCATATCTTCCCTTAGCCCGCCTGCTTCCTCGGGAGAGTGCACGGTTGCCGTAAAGGAGGTCTTCCCTCCGTCCGGCCCTCTCTTTATTTCCTGCTGTCCGAAGCGATTTGACAGCTTCATCAGCGTAATCCCATTTTCTTCATCCTGCCCGCTCTTCCTGTTTTCCTTTTTCAGTCCTGCATGTGGTGCAGTAAAGCGGACAGGCTCACCCATTCTTTTTCTCTGCTTTTCATTCTCCCGGTTGTCAAGCTCCTCAATTCTGCTTTGAAAGCGCAACTTTTCCCTTGAGCTTTTTTCATATTCTCTCATCCGCGTACCACCCTTTCTCAAGCTGCAAAAGTATGGCGCATCAGCCTCAGGCATTCAGATAAAAGCCGGCGTCCAGCCTTGTATTGTCGTCGATTACTGCCGGGCCGGGTTTTTCCAGCCTCGTATTTATGCCAATGTAGCTATGCATGTCCAGCCTGATATTTTGGCTGAGAACAATAATTCTGGCTATCGTATGCGCAGGCCGCACCTTTTCCAGCAGGCGTGAAAGTTCTTCAAGCTTGCCGCCTTTATCAAATACAGCGCCACTTTTCAGAATGATGCAGAAGGTATGGGGATTATCGGTATAAATCTTATTATACAGCCTCTCTCTTTCCGTATTGTCCCTTCCATATTCCCTTAGCTTGAAATACTCAACAATATACGGCTCTTCGCCGGTATAAAGCTTTACCATATCAATGATGCTCTTCACCGTACCCTTTGCCTTATTTAAAGCTACCGCATTTTTTACTGCAAACCTGAATTGCTCCCTGCTCAGTATGGAGCCTTCGTTATGCATGCCAAGCCATGAAGCCAGATAATTCAGAGCCTTCCCCCCGGCAGTATCCACATCCAGCAGCATTGGAAATCTGTCAATACTCCTTTCCATATCAAGAAATATGGACTGGAATACTCCCAGATACCGTTTTAAAAAGTCACCATTCTTCTGATATACTTCAGGAAGATATTCCATAAAGGACTCTTGTGGGAACTCCACACGGAGGTTTTTAAATTCAAAGCATTCCCCGCTCATATCAAACGCGGAAAGATATATCCATAAATACCTTCCTTTCAGCCTTCCGAGGAAGATATCAAGACTCCTGCCGGAGTGAATACTCTCCTTGCCGCCGAACAGCACCAGCTTTTCCTCAAGCCCAATCCCGCTGTCTGCAAGAAAGTCGTCCACCGCTACAGTCCTGTTCTTATGAATTATATAATTGGAATCCGATGTCATTAAGCTTACCTGTATATTTGATTCCTGAGGATATATACCGTCAATTGCCAATCTGTGATAGGTCATGCCGTTTTCAAGCAAGTCCAGCGCCTTACTGAAAAACATGCCCCTTTTCAGACGGTTTTCCAGCTTCATACCTTCTGTGCCATCAACAGAGAAATTTTCCCGGAAGCCCTGTCTCCAGAAATCTCCTGCCAGTGTCATTCTTTTTAATTCATTCTCCAAGTTGATCACCTGCCGTTTCATTGCTATTCTTTCAGCGAAAGCTCAAACATTTCCATATAAGTCAGGCCATCCGGCGGTATATGGATATCCCCTCCATACTTTTTGACAGCTCCCGCGCCATGCGGCTCAAGGGATAATGAGATTACCCGTTTCACACAATCAAGAGATTCCATCTTTCCATATATGTCCCCGTATTCAATACTCTGGCCAAAATCCCGTTTTCCCTGAACCCCGTCAAGCTCCCGCCTGAAAAAGTCCTGCATCTGCCCTTTGATATCTTTGAAATACGGCTTTACCTCAATCATACAAGTAACACGAATGCCGATATATCTTGGCGGCACAATATGCACTTCAGTTGTTACAAGCCTGTACTTGTCCAGATGGCTTTCAATATTTTGCCTGTACGCTTCATTGAGCCCCGGCTGATCGGTTTGATCCGAAAAGGCTTTTACCGCAACCGTTATGCAGTTTCCTGCATTGTCCTGCGCCAGGCCGTATCTGTCCGGTCTGTACCCGGGTATTGACCTTGCCTTGCATATCATAAGCCCCGGCGTCTCCTTCACTATATTTTCAAAGTCCGCTCCCGTAATGGCTCTGGCTGCTTTGCCAAAATCCTTTCTGAAACGCAGCAGGGCCTCATCAATACTTTCGCTGTCCTTACCGCCTTCGGCAAATCTTTGGTTGACGGCAGTGATTCCCGAAAGCTCTTTCTCTATTTCGTGACCGGCCGCGAGTATGGTATTTACTCCCCCATCCTTGATGTTTCCCTTTAATCCGTTTGATTGCGCGCAGGAAATGATTCTTATATTGTCCGTCCCCTTACAGGGAATTGCTCCGTTTTCACCATCTCCGAACAAAACCACCCCATTTCGGGCGTCAAGCTCGTAGCAGAAGCTTTCAGAATCCTCCAGCAGCAGATCGTCCGTTTTGACCCAGTCCCGCCACAACATCCTGCCTTCACAGAATATGCCTGTTTGCAGTTCAAAGCTTTCCTCCAGTACATTTTCGAGGCCGATATCGTATTTTTGCCCGGGATAACCGTTGCTGCCGGCAACGACCGCTCTCTCACCCATTTCTCCGCTTGTGCAGATAACTCTTATATTGCGTGTTGCCGCAGTCGGCAGCTTTTTATCCTCACCGGGCAGTAAAGTCAATTTACGCTGCCACCAGTTTTCACCCTTTTCAATCACAAAGTCATTCCACTTTTCCCATAAACCGCCGTCTACAAGCACCTGAACCTCATGACTGCCTGTGAGCGATAAAAAGGTGTCCATGCAATAGCTCTGCATATCCGTGCCAGTACCGTCAAAATAAAGAATCTCGCTGCCTGTATTTTGCTGTACGGCTCTGATTGAATGGATGGATATATTCTCAACCCTCGGAGCAATATCATAGCAGCAATGGATAAGGCTGCATTTTATCCAGCAAAGAGACTCCCGGCGCATCCCCTGAGCGGAAGCCTCCATACAGGCGGGTATGGAAAACTCTATATAGCCGTCCTTTATTAAGCTGCAGGTTTCATCCCTAAGCTCATTGATATCCGACCACCGTCCATCCGTCCAATATTGCCACCGCAGTTCCGCCAATGGATACATTCCCTCCGGACCGGTCTCATTTCTGGGTATTTCCTTTTTTTCCTGCATCCGTACATGCAAAAGCAGTGCCGTGTTCAGAGGAAGCGGATTTCTGAAGCCTACCAGAAGCTCATTGCCAATAGCGGGTTTGTCTCCAAAAACGTACTCCGACAAGCTGTCCTCAAGCAGGTGTGAAATATCCGTCCATAGCCCGCCCTGCATGAATTGCAGGCACACAATGCTGTTATCGAGCAAAGAAAACTGCCTCTCTGTCTCGAATATCACACCCTGGGCATCGAACCTGGTGCCTTTTGGTATGACAGTATCCCTGACAGCTCCCTGCAGGGTAATATCCACCCGGGCTCTTTCAGCCTTCCCGGGCATGTAGTTCAAAAGCTTGAGATATTTCAGCCTGTGGATATCACCGATACCGTCAATATAAAACTGCTGCATTTCCTTGAGCCAGGCAAAAAGCTGCAATATCGTAATCCCCGGATCATGGTAGTTAAAATCGGTCCATTCCGTTGTCAGTCCGGGAATCTGCCGTTTTGCATCATTAAATATTTCTTCAAAGCTCTCATCATCTAGCAATGGTAATGGAAGCATTTCAATCCTCCTGTTACTTTTCCCGTTTATTCAAAGGTAATGACTATATCATGAATGCCGTTAATTCCCATATAAAATGGATTTTCCTTCAAATCGTCGGACTCTGTTTCCAGCTGCCGGTCATTCTCCTCACCTGACACTGTTACAATTAACCTTTCCACACTTCCGTCAATATCAAGTGATTTAATAAAGGAATAAAGCCGGGACTTGTTCGGAAGCTCGCCTATATTCCAGCCGCAATTGTTGAAATTACCCTTCAGCGGATCAATAAATCCGTTTATTTTTTCTTTAAATATCCGCTGTATTTCATAAATGTTTTCTACTTCCTTCACCTTGAACCACAGCTTGACAGAAAGCTTTAAAAAAACAGGCTCTATCACGGTTAATCCTCCGTTGGCAATGGTGCAGCCGGCTCTTTGGCATAGAAAATTCGAAATATTGTCTCTCTGAGCCAGAAACAGGTCCCGGCCCTTGTTATATTCGTCCAGCAGCACAGCTACCGTAACCCTTCCGGGTACAAATCCGCCCTCCCTGCTGATATTGGAAACGCATTTCACCTTGGCTATGTTTCTTGACGCTTCCATGGCCAGTGCTTCAAAATCCTCTTCCGTTACTGCCCGTATATTATGCTTGAGCATATTTGCACCACGCTGCACCGCTGTATCAATATCCTCACAATTGCTTCCCCCGTGAGTCGCCGCAGGATTATACACCCTGCTTACAAATCTCATGGCATCAGCCAGACGGTCAATACCGCCCGCTTCAAGGTTTCCTTCCTTTCCTCCGCCGATGCTGTACAGTACTCGTATCGCCTCATCCTCACATTTTGGCGGTATCTTCCCCTTTTTTCCGTCACCGAAAATGATCTCGCCTGAAATTCTATTTACAATATAATGCCTGTCCTCCGGCCCCGAAGTAATAAAGCTATCAACCTCATGCCACAATATCCAGATCCCGTTGACATTCCCCCGGGTATCCTTCTTTGCTTCCACCTGGTTTTTTTGTACCGCTTCGGCGTATTCCTCCGAGGAGGTGTTTAAATCCATTCCCTGCTCATTTACCATGACCTTCAGTTCAAGAATATTTTCTCTTGACAGGTGTATCAAAAGCCCTGCTTTTTTTTCCTCTACGAAAAAGACTTCTTCCTCCACTGTTTCCTCATTAAGGACTTCAACAGAGTTGATATATATGCCCTTCACCACCGGAAACCGGTTCAGGCTCCGGTATTCATTCCCCACGTCAATGATTCGCAGCCAGTAGCGGTTTATTCCGTATAATTCAACTGCCGCAAGGTCTTCAGGGATAATCAGGGTCACAATGCCCGGATCGGCAAAATGATTCGTCTTATCCGACAGCTTGAACTCTTTCCATTTACCGCCCGCAGAATAATACTCCCACTCCAGTACAGGCATATTGCTTTTTTTACCGTCAATATTAAAATATATGCTGATGGGAGAGCCCTCCGGATAGCGGTCAAAGCCGATATACAGGCTGTTATTCCTTGCGGTGCCCGCTTTAAACAGCACCGCGCCGCTTGCATTTGCAACAGCGCCTGTAATATCTTCCGCGGCCGTATTATTGGAAGCAATGACCTTTTCCGGAGGAAGGCCCCTGCCCTCATAAGAATATTCCAGCTTTAAATTCTTGATTTCAGGAGCATATTGGCGGCAGTTTGCCATAAAAATGTTCTTTGAGGCCACCAGCCTCATTCTGATCCAATAAGTCTCAAAAGCATTCACGAGAATCGGCTGCATGTTTTCCGGGCAACGAAATGAAAGCTTGATTTCTCCGGCTCTGCCGTTATCAAATACTGTTTCCGCCTCTCCGTCAATATTCAGTCTGGCCCATCCCAGTCCGTTCCAGTATTCCCAGACCACCCGGTCGCACACTACCGGAACCTTCTCAGGCACATAACCGTCCGACGGCCTTTTTATGATAATTTTCCATTCAACCTGCAATGGCGGTATGATCTGCTCTTTTTCCAATTCGGCATAGGAAAGGGTGAAGGACAGCGTAATTTTGGAGTTGGCCTTTGAAAGAGCTTCCCTGCAGGCAATATAGCATTCCCTGTAAAGCGCAAGCTCCTCGCCGAAGGGAAAAAATCTGTTTTGCTCCTGCTCGGTATCATCGGCATATACCACCTCGGGTGCAATGTCCCCCCTGTCTGCCTTTATTTTCAGGCTTTTAAACCCTACCGGTCCGAGTTCCTTTAAATTTGTGGACTCACAGCCTATCCAGCAGCTTTCCGTTCCTTCATATTCCTCTTTTTCGATTGATGCTTCTTCTCCCCCAAGTACAATGAAATCATCCTCTACTTCCACTTTTCCGAATTGTTTCCACTCCCCTGCGTTGTAAAAAAGCCATCTGACGTTTTTACTGTTTGAAATGCGTTCCAGAAACATGGCTTTCCGGCTGTTATCCTCAAGCTCGAAGGAAAGCCTTATCAAGGCGTTTCCACAGGTATTCAGCACATATTTGTGACATAGGGCAAAAAAATGCTTTTGAAGATTCTCTCCGGTATTTCCATTGAAAAGACTCATTCTTTTTGTCCTGATATCCTCTTTCCCATCGTATATCAGCGCAATTTTATCGTCGGAGGGATAGTCGCAGACAATACTGGAGATACTTGCGGGTGTGATGAACAAACCGCGCTGTGTTTCAAAAACAAGGCTTTCACCGGTAGTCCCGGAGCTGGCAATTAATTTTGTCCTGGCCGGAACATGCACACCCGTTATAAAATCGGCAGACTGCTCGAAGCATACCACGCCTTTAGCGGGTACAGACGGCTTGACACTGATATCAAGATTATTTAAAAAAGCAATATGATGCTTGTAAAATAAATGATTATACCTTTTTATTGTACCCTCAAACATATCCGCAAAAATCAAGGCGATAACCGACCCAATATCCGGATTTTCCTCGGTAAAGCGCCACTCGGGCACATAACTGCGGGCAAGCATGGAAATATTGCCGATAATATCCCGCTTACTTTCGTGAATAATTTCTGGTATGTTCAACGCTATTCACCCCTATTATTCTCCTATTCCTTCATTAACATAAAAAGGATATACCAAATTGAACGGATTGTTTGTAGCTCTTGCCGTATATTTGATGTTAATGTTGAGCTTGTTTGTATCCCGCCCGTCCTCCTCAATCTCCACTTCAACATTCATAATCCTCGGCTCCCACCGGATCAAAGCGTCCATGACCTCCTGCTTCAGAAGATTGAGCGTTGTAAAATCCTTTTGTGAAAAAACATATTCCTGGATATTGGAGCCAAATTCAGGCATCATTATTCTCTCATGATATTTTGTCATGAGAATAATATAGATCGCTTCCCGGATGTCCTCCTCATATTCTGCAGTTTTAAACCGCCCGGTGCTGCTGTCTATTTCCGGCGGAAATTTCCAGCCTCTTCCTAAGAAATCATTTGTGTTTGCCATGATAAAAGCCCTCCTCCCTGCGCCAACGCTGCTGCAGTTTTAGTTGATCTTCACGACCGCGCCCTTAAGGTTTGCTACGCCATCCGAGTTGAGGTTCAATGTCCCCGAGGCTTTGACACTCACCATTGCGGCCTCCAGGTTCAGTGACTGTGCAGCTTTCAGCTTCATTGAGCCGGAGCTTTCTATCTTAATGTTTCCGCCTTTTACCGTTATGTTATTGGAATCCCCTTCAATACTGATTTTTGAAGAATTACTTGCAATCATCAGCTTCTTCTCGCCGCTAATGCTCACCTTTCCGTTTTCCGCATCAATCACAACACAATTCTTTTTATCCTTGTCCGTCACCTGAAGAAGGTTCTTCTGGTCGTCCAAGCGGATATTCAACCCCTTGGGCGTTTTTACGTCAACATACTGCTTGTCCTCTTCTTCATAAAAGGTTACTTCATTCCCGCCCCGGGTCTTGAATCTTTTGATATTGTTATCTTCGTTGAAAGCTTTTTTTTGAAATTTATCTCCTGCTTTAAAAATGCTCCCTATTACATAAGGCTTGTTGATATTTCCCTGATCGAATATTACAAGCACTTCATCTCCAACTTCAGGCAGGGCATATATTCCCCACTGGCTGCCTCCGTACATGGTGGCAACTCTCATCCAGTCCGATATATTCCTTTTTGCATCTCTTACCAGAAGCTCCACCTTCACCATACCCGGCAGGTCCTTGTTGTTGTTTTCCACTACGACGCCAACCATGACGCCATATATTACAGGCTCACCGGCTTCATTCCTGGAATCTTTCTGAATAAGTGCAGGATCCAGCAAATCATAAATTCCCATTAAACTCCCAACCTCGCTTCAATCATTGTTGAAAAAAATGATTCGCCAATACTATGATTGACTCTCACAATATAGTAATTTCCATCCAGCCCGTCACCAAGCTTTTTGACCTTGACAAACCTGCCGGGCACTATTTCAGGAAGGCCTATACACTCAATATTAGCTGTGGCATAACTCCCGTTCAGTTTTTTCAAAAGCTCCTCCGCCCTGGATCCGGCTTCCTGTTCAGAACCTACCGATGAGTCAATCACGACCTTTTTCAGCTTTTGCAGCGCTTTTTTTGCCGAAGCGCCCTTGCTCATTTGTATGTCAGACTTTGCAATACCCGAAATCATCTTTCCTTTGTCCGCATCGCTGCTTCTTACCTCAAGCTCCAGTACCTGCCCTTCAAGGGAAGCTCTTCTTTCAAAGCTGAGCAGATTGTATCCCCATTCAAGCTCCAGCAGAGGAGTTTTCAAAGGCATCGGCTTACGGAAATAAACCTTTCCCTGGCAAACAAAAAATTCATAATTAATCCTGCCCGCAAGCCTCACAAGGAAATCAAAATCACTTTCCCCTGCTATTTCTATCTTTCTTTCCGGTGTTTCAACAGAATCCAGCTTCAAGCCATCGTAAAAATTTTTATAAGTCTGATTTTTCAATATATTTGAAACCACATCGCCAAGAGCTGTTTCCGTGCGCTGTCCGGTTGTCCGGCAGTTCATCATGATACCCTTTACATCGGTGCATTCAACCCTTATGGATGGAATATCATTGCCAACACGGAAAACAACCGCTGAAATGTAACCTTTAAACACATTAACCGTTTTTATATATCCAATATCAATGCTTATCTTTTTTCCCAGTTGAAAATACTTTTCCGTTATAGCCGGAGTAAAGGTTCTCTTTATAGGATCAAAGGCCCCAAGTATCTCAAATACACAGCCGCTCGCCTCATTCTCACAGGTAAGGTCAATCGCAAGCTCCTTCAGAACCAGCGTTCCCTCTGACAATAAATCCTTGGAGTCAATGCTGATTTTATATGTCGGCACTTTAAAAGCACTGTATTTTGACGACAGCTTTTCAAAGGTGTATTTTTCATTTGTCATTAAATTCTGACCGGCCATTAAGTATCTCCCATCCCCTGCATCATGTTATGGAGGGTACCTTGAGCACCATTCCATGGGCAATTTTCCTCGGATTCAGAATTCCATTTTCTTTGGCAATCACCCTCCACAGGGCAGGATCGTCATATTCCTCGCCCGCCATATTCCACAACTGGTCCGTACCCTTTATGGAGCGCTGCTTCGTCCTGTCGGGAGAATGAAGAACATTTTTCCGTGCATTGGTTACCCCATGATCCGCTTCCATCAGGCTAAGGACCAATTTCGCCCTGACCGGCTTTCCGCTGGGCAAAAACATGGTATAGGTTTCATTGACAGACTTTATTACCGCCTTGAAGCTTAAAGACCCCCATGCAAATATGACTTCCGGAGGATGATGGGTTTCCGCTTCAATTCTCATCAGCTCGGTAATTTTTTTCGTATAATCCCTGACATCTTCTTTATCGCCTGAAATTGCGCTTTTTACAGTTTGCATCGGATCCGTCTGAATATTTTTAAAGGGGCTCTGGGTATAGGTATCAAAATACAGTGTCATACTCAGGGTACTCGCGCCGCCATCTTTAAACTGAATAATTATGTTGTCCGTACCGGGAGCTATTTTGGAATTATATTTATTTACCGTGGAAATTACATATTCACTTGGATTGAAAAGTACCTTTATTTGCTCTTTAAAATTTTTACCATATTTTATAACCGCTTTTTCCAGACCCATAACATATACCTCCTATCGGAACAGCCCTCTTCGCTGTCTTTCAACCCTCAGTCTGTCTTCAAGCCTTTTGTATACCTGCTCTGCCAGTTTTGCAACATCGGGAATACTTCCCTGTACCTCGGATTTATTATAAATAATGGAATCTTCTATATTTTCGTTGATAACCTTAAATTTCGGACTGCTCTCCTCAGCCTTACCGCCTGTTCCGGAGCTTACATCCCCGCTGCCGGTATGGCTTCCATCTTCAGCGCCGCTCCCGTTTCTTAAAACCAATTCGGACTGCAGCACTTCATCATATGCTTCATTATCAGCCGCGCCCGATGCATGAATACCGGATTCTTTCAAGAGCATTCCGCCATATTGCTCCGGCAATGGAATTTTCTCTGTCCCCGGGATTCTTACTCCTGTTTTCTTCCATGCCCAGGTTATCAATTGCTTTATCCTCATTACTCCAAATGCATCGGAATATATGCCCCGGCTTCCCATGCCGCTCCGCTGCGGACCGCTTCCGCCCTCTTCCTTCTGTCGTGCTCTTTCTTCCCTGTATATCCGTTCCGTATCAGTAAAGTTCTCATCTGAATTCTTATATTTGTAAAATGATTTGTCCTCTGTCACACCGATTTTGTTGAATTTGCCGGATCTGTCCAAATATTTGCTTACCTGTTCATCAATCTCTCCGTCTGCATTCATGTCAATCTGCCCATTTATATGCTGTCCGTCCGCAAGCCTTCCGGTATGCCTGTTTCCCATGTCGGCACTTGCTTTGTACTCCGCTCTCCGTGCCGGACTCCTTGCACCCATGCCGGATTCTCTTAAAAGCATTTCGCCGTATTGCTGCAGAAATGGAATTTCCCCTGTTTCCAGGCTTTCCCTTCCCGTTTTCTTCCATATTCGGTCTATCCATTCATATACTTTCTTTAATCCAAACACACCGGCTTTCATGCCGATTCCGATAAAGCCTCCATCTGCCGCGAAGCTGTTCCTGTGATTCATGACTGTTCCCGTTCCGGAACCGTCTGGCAGTCCATCTAACTGCCTGTCTGCATATCCGTATGTTTGACCGTTTGTCTGCCTGTCCGTATGTCCGTATAACTGACCGTCCGTCTGGCTGCTTGTCTGCCTGTCTATATATCTGTATGCCTGACCATTTGTCTGGCTGCTTGTCTGCCTGTCCGTATTTCCGTACAACTGACCATTTGTCTGGCTGCTTGTCTGCCTGTCTATATATCTGTATGCCTGACCATTTGTCTGGCTGCTTGTCTGCCTGTCCGTATTTCCGTACAACTGACCATTTGTCTGGCTGCCAGTCTGCCTGTCCGTATGTCCGTATAACTGAACGTCTGCCTGACTGTCTGTACGTCCACCGGCCTGTCGCCTTCCGGTATCGGCACTTGCTCTGCGCTCCGCATTCCGGGCCATGCTCCATGCACCAATAGTAGATTCTTTTAAAAGTATTTCACCAAATTGCTGCGATAATGGAATTCCCTCTGCTCCAGGGGTTTTTTCCCATGTTTTCCTCCATACCCGGTTTATCAATTCATTTACTTTCTTTATTCCAAATGCTCCGGCTTTCATTCCAATTCCGGCAAAGCCTTCCTCTGGCGCAAAACGGTTCCTATAATCCATGACCGCTCCCGTACCGGAACCGGTTGTCTGCCTGTCCGCATATCCGTATAGCTGAATGTCTGCCCGACTGCCTATACGTCCGTATACCTGAGTGTCTGTCCAGCTGTCTGCACGTCCGTATAACTGAACACCCGCCCGGCTGCCTGTACGTCCATCGGCCTGTCTCCCTCCGATGTCGGCATCTGCTCCATACGCTGCTCTCTGTGCCCTATCCCTTATGTCAATACCTGATTTTGTAAAAAGCACTTTACGATATTGCTCCGGTAATAAAAACCTCTCCGTTTCCGGGATTTTTTCTCCTGTTTTCTTCCAGGCCCGGGTTATCCATTCCTTTACTTTGCTTAATCCAAATACCCCGGCTTCCACTCCGATTCCGGCATATTCATTCTCTGCCGCGAAACGGTTCCTGTAATCCATGACCGCTCCCGTACCGGAACCGTCCGTCTGACCGGCTGCATATCCATATAACCGAACATCTGTCCGGCTGTCCGCACGCCCGTGCAGCTGAACGTCCGTCTGACCGGCTGCACGCCCGTTGGCCTGCCGTCGCTGAATATCCCCACTTGTTCTGTCCTCCGGCCTTTGTACCGGATCTCTTGCAGCACTGCCGGATTCTTTAAAAGGCACTTCATGATATTGCTTCGGCAATGAAAATCCCTTTGTTTCCGGGATTTTTCCTTTCGTTTTCTTCCATGCCCAGGTTATCAATTCCTTCACTTTGCTTAATCCAAATGTCCCGGCTTCCACTCCGATTCCGGCGTATTCATTCTCTGCCGCAAAACGATTCCTATAATACATGACTGCTCCCGTACCGGAACCGTCTGTCTGCCTGTCCGCATATCCATATACCCGCACATCTGCCCGGCTGTCCGCGCGCCCGTGTAGCTGTACATCTGCCCGGGTTATCAATTCCTTTACTTTTTCTGCTCCAAATACCCCGGAATTTGTACTCTGGCTTCCCCTGCCGCTCCATTGAAGCCTCATGCCGCCTTCCGTCTTCCGACTTCCGCCTTCTTCCCTTCGCCCCCGGTATTCCTCTCTTCGCGTAAGAAGCTCGCGAATAAGCAACTCAACTCTGCTGGCGGTTTTTTTACTTTCCCTGTCTGAAAGTGTGTTTTCATCTTCCTGTGGATTTTTTCCGATAACCGGTACCGTACCTTGTGATTTATTGAGCAGAATATCCGGCACTTCTCTTTTAAGGATGCTTTCGGGTGCTGCAAAGCTGTTCATCAGCTTCACTGCCTGTCCGCGATTGAGTGAACCGGGCATAATAGCGCGCAGCAGAAGGTTGATATTTATAATAGTTTCATTATGCTCATTGTGAATATGCACGGCCCCGCGGCCTTTGCCATATTCCGCCCTGTCCTGTGCAGGCTCCAGAAAGTCAAGCTCCGCCGCCCGGCTATGAAAATCTTCACTGGAAAATCCATAGAAAGAAAATATTTTTGCATCAAAGGTTCGGTCAAGCATTCCGATATTTCTTTTTATGCTTCTTATGTCCAGTATTGAAATCATTTTTTACACCTTTAAAAAAAAATACCCATCAGGGCTCCAATCTTATCCACAGATATCCCTGAATGGGCCACTTCAAGGCTTTCTATAAGAACCTTGTTTCCCAGCGCGTCAAGATCGCCTATTTCCCATTTAAGCAGTACAATCGGTTCTCCGAAGGAATAGCTCGACACGGTTTCACCCTTTGCATCCCTGACATTGATCGTTCCTGAAAAAGGAAGTATTTTCCCTACCAGAAGCGGCGTAAGCATGGATAACATGGATGATTCGCACAGTCCGTGTTCAAAAACCAGCTTGTGCGGCGTAGTATACTGCTTCTGCAGAACATGGACATAGTCATTGACGCCGCCTTCCTTTAATACGTCAACCTCTATATCCCTTGATATGTTTTTTATTTTGGAAAAGCTCATCATAATCGGCCCTATTGACACCGAAAACCGGTTCCCAACCACAGGTCTTGCCATTAATAAGCACTCTCCCTTTGCTTTTTATTCCGGTGATAATGCCGGCAAAGCATAAAAGCTTTTGTCAAAAACCCTCAAAGACATTCTTTGGAGCATTATTGAGCTTTTTATTAATAGAAGATATTTCACCGCACCACCTTTTTCTTTCTCTGTGAGGCATATTCATTACCTCATTGTTACTCCAGTGGAAATAGTAGGCGATAAAAGCTATTTCCTTATATAGCTGCTCTTCAGGATATACCTTTATGCCTGATCCGTAAAATTTACGGCCGCCTCAAAACCATGCCCGCATTTAGGACACATCACACTTATCGTGGGCGCTTCCACTTGATTTATTCTTTGATACATCTCCTGCAAAAATGCCAGGTCCGCAGTAAATAATTTCTCAATAACTTTAGTATCTATTGCTTTTATTTCACCAAGCTTTGTTATTACCCTGGCAAGAAGAATAATTGTAAGGTAGCCAGGATTCTGCTGCACCCGCGGATCCCTCATAGGGAGTATTTCATCCGCCGCCGTTGCCAGCCGCATGATGCCATGCCTGTGCAGCGTGCCGCTTTCGTCCACATAGCCTTTGGGTAATTCAAAGGTGAATTCTGTCTCAAATGCCATAAACAAGCCCCCGATCTGAAAAAATAAGTTCACGGTTTATCTGTCAGGCAGGAAACATCCTACCCGGCAGATAAACCGGACAAAACTGTAAAGCTGTGGCGGGTTGAGTTGTTACGCTGTGCGCGTCATTCCCTCATGGGCCAGCTCCAGGCTTTCAATGGCAACCTCTGAAGCTGTTGCATTGAAATCGGGCGCAGTATATTTAGCCGGCCATGCGTTGATCAGCTGCCATGATGCGGTAGCATCCCCCTTGGGACCTAATACTGTAATCGTTACAGTCTTTCGTTCAATATCCCCTTCACTTATTCCCTGAAGCCATTCGTACAACTCCATCGAGCTTGAAACGCCCCACTTAAGCGTTATGTTTCCGTACTTGGTCAATCCAGGTAATTTAACAGGCGTAGATACGGGAGAATCCCCTTCCCTGTATTCAATTACATCAACATTGGCATCAAATCCGCTTATTTCGGAAAATCCCGCCTGATCAACGCCTGTTATCTCAAGGCGGAATTTAAACTTTGTATATGGATAATCCATCTGTCCATCCCCTTTCAGTTTTATTCAGCATTTCACTTCAGCCTGTTCCTGTCTTCTTCAAAGATCATCCCTGCGATTCATTTACCTTCTGGGTAATCCTGAATATGACGAATTCAGCAGGTTTTACAGGTGCCACACCTATAACGCATATCAGTCTTCCGTTGTCGATATCATCCTGAGTCATGGTGGTTCTTCCGATGTCTACAAAAAAGGCTTCATCTGCGGTACCTCCGGCAAGAGCGCCATTCCTCCACAGATTTGTCAGGAATACGTCTATGGTGCGTTTTACTCTCGACCAAAGCATCACTTCATTAGGCTCAAATACTACCCAATTGGTATTTGACTTTATGGACTCTTCAATAAAGATGAAAAGCCTTCTCACGTTTACATATTTCCAATTAGACTCGGAAGAACATGTTCTTGCGCCCCATACGCGTATTCCCTGTCCCGGGAACACCCTTATAAGGTTCACGCCCTGCGGGTTCAGGATATCCTGCTCTCCTTTATTGTACAGGCAGTCAAGTCCTGTGGATCCGCGGACCACCTCATTGGCAGGCGCTTTCTGAACGCCTCTTTCCGTATCGGAACGGGCATATATGCCTGCAATTGAAGCTGACGGCGGAATGAATGTACTCTTCTTGTCCAATGGATCGAATACTTCAAGCCATGGATGATAAAGTGCCGCATAATTACTGTCAAACATGGATCTGTGAGCAATAACCTCATCAACTTTTTTCTTATCTCTTGGAATATCCAGGAGCGCAAAGCGGCTGCCAAGATTTTCGCAATGTGCCACTAATGTGATCTGGACGTTTGGATCAGTAACCCCCGGAACAGCCATTATGCTTACCTGTGAATTTTCAAGAAATGCCTGTATTCCGCTTCTTTCACCCGGGCCATTGTCAGCGCCGATAAATACGGAAGCGTCGACGTTCATGCTTTGGCCGTTGCTGCCGCCTGCAAGTGTGATTACAAAGGAATCGGCCGTACCGCCGGATATCTGCTCAAAAGGCCTGATTATTTCTTTCATACCGGAGTCCGCTTTATAAGCAATTGAAACAATCTCCGATTTAGCCATCCTCTTCTCAATATAGTTGGCTGCCGCCGGATTGAAGGACACATTCTCATAAGCCTCATCGATGTCCTCATATTTCACGGTAACACTGATCTCGCAGGTTGAGATTGTTTTTGTGGGAAGAATTTTCTGGTCAATAACATCAATATCAAAAGCTTTTTCAAATTGAATAAAATCATCCTGCACTTTTATAATTTTGTTCAGTTTGGTTTGTTCTCCATCCGTATAGGAAACAATATCCCCTTCATAAAAGCCTGCGGTGTTTTTTACAATGTACCTGTTCCCGGTATATGAATCCTCTTTAATATCAAGTATCTGTGTCTTGGCTTTTGATGCGTCAGTGATTATTACTCTGATTTTATTCCCCCAAACTCCGGGGTTTTTCGCGCAAATGTAAGACAAGCCGGCAGATTTTTCACTATCTCCGTCATAAGCTGCAGCCTTCGCGTCAGATGGAGCAACTCTCATAATAAAGCATCTGGCCCCGCCATTGATAAAAAACTGTTCTATACAGATGGGAAGATAAGAATAGTCGCCATATTCAACCTTTGAAAGATACCCTCCGAATTTCCTTTTGAAATCAGCAAAGCTTGTAACAAGTTCCGGCACGCCTTTCACTGCGCCTCTCGCAGTCATCCCTACAAAGCCTGCCGTACTGGTGCTTACACCTTCCATCGGCCTGCTTCCCTGATCAAATTCTTCGACATAGACTCCCGGCGATAAATACTCTGACATATATTCCCAATATCAAGTAATATCTGCTATCTCTTATTACTTGAGATCAGTTGCCCCCTTTCCAATGCTTTTTTTCCATTATACTGTTAAAGCCGGAAATACAACCACGCTTTTAGGACAAAATGCATTTTTTTAAAGATGAGTAGTGTGTTCATTTAGACAAAAGGTTTCATTTTTTTACATCTCTCACCCCTTTGGGTGAAGACATGAAAACCCGTTTATGGTAAACTGGGCAAAACAATACGAGAAGCGCGAATGAGCTTACTCATTTGGAACAGCTTAATAACATACACTGGGGAGATATATTGTGATAAATCTAGTCATTGCAGACAATGATTCCTCTTCACAGGAGAATCTCAGAAATTTACTGAAGAATTATGAAAACATTCAAGTTGTAGGCAGTTATCAAAATCCAGCGTCCGTTTTGGAAGAAATAAAAAGTCTCAATCCTCATGTTCTTATTACCGATATTTCCATGCCGGAAATGGATGGACTTGAGCTTGCACAAAAGGTAACCGCCCTTTTACCCAATATTTATGTCGTGTTCCTGACCGAATATGAGAAATTTGCCCTCAATGCATTTGAGCTTGGCGTCTTTGATTATATTTTGAAGCCTGCAACACAGGAACGTTTCAATAAGCTGATCCAGCGCATCACTCTGGACATGGCAGCCAGAAAAAGAGGTGACGCCGGTATTGCCATCTCTAAAAGAAATCTATTTAAAGACTATATTGCAGTCAGTAAAGGCGAATCCATCATAGTAATAAACAAGGCAGAAATACTTTACTGCTGCGCAAGCAATAAAAAAACACACATTTACGTGAATGACGGCTGCTTTGAATGCCGGTATACGCTGGAACATCTTGAAGAAATACTGAAGGCGAGCTTTTTGAGATGTCATAGGAGTTATCTGGTAAATATGCAGTTCATCCGTGAGATTTCGCCGCTGTTCAATCAAACCTACCTCATCAGGCTGAAGAATTCCCGTGCGGAAATACCTGTCAGCAGGAATTATGCCATAAGGATTAAGGAATGTCTACACTTTTAATGCATTCGCAACAGCCGCTTTTTTTCTTACGCTAAGGATTGAAAACAGTGAAATGACACCTATAAAGAATATTCCTATCAGTCCTATCCCTTTGAAAATTCCCATTCCGATAACCATTCCGTAAATAATCGGCCCCAGGACCTGGCCCAGGTTTTCGACCAGTCCATAATATCCGAGAGACTTTCCCTGGCCTAACAAATCCGCCGCGTTTATAGAAGAAAAGTAATTTACTCTTAATGTTATTCCGAAGCTCTCTGAAATACCGATCATAAAAATTGCAATAAAAGCAGAGGTCAATGTACCCTGTACTGCAAATTGCAGCAGTGCCGCCGCCAGAATCAACGCTGCCAGCAGCATTGAAAGCTTTGCTCCTATTTTTTTCGAAATATATACGGTAAGTGAGGGTCCCAAGTAGATGATACTCAGGCCATATAGCAAAAATGCACGGCTGATGCCTGACGTTGACATCTTTTGACCTTCTGCAAACAAAGGGAAAAAATAATCGATGAACATTGTGCAAATCACTGTAGGAATAAGCATCAACAGGAAAAAAGTGCTGACTGCAGGCGTTGTAAAAAACTTAAACAGGCTTTTTATGGAACCCTGGCTATTTCCTTCCTTTTGTACTGTGCAAGTATTATTCTTTACAGTCTTTATTGACAGAAAAACACAAATCATCACCAAAGCAGTTGAAAAAAAGTAGACCTTTGACATTCCAAACTTTTCTGCAAGCAAACCGCCAACAATAAGTCCCGCGTTCAATCCGGCAAAGCCTCCTGAATTCAGCGCCGAGATACCTTCATTGCGTTCCTCCTCCGAGGCCGGGATAACCACATAGTTTTGCATTGATATAAAGGTCAGTCCCATTCCTGCACCTGCAACCGCCCTTGCAAAAATGAACATCGCAGGGCTGCCGGCAAAGCCGGATATCAGCTGTCCGCCAAAGAGCAGCACAAGGCCTGATATGAGTGTAGGCCTGCATCCCTTTTTATCATTCACGTACCCGCCTATGACAGATGAAACCGCAATCAGCAGCGCTTCCACAGATATGGGAAGCGCAAGCACGACATTTTCCGGCAAACCCAAAATCGGTCGATACAGCTGCTTCATAAGAATAGGAACAAAAGAACCTGACATAAAGCAGGCAAGATAAATTAGAAAGCATAAAGGGCGCATTGTCAATGTATCCAGGCTTGTTATCATTTTACTGTCAGCTTCGTCCGGCAATCTCTCCCGCCGCTTTCTCAACAGATCGGCGAATATGGTTATCTCAAGCATTATAAAAATAAGTACAACCAGCAATGTCGCAGTTTTCAGCAGAACTTCATTTTTCAGCCTGCTATTCTCCTGATTGAAGCCATATGAATCAGTGCCGACCTCAAGTACTCCCACAACCTTCCCGGAAGAATTGAGGACAGGTGTCATTCCATACATCCAGTCACCTTCGGCATCGCTGCTTTTTGTGGTTATCATGATTTTTTCATTGAATACTCTAAGATAATCCTGTTCCGAGCCATCCTCGGCAAGAGGATAAAAAGGACACTTACTGTCATCATAATACATAACGGCATAGAGCTTGTTGTCAACAACCGTATACAGCGCACCATAAAACCCTTCATTCCATGTATCCTGATTATAGTTAAAAGAGGCATGTAACTGCTCACGTATCAATTTGTAATTTTCATCCATAAAATGCTCGGGTTTTTTTATTTTTTCAAAAGTATCTCCGTCAATATTTTTTGACGCAAGAAACATCGTCTGGCTGATATGATTGAAAATATCCGATTCGTAGCGGCTCTGAAATTTATCGAATATCGTATTGGATACAAGAAGCGTCGCGATGACAATGGCAAAAATAACAAACAGGCTCTGCATCAAGACGGCTGATGGCCTGCCTTTAAAAATATTTACAACTAGATACCATGCTATAAATGCAAGTATCCCAGCCAGTAAAACAATCTGTATCCACTGCAAAAGCCTCAATAGGTAACCGCTGACAGGTAAAAGACCCCTGCTGCCGTAAAAGCCGACGATTGACATATTATTGCAGCTCACTACGTTCCCATTGCTTACTAAAACTGCATTACCATTCGCAGCCACGGACACGGTGTAAAAATTCACTCCATCACTGTCATATCCCTGTTCCTGCAATATTTTATCCGAAATGAGCGTCCTGACATTGCCTGAAGGCTCAATACACCTTATACTGCGCTGTAAAATATCAGAGAAGTATACGGTATCCCTGTCATACACCTCTGCCTTCCAGGGTATTGAGCTTACAAAATCAGCGGCTTTATTATCTCCTGTATAAACAAGAGAGAGATCTCCTGTTTCCACTGCCTTATAGATCTCTCCCCTTTTGGTTGTAAAAATGCTTGCCGGCGGGTCATACGCTGTGCCAAAGTCAACAATCATGCTTGCTGCATCGGCAAATGCAACATGAATGATGTCCTTGGATTTTTTTGTATCTAGTGCTACCCTGGTAAGAACAAAGGAATCCTTTTTTTTGTTATACAGGTACAAATTTTCTTTATAAACAGAGATAGAACATATATTACCCGTTCTGATCGGACGGTCCTCTTCCGCATATTCAACAGAGTAGACGATATCCTTGAATTTGCCATTGGCGGTATACCTGATAATCTCTTCCTTTTCAACGTTCTGGCCATTCTCGTCCAACAAATTATCCAAGACGTAAAGATTGCCATAACTGTCTACAGCAAGCTCCTGGGCGGAGAAAAATCCAGGGCTGCCTCCCGTCTCCCCATTAAGGACAAAAATTACCTTTCCGGCAGCATCAAGCTTCATGATGCGCTTCGTGCCGTCATCAATAAGATATATGTTGGAGGCGGCATCGCTTGTAGCGAAAACAGGCTGCTTAAAGTTCATGAACCGGTTAAATGGATTTTCCGAATATACCGGCAGATTATGCAGAATTGAATAGCACAATATACCGGCAAGAATAATTGATGTAAAAAAAAGCGGCTTTTTCCTGTGAATCAACAATATGACCCACTTCCCTTCGGATTTTGGGCTGTTATGTTATTAGCCTTTCCATCCTTCACAAAGCTCTTCACGTACCAGACCAATCCCTCACCGGTAAAATAATAGTCCGGGCAATGGCCTATCTGATAAAAGCCCAGCTCGGAAAGAAGCTTTCTTACAGGCAAATAACATGGCATATCACAGGTTTCTATTAGCATATAACGGGCGCCAAGGGTACATAAAAAATCAAATACTTTATAATGCAATGCCCTTGCAATTCCATTTTTCCTGTAATTTCTATGAATCACGCAATAGTCTCCGATATAACCTCCCGATTTTTGGCAGTTTTCTTTTACACCAAGTGCTCCTATTATTTGCCCGGTCTCATTTTTGACACACCAGTAGTAGGAGTTTTCCTCTCTGAGGCTCTCATATATGCATAATTCCATATGCTCCAATTCTCCCGGAGTGAAATTCCGATCGTCAAATGATGCAGCCGAACGTAAAAAATTTGTCACTTCCTTTGCTTCTCTCTCTGATTCAACAAGATTCATCGAATATTGAATATCATTAACCGTCTTCATTTGCAGCCCCTCCATATTGAATAATTCCTAGTCCCGGTATGAAAAACAAATAATTCGAGCTATTGCGCAAAAAACAACAAATTCAGACATAAACTTATTATATCGAATGTACTGTAGTCAACACTTTCCGCCTCAAATGCATAAATCCCGTGCCGAATGGTATAAAAGCAGGGATGCTTTTATGATATTCTCAAGTCCCTGGCCCATATGGCCGCCTGTGCTCTTCTGTTCACTCCCAGCTTGCCGTAAATGCCAAGTACATGTGTCTTTATTGTGTTTACCGTCAGCCCTGTGCTTTGTGCAATCTCTCCATTTGATTTACCGGTCGCCATGTGCCTGAGAATTTCCATTTCTCTCGTTGTCAACTGTTCAATAACCTTCGCATTCGTTGAGATTCTTGCTGCTTCAGCTTCATTTTCCATAAGATTCTGAAGCTTTCTCATAAGGAGCACCTGACAGGACAACACTTTTATTGCTTCAATGCCTTCTTCTGAAAACTCTTCCGCATTCATGCTTTTTTCGAGATAAAGCGCACCTGAAAAAATCTCCTGGACGATGAGGGGAAGGCATAATGCAGAAGCCGTATTGTTTCTTATAATATAAGAGTCGGTAAGAAAAACATCCCTGAGACGTTCGTCACTAAGAGACGCGATTTCATAAGTCCGCGCAGTATAGCGGATGAGCTTTTTGGGAATACCCTCATATTCTTCAAGAGGTATGTCAAGCGACTTTACAGGCAGTTCGATGCCTTCTTTGCACGCTTCTATATAAAGCTCTTCGTTTTTTTCGATCAGAATAAATCCCTTGTCGGCATTAGATGTTTGTACAATAATATCAAGAAATTTCTCCAGAAGGATTTTCATATCTGTCTCACGTGACAGGCTTTTAATTTCCTCCAGTATCTTTGCCGAATCAAGCCTTTCCGTGTACTGTTTTTCAGCCTCGGGCAAATTTCCGCCGCAGGCCGGATTCTTTGCTTCCTGTCGGTTAATCAGATGCTCGTATCTCTTCTTCAGTGCTTTTTCTTTTCCCTCCGCTCCCCATAGCCTGTACTTTTTGCAGGCGTCTGCCAGATATGTGGCTGCAATTCTGTCCTTGCCCGAATCAGCATAATACCTGCCTGCCAGTTCACATATGATTGCCTCGTTTTGCAAAAAGCCGTTTTGTTCAGCCGACTTAGCTGCCTCATGATATAAATCCGCCACTCTTTCAGATTTCCCATTGATACGTGCATACTCGGCAGTCAACAGCAGATACTTGTGCCTGAAATTCTCCGGGCAGTTGTCCTGCCACTGTTTAAATCTGGAAATATTATGCTTTAAAACACTCCTGTACTTTCTTTTTTTGCTGTCCGGCAGTTGATGATAATTTGCGGTGATAATAAGAGAATGGTAGAACAAATGCTCCGCATATTGAATAAGACCCAGAACAGCATCCATATTTTTCTGTGCTTTTTCCAGCAGGTCAAACACCTCATCACTTTTTTCAGAAAGGTAATATGCCTGCATTTTAAGTAAAAAATACATCATCATGTCATTACTGTTTTTTCCCATTTGAAGCTTAATATTCTCTTGCTCAAAGCATTCCAGGTTACCTGACATGATACCTGAAACGATCTTGTTCAGGCACTGCAAATACTCGGCAATATCCTGGCACTTCAGCCTTTTGCCCAATTCATAAGCACTTTGTATCTGACTGCGCAGCTCTTCCAGGTTCATGCCCATACAATAATTAAATTCTGTCTGAATAGCCGCCGAGCTGACTGCAAATATATACTCACCCGCCTCAATACCATATAGGATTCCTTTGCTGAAATACTCCTGGCTGCTGCTCCCATGTGCGATCCAGTGATTGATAAAGGTGGCATCCACAAAATTGACAATGCATCGGATATAAACATCGTCATATCTCTCGCACAGTGCAGCTGCCGCTTTTTTAAGCAAACAGGATTTTTTATAGTTGCCCAAAACGCTGCCGGCAATTATTCCGTAGCCTGCATAGCCGTAAGGCGCATATTTGGTATTGCCGTGCTTTATAGATAAAATAGCAATTTTCAGCGCGATGACGGCAAACAAATCAGGATTTATGAGATTCGAAGCAAGCGCCATGGAAATAAGCAGTTCAAGCACTTTATCCGTTTCCGGCGAATGGTTTTCCTTCATATTGAGTATGTTTTTAACTCTGCTTTTTCTAAAATACCACATGGATTTTATTGTCAATATAGTAATCAGGGTTTTGCCCGGTCGCTCCGGTATATTTTCGCCAAGATTCTTTAGTGCTTCAATACCGGTTGAAATAGTTGCTTCATAATCTCCAACCGATGAAAACAGGTTTGCTTTTGCTCCGAGGATCTTCGCAGTTTCCATACCGGTTTTTGCCTTTGCCAGTAAAATGTCAAATATATGATAGGATTCATTTATGCTTCCACACAAAAACAAGGTATTTGCATACCCTAGATTCAGTTCAGAAGATAAGCCGTAATCCGACCTCCATGAATTTTCCGTCAGAAGCAGCCTTCCTGATTCGAAGTACTTTAATGCCGAAGTGAATGCTACAGCCGCCATTGCTTTTTTACCTGCCGCAAGATTATACCTTGCAAGGCTGATACGCTCCGAACAGTCTGTTACCAACTCAAGCGCATTGTTAAAATGAGCCATGATGCTTAGAATTGTTTTGCCTAAATCACTTTCATCCGCACTGTTCAATAAAAGCCTGCCAATTTTAAAATCCAATTCTTTTCTTTCACTTTCTGTTATCTGTGCATAAACAGCCTGTTGAATCCTGTCATGCAGGAATTCAAAGCGCGGACCCGCATCCTTGTTGTCCTGAATATCAGCTGTCCGCAGAGGCTCTTCCGGGTCTTCCTCAGGAAGCAGCAACCCTTCTGCAAGTGCCGGCGAAAGTTTGTCCATGGTCTTCTCAAGGGTACATTGGGACACAATGGCCAGCATTTCCAGCGTAAAGGAATTTCCGATAACCGAAGCCAGTCTTAATGCATTTAATGTTTCAACAGGCAGCTTACTCAGCTTATTTATTACTATTTCAACAATATCCTCGGGAATTGTCATGCCGGATATATGTTCAATATCCCATTCCCACCGGTCTTCCCGTTCATTAAAGCATAGATGCTTTTCATCGCAGAAGTGTTGCAGCATCTGAACGATAAAAAAGGCGTTACCCAATGTCTTTCTATGAATAATACCGGCAAGCCTGGACGATTCCGCTCCGGCATCCTGAAGTGAATCGGCTACCATACTTACCGTTTGTTCATGCGTAAAGTTCTTGAGACGTATGGTTTCCGGTTTTATTCCGTCTTCTTCAATTTCTTTTAGCGTACTGCGAAGTGGGTGTGCCTCATCAACCTCTTCCTCCCTGTATGCTCCGATAATAAGTATATACGCATTCCCGGGATTCTGGCACATTGACCTGAAAAGGTGCAGCGATGCCAGATCCGCCCATTGCAGGTCGTCTATGAATAAAACCACAGGCTGCTCCGCTGAGGCGAAAACCTCCAGAAATCTCTTGAAAACCTGTTCGAAACGCCTTTGCACTTTTTGGGGCTCCGCTTCCACTACCGCGGGAAGCTTGCCAACAA
Organism: Hungateiclostridiaceae bacterium UBA1305; assembly: GCA_002307275.1. Lineage (GTDB taxonomy): Bacteria > Bacillota > Clostridia > Acetivibrionales > DTU013 > UBA1305. Next base: position 56,638 of record DBTX01000078.1, read on the forward strand.
TAAATTCTATTTCCGGAATAAGCTCGGTTACTAATGCTCCATTGCTGCCCAATACCTTCATCAGTTTCTTTTTTTGTTTTTCAATCACCGGTTTTGGTTCGGTCAGCAATCTCCTTATAAGGCTTCTGAAGGCTTGGATAAAGGGAACATAAGGTTCATCCCGGTTATATTGTTCAAACTTGCCGGAGACAGAAATACTCTTCTCCCTCACAGCCGCTGTCAGTGCTTTGTTGACTAAAGTAGTTTTTCCCGTACCTGAAGAGCCACTAACAATAAGAATCCTGAACTCGCCCTTGCATACCTTGGAAAATGCTGCCTGCAAAGCATTTATCTCTTTTTCCCGCCCATATATCTTTTCAGAAATTTTCATTCTGTCTCAATTCCTCATCTTCCCCTTGTCTCATGCCTTTCTCATCAACTCTATCAATTCCGGCCTGAATAGTTTTAATTTTTTCTTACTCCATTCTAATCTTTGTGGGCATAAAAAAAGTACCGATTGCATGATCGGTACTTGAAATAGCATAATCGACATTTTTCTTCCTTTTTCTGGTGCATTAATCGACAAGTATTGCGATATCTACCTTAAAAACACCTTTTCCCGCTCCTGTTTTTATCAATCCATTGTGTTTGTTCACCAGATATTCGATATTGTTTAAGCCGAAGCCGTGATTTTCGGCGTCAGGCTTGGTCGTATGGTTCTTTCCGCCTTGTGCAGCCGATTCCCGGTTCACCGGATTTTCCACCTGAATGATCAGATAATCCGGCCTGTAGAGGAGGTTTAAGCCAATATACCGACGGCCTTCGCCGATTGCAGCACAGGCTTCGATCGCATTATCCAGCAGGTTCCCCAGAATCACGGCAAGGTCGAATTCATTGAGTTTCAGTCCCTCAGGAACGCTGACATCCAGCTTCAGCTCAATCTTTTCTTCCCTTGCGGCGGATAATTTATAATTCAGTATTGCCCGCAGCATGGAATAGGGTATATTCACAATGTTCCTGTACTCCTCAGCGGTTTTTACCAGCTGCTTCGCATAGTCTCCCGCCCTGTCCGCTTCGCTGCCTTCCAGCAACCCGTAGATGACGCCAAGGTGGTTGTTGAAATCATGTCTCTCCGATTTCAATTTATATATGAGCTGCTCCAGATTCTCCATATAATAAAGCTGCTGGTGATAGTTTTCCTCTATGGTCCTGGCATATGCTTCACTGCGCGTTCTTTCCCTCATATAGGTATTGGAATACACAATGATCATTACTGCCATGGCAGCCATAATTACAGATAGGTGAACTGCCATATCAGGGAAAAACAGGCTTCTTCGCAAGCCTGCTCCAAGCCAGCCCGAGTTGATTGCATCACGCAAAATAAGCAGCATTTCAACGACAAACAAGGAGATTACGATAACGATGCGAAAACGCCCCGATAAAATAATGCTTAAGATCGCAATGAAAATAATCGTATAATAGGGCAAAACGCCGTTGCTCCCGCCACTGGCTATCCAGTTGTAGGGGATGAAGACAAAAACCAGTACTCCGGAAGAAATTACAGAAATTATTCTGAAGCAACTCCTGAACCTTGAAAGATAATAAGTCAGTATCCAGCATCCTACAAAGATGACATCAATCAGGATGTCCACCCTATAGTAAACATCCATCACAGTACCAAAAGCAGTCATAAATATTCCAAGGAGCATTGCAAAATTAAATATTCTTTCCTCAAAGGTAGAGTGCCCCGCGTCTCCGGTAAGAAAAGCGCCTATTCCCTTCATTATGCTTCCTTTCAGGCGAACAACCTCCTCGCCAGCATTTCTTTAATATTATCAACAAAAGACCTGCTCACAGGCAGCTTGAGATTTCCGTCCAGGAACAGGGTCTTGTCCCGGAAGCCCCTGATTTTTTCTACATTTGCAATATAGCCCTGATGGCATTGGATAAAGCAATCTGCATCGATCTCACCAAGAAGATTGAGTAAATTATTGTAATAGCAAATATCACGGTTTTCCGTATGGATTTTTATCTGGTGGCCTATTTTTTCAAAATAATAGATTTCGCTATAATTCAAAGAAGCAATCTCGCCTTTTACCTGAATAATTAACTTTCTCTCAGGCCTGGCCCCTCTTTTCTTTTTCATGAAATTCAGAGCTTCCTCAAGCACAAGATAGAATTTTTCTTTCGTCAAAGGCTTCAGCAGATAATGAAATGCTCTTACGCGGAAGGCTTCGAGGGCGTATTCTTCATGTGCGGTTATGTAAACAATGACGGTGTCTTCATAAAATGCCTTGATTTTTTCTCCAAGACGGATACCGTTCATTTCGATCATGTCAATGTCCAGGAATACCAACTGCGGCCTGTCCGCTTCCATTTTCACGAGAAAGTCTTCCGGCTCCGTAGCTGCGATAATTCCAAATTCATCGGCACCCTGATAACTATGCAGATATTGCAAAAGTAATTGAACCTGCTCAGAATTATCATCACAGATACCAATTGTGAATGCCATGATTCCATCTCCTTCATCTATGCTTTATTATATTATATATTCCTGCAGTTTTTTCGACAATAGTACCCTGGGTTGATGCGCGGGGAGGGACGGCATGCCTGTCAAATAAGAATCGAAGCATGCGGTAATCATTGAAATCAGGTACCAAAAAAGATGGCCTTAGTTTTACGTAAAACCATCTTTATCAGAATGCCTTCCTATAGAACTCCACTGCTTCTCGACAGTTACCATTAAAATAAATATATGCATTTAAAGCCATACGTCCTGCTCCTTCACCTGAAAATATTCATTGCTATTTTCGGTGAAGGATATTATTTCCCAAGCTGGAAGTAGTTAACCGCATTATTGTAGCAGATGTCCTGCACCATACCGCCGAGCAGCTTCATGTCACAGGGCGCTTCGCCATTTTCGGCCCATTCGGCGATCAGGTTGCAGAGTATCCTTCTGAAATATTCGTGTCTTGTATAGGAAGAAAAACTCCTCGAGTCCGTGAGCATACCCACAAACCTGCTGAGAAGTCCGAGATTGGCAAGCGCCGTCATTTGCCTGATCATGCCGTCCTTCTGGTCATTGAACCACCAGCCTGAGCCGAACTGTACCTTGCCTGGTATCACGCTGCTCTGGAAACAACCGGTCATCGTTGCCAGAACTTCATTTTCCCTTGGGTTGATCGTATATAGAATTGTTTTTGGCAGTTCACCTGTTTCTTCAAGTGCATTCAAAAACTTTGCCAGATCCTCTGCAAAGATCCTATCCCCAATCGTATCAAATCCTGTATCCGGCCCAAGCCTCTTCATCATAGAGCTATTCGCATTTCTAAGCACACCCATGTGAAGCTGCATTACCCAGTTCCTCTTTGCATACTCCCTGCCTAAAAATAGCAGCACCTGTGTTTTGTATTTTTTTATTTCTATTTCAGTCAGCGTCTGCCCGGATAAAGCTTTTTCAAATATTCCGCCGGTCTCCGCTTCAGTCGCCTCACCATACATTAGCGGGTCCTGGGCATGGTCGGAAACTCTGCAGCCTGCATCATGGAAGAATTCAATACGCAGAATAAGAGCCTTCTTCAGATCCTCGAAGCTGCGTATCTTGATTTCTGCTGCTTTGCCCAACCTCGCCAGATAATCTGCAAAGCCATCCTTCTCGAGGTTTATTGCTTTATCCGGTCTGAAAGCCGGCAGCACCTTCGTCTTAAATGATGAATCGGCGGCTATTGCCTTATGATACTCAAGCGTATCAGCCGGGTCATCTGTTGTGCAGATTATAACGACATTGGAACGTTTTATCAGATCTCTGGCAGATAGCTGCCCGGAAGCCAGTATTTCATTGCAGCGATTCCAGATCTCCTCTGCCGTATCCGGTGAGAGAACCGTCTCTATGCCGAAGTATCTCCTGAGCTCAAGGTGCGTCCAGTGGTAAAGGGGATTGCCAATACAGCGGGAGATGGTTTCAGCAAATTTAATAAATTTTTCCTTATCGGTCGAATCACCGGTTATGTATTTTTCCTCAATGCCGTTACTCCTCATCGCGCGCCATTTGTAATGGTCTCCGGCAAGCCAGAGTTCAGTGATGTTCCTGTATCTCTTATCCTCTGCTATTTCTTTTGGATTCAAGTGGCAGTGGTAGTCAATAATCGGCATTTCCTCTGAATAATTATGATATAACTCCTCCGCCGTTTTACTGTTCAACAGAAAATTTTTATCCATAAAAGCCTTCATTGCTTCTCTCCTCTTTTCTGATTCTCCATATGCTTCCCGATAGACTGTCAGCACTGATATGCCAGTGATGTAAGTACTGATATTCCCGTGATGTAAGCATTTACATTCCCGTGAATATTATATAATTTTTCCCTGATTTATGTCAATGTCCATACCGGTAATACAATCGGATAAGCAATATAAATTACAAAAATTATCTGATACAGAAAAAGAATTAAATTCCTGCAAAAAGCAGAAGGTAATATCGCTTTACTTTTCGCCTGCTGCGGCATAGCTCACAAATTGTTTGACGCCATCCAGTCCGAGGACATGATTGATCTCTTCGTCATCAAAGGCAGCGATGGCACATGCACCGAGATAACAACAGAAAATATTTCCGTTGGCACACTGTCAACTGTATCCTACGGAATCAGGGTCGACAGTTATTGGAACTAATAAACACATTGTAACAATTCAAAAAAGCTGTTAAACTGGAAACAGGCTAAGTTCATGCTGTCCAGACTATATTTTATTGATCCTCTCTCTTGCCCAAAATGCAGCGGCACAATGAGGATTATTTCGTTTAGCAAGAGGAATTGCTCAATTGTGATTTGAGAGGCACCGGGCAGTTGTTAAAATATTTGCTCGGTTTTAAAATAAGAAAGTACCTGACACTTTTTACAGGGAAGGGCGTAATATGTTGTACCGAAAGGACAATAAGCTTTATGCTAATTGAACATATACTAGATATATTTTTATGTGTTACGATCTATTAAAATAGAATGTTATTATTTGAGACATGGAATTGTTGATTGTAAGGAATGCGAGGATGCAGAATATTTTATATTTTTGTGTCTTTTTTTATTGTTTTGCATGCTAAAGGTCAAGGAAGCAGAGAGTTCTGTTAAGAGTTCAAACGGGTTTGACAGAGCCATGATCATTGTTTGGAATATATTCTGAATTACTGGGAGGAAGATGAAAATGAAAATGATTTCTTTAAAACCACACATTTACAGGTTTGATGATTTTAAAACATTTGCGAAGGAATTTGAATTAAGCGGGAGTGATTTGGTGCTTACACACGAATTCCTGTACCGTCCTTATATGGAGGCTCTCGGCCTTAAGTGCACGTTTGCCTTTCAGGAAAAGTACGGTAGCGGTGAGCCGTCGGATGAAATGATTGACAGAATAATAGCAAATCATTCACTGGACAGCTTTGACAGAATCATCGCAATCGGAGGGGGAACTGTCATTGATATTGCAAAAATATTGGCTCTTGGCGGAGTAACAAAATCCTCAGAGCTTTTTGAGAAGCATATCAGTCCGGTCAAAAAAAGAAAGCTGCTTATTGTTCCTACCACATGCGGAACCGGAAGCGAAGTAACCAACATTTCCATTGCTGAAGTCAAGCATCTCCATACCAAGCTGGGGCTTGTCGGTGATAGCCTCTATCCGGATCATGCCGTATTGATACCAAAGCTCCTTGAAAATCTGCCATATCCATTTTTCGTATACAGCTCAATAGATGCGCTTATACATGCAATGGAATCAATGCTGTCTCCAAAGGCGAATATTTATACGGAGCTATACAGCACAGCAGCAATAAACAAAATACTGGAGGGGTATGCAGAAATTCTGGAAAAAGGTCAGGAACATCGTAAAAATCTCCTTGAAAACTTTCTTATTGCAAGTAATTACGCAGGGATAGCCTTTGCAAACACAGGTGTGGGGGCGGTGCATGCCCTGTCGTATCCACTGGGCGGAGTCTACCATGTACCCCATGGCGAAGCGAATTACCAGTTTCTCATTGAGGTATTCAATTTATATTATGCACTGAATCCAAACGGCAAAATAAAGGAACTGATCAGGCTGATAGCCGGCAAAATCGGCGGTGCGGCAGATGGAGATACCTTTGACAGGCTGGGTGATTTTCTTAACGATATAATAAAGGCAAAAAAGCTTTCGGAATACGGTATGAAAAAAGAGGAAATAGAACTGTTTTCCCAAAATGTAATTGAAAAGCAGCAGAGACTTCTTGTCAATTCTTATGTACCGATTGCTCTGCCTGATATAATCAATATTTATAAAAATCTGTATCAGGGGGTGGATTTATGAAAGTTTACATACTGGATAATGGATGGCTGGAATGTGATTCAAATATGATGGTGGCTGGAAAGGTTACAGGTACGGTGAACGATAAGAATCCGCGGACGGACTGGATAAAGATACCAGTGTACGCAGTTCTGATTGAGCATGAAGACCGAAGAATATTATACGACACGGGCTGCCATCCCGATGCAATGAAAGGATATTGGCCGGACGGGCTGAAGGTCGTGTTTCCGTATTATTTCAATGAAGGCCAGCAGCTTGACAAACAGCTCAAGCTTATAGGATTGAAGCCTGAAGACATAGATACTGTTGTCCTTTCCCATATGCATCTTGATCATGCCGGGAATATAAACATGTTCAAAAGCGCTGATGTTTATGTGCATAAAAAGGACTTCGAATATGGCCTGACGCTTGTGCACATATCTCAGGACAGAGCCAGACATGGAGCGTACATAAAAGAAGATATGGAAGTACCCGTCAAGGAATACCATCTTGTGGAGAAGGACTTCAGTCTTGCCCCCGGAGTTGAAGTTATAACTCTGCCGGGTCATACGCCCGGAATACTTGGATTGGTTATTCACCTTGAAAAGGAAGGAACGCTTATATTCCCACAGGATGCCGTTTATACAAGAGATAACTATGGGCCTCCTGCCAGACATTCAGGAATAGTATATGACAGCCTTGCATTTTTACAATCAATAGAAAAGGTAAGATGTCTTGAGAAGGAATTTAATGCAAGAGTAATGTTTTCACATGACATGGAGTTTTTCAAATCCATGAAAAAGGCTCCTGAATATTATGATTAACATCACCCATATCGAAGCTTCACATCGCTGGGGTCGAAAATGAAAATACTTCTGATTTCAGATTCCCACGGCTCATAATTTTAAGTGCATTAAACAAGAATATACCAGTGGCAATCCATGCTGCCGGTATATTTTTGTGCCGGAAAAGTGCTTCGGATTCATATTGAGTTCATATTGAGCTGATAATATGCTACTGACAAATAAAAAGAAGAGGTACTTATCCATGAAAAGGAAAATAACTATCATTTCGGCCATAGTGATTGTAATAATATTGGCCGGAATTTTTGTAGTCAGACCACTGCTAAACGCAAAAAATAATACCACAATACAAACCGTCACTCTGGCGAAAAGTGATCTTGTCGATTCAGTATTGGTTTCCGGTACGGTAACAAGCAGTGATTCGGCAAAGGTATATTCAAAATTGGCCCAATACTCAGTGAAAGAGGTATTGGTCGAAGTCGGGCAAAAGGTCAAAACGGGTGATGTACTGGCAAAGCTTGATACCACTGCATTGGAATCCAATATTGCACAGGCTGAGATTAACGTTAAAACTTCACAGGCCAACGTTGACAACGAAGCATTAACCAATAAGTCCAACCTGCAAACCGCTCAAAACAGTGTCGAACTGGCTGCCCTGGATCTGGATAATGCCAAAACCAAATATAGTGACATAAAAGAACTCATCAATACCGGAGTAAATACACAGGATGATCTGGTGCAGGCTGACTCTGCTGTAAAAAAAGCACAGCTTTCATACGAAAATGCCCAAACCAACTTGAAAAATGCCCAAAATAAAAATCTTGCTGTTACCAAAAACAATCTTCAGGTACAAAAACTATCCCTTGATGAGCTGAAGAAGAATCTGAATGACGCCGCAATAACCGCTCCTATCGACGGGACAGTAACTATGGTGAATGCTGAAGCAGGCGAATCGGCATCCGGCCTGATGTTTGTCGTTGAAGATACAGACCATCCCATAGTTCAGACCTCTATCGGTGAATACGATATTGGTTCGATCAAACTTGGACAGGAAGTAATCATAAAGACAGATAGTACCGGTGACAAAGAGTACACCGGCACAGTAACAAAAATCGCGCCGACAGCCTTAAAGGATCAGTCGGGAAACACTAGTTCCTCCTCCGATATAAGTTTCGCTGCCGAGGTCACACTCAAAGACAGCGATCCGAATATAAGGATCGGCATGAATGCCCGTCTGACAATCAAGCTCAGCGAAAAGAAGGATGCTTTCTCCGTCCCCTATGATGCGGTTGTCACACATGACGATGGCAGCGAGTGGATCGAAGCGCAGGATCCGACTGTCACAACCAAAAGCGGAGGGGTTGTTTATAAGGAATTACCTGTTACGACAGGCCTTGAGACGGACATGAATGTTGAAATCATCGGAACTGATCTTAAAGATGGACTCCATGTAGTAACGAATCCCCAGGATATTATTACACAAACGGGAAAACTGGGGGGACTTTTCAAATGATTACAGTCAGGAATCTGGAAAAACGTTACTTCATCGGTACACCTAATGAAATAAAAGTACTGGATGATATAAACCTGAAAATAGAAGACGGCGAGTTTGTCGCTCTGGTCGGAGCCTCGGGCTCCGGCAAGTCAACCTTTATGAATATCATAGGCGCGCTTGATAAGCCTACGTCAGGCGAATATACGCTTGACGGCGAGCTGGTCCACAAAATGACACAGAATGAATTATCCGATGTTAGGGGCAAGAAGATAGGCTTTGTATTTCAGTCCTTCAACCTGATCGGGCGCAGCAATTCACTTAAAAATGTAGAATTGCCGATGCTGTATGGAGGAATTCCAGCCCACGAGAGGAAAAGGCGTGCCAAAGAATTGCTTGAATTGGTTGGAATGGGTGAAAGGATGCATCATCTCCCCAACCAGCTCTCGGGAGGTCAGAAACAAAGGGTGGCCATAGCCCGTTCCCTTGTGAACAACCCTTCCATTATCCTGGCTGATGAGCCTACAGGTGCACTCGATTCAGTCACCGGCAACATGGTAATGGATATCTTCCTCAAGGTTAACAAAGAACAGAATAAAACCATCCTGCTGGTCACTCATAGCATGGAACTGGCTCAGATGACACAGCGGATCATCACAATAAAGGATGGCCGGATTATCAGTGATACGGGAACCCGCAGGGATTCCGGCAAAAACATTAAAATTGACTATGGGAACGGCTTGGAAGGTGAGATGACATGTTCAATATAGAAAACATACTTCTGGCAATTGAAAGTCTGCGGGCTAACAAGATGCGTGCTTTGCTCACGATGCTGGGCATTATCATCGGTGTTGCATCGGTTATTGGTATCATCTCTGTGGGCAATTCCCTGACCTCCTCCCTTTCTACACAGTTGCAGAGCATCGGCACCAACAATATCATGGTCACCGTGCGGCAAAAGGATGATCAATATGCAAAAGCGCCGGGCGCTATGGAAGACAATCGAAGTCTTATGACTGCAATGAATGGAGGAGGTGCGAATGGTGCAACCGACAAAGATCTTATTTCCATGGAAATGCTGCAGAATTTTGAAACGGATTTTAAAGATTCAGTTTCAGCAATCAGTCTGAGTGAAGCCGCGGGTTCGGGACAGGTAAAGGACGGCAGACTTTACGCCAACGTTTCTGCTTCCGGTGTAAATCCCGGTTATATGACTGTCAACAATCTTGACTTGCTGCAGGGCCGATTCATCAATGACCGTGATATGGCCGGCAGTAAATCTGTTTGTGTCGTATCCGACAAGCTTGTGAATAATATTTTCAAGGGCGGTGTCGATCCAATCGGGCAGGAAGTCAAATATTACGAGGCTGGTACCATAAAAACATATACTATCGTTGGTGTTTATAAATACTCCGATACCAGTATGTTTTCCAATGCCTCATCATCATCGGAAAAAGACACGCAGACCGCACTGTATATCCCGATTACACTGGAAAAACAAAATTCGGACAAGCAGAATTTCCCGGCTGTAACCGTTATGAGCAAGACCGGCATTGATACAGAGAAATTAACAAGTGATATTGATCGGTATTTTTCAAAATACTATGTAAGAAACGCCAAGTGGGAGGCTGCCGTTATCAACATGTCCACACAGCTTGCAACAGCCACCTCCATGCTTTCGACAGTATCGATGGCCGTTGCGGTCATTGCTGCGATCTCCCTGCTGGTCGGCGGAATAGGCGTTATGAATATCATGCTTGTATCCGTCACGGAACGGACGCGTGAAATAGGCACACGTAAAGCACTTGGAGCCAAGAACTACCACATCCGCATGCAGTTTGTCACGGAAGCCGTATTCATTTCGCTGGCCGGCGGCCTGATTGGATTGGTAATCGGCCTGTTACTGGGCTTTGTGGGGAGCTCTCTGCTTGGAACAGCCCCCTCCTTCTCCATACCTGTCATCCTGCTGACAATCCTGTTTTCAATGGGTATCGGCGTGTTCTTCGGATATTATCCGGCCAATAAGGCCGCCAAACTTGATCCGATAGAAGCACTGCGGTATGAGTGAACTCCTTCAGCAACGTTAAAAAAGCAAGCTTTTTTAACTATAGCTGAACATCGGAGCTTCAGGCGGAGACTCTACTCCACCTGAAGTCCGGAAGATGGACTTCTGCCTATCGAAGTGGGAGTTCTGCAACTTGATAGAAATCCGACGTACAACAAGTTCCCTTTGGCGTACAATATCTTCGGAAAAAGGTTTGATTTACCCATGATGTTTTTATGATAAAATTCAAAGGTGAGGCGGTGTTCATTTTGGCAAATATTCTTCTGGTGGATGACAACGAAAAGATACGCAAGCTGATGGAAATATATCTGAAACGGGATGGATACAACATCCTTCATGCCGAAAACGGCAAAGCTGCGTTGGATGTCCTTGATGCTGCCATCGCCGACCTGATCATAGCCGATATCATGATGCCTGAAATGGATGGCTATGAACTGATAAGAAGCCTCAGGAATGCCGGTTTTGATACGCCTGTATTAATGGTCACCGCCAGGGACACCTTCCCTGATAAGAAAATGGGGTTCGACCTGGGGGCAGACGATTACATGACCAAGCCGGTAGATATGGATGAATTGGTATTGCGGGTCAAAGCGCTTCTGAGGCGGAGCAAGATCTCAAGCGAAAAGCAGATCCTCCTTGGAAACATCATTCTTGATTATGATAGTCTGGAGGTCAGAACGCCCGAAGAAAACATCGAACTGCCCAAAAAAGAGTTTTATCTGCTATACAAACTGCTGTCCTATCCTAAAAAGATTTTCACGCGCCAGGAATTGATGGATGAAATCTGGGGCCTGGACAGTGAGGCAGACGAACGTACCGTAGATGTCCACATCCGACGTCTGCGTGAAAAGTTCGGAGCGTCGAGCGAGTTCGACATCATCACGATTAGAGGACTTGGCTATAAGGGAGTGATCAGAGCATGATTAAGAAAATCTATATCAAGCTGATACTCATTTTCACAGTAATCTTTTTCGCCGGAAATGTTACCGCCTTTGTAATTGCCTATAACACCACAGAGAAAAACCTCCTTGGTGGACTGGCTGATATGCTGTCAGGTGTGACTGCCGACTCGAAAGCGGTATACGAGCAGGGCGGCTCGAAGGCTGAAACAATTGAAAAATTGTATTCGTCAGGCATGATTGCGGTCAAGTTCTATAAAACCACAGCCGAATTAAAAAAAGCCTATGATCTTACAGATGAAGAACTTCTATCGGCAGAGAACAAGCCTGTAATCATGGTTGTCAGAGCAGTGGACAAACATGGCAAAAAGTTACCGATATGCATTGTGAAATCCGGAAAGCAGTATATTGTTGCCGTTATTACCCCCAAAGGCCTTCTGCTGGATATACGCGTTCTGACTTTCAGGGTAAGTGTTCTTTCCCTGTTGATCGGATCACTGCTCATGCTTATCGCTTCGAGAATTATAGTTAAGCCTGTAAGGAAGCTCAGTGCAGCGACTGAGAAGATCGCAAAGGGCGATTTCAACATACGTATTCATAATAATCGGCGTGATGAGATCGGACAGCTCATTAAAAATTTCAACATCATGGCGGGGGAGCTTGCCGGAATGGAAATGCTGCGCAATAACTTCATTTCCGACATATCCCATGAGTTCAAAACTCCGCTTACCTCCATCGAAGGCTATACCAAATTGCTCCGTGACTGCAAAAACGATACAGAGCGTAATGAATATATAGATATCATAACTGAAGAGACTAAAAGGCTATCGGCACTTTCGGGCAACATCCTGCTGCTGAACCGCATAGAGAATGAAAATATTGCGTTGGCAAAGTCAGCTTTCAGGCTGGATGAACAGATTCGTCAGGTCATCCTTTTCCATGAGAACAAGTGGAGCAACAAACAGATCGAGCTTCAACTGGATCTGGAGGAAACAGTCTATGAAGGAAACGAACAGCTGCTGTACCAAGTCTGGCTCAATCTATTCGACAACGCTGTGAAGTTTTCAGGCACAAAAGGTTTGATAGAGGTTCGTCTGAAAAAGAAAGACAGTAAAACTATTTTTACAATAACCGATTACGGCAGTGGAATGACACAAGAGGAACAAAAAAGAATATTCGAGAAATTCTTCACCGGAGACCGTTCGAGAAGCACCGAGGGCAACGGCCTTGGATTGTCAATTGTAAAGCGTATCCTTGATATGCACAGCGGAACAATCGAAGTCATAAGTAGACCCGGTGAGTTTACGAAGTTAACGGTAAATCTGTAAACCCGCCGGGTCATTTGCCGGTGACTATTTAAATTGGTGACTTGCTAAATTGGTGACTTTATATTAATGTATTCTACCGTTCTCTCTCTGCTGCAAGTTTCATATCAAGGGCATTGGATTTGATTATGCCTTCATATGCGGAGAATTCGGTTCAAGCTTCATGAATTCTATTCTGTTGCCATCGGGATCCCTTGCCCAGGCCTGATAATTCTTATCAACACCCTGTACTGGCTCAACGTCAAGCTTCACGCCTTTATCCTTCAACTGTTTTGCAATTGCAAAAATATCATCAACTTCCAGGCAAATGTGATTGAAGCTATGCTTTTTTGCAACCTCTTCCGAGAACCCGGGGCCATTGTAGAAAAGCTCGATGAATACATGGTCGGCAACCTTTATATATTCGATCCAGGGTTTACCCTCCTTGTCGTTCAATGAAAATGCCTTTTTTAAACCAAGTATGTTGCAATAGAAATCGATTGACTTGTCCATGTCCTTCACGTTCAGTGCAATGTGCCCAATTCCTTTAATCATGTCAGCTTCCTCCCAGTGTTATTTTATTTATATAAATATTACTTAGCTTCAGTGAACTGCTCTACATCACCATTGAAATAGAGAGCTTCTGATCCGAGATGAAATCCTTGGAAGAGTTCCATCCATTTCGTCACCAGGCGTCCAAAACAACTCCTGCCGGACTGGTTTTACACGTCCTGCCACCATAATTGCAACCCTGCTATCTGCCGCTTACCATGGCGACAGATGCACTGGCGCCGATACGGCTTGCACCAGCTTCAACCATTTTGACGGCTGTTTCATAATCTCTGATGCCGCCGGCAGCTTTTACGCCAATATCAGGACCGACTGTTTTTCTCATCAGGCTTATATCCTCGGCTGTCGCACCGCCTGAACTGAATCCTGTCGATGTTTTTACGAAATCAGCGCCTGCTGCTACAGCGAGCTTGCAGGCCTCCACCTTCTCTTCCTCAGTCAGCAGACAGGTTTCAATAATTACCTTAACGGTTGCTGATCCACTGGCTGTCACAACAGCCGCTATATCATTTTTTACATACTCCTCATTCTTCGCTTTAAGAGCTCCGACGTTTATTACCATATCAACTTCATCCGCGCCGTTTTTAACAACATCCTTCGTTTCTGCCGCTTTTGCCGCCGATGACATCGCCCCGAGAGGAAAGCCGACCACGCTGCAGACCCTTACTCCGCTGCCCTTCAGCATGCTTGCTACAAGGGGAATGTAGCATGAATTTACACATACCGATGCAAATTTATATTCAATTGCTTCCCTGCAGATCTTCCTTACCTGTTCTTCCGTGGCATCTGCCTTCAATATGGTATGATCTATCATCGCTGTAATATTTATATCCATAAATCCATGATCCGCCTTCATTTATAGTTGTGCTTACCCTTTATCCTTTGCTGCAAATATATTATCATATTCCTGCTGCCTGCACACACTTTTATCTGTTCCAATATCTTTTGCAGCGTAATCCATGATGAAATGCAGAAGGATACCAGGCAGTAACGAACCTGTGCAAACATAAATTAGCGCGAACAGTAATCCGACCGTTCCTGTCTTTAATACGCCAACCGGCCCCTGGTAAGTATGCGCCAACCCGAAAAGGATCGAGGAGATCAGGATACACAGGTAAACGCTCAGCCCGGGAAAAATGCCTGCGAGAAGGAAGAGGAGAAATCCACGGTAGACGAGTTCTTCTATTAACGCTGCCGATGTCGAGATAAATAGCCAGTACTTTCTCTCCCTTTCAGTATGAGGCAGCATCATTCCAACCTCAGCTGGCAGCTTAATGGAAGCGAGCTTGTTTCTGAAAGCTACACTGGCTTTCGCCATGATGATCTGATAAATGTGTAGTAAAAAAAGCAGGCTGAAAACAATCAGAATGGCATAGGTACCCCATTTACCGAAGGGACTGTCATTAAGCTTTATCCAGTCTATCCCTACATCTGCCGCCGATACCCGCCAGAACAATATAAAAAGTCCAATAATTCCTGCCGGTATCCAACAGCATAATAATGTTTTTTTGTAATAACGCAGTCTTTCTCCTGGATCGGCAGCGAGCCGCTTTGCGAATTGCTTGAAAAACATATAGCCGAACAAAGGTTCAAACAGCAAATAATATATGAATAACACAATATACATTATTTTCATACACGATCTCCCCCAGCAGAAAAAATGTCAGGCAGTGATGATGGGCAATGACAGTCGTTATCACTGCCCCAGCAATCCGGAAACCAGCTCCCTGGCCTCGCTTGCCTTATCCGGCTTTACTTCTTCGAGAATAATGTCTGCATATGGCTTTTCTTCTTTTATTTTATTAAGGTGATATGCAAGGTTAAGCTCTCCTTGTCCAAGAACAGCACTTTCCTTTGCAGTTCCTGCAATTTTGAAATCCTTCATGTGAAATACATTGATGCGTTCCCTGTAGAGATTGAAAGCCTCATTGACCAACTCGATCTGCCTGGAGGCTTCAGCCGGATGAATCATGTTTACAACGTCAACCAGCGCACACAAGTTATTGGAGGGAATCAACCCGAACATCCGGTCCATTGCCCTGGGTGTATTTATCGTATGCCCATATACCGCTTCTATCGCAACAAGCACCCCGAACTTTTCGGCTTCCTCGGTAACCTCGGACACGAAGCGGATTACACGATCAAATGCCAGGTTTCTTGATATTTCCTCATTACTGTCAGGTATGATATATCCGGTTTCTGTTGCTACTATTTTGCAGCCCATTTCACGCGCAAACCGGATATGCTCCTTGAACATTTTTATATTTGCTTGAAGTGCATCCGTATTTTCCTCCGCCGGATTGATATAGCAGCCGATGACTGATGGCCGCAGATTGTTCCTCGACAGCTCCCTCTCGATGCTGTGGGCCAGGCCGTTACTCAGGATCCCGCAGGTATACTGAAAATCGTTTAAAGCCTTCCCCAGTGCAAGCTGAACATGGCTGAATCCTGCATCAGCAATTCTGGGGGCAAGCTCGCTCAGCTGCATTCTCCCAAAATCGTGCGCACGCACGCCTATTTCCCACTTCATTTTTCAATTCCCCCTTAAGATGTGGTTGGTATTCCAATTCTCTATATTTTAATATCCTACCATTCCGAACAGATCTGTGTGTTTTTCGCCTTAACTCCATCAACAGAATTGAGTTTTTTCTCCAGTTCCCCGACTTCCGTATCGGAACCGGTGAGCTGCAATATAATCAATCCTTCGTTCGCACAGGCGTCCCCCGCTTCATGCAAGCCAATTCTGGCGCTGATGATGCAGCCTGATTCAGTCAATACATCCTGCAGCTTGACGGCATTTTTTACCCTGTTATTCAATATCAGTGTCATGACATTGTAGCAGCTCATAGAAAATCCTCCTGAAATAATTTGAATTAATATGAATTAATTTAACTCAATATACTTGATACTATTCCCACTAATATACAAAGTCAACCAAAAAAATACCGGGTTTTCAAGCTGGATGAATTACCCGTAAAAAAGATTCATTATTCTGTAGAAAATGCAGCACTTTATTTGATATAATTCCTATATAAAAGTTGCAAAAATTATTGCAGTAAAAGCAGCTGGTCCAAAGGAGAAGTCAAATGAATCAAACCGCCAAGAGTGTTAAAATATCTATTACTGGGGATCTGGGCAGCGGTAAGTCTACCGTATGCCGGTATTTGAAAGAGAATTTCGGGCTGAAAGTTTATTCCATTGGGCAGATTCAGCGTTCATTGGCGGAGAAATACAGCATGGATATATGCGCTTTCAACAGGTATATGGAGACTCATCCTGAAATTGATGAAGAAATTGACACTGAGCTTGCAAAAATCGGTCAACGGGATGAAGCTATGGTCCTGGATTCCAGGATGGCCTGGCATTTCGTACCGGACTCCTTTAAAGTATTCCTTTCTGTTGACTCGAACGAAGCCGCAAAAAGAATCATGCTGGACGAAAGGGGCGGCGTGGAGACCTATGCCAGTCTTGAAGATGCCAAGCTCAGGCTTATTGAAAGAAAGCGAAGCGAGAACCTCCGGTATATGACCAAATATGGTGTAGACTGCTCGAATCCCTTCAATTATGACATGATTATCGATTCTACGGATATCTCACCTGAACAAGTGGCAGATACCATCATAGCCAAACTGGCGTCACTCGACGGAAAGCAGGAAGGCTGAAAATCCTGACCAAAATTTCAAGAAACCATATAAACGACACCTGAACCGCCTGTAGAAAAATGGCGGTTCTTTTTTAGGCCATCTGAGTAACAAATCCAGCCAAATGGTGATTTCAGCGTGAAGTCACCTCAAGTGGGGCCCGATGCTCCCGGAATTTTCATTGCCGTTCCCTCCATCAACAAAAGCCTCGTTCAACAGAAGTCTCCAAAAATAGACTGCTTCACTGTTCCCAAAAAAACCGCCCCTTCATATTATGTACTAACAATTTATGTAAAATTGAAGGGATGGTCATATGGAGGCTTTAAGGATTGGAGATGTCGTAACGAGAAAATCCTATGGCGGTGATGTTCATTTTAAAATAGCGGAAGTTAGCAGCCGGAGCAGCGGCAAGAGATCCTATGTCCTGAAGGGCATGCTGTACAGGATTATGGCAGACGCCGAAGAGGAGGATCTGGAGTGGAAAAGCCCGGATCAGGCAAAGCGTGAACTTCAGGACAGTCTGGCGGTTGCAGGGATACACCATATGTCCCGCGGGATGTTACCGTTCAGTTTTTTACAGCGTGTGAGAGGGAAGTCGGGAACAGTTCTCCATATCGATTCAAGTTCGGATTTCCTGGAAATGTGCAAAAAGTATTACGCAGATGCGAAAATAAAGGTTTATGGACGAGTTGTAGCGGAAAGCGACCAGCCTGGCCAGATCCGCAGTCTGCTTGCCAGTACCAAAGCCGACGTAATAATTATTACCGGGCATGACGGCTTGAAAAAGAATGTTACAAAATATAACACCGTTGATAGCTACAGAAATTCCCGCTATTACATCGCAAGTACCCGCGAAGCCAGAAAATATGAACCCAGCTTTGACAAGCTGTGCATATTCTCCGGCGCCTGTCAGTCCTATTTCGAGGGCATCATGGAGGCCGGTGCCAATTTCGCCAGTTCACCCGGCAGAATACTGATCCATGCACTCGACCCCGCAAAGGTGGGAGACAGGATCGCATTAACCGATTCCAGAGTCTATGTGTCACCCGAACAGGTTGCGAAGCTTACGCAGTCGGGAAGCAAAGGGATTGGAGGAATCAAATCAAAAGGCCATTATGTGCTGGAGTCAAATTAAGGGGCCTTGTGCCCCTCTCATTTTGCTGTTTTAAACCAACCTCTCTTCTTTGTATTGACGCAACTCTCCTGTATTGTAACGAATTCGTAAAACTGCCGATTGTTAGCCGGTTGTTAACTCGTGAAAAAGTTGTTTTAATTATTCATACTGTGGTAAAAAAGTTATGTACAAATTAAAACACTATCGGAGGCAGATGATATGTTCAAGTGGCAGGATAAATTTAGTTGCAGCATACCGGAGATAGACAAGCAGCACCGCAAGCTCTTTGAAATTGGATCGCGGATATTTGAGACAGCTACACTGAACGATGATTGCGACCATTACGACGAGCTTATGCAAATACTGGGTGAACTGATCGAGTACACACAATACCATTTCAGCTATGAGGAGTCCCTTATGAAAAAGTGTAGTTATCCTGATTATGCAACTCACAAGATAGAACATGATTTCTTTATTAAAAAGGTTCAAAAATTAGCCGGCAGGGATCTTGAAGAAAACCAGAACCAGACCCTGCTGGAAATAGTCAATTTTGTAGCTGACTGGATTGCAGGTCACATTCTGGATACAGATATGAAGTATAAGGAATGTCTTATAAATTACGGGCTATAAAATGAAGCATCTATTCATCATCAATCCGGTTGCCGGTAAAGGCAGGACCGTCAGTCCCATTCCAGAGATATGGCGTTGGGCGTGCACCTCTATAAGAACAAAAAAGTTGAGATCATCCTGTACAAACCTATTCCCATAAACTGCGATGGTGAACTACTCCCTGGTCGAAAAGGCCATCTTTGAGATATTCCCAAAAGGCCTGCCCTTTGTATTTCCTAAGTAGGATGTCGCAGAACCGGTCCCCCAATAATTTATAAGCCACATTGAAAGTTAATGCTGCTTTTGTAAAACAAGAGCGGCATTTATCTTTACTCAAACTTTCTATTTTTTTCAAATTCTGTACACTTTATGCACTTTATGTTGCATCCTTCTTTCAAGTATATTAACAAGCAAACTACAGATAATAAGATAAACGATTGAGGAGGGAAGAAATTGGTACAGATATTACTTTGGTTATTATTTTTACCACCTTGGCTTTTGCTAATACCACTGGATAAAAAACGGGTAAAACATTTTCTATCCGTTACCTTTTTTACTTTAGTATTGACTTCAATTGCCTGGCAAACGGCTCAAGTGTACAATTGGTGGACGACAAAAAACAATTTGTTTTTCCTTACCAATATTTCATCATTCAATTATGGATTTCTTGCCATTACCACCTTATATCTATTCTATTTTACTTATCATAGTCCCTGGTTATTTTTTGGCGCTAATATACTTCTTGATGCATTTCAAGCATTTATCATCAGTCCGTTTGTATTTGAGAAGATTGGTTTTTATAAAATGAATACCATGAATGATTTCGGACTTTTTCTTCTGTTAATCAGCATGGTTCCTATTATCTATGTTTATCAAAGATTGTATGATGGAAGTAAGGAAACAAACAGAACATAATATTCAACAATTTTTGCACTATTTCGATTTCCTCACACGGCTTATGTATACCGCATATAATAACTACAGAATTTAATTACTGGGTGATGTGCTTGTGTAACAACAGATTCAATGCTGCTCAACTTGCAATTATTGCAGCCGTAGTGATGGTAATTGCTGATATTATAACGCTTATTTCATCTATAGCCGCATTCGACGAGCAACAGACAAGCGATGAATCGGCTAAACGTGACATCGAAAATCAGATTTCCGAATTACAAGGAAAGCTAAGTCGTTATAAAAAAAAGTGATCTTCTTCCATTCTGCCAGCCATAATGTTACATAGATCTATTGCAAAAAAGATTTGCAGGAAGGAATAATTTTTCTGCAACAGTGTACTGTATGAAAGATTCTTTATACTACCTCAAGAAGCCTGTATTGCGCTGTATAAAGTCTCCAGTAAGCGCCTTTCCCATCCATTAATTCGTCATGGGAGCCCTGCTCCACGATATTTCCACCCTCGATATACATAATCCTGTCGGCATTTTTTATCGTTGAAAGCCTGTGCGCGATAATGAATGAGGTACGGCCTTTCAGCAGCCTTTGCAGACCTTCCTGCAGCGCCATTTCCGTCTTTGTGTCAATACTTGAGGTCGCCTCGTCCAGCACGAGTATCCTCGGATCTGCAAGCAACGCTCTGGCAAACGATATGAGCTGCCTCTGCCCTACCGACAGCCTGGCGCCTCTTTCATTGACCTCGGTATTATAGCCGTCAGGCATCGCCGACACAAACTCATGCGCCCTGACTGCCTTTGCGGCCTCGATCGCCTCTTCATCTGTCGCATCCAGCCTGCTGTATTTGATATTGTCCATGATGGTGCCGGAGAAAATGAACGTATCCTGCAGCATGATCCCCATCTGCTTTCTCAGGGATTCCAGCGTCACACTCCTGACATCCCTGCCGTCGATTATTACACTACCCGATACTATATCATAGAACCGGCTCACCAGATTCACAACCGTGGACTTTCCAGCGCCTGTCGGTCCTACCAGTGCAATGGTTTCTCCGGGTTTCACACTGAAGCTCACATTATTCAGTATAATCTCATCCTGTTCATAGCTGAAAACTACATTTTTGAATTCCACTGCACCTGCTATGGATGGCATTTCAACTGCATCCGGCAGATTATCGACGATGGCCCTTTCATCAATCGTTTCAAAAATCCTCTCAAGATACGCAACAGCGTTTATAATGGCGTTATAGAAATTACCAAGGTTGCTGACAGGCTCCCAGAAGCGCCATATATAGCTTATGAAGGCGATAATAATGCCGACTGTCACTCCGCCTGTGCCAAGCCAATGAACACCGGCAATAAATACAGCTGTTACCGTTACAACAGATATGATATCAATCATCGGCCACATCAGAAACTGAACCTTGACAGCCGCCATCCAGGATTTTCTGTATTCGTTGCTCTGCTTCAGGAATATGTCCATATTCTCGTTTTCTCTTGCAAAGGACTGCGTTACTTTTATTCCGCAAATGCTCTCATGGATATAGGCGTTCATGTTGGCCTGTTTCCTGCTCAATTTCTGCCAGGCCTTACGTTGTGCATTCTTGACCAGCATTGTCACTGCGATAAGAATGGGCATGCCTGCGAGGCAGATGAGCGCCAGATGTACATTCAAGTACAGCATGAAGCATACGATCGCCACTAGTGTGAACATATCTGTGATGAGGTTTATAATACCGTTTGAAAGAAGGTCGCTAAGTGAATTGACGTAATTCACAACCCTGACGAGTATCTTCCCGTGCGGCCTGCTGTCATAATAGGTAAAGGGCAGCTTCTGCAGATGGACGAACAGGTCCTTCCTGATATCGTGCAGTACACATTGCCCAATGAAGGTCATTGTCCTGATCCTGTATTTCATACAGATGGTATTGAAAATAAGTGTTGCAAGGTAGATAATCGACAGCAGGATCAAACCTGAGTAATCCTTTGCAGGTATTTTCGAGTCAATTGCGATCTTGACCAGGTATGGACCAAGCAACGCCATTACGCTTGCAGTAAGCATCAGCAGTACTGTCGCAATAACCTTCCCTTTGAAGGGTTTGAGGTATCCAAGCATTCTTTGCAGCTGCTTGAAGTCGAATTTCGTATCAAGTTCTTCGTCTATATCGAATTTGTTTCTTGCCATATATCCTCCAGGTAATCAAAATATCGAGCAGTCCAACAGTCAGGACTAGCAGTTTCAGGCCGTCCCAGACAGTCCGCCTAACCTGCTCTGTAAAAAGTCCCGTCAGCCTGCTTTAAGAGAAAATCCGGTCAACCTGCTTTACCTTCCAGACTTTTGTCAAAGTCGCCGTACTGGTTCAAAAATACACTATAATAATAGCCCTTCAGTGCCATCAATTCCTCATGCGTACCACGCTCGACTATTGTTTCCGAGCCAAGCACCAGAATGAGGTCTGCATTTTTTACAGAGGAGATCCTGTGTGCAATGATAAATGCTGTCTTGTTCTTGTAGAAATCACTAAGCGTCCTATGGATCTCATGTTCCGTCTCAATATCCACACTTGAGGTCGTGTCATCCAGGATAATAATAGACGGATCCTTGATAAGCGCCCTTGCCAGCGCTATTCTCTGCTTCTGCCCGCCTGACAGGCCGACGCCTCGCTCGCCGATAATGGTGTCATACCCCTCGTTGAAGGTGGTGATGAACTCGTGAGCGCCAGCCATTTCCGCCGCCCACTCCACCTTTTCAAGGGGCGCCTCCGGTACACCGTAAGCAATATTTCCCTCTATCGTATCCGAAAACAGAAAAATATCCTGCATCGCAACCGAAATGCTTTCCCTCAGCTGTCTTACATCATATTCCTTTATATTTCTGTCATCGATCAGGATCTCGCCCTTCGTACAATCATAGAATCTCGATATCAAGCTGACCAATGTGGATTTCCCGGAACCCGTCGGTCCGATGACAGCTACCGTCTGCCCCGGAAATGCCTTGAAGCTGACGCCATCAAGCACCCGCGTACCGCCGTAGTTAAAGCTGACATTTCTGAACTCGACCCTGCCCTCCAGCTTTTTATCGCTAATCGCTGTTTCACTGCTCTTGATCTTGGGTTCCCTGTTCAGCAAAGTCATAATCTTCTCCGCTGATGCGGCAAATCTCTGCGTATCATTGATCAGCCACCCCGCCATCCTCATAGGGTTGTTGAGCGCCCATACGAAGCTGTTGAAGGTAACAAGCTGTCCAAGTGTTATGTTGCCCCTGATCACCATGATCCCGCCAACAAGGATGATGACTACGGAAAGTGCGCCTGCCAGTGAATCAAGCACGGGAAGGTACTTTTCCCAGATCTTTGCCGCTTCAATGTTCCTGTCTTTGTAGCCTGCGTTCTCCCTTGAAAATTTGTATATTTCGTAATCTTCCTTTGCAAATGCTTTAATGACCCTGTTTCCGCTGATGCTCTCCTGAACGGTGGAGTTCAGCCTTGAAAACTGCTCACGAATGGCGGAAAACGCCGGCTTTACTTCTCCTGCCAGCTTGAAGGTCAGAATTCCAATCAAGGG
This sequence comes from Hungateiclostridiaceae bacterium UBA1305, assembly GCA_002307275.1. Taxonomy (GTDB): domain Bacteria; phylum Bacillota; class Clostridia; order Acetivibrionales; family DTU013; genus UBA1305. The sequence goes on from DBTX01000078.1 coordinate 79,886, forward strand.
AGCGACACAAAGCAGTATCAGTGTGAACGTTGCATTGATTGAAAACAGGATGATCATTACAGTAACAAACGTGATGAAATTCAGAAAAAGCGAATAGATGACATAAGCCGTAAAATGCCTGACAGCCTCAAGGTCTCCGGTCATTCTGGCCATAATGTCACCGGTCTTGGTCGAGTCGAAGAATTCGAAGTCCAGTTCCTGCACCCTCTTAAATATGGACTCCCTCGCATTATAAGTCACACTCTGTGAAACATACTCAAACATGTACAGGTAAGCATACCTGAACACCGACTTCAGAACTGTTGTGCCGATCATGATGCCCGCAAGCGTCAGCAGTATCTGCGTCTCCCCGCCCTTTATCACACGGTCCACGATCAACCCCTGTATATATGGATTTACCATGTTCAACAAAGTCAAAAAGACAACAAATAGAAGTGCTGTAAAAAAAACAGCGCTATATTTTTTAAGAAAACTCCAAATCCATTTAAACTCAAGCATTTCAATCAACTACCCTACTCTTTTGTATTATGGTACAAATTTTTTAAATTTTTACATGATTCATATCATCCAATTATCATATAATTGCAACCCTAAAAAAATGTACAATACCAATTTTATGATGTATAATCTTATTTTAATACAGCTTTACTCCGGACTGAGGAGCTTGAAAAAATACAATGTGCGATCTTGGTATCAATGCAGAGAATTTCAATCCACATATATACTTCACCTTTAAACGAAAATTCGATGAAACACATGTGGCCAATTACCACAGCCACGACTTCGCTTCACTGGTTTATGTGCTTTCAGGGACCTGTCCCTATAACATCGAAAACTCCATCTATCAGGCGAAAAAAGGAGATCTGATCGTTCTGAATCCGGGTGTGCAGCATGGTAAAATCATGAAGCCCGGCGAGGATATCATGGAGCTTCATACCGGTTTCGGAAACATTTTTGTAGAAGGTCTCCCAAAGAACCATCTCATAGAGCCCGGCTCCTGCCCCATCATCAGTGTACAGGATCATGAACAGGAATACCTGAAATGCTGCAGCGACATATGCTACGCGCAGGAGAACAATGAACCCGGAAGCGAACTCATGCTCAAGATCAACGTCATGAAGCTGCTGGTACTCTTCCTGAAAACGACCCGCAGCAATCAGGGCCATGCTGAAAAATCGCGAGTCAGCTTTGATTCCTCTGAAAAATCCGCCATCGTCAGCACACTTATGACTTTTTTGAGCGAGAACTACATGCGCCCAATATCCCTCGATACCATTTCCAAAAGCATTTATCTGAGCCCCGCCTACATTTCGAAGGTTTTCAAAGAAGAAATGGGCGTATCGCCAATCAATTATTTGATAAAGATAAGGCTCGCGAAAGCAAGAGAACTGCTGTTGGAAGGTAAGCTGTCGATTAAGTCTGTCGCCAGATCGGTGGGGTATGAGGATGTTTATTATTTCAGCAAGCTGTATAAGAAGTACCACGCAGTGCCGCCGTCAAAGGTAAGGCGGCAGGGGTGAAGCTGGTTTATCCCTCTCTTTATTTTTATCAAACCATTCCCTATTTTCCATCATAAATTACCCTATTTTATGATATACCAATGGTGAATTTTTGCAACAAAAAAAAGCACTCCATTCATTTACAAGGTGCTTTTTATCGTCCTTTATCCTCTTTAAACTTGAACATCAAAGAAGTAATCAGGAATTTCTTCAGGGTGAATGTTCAAAAGTTCAACTGCCTTTTCAATTTCTGATTGGGTGAAATCCGTTGCACTTTTTAACCTGGAATTGATTTTTTGTTTATTCATACCCATTTCTTTTCCAAAGGATGTCTTATCACCATACATTGCATTGCATTGATTCTTTCCTCTAAATTCTCATGGTTGAGATCCAACAGATGATATCAGCACTGGGCTTATAAAAATATCTTCCAGGCTAATTCTCATCATCCTGCCAAAATGGATGTCATCATATGCCGCGCTGAGAGTTGTATGCCTACAATCCTCCTGTGTAGGCATCGCCTGAAGCCCTTGATACGCAAGGCTTTTATGACCATTTATTACCTTGCTTTTACAAAATAACTCGTAAACTAATGTTAGGTAATTATACCGCAGAGCCGAAGCTATGCTCGTGGCATATAGCAGAAAATGCAAATATCCGCTTCGCTGGAACAGGCTCTATAAAAAGAATCTCGGAACGACCGACGGGCTGGATGTCGATGTGGACTTACCCAGCGATGAGGTTGATGAAACGGATGAGCCGGACAATGCCGAGGAATAAAAAAGCTGGATTTCCCAAACACTATCCGGAAAATCCAGCTTCTGCATCACCAAGAAATTTTGGAATATTACGGCCGAAGGGAAAAGGCCGACCGCATATACTCAATTGCGCCGCGGCTTAAGCTGTAGCTCTCTGCAATCCTGACCCAGTTCTTTTTCACTGTTTCGCAGATATTGGCAGAAATCTTTGCAGCCTCGTTTTTGGCAAGTCCAAAGTATTCAGCGACCTCCATGGCTAACGACAAGTCAATTCTGTTGTCGTACTCACTTACATTGAGAGAAAGACTGTCCCCAGACGAGATCGGGTTCACATCAAAGAGCGGCGAGAGTCTCCAACCGGTCGGCGTCAGAATAAAGCCATGATTACGAAGATGGTCGTCGGTATTTGAAACAGCCATATTAAAGACGATCCGTTTCCACAACTCGATTAAATCTTGTTTCGGCTCAGCTCCATTTGCTCGGATATAGGCTGCCAAGTCAAGATAACTTGCTCCATCTGCCGCCGATGCTCCATCCGTTTTTCCAAGCAGGGTCATGGCAGAGGCGTAGTGTATGCGTCTTTTGCCGTCTCGGTCAAACCGTTTGACAAGAAAAGTGCTGCCGGTTTTCGAGAAGGTTTCGAGCTTTGATTCGGGTACATTCAAGGAGCAGAGCCGCGCCAAATCATGTACGACCTTCTCCCATGCGCCGCTGTTGTATTCGTCGTGCTTTGACGGGAATTTTGCAATCCACAAGGAGCCGTCCGTCCCCTGCACGGTCGCTTTCGGCCTTGCACCGCCAAGGGAAGATCCGGGGGCCAGGAGCTCCCGCAGCCACTTTTCTTCAAGTCCGCTATCATCATTTTCAAAGGCGATAGAGGCGTTTTCCAATGTCCGCAGGCTAATCCATGGCGGCGTGGCGAAGGCTTTCTCATTAGAACGAAACTCGCCACCTTCTTCCAGACTAAAACGAAGGGCACCCATACGGGACTCATCGTATACCCCAAGTAAGAAATCACTCTCTGTCAGCTTGCGAGGCTTGCGATCTTCTTTTCGGGCATCTATTGCCTCCTTACGCTTCATGAGAAGCCGGCCCCATCTGTCAGGGCAGGAATCTGCGAACAGCCCAAACAGGCTTTTATCAAGTGGTGTGTACTGCCGCCCTCTGTAGAGAGAAAGATTCGGGTCAAGAGAGTATGCGCTCTCAAAAGAATTCAGCCACTCATCAGCGTATTCGAAGGAGAAGCTCTCCTGGCCTCTGATAAACGAAGTGTGCAGTCTGCCAACAAGAGATGACTTCTCGCTGCGCCAGTTCTCATATACAAATATGGTCTTTTCAGATAGATCCATTATGAATCACCTTTCTTGGGCGCTCTTTTCCTCGTTTGCAAGTTCAAATCCTGTAGTTTCCTTCCAAATTCATCATCTTTTGCGATCAGGAGCAGGTCTGTGTCCAGATTATTAAGAGCGTGTAAAACAACTGCATATGATCCGATTGAAACCGTCGAAGAGCCCTTTTCAATCGCATTGAGTGTCTGTCTGCTGATCCCGGCTCGTTCAGCAACAAGCTGGGAAGACAGCTTCCTTCTCAGTCGTGCAAGTTTCATCTGCTCGCCCATTTGCTCAAGTATCTCGTGTGTCTTGGGCATTATGATTGCAACCTTTTTACTCACATCATCACCGCCATTATCGTAATGTATAATATAGTATACAAATATGGCGTAAATGTCAAGCTAAACGGCTGTTATAGTATTAACTCGACACAATGAGGTTTTCTTCGACAATATATCCGCCGTCAAAGATGATTTCCAGTTTTCCATTCGGATATACTTTGATACACTCGATCATCTGGCGCACGATGGAATCGTTATATTGAAACTTTTTTGCTCTCTATCTGTGATAACCTGCTGGATTTGTACGAGCCAGTCATTCGGGGAGCCGTCCTGCAAAGTTAAGTTTTGTCGTAAAGAAAAACGGATTTATTGCAAGTCCCGCTGCTCCGAAGATAATGATCGCCATGCATCCTTTTTTATCAATCTGCCTGTTCCACACAGAATAAGTAAGAAACTGCGTAATCCCCGTGACTACACTCAATAAACCTATTTGAAACTCATTAAGTCCGGCATATCTGATAAAGTATATGGAAAGCAATGGCCAACCCATTTGCCAGGCAAAGAAAAAGGCAAAGCCACATATACAGAAAATGAAATAGGGCTTGTTGGAAACCAACTCTTTCAGGACTGAACTATTCAGAATGGAGAAGGCCGGTCTAGTGTCCTCCCGGGTGCTCTGCTGAAGATTAATTCGGGAAAAAATGTAAACCTGCAGCAGAGTCAGCACAAAACATACCCCATAAAAAATCTGATACAGGAACAGTCGTTCTCCATCGGATTTGGGTACTTCCGTCAACAGCAGACCGGTAATCAGCACCGTAATCAATCCAAAGAATGTGCCGTATTTACTTCTCAGCGATACTATTTTATTTAGGCGCGGGCCCTCTTTTTTCTGTTCATATGCATTTGGGATACCTTTCCGTCAGGCTTCATTCGCAGGCACATTTGAAGGTTGCCTTCAATACTGGGGATGTATGGGGTTTTGGCTTAATAAGCCGTATGTACCGAATCCCTGTATATTCATTACTCAAAAATTATAACAGCCTATTTTCTAATAACATAGGAGCAATTTTTTTACATTCAGTGCATTTTTTTATGAAATAATACCTTATAACAAAAAAAGATGGCCTTGTTGCCTATCCTGTCACAAAGCAGGATATGATCAAACGAAGGCCGATACAACGGCAATGGCGGCGGGATCATTTTCGAAATCGGAGGAGGATGTAAGTCATATATTTTTGGGAAACCGGTAATTCAGTTTTACTCCCTATTATCAACACTCCTATATACCACGAAAATTTACTATAAGTATTATCCCCATGTTTCTTAGCAGAATCGGTTTAATAATTTGGCACCTCTAGCACGCTCCTGTCATCAAAATTGTCATCAGTCACATTATTGTAAACTTATTTCCAGATAATACAAAGCCCCAGAAGGTTTATCCCTCTGGGGTTTCAATTGGCTGCTCAGGCAGGATTCGGATCAGCGTCGTTCGCACTATGCATATGATCCGTATACCGTTTCGCAAAGCCCGCCTTCTCCAGTCTCCGTACTATCTCCTAATCTTTTTTGAAGTCGTCTTGACAAACTCCTCGGCTCTGACAATGACCTTTGAAATCTGCTTGTAAACGGGAAGGTCATGAGATACCTTCTTTATATCCTTTAGTACCTCTGAGGGATTCTTTTCCTCGCTGAGGAATACCTCCGCCATCAGGGAGCTTTCCTCCCCTTTTTCATCCATAAGCCCTCTTACAACCACCTCTGTTACATAATCAATCCCCTGGATGTAACCCTCTATTTCTTCAGGATAAATGTTTTTACCATTGCTCAGAACGATGATGTTTTTCTTTCTGCCGGTAATGACAAGTTGATCCTTGTCATTGATATAACCATAATCCCCTGTATAAAACCAGCCATCCTTCAGCACCTCCGCTGTTTTTTCGGGTTGCTTGTAATAGCCGAGCATTACAATATCACCTTTAATGCAAATCTCGCCGATGCCTTCTTCATTAGGGCTGTCAACCCTCCAGTCGACACACGGAAGCTTTATACCTACCGTATGATAGTCACTAAACATATCGTGGTTCGCACAAACCAAAGGAGAACACTCCGTAATACCATAGCCGTTGATCAGACTGATACCGACATCATCAAAAAACTTTCCAATCTCGGGACGAATTGGCGCACCGCCGCAGACAATTTTCCTCAGCCTGCCGCCAAAAGCTTCGTGTACTGATTTAAACAATGTTTTTCTTAAATCAATTCCAATCCTTCTTAAACCATTGCTTACAGAAATCAGCTTGCCAAATACTTTTTCCTTTCCCGATTCTTTCACATTTTTTAATATTTTCGAATAGAACACTTCTACAAAAGCAGGAACAAGATAAATGTAGGAAGGCTTGTAACGCTGAAGATTTTTTAATACCGCATTCAGACTATCATTGATACAGATGGTAGAGTGGTGGTGAAGTGACACCAAAATACCGCTTACTGCCTCGTAGGTATGATGATATGGTAAAACAGACAGACAGGAGTCATATACAGTTGATACCTGCAGTCCGTAATAAACACTTGATACGAGGTTATGCTCCGATAACATTACACCCTTTGCAATTCCTGTTGTACCTGATGTATATACAAGCATCTTAAGTGCATTGGGATCACTTGTTAAGGATTGATATTTCGTACTGTCACAACCTTTGCCATGTTCCATGAACTTATCAAAGGACAAGAAATTTCCACAGTCGTCAGTGCGGTCGAATCCTATGTACAGCCTGACATTTGGAAGCTTGTCGGTGTTGCTCATAAACAGCTCTTCATGTGCTTTTGTATAGAATACAAGACTTGACTCACTTTCATTTAAAATATGGAATATATCGTTGGCAGGAAGCTCCTTGTCAACAGGAACATATACGCCTGAACTTTTTAACACGGTAAGATAGGTTAACACCCACTTGTAACTGTTGTTGCCGATACACGCTATATGATTGTCGGTAAATCCGATTTCTGTTAATGCAGAACCAAGCCAACTGATTTGCTGTATAAAATCAGAATATCTTACCTCAACAATTTCGCTATCCTCTTTATACTTAAACGCGATTTTATCACCAGCCTCTTTGGCCGCAATATCCAGCATTTCCTTTATGCTGTTGAATTTTGTAACCTCATAGTATGAAAAATTTTGTTTTGCCATGGCTTAAATCAGTCCTTTCTATAATTTGTACTTGTATGAAAGATAAACATGCTTGTAAATATTTCAAAGAGTGTTCACTCCATGCGAGTAGTATATATCCTTTTATCCGGACAGACTTTTCGCTCCCAGCAGTATTGCCATTCTTGTAAGTTTGTTGTTCATATTTAATATTCGCATTTTTACCTGTTCAATTTCTGACTGCGTCACATTAAAAGCATGCAGACTCATTTCCACCAAAAGGTCGGTTCTTTGTTCCAGAGGAATATCCTGATTTTGATTCAAATAACGGTTTGCAATGTAGTTACGCATAATCCCTTTGATTGCCAAAGTGCGGGCATAATAATCTTCATAGGAAAAACCTGCATTATATGCCGCAAACAAGGTCTGCGTTCGCTCGGCCGTATGCTTTACTACTTCTTCCATGATCGTATTGGAGGTATAACCCTCAAAAAAAAGTTCGCAGATTTGCCTATTCATTTCAACCGCATGTAATTCCAACGCACACATGAAGGCATATCGAAAAACGGGGCTTTCCTTCTCACCAAACCGTTCACTCACCAAGTGATCACACTTATCAAAAATATCTAAAACAACAGACTGGAAGACTTCTTCCTTGTTCTTAAAAAAATAATAGATGCTGCCAATCAGAACACCCGATTTGTCAACAATCTGTCGAATGGTTGTCTTCTTATATCCCTGTGTAAAAAAGAGCTCTTTTGCGCTGTCCAGTATCCTTGATCTGATGTCTTCCATATGTTTCCTCTCAGAAACAATAGACTTGTTGAACATGTTCAACAAGTCTATTGTATGTCTTATCTTCTGATGCGTCAAGAATTTTCTGTCTTCTATTTTTATTAGCTAAAGAACTAGTCATTCCACGGGTAGAAACCGGAAGGAGCTTCGGAAAGGTTAATCATGATGTTTTTCATCTGGCTGTAATGCTCAAGCATGACCTTGTGGGTTTCGCGGCCAATTCCGGATTCCTTGTAGCCGCCGAAGGGAGCTCCTTCTGGGATCTGGTTGTAGGTGTTGACCCACATACGGCCGGTTTCAATGGCCCGGGAAATACGGATCGCGCGGTTGATGTCACGGGTCCAGACAGCGCCGCCGAGACCATATGCATTGTCGTTGGCCATTTTGATGACATCCTCCTCATCGCTGAATTTGATCACGCAGGCTACCGGTCCAAAAATTTCTTCCTGCGCTACACGCATGTCATTGGTGACGTCGACCAGCAGGGTCGGACGGATAAAGTTGCCCTTGGCCAGCTCATCTTCTTCAATCTTGTAGCCGCCGCAGGCGACCCTGGCACCTTCGGTCTTACCGATTTCGATATAGTCAAGGATCTTCCCGACCTGATTTGCATTGATCTGCGAACCCATCTGAGTCTCGGGATCCCAGGACACTCCAACCTTGATGGCATTGAAGCGTTTGACGGCTTCTTCTACGAATCTGTCATAGATACTCTCCTGCACAAAGACACGAGAGCCTGCACAGCAGACCTGACCCTGGTTGAAGAGAATACCCAACTGCAAGCCGTCCATAGCCATATCCCATTTGCAGTCCTCGAAAAAGATGTTGGCAGACTTGCCGCCCAATTCCAGGGTAGCGGGAATCAAACGATCCGCGGCGGCAGCGGCCACATTGCAGCCGACTTCTGTGGAACCGGTGAAAGCCAGCTTGCGGAAGCCTTTGTGGTCAAGGATATACTGACCGGCCTTGGAACCGGAACCTGTAATGACATTAAACACGCCGGCAGGAACGACATCTTGAATAAGTCTGGCGAATTCAAGAACAGACAGGGACGTGTCGCTCGAAGGTTTAAATACGGTGCAGCAGCCGGAAGCGAGAACCGGGGCCAGTTTCCATGCGGCCATCAGGAATGGAAAGTTCCATGGCACGATCTGGCCGACAACTCCGATCGGCTCACGGAGAATCAGAGAGAGGAATTGCTCGCCCAGCACACTGGCGCTGCCTTCTTCGGCCATGATGCATCCCGCAAAATAACGGAAATGAGCAGCAGACAAGGGTATATCAACAGCCATTGTCTCGCGGATCGGTTTGCCGTTGTCCATAGTTTCCACCATAGCAAGATGTTCTTTGTTGGCATCAATGATGTCGGCAATCTTGTTTAGAATCGCAGCACGTTCATTGGTCGTGACTTTCTTCCAGGCTTCGAAAGCTTTCCAGGCGGCATCAACAGCTTCATTAACATCAGCTTCTGTTGCCTGCGCACAAGTAGCGAGAACTTCACCGTTGGCGGGGCACTTAGTCTGAAAGGTAGCGCCGTCTGAGGCGTCTTTCCATATGCCATTGATAAAAAGGCCATACCTTTCCTGTAGAATAACATTTTCCATGACAAACCCTCCTTTAAATTTTCAATTAAAGCTTGTGTATCTCTATACATATATGTTGTAATTTTGAAAATTATCGTCACTAAAAATAAAAAAGTGGAAGCATGGTTTTATTATTGTGTCTTCCGTTATCTTCTTGTATCAACCTGCACAATTTAACATTACTCCATAACAATTAACCCTGTTTTCACGCAGTACAAAAGCCACCTATTCATACGAATAAGCGGCTTCCATTTGGTTGGGGGAACCCATTCCACTTCAAATCCGCAACAAAAAGGAAGTGGAAGATTTCAAGGGCTCTTATAGGAACTTACTGTGCCTGTTTTCCTGGAGCCTCTCTTTTTAAGAGTCTTCTGCTTAAAATCATTTGAAATAATGCTTATGTTGCCGTCTGTTTCAAGTATGGCCAGATCGACATCCTCAACAAGCGCAATACCGTGCTCGCGGACTGTTTCCTTCAGCTCGTCCAGTGTGAATTTTGCCTTTGCCATGTTTTTATGAATAATCTTCCCTTTATAAATCAATATCATTGGATCGCCTTGAATGAGACGGCCTAATCTCGGAATTTTATACAGAACAAGCTTGAACAGGTAGTTAATCACAAATAGTGAGCCTGCCGCTACGAGTCCTCCTGCCAGGGTTGAATCAGATCCGACCATGGCGTTTTGTACGGCATTGCTGATAAGGAGTATGAACACAAGGTCAATGACTGAAAGCTGGGATATTTCCTTTTTCCCAAACAGCCTGATCGCTATGATAATAAACAGGTATACCGCTATTGAGCTTAATGCAATATAAAAATATCCCACAGGTTCACACTCCTTACAAGCGTTTCAGATATACTTTTCCAGGTATTGTCTGCCCAATACGAGTCCTTCCTTGACTTTCTCTTCGCTGCCTTCATAAAGCGGGTCTTCATGCTCTATACTTAAAACGTCATCATAACCGACATCCTTCAGCGCCTCAATCAGTGCGGGAAAATCAACCTGTCCAAGACCAGGCATGCGAAACTGCCAGTAGCCTGAACCATCTCCGCCAAGCTGCCGGTTGAATACACCGTATTGGGCCAGCTTATCCGCATATACTTCGGAATCCTTTGCATGTACATGAAATATCCTGTCCTTGAATTCCACTACAGGTTTAATATAGTCAATCAGCTGGAACAGCAGGTGGGACGGGTCAAAATTGAGTCCGAAATTTTTATTCGGCACCCTGCTGAACATTTCGCGCCAAAGCTCCGGCGTAAATGATATCGTGCCGGGAAGGCCCTCTACCTGCCAGCCTTCCATCGGACAATTCTCAATCATCAGCTTGATGTTCCTGTCCTGTGCATATGAAACAAGATCGGTGAATACCGTTTCAAATTCATCAAAGTTTTCTTTCATGTTTTTGTCCTTGTTCCTGCCGACAAAGGTACCCACTGCCGGTACTTCAAGCATCACTGCGGCATCGATGCATTTCTTCACATGTGCGTTTACAAGCGCCCGGCGTACCGGGTCATGGTGAAGATTGTTGTCATAGTAAGCCAGCGATGTGATCGTGAGACCCAGTGCCTTGGTATATCCTTTTATTTCATCTGCCTCCTGCACGGTCAGTTTTTCTACATCGATGTCACAGGAAGAATAGTCCCTGTTGTTTTTCTTAGGCCAACATGCAACCTCAAGCCCTCTAAAGCCGTTCTTTGCAGCCCATTGAGCCTTTTTCTCCAATGGCATATTGCCAAGGCAAACCGTTAAGAAACCAAGATACATAACCCCACTCCTCTCATATTACATGATTCTGTTAATTTTTGTTCCATTCACGAAAGATCAGTACAGCGATTCCCGTCTACACCAAACCCATTTTTTTCAAATTCTCCAAATTGATCCTTGCACTCTCCATCGACGTGATTGTGCTGACATCCTGCTCCACAATCAGCCATTCCACACCTGCCTCAACAGCTGTAGCAGCAATGCCCCTCACATCCACAAGTCCATTCCCGATTTCCGTAAAGGTTTTTTCTCCAACGGACAGGAAATCCTTGATATGGATCAGAGGGCACCGTCTCTTGAAACTTTTCAGGAATGCCGCCGGATCGATCCCCATATAGAAGGTCCAGCCCAGATCAAGCTCGGCCCCCATATTCTCCGGCTTAACATTCTTGTAGATAATATCAAGACCGTATTCACCGTCAAACTTCGTGAATTCAAAGTCGTGATTGTGATATAAAAATTCCAAACCGCACGCCCTGATTTTTTCACCGCACTCGTCATAAAACTTCGCAGCACTGATATAATCTTCTTTCGACTCATATGCATTGAAAGGGCAGACAATGTATTTATTCCCAATCATCAAATTGTATTCTATGACTTTATCAAAACTTTCCCGGAGCAGGCTCAAGTTCGTATGGCTTCCGACGGGAGTAAGGCCGAGTTCTTCCAGCAGGCCCTTTATCTGAAGCGCAGAAAATTCTCCAAAGCCGGCAAATTCCACGCCTTTGTATCCGAATTCGGCTAATTGTTTTAGTGTTCCTGCATAATCCTTTTCCATCGCATCTCTTACAGAATATAACTGTATTGCAACAGGCAGTTTCATTTTATTACACTCCCCTCACTATTGAAGTATACCGCTTTACCAATCCTGGCTGACTCATAAATGGCCTCAAGCAATTGTGTGACAACATATGCCTGTTCTGGTTTGACAACAACCTCCCTGTCTTCCAAAATACTGTCGATCCACATACGGGCTTCCGTATCGGCCGGGCTTTGCTTTTCACCCTCAAAGAAATCCACACCGTCCATGTCAAGTTCCGGCTTTGTGACATAAAGCCTGCCATATTTCTCCCCGTTGATCCGCAGGCCTTCCGTCATGTCGGCGCCGGCTTCGGTCCCGCACAGGGTTGTCTTTGCTTCGCCTGTCTGTACAACGTTCAGCGCCCAACTGGATTCCAGCATGATCGCCGCACCGTTCTCCATCGTAATATAACCAAAAGCAGAATCCTCTACTGTAAACTTTTCAGGATCCCAGGGGCCCCAGGCATTTGCCGAATCTTTTTTGTCTCCGAGCTTCCTGAATACGCTTCCCATAACGCTTTTGGGTTTGTAATTGTCCATCATCCAGAGTGTCAGGTCAAGTGCATGAGTGCCGATATCAATCAACGGACCTCCGCCCTGTTCCTCCGCGTTCAGAAAAACACCCCAGGTAGGTACGGCCCTGCGCCGGATTGCATGTGCTTTTGCATAATAAATATCGCCCAGTTCACCTTCGCTGCAAAGCTTTTTGAGATATTGCGAATCCACTCTGAAACGGTTCTGATAACCTATCGTCAGCTTTTTTCCGCTGCGTTCGGTTGCCTTCAGCATGCTAAGCGCCTCTGCAGCTGTCTTTGCCATTGGTTTTTCACACATTACATGCATTCCGGCATTGAGCGCAGCCACCGATATTTCTGCATGAGACTTGTTCGGGGTGCACACATGAACAATATCAATGGATTTGTCCTTCAGCAATTCCCTGTAATCCGAATATACCTTTGCACCTTCATCTCCAAATTTTACGGCAGCATCCTGTGCGCGATCGAGGATGATATCGCAAAAAGCGACCATCTGAACCTCCTTGATTTTCGCAAGGCTGGGCATATGTTTAGTAGTGCCGATGCCTCCGCACCCTATGATTGCTACCTTTAAGACTTTCTTCCCTGTCTCCATTCCAACGCCTCCTCATTATCATTTCTTGTAATTATGATCTGATTGTTGATTCTCTTATGACCAGTTCATTTTCAAGTACAATCTCCAGCGGCTCTTTCAATTCCCCCTGTATTGTTTTAAGAAGCAGGTCCATTGCCGTACAACCAAGATCGTACTTGGGCTGCGATACCGTTGTCAGCATGGGGTCGCACATGGATGAGAAACTGATATTGTCAAAACCGACAACAGCTACATCATCCGGTACCTTTAGCCCTTTCTCCCTTAATGCCCGTAAAGCGCCTATAGCCATAACATCTGATATGGCAAATATTGCCGTAGGCTGTTCCTTCAATGCAAGTAAGGCCAATGCTGAACGATGGCCGCTCTTGAAGCTGTAGTCTCCATATGCCAGATACTGATCCTCCAACGGTAATCCCGCCTCTTCAAGAACAGATCTGAAACCCTCTTCCCTGCGTAAAATGGATAAAAAATCACTGTGGCTGCTAATTATCCCTATTTTTTTATGTCCGAGGCTGATAAGATGTTTGGCAGCTTTCCTTGCTGCGGCATAATTATCGATACGTACCAGAGATACCTTGGCACCTTCCTTGTATTCGCAGCATTGAACCACCGGAAAATCAGCGCTGATCGCTGTCAGTTCTTCGCCTTCAATCCTTGGAGCCATCAAAATTACACCGTCCGCCAGCCTGTTTTTCAGCAATCCAAGATAGAGCTGCTCCCTTTCCTTCGTGGAATCCGTATTACACAGCATGACATTGTAACCATTCTTATGTGCGACATCCTCTATACCCTTTACGATCCGTGAGTAAAAGGGGTTCGCAATCGTAGGAAGAAGCGCAAGTATCAGCCTGGTTTCAGTTCGCCGCAGATTGCGTCCAAGAAGATTAGGCTGGTAATCCAACTGCTTGATGGTATTCAACACCATCTCCCTTGTAGCCTCCGCAACCGTAGCACTGTTGTTCAATACTCTGGAAACTGTAGCTACGGAAACGCCCGAAGCTTTCGCAACATCCTGTATGGTCGATGCGGACATGATTACCCCCCTCCCGTGAATATGCATCCTAATGTAACCGTTTACAGAAGAATATTGCCATAGAACTGCTGAGATGTATTGTATTATATAAGCTATAATGTAACGGATTACATTTTTATTTTACTTCCGGAAATGAAAAAATGCAATATGATTTTAAAGTTTTATATCCTATTTTTCTGATATTTTACTGTGCTCTTTATACTATTTTTTTGTACCTTTAGAATATTTCCATATTCAAAATACCCTATTCCGTCTGCAGTTTTGCAGCAAGTCTGCGGCCTCTGAAGTATCGGACTACAGCCATGGCTTTTAATACGGCATAGGTCAGACCAGACACAAACAGCATGTCAAAGCTGACGTCAAACAGGAAAAGGTGTTTGCTGATATCGGCTTCACCATCTGCGATGATCGGTAAGATTAGCTGCATGGCACCCGTTATCGCAATAAAACCGAAAAATTCAACCAGGAAGCGCTTTCCGGGGTTATCCGCCCTGCCGTACTCATAGACAAGGGCCAGGAAAACTACAACGTAAAAAGCGCCTATGAAAAATAGTGTATGAGGAAGCACCTTCATTTTAAAATCGCTCCAGAATCCCATCGAATTCGTAGTCTGTTTATAATTGATTCCCGGGTACTTTTCAAAATTGCCGAAACCCTGCTTAAGCTGAAATCCATTAGCCGCGGCAAATTCAAGCTTCTGCAGAAAACGTGACGGATGCTTCAAATAGAATCCTGCCACTTTGGTGTAGTTGATATTTTCATAAATCATTTTCTTAAATTCCGGTGTGCGTATATCGATTGGGTAACTTTCCATAAAATAGTTGGTACCTGCAAGAGGTGCCAGCGAGGGATCAAGGCCCAGTTCCTGCAGATCTCCAGCCGGATCCGGCGAGTTTTTCAAAATTCCGTAGAAAACCGATTGATACTTGTTGCATACTTTTATTTCCTTTGAAACACCCAAATAACAACTCAGCGACACAAAAACCACTGCCGCCGCTGAAACCATTGCAATACTCCGCCATATCGTATCCTTCCTGAGCCAGACAAGCCTGATACACAGCAGTGCAGCCAACAAACCGGACGGACCGTTTTGCACTTTGGCTCCCGAAAAGAAAAGAGCTGCCGTGCCAAACAGCAAAAGCATCCAGACAGCAGGCTTCTCCGCTGTTGCCAAAGTTAGCGCCGTTCCCGCCATCAACAACAGAAAGGTGAATGTCACCGGTTCGCCATACAGTGAATTGAAATATGCCGTGTAGCCTATATCACATAAAATGAGAAGGAGGACAAGTGCAGAGAACACACTGACATAGCCTGACCGTTTTCTGATGCATCTTATTGTTAAAAAGACGGCTGCTGCAAGTATGAGAGTATATATCGCACCAAGGGTTCTGATATCGAAAAGAAGTGCTCCGGATAATGCTTTACTAATATAAACCGCCAGCACAACCAGTGGAATCTGCGTTGAAAGGTATCTGCCTCCGAAAGGGATGATATAGCTGGTATTGTAAAGTCTGTTCACATACCCGAAATATCGGTCTTCACGCAGATCCGAAAGGGTTGAAAGCCCTGTAGAATTCATTATCCTGGCGAAATCGCCATTGTCGGCAATTCCTGTTATTGGACGTAGCATCAAGACAAGAGACAAAATTACTACAATGGCTATTGCCGCAACGATTTCGATTTTAAGCCTTTTTATGTAAATAAACAACATTGACTACTCCCTGAATAGAATTTAATACCTTATGCAAATCACATAGGATGATATTATTCCAAACTATTCAGCGAGTATTCTTATTTACCGGACTGGTTGATATTCAGGCCGGTCTTTTTAGGGGGGAATGCTTCCTGTACTTTTTTAGACTTAACAAGGTATATATACCATCCAATACTAAAAAGTGCCACATATGATATATTAATAATAAATGATGTCATTATGCTGGCACTCTCATTCGCATAGGTGGGACTTAAACTATCATAAGGTACCGCAGCAATCTGTAAATTCATATTGATAATGAGAACAGGTGTAAAATAAATCAGTCTGTATACCAGAAATACCTTTGTAGCAGCAACTGCAAAGCTGTACTGCTTCTTCAGGGTGATTCCCGAAAACAGTGAAAAAACAATATATGCTACAGAAAAAACTACAAACACTGTTAGAAATATTTTTGAATCAGGATATGCATTAAAACCGACTGCGATCGAAAGGATGCCCAAAAACGGCTCAATTGATATCAGCATAAAGAAAAGAATAAGCAGTATTCCTCCTATACCTTTTTCTTCAAATAGTTCAAAGGGTTTTCTAAATTCGTCTATCATATTTTACCCCTTTCAATTTAATTTCAATTTCAATATATCCATATATTATCCTTTAATTTACAGTCTCCGTCAACATGTAATATTTATATAATAATGTTTTCCGCAGGATTTCCCGATGAACGGCACACAGTTATCCTTCTATTATAAATGGCTGTGTAAAGCAACATCAGCACCCCTCCGATAAATGGCAGCAACGCTGTTGGTAATAAATCCATACATATTCCAGATAGGATAAAGGCTAATGGCGAAGCTGTTTTCACCATGCTCATGCCAAGGCTAAGCACCCTGCCGCGAAGATTGGCAGGCAATTTTGTCTGCAACATATACAGCAGTGGAATATCTATATAAGCCGCAGCTATTCCCATAGTGCCCATTACGACACAATAATAGGCTGTACAGACCGGACTCGGGAAGCTGATTTTGAGGAATAATACAGGGAGGGCAATGAATAGGATCGAGCAAGCAAGTACTACTGCAGCCCTGACCAGGATCTTCATATATCCAATATCCAGGTTCCAACGTCTGATCGATACAGCACCTAGAAGTGCCCCTATCGGGAAAGCTGACTGAACAATGCCATAATTAATCGATCCCAGACGCATAACATTATTTATGATGTATGGCAATGGAACCAGCACAGAAAACCCAATAAAAAAATTAAGTCCTGCAAGGAAAATGAAAGCCCCTGTTATCTCAGTCCTCCCCTTCATGTATGCGATACCGCTCCTGATATCCTCAATGATATTGTAACTATTGCGTCCATCGAAGCGCGTGGTGTCATCGTTCATAGAACCAAGCCTGAAGTCGACACAACATCCCATGATTGCCGAAAAAATGAACGAAAACGCATTCAAACAAATAAATATTCTGATGTCAGTAAAAATGTAGACAAACCCACCAAGCATTGGGCCTAGCACTGCAGCAGCAGACTCTATGACCCTGTTGGCAGAATTCATCCCCATCAGGTGGTCACTGGTTACCATATCTGGAATAGCTGCTTCCAGACTGATATCGAATATTACCGTAACTACGTTGATGATAAATGTACTACTGTAGATTACTAACAAGCCAAGTCCATTGAATAAAGAAAATAGAAGTACTCCAAAAAGAAAACATCCATTCAATAAATCCGCTATTACCACTACATACTTTCTGCTGCACCTGTCTGCTATTACTCCGGCAAGCGGATTGATCAGAATAACAGGAAGAGTCCCCAATACCAGCGTGAATGCAAAGGATAGCCCGGAACCGGTGATCTTCAGAACATAAAGCCCCATGGCAAAAGTGTAAATAGAACTGCCCAGAAGGGAAACCGATTTCCCTAATGACATAAAAACCATATTTCGAATGACTTTTTGATTCATATTAAAAGCCTCCCATCTGATTAAATTATAAATGGAAGGCTTTACCCCACTGCAAGATGCGAAATCGAAAGTTTTTCACCTGTTTACATGCTAAACCTCGTGTACACCCGACCTTTTCGCATAAATCACACAGCTGTTCACGCGTTCCCCTTCCGTGAACCAGCTTTCATACTTACCGCCCTTATCCAGATAGTCAGTGATCATTTCATTGTCTATATCAAAACCAAGTGCTGATATTTCCTTTTTAATCATTTCTATTTTGAAGTTCTTCCTCAAGCCCACAGCAACCCTGCTGCTGGTAGAAAAATTTCCGAATAGGATGTAGCTTCCCAGAAGAGCTGCCTGATCGTTAAAATATCGCAAAACAGGCTTTAGCAGGAACTCCTCATGCTCAAAGGAATAATTGCTGGTCCCTGTAATGTCAAGAACCAGTTCTGCTGCTTTATCCCGGATGGGTATCTGAAGAAAATCCGAACAAATGAAAAGGATATTTTTCCGCTTCCCTGATTTCTCCAGCAGTTGCTTCAGGTAGCGCTGCATGCATATATCGTGATCAACTGCAATATAAAATGTGTTCTCCGGCAATTCATCATAAATGAGTCTAAGAAAAAAACCTAGCCCGGAACCGAGTTCCAGCAGGACCTTGCCATCAAGTTCCACGAAATTCAGCCTTCGGTAGGCCCATTCCAGGCTTTTATAAACATTTTTCAAATATGCCTCATCAGTATTTTGGATATAGTTGGAAATTTGATTTTGATCAAGAGCTTCCACCAGTACATCGGACACATCGTCTCCTGCATCTGTTTTAACGATCAGAATACCGTCAGTGATCATGAATTCGGATCCACAGCTGCAATCCAGCAAACCCTCCATGACCTGATTGTCTTCGATCTGCGCTTTACGGAGATTCAACCCGCATTTACAATGAGGGCACTGCAGCAGTCCTAGATTTCTCAGCTGTATGCCGAGTCTGAGCGGTTTTTCTTTCTGCGTACTGTCAAACTCTTTAATTTTGGCTTCCAACCTGCTGCTGATCTGTTTCAGTTCATTTAAAAGCTCTGATATCCTGATGTGTTTATTTACAAACAGATCGTGAAAGGAGGCATCTTGCTTATAAGAAGTCATTCTGCCAAGTTTTCGGAACATGAATACCGTATGTATTTCTGCGAGCGTGAATCCCATAGCCTTGAGAGAATTGATTTCCTCAAGGTCATTTGCACATCTGCCGTCAAAGGAGTATTGACCGCTATTCTTTTCAGGCAGCAGCAAACCAAGGTCGATATAATGCCTGATCGTATCAATACTCACATGATGTGAAGCTGCAAACGCACCGATTTTCAAAAACCCGCCCCCTTTCTATCATTATCCTTCATTCTTATATCAAAATCAACCGGTATAGGAATGGATAGGGCTACAGGAACAGAAACATAAACAGAGGCAATGATAAAGAAATATCAAAACAGTAGGCGATGACATCGCAGTATTCGAACCATAGGCAATGACGGCGCAGTATTCGAACTATTGGCGATACCGCGCGTTATCGGGACTGCTGGTGATACAACACTTTATCAAGAACTGCTGGCTTGACAGTGTATAATCAGAACAGCTGAGGGTTTTCAGACTACCTGATGGTCAGGTGAAATCCTAATGTACAATCGTATAGGACGTTGTGATCATCTTTCCGCCGCCGGATACGAGCAGTTGATAAGTACCGGGCAGGGTATCGCCTTTCACATCCCAGTCCCAGCTGACCTTACCATCATTTCCGGCATGTTTTGCAGCCGATGCTGACATCATACCCCGGGAATTAATATAGTTTGAGGTAACTGTGTAATTTGTATTCGGTACGCCATGGATGGAAAGGCTGCCCTTCTCGCCTGTTCTGACCGTCTTTTTTACATCCAGGACCGTTATTCCAGAATCACTGTCCGGGATAGCACCCGGAATAACATCTCCCTGGCGACCGGTAACCTCAAAACCCTGCAGCCGGGGCACAGGTCTTTCGGAAGCCGATCCGCAGCCCGATAAAACAATTGTAAAAAGAATGGCAAAGCTGAATAACAATTTCTCTCTCATAATAATACCTCTCGTTTATTAAACCGGAATATGTCTATATGTTGTCCAGATTTGCAGTTTTTGATTATTGCAATCAGTTATCACTTCAAGTAATATCTAAATATGGCGTATAGATGAAGCAGCGAATATGAAGGATGTGTTGTATGTTGGATAATATACCTTTTTTTCTTGTTGATGTGTTTGCGGAACATAAATACCAGGGCAACCAGCTGGCTGTGTTCATGAATGCAGGCGGGCTTTCGGATACAGAGATGCAGGATATTGCACATGAAACGAATTTTGCAGAAACCTCGTTCATCCTTTCCGGCAAAAAGGAAAATAGCGGTTATGATGTCAGAATATTTACACCGGACTTTGAAGTACCCTTTGCCGGACACCCCACACTGGGAACAGCCTATATCATTCACAATGAAATAGAAGACGGACGATCTGAGAGAATCATCTTGAATCTGAAAGCAGGGCAAATACCGGTCACGCCGGATAAGGAGGGCTGCCTTTGGATGAAACAGAATCCGCCGCGTTTCGGACAGTGTGTCAGCATGGGTACGATTGCGGAAATACTGGGCATTACGGTAAATGATATCGACAAACGTTTCCCAGTACAGGAAACCAGCACTGGCCTGGCCTCGGTCATAGTTCCTCTCAATACACTGGACGCGGTAAAAAGATGCCGTATCAATCACGATAGGTATGCATGTTTTCTGAAGGAAGAGCTTAAAGATATCCTGCTGGTTTTTACCGACCAGACCTACCATCCGCTCAACAAATTAAACGTCCGGGTTTTTGCAGATGATTCGGGCTACCCCGAGGATGCAGCAACCGGAAGTGCTAACGGAAATCTCGCGGCCTACCTTCTGGAACATGATTACTTCAGCAGTGCACAGTTGCGGTACAATGTCGAGCAGGGCTATGAAATGGGCCGCCCTTCCCTATTAAAGGTAAGAGCGGAGAAATTCGGCAAACAGTTTGATATAAACATTGGCGGCAATGTCATCTTGACAGCACGTGGCGAGTGGCTTCTATAAGCTCTGCGAATGGCTTCTTTACTCGGAAAATGACTTCTTAAGCTCGGCGAATGGCTTCTGTATGCTTGGGCAATAGCTTCCATGAGCTCGGTGAATGAGAACGCAGTCTTATTACTGTAATAGACTGCTAATATAGTGTAACTTGTTTTTCATAGCATCCCGGGAGATATTGCCTCCTGATTCTTCGGCTTGCCTTACTCCGCTTTCTCCTGCGGCAGATCCCGTACAATGCAGATAGCCTTCTCTTCAGCTATGTCAGACAGCAGAATCAGGTTTAAAGCCGAAGTATCGTAAACCTTTACGATTTGCTCCATACTGCACTCTTCCGGCAGTAGTTCCGTCAGGATATTTTTATGTGCATGCAGTAATTCCGGTCTATAAACGGTATTCCCGCTCTTTGGGAAAATAGCGGCATAGAATATATCCGCCTCCACAAGATCCTGAAAAAAGTGGCTTCCGAACGAAAGCTCCGGAACAAATCCGCCCCGCTCAAATGCGATCTCACAGAGCACCCTGATATTGCTGATCTCCGCAAAACTGACCGGCACACCCAGTTCAGGCGTTGTCGTGCCCCACCTGCCCGGCCCCGCCAGCAGCAGCCCGTTGCATTTTTTTCCAAGCAGGGAATTCAATTTGCCAATCAAACGTGCAGTCTTGTATTTTGTACTCAGATCTGCATTCGAGTATGCTTCAGGATCAACGAAGATAACGTTATCGACAGGCTGATAGATATTGCCTCCCATCGTTCCGTCGCAAACGGAGAAGAAAATGTCCTTTTTTTTCACTTCGGGTATAGTGACCTTCTTTCCCAGACCTTTTACTTGCAGCGGCCTGCACTGAAGAAGGTTGATCATGAAATCAAGTTCTTTTGAAAAATTTACAGTAAACTCTACATCCACCGGATAACCGTAGTTCTGCTGGATCTCTTCAAGCATGCTCCTGAGGCAGATTATGAAGTCCTTCTCCGCCAGAAGCCTGCTGCAGGTGGATAACATGTACTCCCTGTTCATTCCCCTCTCTGCCATAAGCGCTTCCGCTTCCCTGTCGTGCTCAAGCAGCAGATCTTTCAGATAAGCCGGAAGCAGTGGCGCAAGGTCATTGATGGAAATTGTCTGCAGGCTGTTCTTATTAAGGTCCAGTACATCAACATATTGCTGAGAAAATTTTCTGTTGTCTCCCTTTCCTGCCAGCAGCCTGAGCTGCGGCTTATCCAGCGAAGCCACTCTCGGATAATCGCCCTGCGTCCTTTCCACAGCCCTCGTTCCCAGACCTGCAACCAGCCTTACCAGACCGGCTTTGGGATCAATGTCCCTGTTCCATGCATAAGCATTATACGAGTAGGCGACTCCTGCAGTTGCCGGCATGAATATCCCATCATACCTTGAGCCGGATACACGCTGCACCAGGATCGCCATCTGCTCGTCGCTTTGATCCAGCCCTCTCTGCTGCCTGTAAACCAATGCCGATTCATCCATTGCGCTTGCATACACCTGCTTGACGGCACTTTCAAATTCCTGAAGCCGTTCCTCCAAAGTCCCCATATTTGTGCAGAAAATACTTTCATACTTGCCTGCAAATGCAGTACCGAAGTTATCTTCAAGCAGACTGCTGGAGCGGACAATAATCGGACTCTGTCCATAATATTCGAGCAGATTCCTGAATTGTTCCCTGACTATTTGAGGAAAAAGGCCGGACGGAATTTTCTCTTTTAACTGTCCGGCAGCTGAAAAATAGCCCTCTGGTGTCCGCTGATCCAGGCGCAGCCTCCACCAGCCATTCTGTACGAGATAGGTGTAGAATACATCCGATCCGATATAAAAAGAGTCATGAGGCTCAAGCCTGTGCTTCCAGCTTTGCAGTATATTGCGTGCGAGCAGCATCCCAACTGCTTTTCCGCCAATATAACCCGAGCCTATCATCCTTTCTTTTATCTCAAGGATGTCTTCCAATTGAAAATGGCTCAGCGCCAACGCCAGAATATTTTTATCCCTGCCTATCACCAGCTTGCACAGCTTTTCCAGCATCTCAGCCCTTGGACTTTTAATCGTTTCCGCGGATATCCTGTCTCCTGATTCGCTGCCTGGTTTTGGACCTGATTCGCAGCCCGACCCGCTGCCTGATTCACTACCTGAACCACTGTTTGACCCGCTGCCTGATTTCTGGTCTGATTCACTGCTTGATTCACAGCCTGATTTGCGGCCTGCAATGTCCTCCAGGTCGCGCCCTGTCCCCCCCGTCTGTTCCTCTTCAGCGATCCTCTCTGCTTTCAGGAAGAGCCTGTCCCAGTAGTCCAGCTTGTGTCCGGACTGTCTGGTACCCTGAGAAGCAACCAGATGAAAGAACCTGCTCGTCTCCAGCCCGTCTGTCAGCGGCAGAAAGCTGTCGCCTTCGGATATGTGAGGCAGAAACATCGTGTCGGAGTATCTCCTCCATACCTTTATCGGGTGGATATAACGGTTTTCCTCATTATGATATGCATCGATCAGAAGCTGTGTGGTTTCGCGGATCCTAGCCACGGTGTCGTAAGAATGGCGGTTTCTGATAATAGTAAAAAATGCTACTGTATCCAGTTCAAATAAGTAGGGACAGGTCACTGTAAAGAAATTTCCCATCATAAGATCTGCCGCCCACGCTGTCTGCAGCTCTGAAAGGCAGTCAAACACATAAAAAGCTCCTGCGCCTTCGCCGGCAATTACCTCATGCACCTGTACGGTGAAGTTCTCAAAGCCGCTGTCCGGATCCAATACGACAATTTTCAATCCGTCCTGCGGCTCCAGAATGGGCGGATGCATCGCAAAGCGCATATAAATCAGGTTTCTCTTTTCCTCAATTGCCTTTTTCGCAAAGGGTACTGCAAAGAAGCGGTAATCCTCAATATCCACCAACTGCCAGACAACATTATCCCCCAGCCTGATAGAGTCCACAACCTGGTCAAGTCCGTTTACACCCGAATGGATCCTGTCAAACGCGATCATTGCGCCACACTCCCTTTTATTTGCATACATGGGAATTAGATAACTGCATCGTTATCAATATACCACCATTTTACACAATCATGCGGAATATTTACAGCTCTCATTTATTTTCAGATAGAACAGCTGTTGTAATCCCAAGGAAGTACGCCATATGCAGCCTCACTTATCATTCATGTTTCATACTGCTTCTAACCCTATCGCCCAAGCAGCTTCAGGATCTCATTCGGTTTTAAAACCCTGCCATATGAGACGACCTTTTCATCGACAACCAGTGCCGGAGTCGACATGACACCATATAACATGATGTCCTTAAGATCGGTCACCTTTATAATTTCGGCATCCATTCCAGCTGCTTTCAATGCAGCTTCAGTATTCTCCTTTAATGTAACACAGTTCCTGCAGCCCGAACCTAAAATCTTGATTACCATATTGTTATCACTCCTATCTATTTTTTATTATCCATTCCGGGAAATTATTTTTATAAGAAAAACCCGCTAAAAGCATTAAACAAATACCCTATAATAATGATACCAACCGTGACAATGCCCGTAAATATCACCAGAAGCTTCAGCTTTACCACTTTCTTAAGCATGATCAGAGACGGAAGCGAGAGTGCTGTGACCGCCATCATGAACGACAAAACCGTTCCGATTCCCACACCCTTTGAAACCAGGGCTTCGGCTATCGGCAGTGTGCCAAAGATATCCGCATACATGGGGATACCTACAACTGTCGCCAACACGACAGAGTACCATTTGTCCTGACCCAGGACTGCCCTTACGACAGGCTCCGGAACCCAATTGTGTATGGCTGCGCCAATTCCCACTCCAATTAAAATATACAGCCAGACCTTCTTTATTATACTCAGAACCTGATTCCTTGCGAAGCTTGTTCTGTCACGGAATGTCAAGTCCTGCTGTTCCATTTCAATCATTTTATTACTGAGTACGAACGGCTCTATATACCCTTCCAGTTTGGATTTGCTTATGATGGTCCCTCCGGCAACTGCAAGTACGATCCCAACAACCATATAAGCTATGGCGATCTTCCAGTTGAAAATGCTGGCGAGTAACAGGACCGACGCTAAATCCACCAGTGGGGAGGAAATCAGGAAAGAAAAAGTAACGCCTATTGGAAGGCCTGCGCTGGTAAAGCCCATAAACAGCGGTATTGAAGAACAGGAGCAAAATGGGGTGACTGTTCCAAGCAATGCGCCAAGTATATTGGCTGATACCCCATTGAACCTGCCCAGGATCTTTCTGGTCCTTTCGGGCGGGAAAAAGCTCTGCACATAGGAGATAGTGAAAATCAAAACCGAAAGCAATATGAATATCTTAACTACATCATAGATGAAAAAATGGATACTTCCACCCAGGCGGTCCTGCGTATCCAGTCCGAAGCCCTTTTGCACAAGGAGTTTAACCAGGTTTGAAAGCCACTCCATTCTTAATATCTGGTCGTTCAACCATTCAAATACAAACACTACGCCATCCCCTGTCTCATTTCAAAAATAAACCCTTTTTTAAAGAATCCTGTGTCTCCTCGATCTGCCTTAGAATAATTGTTTCTGCGATCTCGATCATCTGATAGACCTCAGGACTTTTAATCTTGTATATCACCATCAATCCATCTTTTTTACTTTCAACAATCCCCTGGTTCTTAAGTACTGTCAGATGCTGTGAAGTATTTGATTGCTCCGACTCCAGCTGGGGAAGGATCTCGCAGACACACAGCGGTTTCTCCTTCAGTAGTCTGATGATTTGAAGTCTCGTCGGATGAGCTATCGCTTTAAAAATATTGGAGATCATTTGATTTCCCATGTTTGACATTTACTCCACCTATCCCTTCTATTCACTTACCGAACTACAATAAATAACAATAATTTTATCTGCTATTTTCGTATTAAATAATATCGTTATTTTACTATATTAGATTTTACTTATTTAATAAATTCATTATATAGTCGCTTCGAATGTTTGTCAATGCGCATTTAAGAAAATCCTATCTATTTGATTCAGTATTCTGATTAGTGTGCTTGACTTATTGAAATGTGAGGGATATCGTTGTCAAAAGAAATTATGTGATATAAAATAGCAGTAATAGGAAAACGCAGGAAGAAATAATGCAAAACGCTGACAATGAGCCCCCATAGCAAGGGGTTCATCGGTGGGTTGTGTACATTCTTTATATGCTGCGGACATGTTGGATTATACGAGTATGTATTTGATATTTAACATTATTTTGGGGGGAAGTGGAATGGGTGTTGGATTGGCTTGTATTGGGCTATGTATATTATTGGGAATTGTATTGTCAATGGGGAAAGCTTCCTTTTTAATTGCGGGATTCAATATGATGGCAAAAGAAAACCAAGACAAGTATGATAAAGTGGCTTTATGCAAATTTACGGGAAAAATCATGTTCGCACTTGCATTTAGCATGGTCTTTTGGGTTTTATATCAGGCTTTTGAAATCAAGTGTTTGCTCTATATCGGAGTGATATTGTTTTTGGCGTTTTTAATGTTTCTGCTGATCTATACAAATACAGGTAACAGATTCAAGATTGGAAGTAGCTCAGTGGGAAAGAAACAGCGCAAAGTATCAGAATATTCACCAATGATAATAGGATTGATAAGTTTACTTGGATCTGTTATGTTTTTATTTGTGCTTGTAAATGGAACAAAAAAAGAAACGGAAGTTATCATACAGGGTAATCAGATTGTCTTTAAAGGACAGTATGGTGTTACTGATAACCTGAAAGAAATCACTGATGTTCAGTTGAAAACCAATATCCCTGCCATAGGAATGAAGGTAAATGGAGCAGGTCTTGGGGAAATAATGAAAGGTGACTTTGAGGTGGAAGGTCTTGGAACCTGCAGGCTATTCGTTCATTCAGAAAAAGGCCCTTTTATTTATATAATGGTTGACGGTAAATATACCATCATTAATTTTAAAGATTCAAACGAAACAATGGCAATTTATGAAGAGCTAAAGAAGGCGATTGAAAGTTATGTGAAAAGTGGTAATTGAACATGAAAATATTAGTTCGCCATTATTATATATGTAGTCCTTATCTGTAGATCGTCCTCGCTGTATTCAGATGGGGCACTCCTTGAATTTATGGGAGATGGGGCACTCCTTGAATTTATGGGCTTCAGAATATAGTTTCTAGTTCCATACGATCTTTATAACCCTTATAGCCCCCTAACAGAATGTTTTTCAGGATATTAAGCCCCTTGACGAGTTCCTCCATAGTCTCTGCGCCTGACAACGATATCCTGACAGCCGAAGGCGCTTTCTCCCCGCCAACTGCGAACTTGTCGGCACAAAACACATTGACTCCGCTTTCACGTGCTGCTATCTCGAATTCCTTTCCACTCCATTCCTCCGGCAGTTTGAGCCAGACGAAGAATCCTCCCGGTATACCTTGGATAGCATATCCGGATAAAATCCTGCAGGCTTTTTCATATCGCATTTCCGCTTCCCGCAGTTTGTCTGCGATAATCATGTCGGCAGAGCCATCCCTGATACATTCACATGCAATTGCAACATTCAAAGCTGGCGTCATCCAGATGGTATTGACCACTGCCTGGCCGATTTTGTACAGGAGTTGTTTCGGAGCAGCAACGAACGCCACCCTCAAGCCAGCATAAAACGCCTTGGAAATTCCGGCAATATAAACGCTGTTTTCCGGTACCAAAGGCGTTATAGCCTGCTGGTTTTTCTGATTTGAAAAGCTGTATATATCATCCTCAATCATAATCAGTCCGTGCCGCAGGATAACATCCGACAGTTCTCTTTTTCGCTGCAGTGACATGACGGAGGTGGTGGGATTCTGCATGTTAGGCATCAGATAGACTCCTTTGACAGGACTCCTTTGGCAAACCCTTTCAAGACTCTCGGGCAGCATACCTTCTGCATCCATCGCAACAGGCTCCAGCTTGATTCCAAGTGTTTTTGCAATTGCCTTCATGCCGGGGTAGATCAGATACTCCGCTGCAATTTTGTCCCCGGACTTGAAAAATGAACTTAAGATGCAGGTCAGAGCATGCTGCGCTCCCGAACAGATAAGTATATTCTCTTTTGGTATTTCTATGCCAAACCGCTTGACCCATAAAGCGCCGGTCTCCCTGTGTTCCGGCAATCCAAGCGGATCGCTGTATCTCATGTACCTGTTCAGTTGCCTGGTTTTCAGAAGATTTTCAATGGTTTTGGATATGTCAGGTTCTTTTATGTAAAGCGGTAAAACCAGTCCCATTTCAATAGCTTGTACATTTCTTTCGCCAGGTTGTGCCATTGACGCATAGATACCCACATCAGCGGTAATAAATGTACCCCGGCCGACTGTTCCTGTTATCAGTCCTCTCTTTTCAGCGTTTGCGTATGCGCGCGTTATGGTTGTGACGTTGACACCTATTATCTCTGCCAGTTCACGGTGCGTGGGCATTCTTTCACCCGGCTTTAACGTCCCATTTCTCACATCTCTCTCCATAGCGTCTGCAATAGCGATATATAACGATTTATCCGTGTCAATAATTCGCGGGTTCCACATTTGTATGCTCACTTTCATTATTGTATTACATACAATTGTATGATTGACGTCATACAATGTCAAGTATTATAATGGATACACTTGGCAAAATTTGAAGGCATTTAACCTCTGTAAATTTGGAGCAAGACATATGATTGCTATGGTTTGTTCCGTATATGCTTAAAGAATAGTGTTAACTATGAAAAACCCGTTTCAACCGGGCATGGAGAGTAAAAATATGACTGACATCAGAATCCAAATGCATAAGCAGCTGCAGAGCAAATCTTTATTTGAAAATGCAAAAACCTATGCATACGATTATATGGACACAATCACCCAACGGCCTGTATTTCCGGCTCAAGATGCTATCAAGGCGCTGGAGCTCTTCAATGAACCAATGCCCATGACTCCTTCGGAACCATTAGAGATTCTCAGACAGCTGCATGAGATCGGTTCTCCGGCTACAGTTGCACAAACTGCCGGCCGGTACTTCGGCTTTGTAAACGGAGGCACAATACCCGTGGCTGTCGCTTCAAAATGGCTGTCGGATGTATGGGACCAGAATGCAGCGCTGTATGTAATTTCACCTATTGTTTCTAAATTGGAGGAAGTTTGCGAAAAATGGCTAACTGGGCTTTTCGGGCTGAGTGACGGAACAGCGGCAGGCTTTGTCAGCGGCTCCTCCACCGCAATAGTCTGCGGACTGGCGGCAGCAAGGGACGAACTGCTGCGGAGGGTGGGCTGGGATGTAAGCTGCAAAGGCTTGTTCGGCGCGCCGAATATAAGAGTGATTCTGGGAGAGCAGGCGCATTCTTCGGTATTCAAGGCGTTGTCGCTCCTTGGTTTGGGCAGAGAGCGTGTAGAGCTGGTTCCGGTCGATTCGCAGGGGCGTATGATTGCAGAAAAAGTACCTAAATTGGACAACACTACTCTGGTCATACTTCAGGCCGGAAATGTGAATACCGGTGCCTTTGATCCAATAGAGAAGATATGCGACATGGCAAACCATGCAGGTGCATGGGTCCATATTGACGGAGCATTCGGACTTTGGGCAGCTGCATCCGGCACCACAAAACACCTGACCCTGGGAATTGAGAAGGCTGACTCGTGGTCCGCCGATGCGCATAAAACGCTCAATGCGCCATATGACTGTGGCATTGTCCTTTGCAGAAACAGAAATGCGCTTGTCTCTGCCATGCAGGCAACAGGCTCCTACATTCAATACAGCACCAACAGGGACGGAATGTTGTATACACCCGAAATGTCAAGGCGGGCAAGAGCTGTGGAACTGTGGGCGGCGTTGAAATCCCTCGGGCGAAGCGGCATCGCGGAACTGGTCGACGGTCTATGCGAACGAGCGCGGCAATTTGCACGGATACTGCGTGACAATAGTTTTACTATACTTAATGAAGTGGTCTTCAATCAGGTACTTGTATCGTGTGAAACACAGGAGAAAACTAAAGCAGCGCTTGCAAACCTGCAAAGCTCTGGTGAATGCTGGTGCGGCGGAGCACTGTGGAATGGAGAGCCTGCGATCCGCATCAGTGTATGTTCGTGGGCTACTTCAGAGGAAGACATCATCAGATCTGCTGCGGCATTCATTCATGTGCGGGACATGGAATAAACTACCGGTCAGTTTCACTATGAAATGATCAGGTTCTCCTATAAAAACCATGTAGCCATCTACCCAGAATAGAATGATAATACAGGAGGATTCATGATGAAAACATTCAAATTCAAAAAAATAGATGCCTTCACAAACGGCAGTTCCCCGGGAAATCCCGCAGCTGCCGTTTATCTCGATTCTTTATCTGGTCAAAAACGGTTATAGGCCTGAAGCTACAATCACCCTGGAGCAGAACGGTACACGCAGCAACACCAACAGGGTCAAGCTTGAATTCTCGCAAAACAAAGACGGCACACCTCAGGTTCTTTTCGGAGGCAATGCCGTCGTAAGGGTCAGCGGAGAATACCGCTTGTTTTAATATCTGGTAAGAACTCAGGCTCCTGCCTGCCAGTCTACTTTATTATTGTTTCATATCCGTCAGTATTGATATTGAGGTTTTCTGAAGTCCCGATAATGTATGCCTTCAAATAGGCGGCTTTCACCTTGACTCCACTATATTGTTCCAAGTTCACATCATCACTGAATTCCAATGATTTTCCCGGTTCAATCACCGTTTGTGTCAGCGCCGCTATAAATGATTTATCCGCCGACCACCTGTACAGGCTATTCCTACCGGCATCAAGCAATTCAAAGTCGAATTTCTGCCCTGAACTATGATTGATGACCACTTTCGAAGCCGAATTGTTCGTTATTGTCAGCTTCATATGGATCACGCCATCCTTCATTTCTGCAGAAGGTGTAACCTGAACCGGTGACAATTCCTGATCCATCAGGCGTAATAGCCTGTCAGTGACTGTTACCGCCTGTGCCCTTGTTGCAAGGTCTGCAGGATAGAACTTCGCATTGGCAGGCCTCTTAATCAGCCCGTCATGCTCTGCTCTTGCAATTTCACCAGAATAAACCGGATTGATTTTATCCTGATCCGCAAATGGAATGGTTGACAGCTTAATCTGCTTGAACTTATCACCCATCTTATACTTGTATGCATTCATCAGGAAATGCACCATTTCTTCCCGTGTCAATGTGTCATTGGGCCTGAACGTGCCTTTGTAATCTATAATGTTGGCGATCACCAGATCGTAAAGCGCCGATGCATATGGTTCCTCGTTCTTCACATCACTGTAGAATTCCCCGATATCCGTCGCCTTGAAATACTGGATCTGAATACCAAGAGACTTGTGCAGCAGCAGTACAAATTCGCTTCTTGTAATCGGCTTGTTTGGCTGAAACTTGCCATCATTTATACCGAGCATCGTCTGATCCACGATTCGGTTTATGGAATCCTCCGCCCAGTGCCCGGAAATATCGGTGAAACCTGGCGCCTTCGTCCCAGCAGATGTATTATCTTGTGCCAATACTGCCGCGTTCATGGATAAGATTGCTATCATAACAATTATTGCAGTTATTATTCTTCTCATTTCATTTCCCACCCTTGTCAATTATATTATGTAATCTGCAGATGTATTATTAGACGGGTGGTTTTGAAATACGTTCCAGACTTATTGTTACAATTTGATATCAGCAAAGCGAAAATAGCATAAAACCACAGGCCAAAATACGCCCATATTGCTGCAAGCTACGTCGTTTCCTTCACAAAGCAGGCCCCTGGCCGTAAGCTTATATGCTGTGGCAATGACCAGGTATTGCAGGATTCATAGCTGCGCATAGTCATTATAGTACTTTTATTTCTTTTAAAACTTCTTTCATCGCATCAATAACATATCGTATATCTTCCCTGGATATCCAGTAATGTGTTACGAATCTCATTGAACCGTCATCCCCTGAATTGAAAATAATTCCATTTTTTCTCATGCCAACTGCAAATTTATGCATATCCAGTCCCGGATTTGCCATTTCAAAAAACACCATGTTGATATGGACATCCGCCGGATTTACTTTAATACCGGGGATTGTAGAAAGCTCTTTTGCAAGGTAACATGCGTTGTCATGGTCTTCTCCGAGCCTGAGTGTCATTTTTTCAAGCGCAATAAGTCCAGCCGCCGCCAGAAATCCCGCCTGGCGCATGCCGCCGCCCATCAGCTTCCTGCCTTTTCTTGCCCTGGCAATAAAGCCGCTGCTGCCTGCAAGCATGGAGCCTATAGGTGCACAAAGACCTTTGGAGAGGCAAAACATTACAGAGTCGCAATATTGGGTAATATCCCGCGCATCAATGTTCAAATAAGTTGCAGCATTAAACAATCTGGCCCCATCCAGATGGACCGGTATCTCATGCTTATGAGCCGTTTCATGGATTCTGCACATATTCTCGAGAGGCACAACTCTGCCATTTGCAAGTGCATTCTCTATACAGATCAATCCCGTACTGGGTTCATGGAGATCCTCTTCACGTATTCTGGACTCAATAGCCGAAGTGTCGGCTTGTTCAATGAAGCCCGGCAGTGCACGCAACTGCACCCCTGCAATGACAGATGCCGCTCCCACCTCATGTTGTACAATATGGCACTGTTCGCCAAGAATGACCTCGGTCCCGCGCCTGCAATGCGTTAAAAGCGCCAGCTGATTTCCAAAGGTTCCGCTTGGCACAAAAAGCGCCGCTTCCTTCCCGACCTTTTCGGCAGCATATTCCTCAAGCCTGTTAACCGTAGGGTCATCCCCGTAAACATCATCTCCAACCTCCGCAGCATACATGGCATCGCGCATTTCCTGCGTCGGCTTTGTTACAGTATCACTTCTTAGGTCAATGATTTTCATTTGTATCACTCCCCGAATCACATCGTATTAAAATCCGTCTATTGCTCGTTCAGATGCCATTTTAACATATGGCTCTGTCACTTCGACCACTTATCATTATATCTTTTTAAACGGACTTTCCTGCGGGTTATGCTTTGCCAAAAAAAACACCTATTTGCTCATTATATCACACGATAAATACCTGCAGAATCGTCAAAACAGCTTCCTTCCGAAAGCTGTTCCAATTTGGGCAACTTTTTTTGAATACCTGCATCATTTCAATTGTTTTGTATTAAAGATTGACAGCCATTGAGGTGGGGGACATCTTTTGCCTCGCTATAGTATCCGGAAAGTAACCTCACATACAGGCGAGCTCTATCAACCTGTCTATCAATTCACCATAGGCGATTCCCGAATACTCCATCATTTTGGGATACATGCTTATATCCGTAAACCCCGGAAGCGTGTTTACCTCATTAAAATAAATCTCGCCATCTTCTTTGGAAATGAAGAAATCCACCCTGCTTAGTCCTCTTCCATTGATGCCCCTGAAAACCTTTTCCACATAAGCCTTGATCTTATCAATCTGCTCATTTCCCAGCTTTGCGGGAATTTCCGCTCTGGATTTCTGATTATTATATTTTGCATCGAAATCATATAATTCATTTGCTGACAATATTTCACCGGGCTCGGAGATGATCAGTTCCGTATTGCCCAGAACCGCACATTCTATTTCCCTTGCCGGTATGAATTTTTCGATCAAAAGCTTTTGATCGTATAAAAATGCAAGCTCGACTGCCTTCATGAGTTCATCCTGATTGCTGACCTTTGTTATACCATAGGAGGAGCCAGCATTACACGGTTTTATAATTAATGGATAATCACCTACTATGCTTTTATCCACGACCACATCCTGACCTCTTGAAAACACCTGGTAGGGTACGATCGGAACGGACTTCAGCGCTGCCAGGACCTTTGTATACTCCTTATCCATCCCCACGGAAGAGGCAAGTACGCCACAGCCTACATATTTTATCCCGCAAAGCTCAAACAATCCCTGGATAGTGCCATCTTCGCCATTTTTACCGTGAAGCACCGGAAATGCAATATCATGATTTTTTATCAATCCGATGATATCTTTTATCTCTTCCAGGTTCTCTTTTTCATTCAGCCATTCATTTGATTTCACACTTTTGTTGGATCCTTTGAATTCGAACCATTCTCCGTTCTTGCTGATCCCTACCCTGGTGACCTCATATTTGCCCGTATCGACATTTTCCAGAACATTTCCTGCCGATATACAGGAAATGTCATGTTCCGAGGATTGGCCCCCGAAAACAACCAATAATTTTAACATGATATACTCCCCTGATCCCTTTATTATTTGCCAATGTATTCGATAATCGCATTTACGATCTCTTCAAATTTCATTCCTCTGGATGCTTTGAAATAGATCAGGTCTCCCTCGCTGACGATCTCTTTCAGTTTACTGATTGCATCCTTCTTGTCCTCAAAATGGTATGCCGGATTTTCCGAGCCCTTTTTCATCGCATTGGAAATCTCAATGGAATCTTTTCCGCAAGTTATTAGTAAATCTGGATTTTTACCGGTTAATAGTTCCCCGATCTTCCGATGATGATCTACGGAATATTCTCCCAATTCATACATGTCCCCCAGAACAAGGATCTTCCTTTTGGCCTGCAGCGCATCAACCGCTTCAATTCCGGCTTTCATGGAATCAAAATTGGCATTGTAGGCATCATTGATCAACAGGATATCCTTTTTCAAGTGTACCTGCTGCATTCTCATATTTTCGTTCTTGTATCCACTGTATCCTTCAACGAACTGTTCCTCCTGCAGGCCCAGTTCCCTGCCGACCGCCATCGCGCAAAGCGCATTATAGATATTGTGCCTGCCTATGCAATTCAACCTGTATTTTGTATGATCGACATGGAAAACTGTGGACGACTTTTCATTAGATATGTCAGATGCCTGAATATCCACGTCCGTATTTTCGATACCGTATTTTATGACCTTCAGATGATCGCTGGATTCCAGAGTTTTTAAGAATTGGTCATCTCCATTAACAATTAACGTTCCATTTTCCTTCAGGCCATTCAGGATCTCCTGCTTCGCTTTGAAAATATTCTCCCGCGAGCCCAGAATTCCAATATGCGCGACACCGATGTTCGTAATAACTGCAATATCAGGCTTTGCCAATTTTGACAGCAGGCTGATCTCCCCAAAACTGCTCATACCCATTTCTACAACGCATACTTCTTCGTCATTCAACCTCAGCAAGGTAAGGGGAAGACCTATTTCGTTATTCAAGTTGCCTTCCGTTTTTAAGATATGGAAGCCTTTCTCCAATACGCTGTGTATCATTTCCTTCGTACTTGTCTTGCCAACGCTTCCTGTTACAGCGATCAATTTGACCTGGCTCTTTCTATCTCTGTTATATCCGGCTAATGTCTGCAGTGCCAAAAGAGTATCGTCGACTTCTATAATAACGATTTCACTGTTCAGACTCATTGCTTCCTGAATCAATTCCTCTCTTCGCGCATATTTCTTTGAAAGAAAGAATCCGGAGGCCCCTTTTTGTATTGCATCAGGTATATAATCATGGCCGTCAAACTGTTCACCAATCAACGGGATATAGAAATCTCCATTTTTAATTGTCCGGGTATCTTTCGAAAAATTGCTGAATTCCTTGTTTTCAGCGCCTGCAACTAATTTGCCGCCAACAGCGCCAACCATTTCACTGACATTGAACATAAATACCACCCTAAAATAAAGTATGAAGCCCGGAGCAAAAGGCTGTTCGTTCCCATATATTCATTATACTCGCTATGAAACGCGATATGCTCCCGATACTTTTTATTAATTCTTATCCGCGAAGCATGCCCCCTAATTATACCACGAAACATGCATGCAGGCCATCGGGCAATAATATGACCTAGAAATCTGCTCAACAAAAAAGACCCGGTATAACCAGGTCTGGTGCTATCTCCATCTTGCTATTCGCTGATATGTAATCTGGATTCCAATGCATCTTCTTTCTGCAGGATGATTTTGGTGGCAATATGAGATGAATTTATTTTACGCAGCCTCCGTGAAACATGCATTCATATACTTTCATGTCATTTCGGAAAATTTCCTCATATCCGTTAAACCATTCAAACTCCCCGTTAACAACGCAATGATAGGCGAATTCTCCATTCCTGTATACCAAAGGCCCACGGTAAGGAAATTCCCTGGGGACCAATAACAGACACTCTTTTAAAAAGTCTCCCGAAAATCCGTCGGCAATAATCCGGCCGGTATAATTCATTGACCAAAAGGGCGCTTCTTCACACCACAATGCTTCTTCCCCGGAAAACTTTTCACCCCCCAGATAGGTATCAATATACTTAAGATTATTTTCTATATAGCATAAGTCATGCGATTTTGGTCTCGAGGGGGCACTTTCAGCCCCATGCCCCGCATAACAGACTTTTTTTGCCTGACATAAGAACTCTATTATTTTTTCGTTATTCATATCAGGCAGTTTGGTATATTGATAGGAACAATCCTCATCACTAAAATCTTTAACAAGCCTGTCCATGCTTATCCCAAAGTAATCGCTCAGGACAATCAGTTTATCCATATCAGGACACGACTGCCCCGCTTCCCATTTTGCTACCGCCTGCCTTGACACCCCTATTCTTTCCGCCAGTTTTTCCTGGGACAGTTCCTTTTCTTTTCTTAACACGAGTAGTTTGTCTTGAAATTTCATTTTCATCACCCCAGCTAATCATATAAGAAAAACTGACGGATTTCCACCAACCGCGAATAACATTTTTGACAACCGCTGGTTACAGAGTTCCATCGGTGATCTCCCAAAGAGTAGCATATTTCATCCTGCGGGAAATCAAAAAACATAGGTCTCATTACGACGTTTGCAGATATACATAGCACAATATCTCCATTCGTACGGAAATTTGGAAGCTATTTAGTCCGCTTGCAGAGATTTTGCAAGTCCTTTTGCAATGGCTGTTTTTGTATCATTGGCATCTTTCCGATCCGTGAATATTCCAATGAAACAAGTGGCAATCAGTATAATCGCTGCAAGGAGGAAAACCTTATCGAAGGAGTCCGCAATCTTATTGTTCTTGTCTGTGGTTATTTTGTTCATTACATTTTGAATTTCACTTTCCTGCCCGGCAAGCCCAACACCAGAAGCCAGCTTCGCCGCGGTTGACGGCATTCAGGACGAACTTGCTTTCGGTCAAAGTCCCGTTATTAACCACGACGTTCTCGTGGATGATTGTGCGCGATTAATCACGTCTATGCTCAGGAAAAGGAAGAAAAATTAAAACAAAGAGGCAAAACCGAAATGGTCCGACCTCTTTGCAGCAATTCACCTATGCTTTACATCAATATAATATAGGACAGATATTCAATCGGCCTTTTTAGGGCGGTGATCGGCGTACCATGTCATACAAATAAATCCAGGCATTCGCTTCCTTTTTTCACAAAAGCAATAAATTGATCAAGTTCAGCGTGCACATCCACATAACAGCTGCCTGTATACTCCTTCTTATCATTCACATCAATCCAGGAACCTGAAGGAAGATATACCTTGCGGTCCGTCTGCCCTTGATTGACAATTGGCGCAAACAGGATATCCTCCCCGAACATATATTGATCTCCAAGGGAGTAGCATATTTCATCCTGCGGATAATCAAAGAACATAGGCCTCATAACAGGTGCACCTGTTTTACTGGCTATATCCATATACTTGTGGATATAGGGGCGCAGGCGTTCGCGAAGCTCAATCAATTTTTTCAGAATTGGATAAGCTTTTTCACCAAAGCTCCATATCTCATTATCTCCACCGCTCTTTTCCTTAACTCCAGGATTGCGCTCCGGCTGACCGGGAGTGCGTTTTCTTGCACCGTGAAGTCTGGTAACAGAGCAGAAGACACCAAATTGGAACCAGCGTACAATCAATTCCTTGAAATAATCACTTTCAATGTCTGCTCCCCAGAAACCACCGATATCACTGTTCCACCAGGGAATACCGCACATTGCCATATTCAATCCTGTTTTCACACTCATGCGCAGGGCTTCAAAGGTAGAGGGTAGATCACCGGACCACACCAATGCACCAAATTTCTGACTTCCGATCCATGCTGCACGGGTTAGGGAAATAATCTCGGTTTCCCCGACTTTTTTAAGTCCCTCATAGAAAAGCTGGCTATAGTAATATGGATATATAAGCCCGACTTCTTCGCCGTTTCCTCTAGAAAAACGTATATTGTCAAAATGGGCCGGCTGGATATCCGGCTCGGCCTGATCCAGCCAATAGCTTTTTATCCCATTCTTATAATAGTTGTCATATACTTTTGACCATACAAATTCTCTGGTTTCCGGATTGCTGGGATCAAA
This sequence comes from Hungateiclostridiaceae bacterium UBA1305, assembly GCA_002307275.1. GTDB lineage: Bacteria > Bacillota > Clostridia > Acetivibrionales > DTU013 > UBA1305. The sequence goes on from DBTX01000078.1 coordinate 118,050, forward strand.
ATAGGTTTGCAGTCCATAGAACGGGAATATGCCGTATTGCCCTCTTTCCGTCCTTAACAGCATGTTCCGTTCATCCATATGCTTAAAATTTTCACTGGCCTGATTAATCGTCGGCCAAATAGATACAATAGGTTTGATTCCCATTTCCTCTAATTCATCGCACATCTTTTTAGGATCCGGCCAATATTTCGGATCCATTTTCCATTCGCCCTGCTCTGTCCAATGAAAATAATCAATGATAATAGCGGAAATAGGAATACCACGCTTTTTATATTCTCTGGCGACAGTAAGCAGTTCCTCCTGATCCTCATATCTTAATTTGCATTGCCAAAAGCCGGATGCCCATGACGGAAACACAGGTGCGTGGCCTGTCAGATCGGCATATTTAGCCATTATCTCTGCAGGAGTATCACCGGCAATCACAAGGTAATCGATCTGTTTTGTGGAGTTTGCTTCCCAAAGGGAATGATTATTGGTCAACTCACAGCGGCCGATGGCAGGATTGTTCCATAAAAATCCGTAGCCCCTTGAGGAATATACAAAAGGAATGGAGGATTTCGTATTCATTTGAATCAACTGACTTGATGAACCTTTTAAATCAAAACAATCATTCTGCTCCTGTCCCAGTCCGTAAAAATGCTCCTGTTCGTTCGGTTGGAATATTACCGTAGCGCGATGATTATCTGCACCTAAAGACCGATATTCCCTGTATCTTCCATTAAACGCCATCTCCGAACGCTCAGTAAGAATCTCCAACCCATGCTTATAGTATATTATCATGCCGCTGGAAAACATTTCGGCTGAAATCTTGCCATTTGTAATGACTGCTTTGTCATTTTCTACTACTGCTGTACACTCTGTTGCCGGCTGTGGAAGCAGATTCCAGTCTTCATCCGTCAGTCTCGCATTCGGGGAGGCTTTAAACCGAAGGCCATCTGTTCCCCATGGTTCGATGACAGCAAGTTCATCTCTTTTTTGAAACAGGATTTTATTTCCCTGTACTGTTAATACACCCATCATATCACCCCTATCAATTATTCTTAGTTATTCCTCTTTCATTTTTTCCTTTTCATGCTATAGTTATAATATACTGCTATACAGGCTGCAAATCTTACATAATCGTGCTCTATTATTGCACTATTATACGATTGGAGTCCAGAAATGAATCATTATGATCTGAAAGAAAAGGCACACCACGGTACAAGGGAATTTCCCATTGAAGTCTATCGCGCCACAGGCACAATGGCATCCTATCACTGGCATGCTGAATGTGAATTGATCTATATCACTTCAGGCAGTGCCTGCATACGGATCGGTGTAAATATCTTTGAACTGAAGGAAGGCGAGTGTGCTTTTGTAAAAGCAAATGCTCTTCATTCTATTTCAACAGAAGACAATGCCAATTTTGGTTTTTATGCTGTTGTATTCCATCCATCATTACTTTTTTCAGATGTTGATATCTGCAGCGAGTATCTATCCCCCAAGTATGTTATCAGCAGCAGATTTTCTCCGAAAGATGCTGGGAATGCTGGAAGTGATGCTGAAAATGATGTAATTGAAGCAGTAAAATTACTTTGTCATATTTATGTAGATAAACCTTTTGCTTATACACTTAAGGTTAAATCCCAATTATACTTTATCTTTTCCCATATCTTTGAGTGTGGTTTATTTCATATGGAAGATAACTTTGAGAATAAAAAGACTGCGGATAAGCTTGAGAAAGTAATTAAATACATCCATGCCAACTGCCTTTCTTCCCTTCATGTAGAAGAGCTTGCTCATGCGTCCGGTTACAGCGTATCCCATTTTACCCGTTTTTTCAAGGAACTCACCGGGAAAACCCCTGTTGAGTATATCAACCGACAGAGAATCTATCATGCCTGCGAAATGTTGAAAGAGACAGACCTCAGTGTACTTGAAGTATCCCTGGCCTGCGGCTTTGAACATGCAGGCTATTTTATAAAAACTTTTAAAAAGCATACAGGGTATACACCTTATAAGTACAAATCTTTCCGTAAAATCTGAAACTTTTGACTGAGCAAGGTTGATTTTAATGCCAAACTCTCTCCGGAGAATAACCGGCCATCGCAATCAAGCATTGCTATCAGTCTGAAAACAAATCTGCTTTACCGTCCTTTATGGCATTGATCATATCATCAACACTCTTTAAAGGTCTTGAAAGCTGTAATCCGGAGAATCTGTTAAGCTTACCGGTATGATTGTCGGAACCTGCGGTTTTCAATAGTTTATAATTATCAGCATATTCCTCTGCCAATCTATTTTCAAAATCAGTTCTGCATGCATTATCTATTTCAACAGCATCCACCTTTCGGGGCAATAGCCTGATCATGGCTATATAGTCGGCCTCACGAAACGGATGTGCATGAACAATAAACCCGCCATACTTATGTACAAGATCGCAGTATTCATTTACATCAATCCGAACTACTTCAGAATGATCCAGCAGCCATTCCTTATTAAGACCATATGTCAGCAAATCTGTTCCCTGGTAAGAATACTCCCATCCAAAAAAAACATCTGTTCCAATTCTTTTACCTTCCTGATACGCATTTTCATATCCCCGGCAAAACAGTTCAATCCGCTCTTCCCAGGGCAATTCTCCGGGAACCGTTGTGTTGCCATTAAGGAAATGGTCCGTTATGCAAATTCCGCTATATCCATATTCCTTATAAACCTGAATAAGTTCGGCTGCCATAATTCTCCCACATTTGCTGACTTCCGCTGTATGAGCATGTGTCTCGTATTTGTAATTATTCATATATTCCTTCTCCCTTACTGTGTGTGTAGTGCATGCATATAACCTCACGGTATGTTTTTAGCTGCGACCAATGATTTATTTTTCCATTTCCCCTGCTTATATCGTATGACACTTGCAACTGCTGTAATAAACCAGGTCAAACCGGTCGTTGACCATATGCTCCAGACTCCGATTGCAGGAATCATCGCCAGAATTGTTGCGAATCCAACTCTCCCCACAACTTCCACTATACCGTTGATCATGGAATAAAAGGCATCTCCGGTACCATTCAGCAGTCCTCTTGTAATAAAAATCATTCCAACAGCAAAGTACATACAGCTGGTAATCTTAATTGCCTTTGCCCCAAGAACGATCACGGCTTCATCCTTAACAAATATTCCCATAACAGCATGCCCTCCGAACTGCGCTGCCAGCAGTGCCGCAATACTAAAAACAGCTACAATTAAAATACTGCTGTGATATCCCTTCTTCACACGCTCCAGCTTGTTTGCCCCCATATTTTGTCCTGCAAAGGTAGCCATGGCTGAACTTAAAGAACTGAAAGGAAGCAGGATCAGTTGCTCTATTCTGCTGGTGGCTGTATAGGCTGCAACGGCTATCTCTCCAAAGCCATTTACCACTCTCTGCAATGCTATTAGTGATAAGGCAATCATTGAGTTTTGCAATGCTACAGGAATACCGACTTTTATACATTTCATAATAATCGGCAAGTTTACTTTCATGTGTTCTTTCTTAAATCGGAAGTATGGATTATTCCGGAATGCAAATACAGCACAGCCCAAAGCAGCCATTGCCTGGGATATTACAGTGGCACAGGCTGCTCCTTCCACACCAAACCCAAGCTTAAGAACAAATAATAAATCCAGCGAAACATTCAACGCACAGGAAATAATTAAGAAAATCAGCGGTGTCTTTGAATCTCCCAGAGCCCTGAGTATGGCGGCAATAGCATTATAGGCAGCCATTGCCAGCATGCCGCCGGAGGATATTCTTAAAAATCTGGTGGAATCCTCCAAAATTTCCGGCGGAGTATTCAGCGCTTGTAAAATTATACGGGCACAGGAAGAGGTTATAATGCTCATTATTATCCCGGATACAGCTATCACATAAATTGCATTGGCTATAGCTCTTTTTACATCCTCTTCCTTTTTTGCGCCAAAGAACTGTGAGACCACTATACTTACTCCAATGGCTAATCCCATACACAGAGAAAAAGCCAGAAATTGTATGGAGCTTGTTGCTCCTACGGCTGCAAGTGCATTCGCACCTAAATACTTCCCTACAACGATTGAATTAATTATATTGTAGAACTGTTGAAATACATTTCCAATGAGCATCGGCAGTGAAAATTGTATCAGAAGTTTAACTTCATTTCCTTCGGTCATATCTTGTGCATAATTGATTGACATATTTTGCTCCCTAGTTAGTTGCAGTTCCTGTAAATCTTTATAATTAGAAATATCATAACTCTTTGGATTCTGGATCTCGATATTTCCAAGCCATAAAGTATATTGACTTGATTTTGAGCCATCAAATATCAACTCATCGGCAGTGTCCGATTTACTACAAACTTTTGCCTAATTATATCATATATAGTGTCATCAATAGGCTAAATAAATCTACCTGAATCAGCTTACTTTACTCAACTAAGCCCTTGAGATAAATAGCATAATCAGCATAACAGATTCTATGACTTGCACTTCGGATTACTATGATTCCTTCATATGCCTGAATATTTGTTGTGCCATTGTCTTATAATCATGTTCCACTTCAGGTATTTCTGTTTGCAAGACCGCCCACAGGGCATTCCAGAAGGATACTACAAAAGTCATCTGTTCCAGGCTTTTCAGCATACCTATATCATATTGTCCAAAATACTGTTGAAGGAATTCTTCTTTCTGCGCTTGAGAATAGAACATGCAAGCACTGGACAAATCAAAAAAGATGTCTCCCATTCCTGTATACTCCCAATCAAGAAGCCTTACTGTTCCATCATCTATAAAGTTATTCGGAAAGGGATCATTATGACACAATCCGAAGTGTTCCTGTTTGTTTTTCTCTCTTTCCTGCTTTATTGCATATAACTTATGAAGCAACTGGTCCAAATAATCAGGAAGCTCTAAATTGTTCTTGTTAGAAAATTGGATTCTATTTTCAATATCTTTATATGGACAAAACTCATATGGAATAGGTGATAAATGATGTACCTTCCTTAATGTATCTGCAATACGGCTTATGTTTTCACTTGTTGCTGCATCTTCATTTGACCATTTCTTTCCTTCAATGTATTTAGTAATCATATTTCCGGTTTCAGTTGAAAAGTAGATTATTTCCGCACCTACACCTATTGCAGCTGCTGCCTTCATTGCAGCAAGTTCAGCGTATCTGTTAATCCCAAGCTTATAAGAATTTTTACCGCTTATTCGAATTGCATATTTGATATTATCCTTAGATATAATATAATTCTGATTGGTCAAACCATCTTTTTGATATTCAATAGAAATATCAGAGATCTCCCAATTTAAATTGTCCTTAATTAAATTACTAATTATCTCATTCATATCACATGATCCTCCAAAAAATAATTCCTGATAGAATAATGTTAACAGAAAATCCGAATGTTAAAAATATAGATTTCTATCTTAGATTTGTAATATCTTAACTTTTTAGCGATTATCTACTGTAAATAATTCTATACTTCTCTTAATAATGCTCACATGTGAACATCATTTGTGATACGTCCCGCTGTGACAGCAGCAAATGCGTAAACATGATATCCGGTTTCTGCCGGCATTTCAGATCCAGATACCTTGTATGTGCATGAGCACAAAAAATTTTGTGCTTGAATTTATTGAAATCGGTTATTAACATGTTATGATATAGAATATATAATGTAGCAGATTTTTTATGGCAAAGGGGCCTGTCCGAATGAATTCCACAAAGGATTCATTCGGGCAGGCCCCTTTTGCTATCTGATCATTACCGCCCGGGAACTAACAGACGCAATGGCAATCATGAATGAGATTCTGAACGAAGTGGATAGTTGGATTGGCTGACATATTTTAAGGGCATCGACCACGGCGGGGCCAACGGTCTCCTTATGTCAGAGTATCTCAGGCTGGTGGAACAAAGGAAGCCGGAACTTGCGGAAAAGATTCTGGCCGCCCTTGGTCTCCCTTCCCTGGATCGGTTCAGGGAAGGGACAGGTCTTTTGTTCACAAGTAAGGAAAAGATTAGTAAGGAAGAAATCCTGCGTTACAGCGGGAAGGCGATAAAAACCGGAAACATAGGAAACTGCATTGTAAAACCGGCAGAAGAGGACATCTGAGAAATGTATATAAGGTCTTTTGCCTGAAGTCGGGGTTGGACAATACAGCAGTGAAAATGACAATAACGCCATGAAACAATATCTGGGAGGGATCATGTATGGCAGCAGCAACAAGCATCACAAAGGAGTATCAGAAGTTTACCCCTATGGAAAATGAGACAGATACGGAAATCAAAATTGAAGACCTGTGGGTCAAATTCCCTGATAAAAATGGCGGAGAACCGGTTACCGCGCTTCAAAATATCAATATGGACATCAAGCAGGGTGAATTCGTCTCGCTGGTCGGCCCTTCCGGATGCGGAAAGACTACCTTGCTGCGTACCATTGCGGATCTCCAGCCGCCAAGCACGGGTAACATATCGGTCAGGGGAAAGACGCCAAGGGAAATCCGCCTTCAGAAGAAATATGGAATCGTATTTCAAAATCCTGTCCTTTATGAGTGGAGAACCGTTAGAAGAAATGTATGCATGCCAATGGAGCTGATGGGACTTCCCAAAAAATACAGGACGGCCCGGGTAACGGAAATGCTGGAAATGGTGGGCCTCTATAACTTCGGGAAGTTGTATCCCCACGAGCTCAGCGGCGGTATGCAGCAAAGAGTCGGGATTGCCAGAGCCCTGGCCATCAAGCCTGAAATTCTTCTGATGGATGAGCCTTTTTCCGCACTGGATGAATTCACGAAGGAAAAGCTTCATGAGGATCTGCAGACAATCTGGAGCAAGACCAACAAGACCATATTGTTTGTGACTCATAATATTCAGGAGGCAGTCTTTCTATCCGACAGGGTCATTGTTATGTCGCCTCATCCGGGCAGGATTTCGGCGATTGTAGATATTGACCTGCCGAGGCCGAGGACACTGGCAACCAGAGATACCACGGAATTCAACGCCTTGGTTTCAAAGGTAAGGAACAGCTTCGAGGGGGTATGAACTTGGGAAAAATAAAAAAAGCCTTATTGTCGAAGCAAATGGTCATCGCATACTGGGTGCTCGGATTGGTTGTCATCTGGGAGATATTGGCCGTCATAATTGAACATACAAAGCGTACCCCGGAGAATGTACTTCCTCATTTGCACCAGATTGCTCAGTCCATATTCAGCAAAGATTTGGTCAATATGGATCAGACAGCGCTGCAGATCGTTTTAAGCAATACGGGAATAACACTGCAAAGAGCCGGGATCGGATTTTTAATTGGTATTGCGGTCGGCTACCTTCTGGCGCTCATCATGAACATGTTCTCCTGGGCGGAAAAGGTCGTCTTTCCCTACCTCATGATCATTCAGATGATACCGATTCTCGGCATGGCTCCCATTGTGCTTGCTATGACGAAGGATATCAACAAAAGCCGCATTGTGATTGCCGCATTATTGACCTTCTATCCCGTAGCAACCAATACGCTGGCTGGATTCAAATCGGTAATGAAGGAAAAGCATGAGTTGATGTATTCCATGGCGGCAAAAAAATCCGATGTCTATAAAAAGCTGCTGATTCCGGCAAGTATGCCATATTTTTTTACAGGCTTGAAAATATCCGCTCCAATGGCAATTACCGCCTCCATTCTGGTAGATACGCTTCAGGGCGGCGGCGGGCTCGGATGTATGCTGTCCCAATCCCTCAAGCACGCCATGACCATTTATGTATTCTGGCAGATCGTTTTCCTGAGCGCAATCATCGGGATAGCAAGTTATTATTTGATGTCAGTGATTGAAAAATTAATTTCGCCGTATAAAAAGGTCGGCAGGTGAGAAGGTGAACAAATGGAAATAGAAAAATTACAGGACCGAACCAATGTTGAGAAACTCACAACCGTATTATACCCGGTTTTATTCGGCATATTTATCGCTGTCCTCTGGCAGACCCAGATCCTGCATAAAATCCTGGGGACGGATACGTTCACCCTGCCTCTGCCGGGAAGAATTATCAGCATCATCGGCGACAACCATGCAACAATTCTTAAAAATGTGGGAGCCACTCTAATCGTAGCTTTGGGCGGATTGACCGCCGGATCCCTTTTCGGATACCTTTTGGGCATAATCTCCACGGCATTTCCCAAGTGGGGCGCCGGTGGGCTCACAGTAGTTTCCGCATTCAATGCGGTGCCAATCATTGCGATTGCTCCGATCCTGAACAACCTGACCAAGGACTTCAGCAAGGATGCGAATACCCGGAGCATGCTCGCAAAGATGCTTGTCGTAATGATCACCTGCACTGTTGCCATGAGCATCAATGCTTATCGCGGGCTGACCGAACTGAAGCCGTTTTCTCTGGATTTGATGCAATCCTTCGCCGCATCCAAGCTTGAAATATTCTTCAAGCTGAGAGTACCAAACAGTGTCCCATACATTTTCACCGCACTCAGGGTCAGTGTTCCGGCATGCGTAATCAGCGCACTGGTCAGCGAGTATTTTGCAGAGTACATTATCGGAGTCGGACGCCAGATTCGTGAAAATATCGTATTGGCACAATATGCAACAGCATGGGCATACATTTTCGTTGCCTGTGCGATCGGAATCATCATGTACCTGATCCTTTTGACCCTGGAAGGTATTTTGTTGAAAGGCCGGCGCTGAAATACAGAAGAATTCCTGCGGCCGGAACTCAACTTGATATAAATAACAACACCATATAAGAGAAAGAAGGGGGCTATAATTATGAAGAAAATGATGAAAAAAATGCTGCCAAAGGTCAGCGCATTCCTTTTAGTTTGTATCCTGGCAGTAAGCATGACAGGCTGCGGAAGTACTTCCACAAGCACGCCTGATGCATCTTCGGCAGCACCTGTTGCAGCCGCATCATCAGCAGCACCGGCAGAATCGGTCGCCACAGCACCGGCTGCAAGCTCAGGCCCATACTATGACGAAAGTGCAACTGCGGAGAGTGTCGTAACGGATGGCGCCGGTAAAGGAAAGGTCGGAAACTGGGGACTTGGTAACGAGTATGAGATCAAGGCTCTTTTAACAAAGTACGGTCAGCCGACGGATTACCTGAGCCAGGCTTTCGACATGGACGGCTTTGATGACGACTCCATCCTTCTGGCATCCGCCATGACCTATAATGAGCTTGGACTGGTCACAAACAGCTATAAGGGCGGTTACAGCTACGGCGACAAAGTAAAATACATCGATATGAACGATGAAGGCGTTGCAATGCTCGAAGACAATATCTTCTGCACAAGCGCCTTTGCCAAAGCAAATCCCAATACCGTGAAAGCATTCCTTTATGCTTCAATGAAAGGCTGGAAGGATGCATGCGCAAATCCCGAGGAAGCTGCCAAAATCGTATTCAAATATGGGTCCTCCGTATCCAGCGAGCATCAGTCCTACATGGCAGCCGAGGTCAAGAAGCTGGTAGAAACGGATACAAAGGGCACTACGGTAACCGATTACGGTAACATGGATGATACTGCAATGCAGCAAACCCTGGATCTTGCAAAAAAATATATCAAGCTGGAGGATTCCACTGCTGCAGACAAGCTTCAGACACTGACACTGGACAACATCCGTGACACCTCTTATCTGGCTGAGGCAATTAAATCCACCGATGGAAAATTCGGAACCCCGGAAAAAGCCGATGTGAAGATTCAGCTTAAATGGCTTCCACAGGCACAGTTCATGGGCTACTACGTGGCACTTGACAAAGGGTATTACAAGGATGCCGGCCTGAACGTAACCATCACTCCCGGCGGCGGCGATATCAGTGAAACCACGGCTGTAAATTCCGGGCAGGTTGACTTCGGAGTCACATGGGTATCCAACCTGATCGCTGCAAACGCCGGCGGCATGGACCTTACAGAGGTTTCCCAGGTATTCCAGAGATCCGGTCTGGTTCTGGTCTACAAAATCAACAAATAATCACTTCCCATAATAGTTGTGCCGGCAACTCAGAAAGCCGGAAACCAAAGGGAGCCGGTCTGGTGTATACAAGGCCGGCTTCCCGGCACAATTTTCAATGAAATCCATATTACAAGGAGGGAAAATAATGGATCTGCTGATTAAAAACGGAACCATCATAACGGATAAAGAACGGTTTCAGGCAGATATTGCTGTAGAAAACGGAAAAATTACATGCATCGGTACAAATCTTTCCATGAAGGCGGATAAAACGGTAGTTGCAACCGGAAAACTCGTACTTCCGGGCGCTATCGATGCACATACCCATTTGGCCATGCCATTCGGAGGAACGGTTTCTGCAGACAGTTATCTGTCAGGAACACGGGCAGCCGCATGCGGAGGGGTTACAACCGTATTCGATTACCCGATACAAAGGAAAGGAAAAGGAATTCTGGAAACCGTGGAAGCCCGAAAGGCAATATGCGATCCGGAAGCCTGCGTGGATTATGCTTTCCACTGCTGTATCACGGATCTGAACGGCGGGACCCTGCTGGACGAATTTGCAGACGCGGTAGCTTACGGCGTTACAAGCTTCAAATGCTTCCTTGTTTACAAGAAAGAAGGCATGATGGTTGACGATGCAACCTTGGTAAAGGTATTGCTGAAGGCAAAGGAAACCGGCGCCATTACCAACATTCATGCCGAAAATCCCGACCTGATCGACATGAATATTGAGAAGTTCCTGAAGGAAGGAAAAACGTCCCCCTGGTACCATTATCTCAGCAGACCGGAATTTGTGGAAGCGGAAGCGGATAAAAGAGCGATCCATTGGGCCAAGTCCGTCGATGCTCCCTTATACCTCGTCCACATGGCCGACAAGGAAGGGTTGGAAGCTGCAATCGCGGCAAAGCAGGCAGGGCATGAAATTTATGTCGAGACCTGTCCGCAGTATCTGGAATTTACCTGTGACGTATACAAGAGAGAAGATGGCAGGAATTTTGTTTGTTCACCGCCGATGAAGGGGCAGGAAAGCAAGGACGCCCTGTGGGCGGCGATAAAGGCCGGAACCATCGACACCGTTGCAACGGACCATTGTCCTTTCCAAAGCTATGAAAAGGACTGGGGCAAGGATAATTTCACGAAAATCCCCAATGGCTGCGCCGGTGTGGAAAATCTTTACTCATACATGCTCTCGGCGGCAAATGACGGGCTGATTTCCTTCAACCGGGCAGTGGAATTGTGTTCCGCAAACCCTGCAAAAATCTTCGGGTGCACACAGAAAGGCTCTCTAATACCAGGCAAAGATGCAGATATCGTAATTTATGACCCTGACAAGTATGTTACCATCTCGGTTAGAAACATGCATTCAGATTATGATCATACCATCTGGGAAGGGAAAAAGATCCATGGTTATCCGGTGCAGACCTATGTCCGGGGCAAATTGGTTTATGACAACGGTAATTTCGTCGGGGAACCGGGATATGGTCAGTTTGTAAAGCGTGAGCCGAAGAAATAGGGCAGCGTGGCAACCAGGCGATTAAAAGCTGGAAGGGGCAGTCAAAGCAATAAAATGGAATCGATTCGGAATTGGAGGGTGCGTCATGAGTAACCTGACATACAAGGACATATCACTGACGGAAGAAGCTGGAGGTTGTTTACTTTGCAACAATGCTCCCTGCACGAAAGCCTGTCCTTATGGAATTGAGGCGGACAGCATTATTCGCTCCCTCCGCTTCGAAAATATGGAAGGTGCGGCAAACAGGCTCCCTGACGAATTACCGTGCAAATTGTGTAAATCCAAGGAATGTATGGCGGTCTGTCTGAAAAGAAAAATTAACAAACCCGTACCCATCGATGAAATCCTGGTCAAGCTGTCTTTCAACAAAAAGACAGTCCTGAAGGATGTGGATCTTTCCATCGATTTCTGCACAATTCACTGTGAGAATCCATTTTTCCTTTCCTCCTCGGTTGTCGGAAGCAATTACGAAATGGTTGCCAAGGCTTTTGATATGGGTTGGGGAGGCGTTGCCTTCAAGACCATCGGAACCTTCGTTCCAAAGGAGGTATCTCCCAGGTTCGACCATCTCCAAAAGGAAACTACCCCATTTGTGGGCTTCAAAAACATCGAGCAGATCTCAGAGCATTCCCTGGAAGAGAATCTCAGTTATTTCCGGCAGCTTAAGAAGAATTATCCGGGAAAGGTGATTGTTGCGTCCATCATGGGACAGAACGAAGAAGAATGGACACGTCTGTCAAAGCTCGTCACAGAAGCCGGTGTTGACATAATAGAATGCAACTTCTCCTGCCCTCATATGGCCACCGATGGACTGGGTTCCGACGTAGGCCAAAATCCGGAACTGGTGTCCGCATACACAAAGGCAGTGAAAAAAGGAACTCATCTGCCGATCCTGGCCAAGATGACTCCGAACCTGGGTAGTATGGAAATTCCGGCAATCGCGGCAGTGGAAGCCGGAGCGTACGGAATCGCTGCGATCAATACGATCAAGAGCGTTATGAATGTAAATCTGAACACTTTTGCTTCCGGACCTGATGTAAAAGGGAAAACCAGTGTGGGAGGATATTCCGGAAAAGCGGTCAAGCCCATTGCTCTTCATTTCATCCAGGCAATGAAGAACAATAAAAAGCTTATAAGCACCCCTGTCAGCGGTATGGGCGGAATCGAAACATGGCGCGACGCAGCGGAATTTATCGCATTAGGCTGTGAAAACATCCAGGTGACCACATCCGTCATGCAATATGGTTACCGTATTATAGAAGACATGATCGAAGGAATGAAATTATACCTGGGGTCTCATGGATATCAATCCATTTCGGATATTGTCGGGAAAGCGCTGCCACAGATCATTCCCGCAGATGACCTTGACCGGAGCAGCATTTGTTATCCGAAGTTCGATAAGAGTAAATGCCTGGGCTGTGGCCGGTGTTATCTCTCCTGCTATGACGGGGGGCATCAGGCGCTGCAACAGAACGAAGAGACCGGCCAGCCGGTGATGGATCCGGGCAAATGTGTAGGCTGCCATCTGTGTACTGCCGTCTGTCCTGCCCATGCAATATCGCCGGGTATCCGGGTGCCAAAACAAAGTCGCATTCCCATGACACATAAAAAGGAAACGAGCCGTGCCGGCTGAAATTCCGTCCGGCCGGACTCATCGCATTAAATCAAGGAGGCGTATCAGAATGACTCTATGCAGTTTGAACAGAATGGAAGATAAGATCAAAACGTTCAGTAAATTCGGCGATACCGGCAAGGGTGGCATTACCAGATTTTCACTGTCACCCGAGGCACTGGCTGCCAGAGCGGAATTTAAAAAAAGGATGGAAGCGATCGGGGCCAATATCGTGACAGATGATATTGCAAATATGTATGCAACGATTCCCGGATCGGAGGACCTGCCCGCAATCATGTCAGGTTCCCATCTGGACTCGGTCCGGCAGGGCGGTAATTATGACGGAGTACTTGGTGTTATGACAGCGATGGAAGCTGCAGAGACAATCGTAAAAGAGAAAATCCCCCATAGACATCCCATCACGGTAGTGGTCTGGACAAATGAGGAGGGCGCCCGCTTCGAGCCTGCCATGATGTCTTCCGGGGTTATTTGCGGTAAATTCGACAAAGAAACCATGCTGGCTTCCGTAGCAAAAGACAAACCGGGCTATACCTTCGGAGAAGCTCTGGCAGCCAGCGGATACAGAGGGGACATTTCCAACCGGATGACTCCCGACAAGTATGCAGCCCTGGTGGAACTGCACATCGAGCAAGGCCCTGTTCTGATCAGTGAAGGATTTGACATCGGCATAGTTGAAGGCGTATGCGGAATGATCAATTACGAATTCACCTTCCTCGGTCAGGCAGGCCATGCCGGAACTACTCCCATGAAATATCGGAAAGACGCTCTGTACGCCGCAGTTAAGACAATTCAGTATCTGCACGATGAGCTGGATAAATTGGACGGCAGTCTGGTTTACACAACGGGTAAAATCTCCGCTCATCCGAATATTCATACCATCATACCGGGCGAAGTTAAATTTACATTAGATGCAAGGCATCAGAAAACGGAAGTCATCAGTCAGGTATTGGAGATCATTCAAAAGATCCCATCTGAAGTGGAAAAATGCAAAGTCAGTTATACACAAGCATGGTCAAGGAAATCTGTAGCATATACTCCAAGGCTGGTGGACTATGTAGAAGAAAGCGCAAAGGAATTGGGCTATACAAACAGGAGAATTTACAGCGGACCCGGCCATGACGCACAGTATATGATCGACATGATCCCGGCAACAATGATTTTTGTTCCCAGCATAGACGGACATAGTCACTGCGAACTGGAATATACGCCGGTGGAGGATTGCCTGAAGGGTGCAAATGTTCTACTGAAAACGTTATTGCGAATCGACAAGGACTGAGGTTCGTTTCAATAATCTCCCTCGATCGGTTCTCCCAAAGCTTCTGAGGACTTGGAATTAATCCAGGTCCTTATGTATTTTACCATATAGTACTCATTCTACTGCTTCACGTTATGTTTTCAGAAGCAGCCAACGATTTACCTTTTCGTACATTCCTGCGGATATCACACAAGATTTATATGTTATTCTAGAGTTATGCTGAGAAGTCCTGGTTTCACTCATTTGTGATACGTTTCACCGTTGATAATCTTGAATGCCCGGAATATCTGCTCCAGCAGGATCAGGCGGGTCAATTGGTGCGGGTAGGTCATATCGGATAATGACAGCCGGAGATCGGCTTTTTTGATAAGTTCAATGTCGAGGCCTAAAGATCCCCCGATGATAAATGTGATATTGGATCTGCCCGTGACAAAGCAAGTCTGTAAAGCGGACGCAAAATCCTCCGAGCTTTTCTTCTCCCCCTTGACATCCATAATGATCAGGAATGTGCCTTCTTTCAGCTTGCCAGCAATTTTTGCAGCTTCCTTCCTTTTTATCTGCTCCCCCTGCGCCGGACTTAGTGTATCAGGCGCCTGTTCATCTTCCACCTCTACCATCTGCAGGTCGCAAAAGCGCGAAAGGCGCTTGGTATATTCGCCAATGCCTTCCTTAAGGTAACGCTCCTTCAATTTTCCTACTGCAATAATTGTCACTTTCATTTCTTCCCTCGTCTCCTGAAATTCACGGGAATATTATATGGGTCTTGTATAAATATTACATGGTGCAGCCCGGCATAAACCTTCCATCCGGAATGAAAGTCCTTCCAGCATACCCCTCACCTAAAGCTCGATTACCTTGCCGACGCGGTCGCGAAGGACAACCTCCAGCATGACATCAATACCAGCCACCAGTTTTTTTTCGCAAAGCGCATTGCAAACGGTCTGGTAAGCGAGTTCAGGGAAATTGTTCTCCTTGCTGAGATGCCCCAGCAGAAAATGCTTCGTACCCTTCTCCGCCATATACGCTATGACCTCTCCGGCCGCATCGTTGGAGAGATGCCCCTGATTACCCGCTATACGCCGTTTCAGGTGCCATGGATACGGCCCTACCTTCAGCATTTCAGTATCGTGGTTTGACTCCAGCAGCAGCAAGTCGCTGTCTGCCAGGCAGTTTAACAAGTCCAGGCTTATATGTCCTATGTCCGTCGCTACGGTCACCTTTTTCCCTGCCGCATTGAAGCTGTAGCCTACAGGTTCATTCGCATCGTGGGGTATTGGAAAGGGAACCACTTCAATATCGCCAATCGTAAAAGACTCACAGGA
>DBTX01000078.1:134035-190806 GCA_002307275.1 Hungateiclostridiaceae bacterium UBA1305
CCAGGTGCCTTCGCTTGCATAGACAGGCAGGTTAAATTTTCTGGAAATAATGCCTGCCCCCTTGATATGATCGCTATGCTCATGCGATATTAAAACAGCGTTGAGTTCGGAAGGCTTTTCGCCAATGGAACACAACGCTTCGATAATCCTTTTAGCACTGAGGCCTGCATCTATAAGGAGCCTTGTGCTGCCAGATGCTATAAATATTGAATTTCCACTGCTTCCGCTATATAAACTGCAAAACTTAACCATTATTGACCCCATTTGCTCTGTCAGATTTCTACTCTATGTATGTCCGCTCCCAATCGTTGCAGCTTGCCGACAAAATCCTCGTACCCTCTGTCAATATACTTGATATTGCTCACCTCTGTAACGCCATCAGCCGCAAGCCCTGCTATTACTACAGCGGCGCCTGCCCTGAGATCTATCGCATTTACCTGGGCACCCGACAGCTTACATGGCCCATCGATGACCGCAAGACTGCCATCGACCCTTATCTTTGCCCCCATACGCTTCAGTTCATCCACGTACTGAAATCTCTGAGGCCATATGCCTTCTGTGATCGTGCTGCTTCCTTTCGCAAGGCACAGCAGTACCGTCGCCGGAGGGTGCATATCAGTAGCAAAGCCCGGATATGGGAGTGTCTTGATGTTGGCTTTATGTACTTCATTCCCGCCAATGACGCGGATCCAGTCTTCACCTTCAATGATCTTTATATTCATTTCTATGAGCTTCGCGCTTAACGATTCCATATGTTTGGGAATCACGTTCCTTACAGTCACATCGCCTTCTGTTACTGCGGCAGCTATCATAAATGTTCCCGCTTCAACCATGTCCGGAATAATAGAGTGAACAGCACCGCCCTGCAGACTGCTGACACCTTTTATTTTAATTACATCAGTCCCGGCTCCCTTAATATTGGCTCCTGAGGCATTCAAAAAGTTTGCCACATCTACAATATGCGGCTCCTTGGCAGCGTTTTCAATTAAGGTCGTGCCTTCTGCCTTGACAGCGGCGAGCATAAGATTGATCGTTGCACCTACACTGACAACATCCAGATAAATCTGGCTTCCAACCAGTTTTTCAGCAGTTAGCTTCACCATCCCATGCTCAATCACAACACTGGCTCCCATGGCTTCAAAGCCCTTTATATGCTGGTCCATAGGCCTGTACCCAAAATCACAGCCACCTGGAAGCGCAACCTCTGCTTTACCAAAACGGCCAAGCAATGCGCCTAATAGGTAGTACGAAGCCCGCATGCTCTTAATCATTTCATAGGATGCTTGATAGGAATTGACCTTGCTTGAATCTATAAGAATGGTATTTCTGTCTTCATAATGTACATCAGCGCCAAGCTGCTTCAATGTTTCTTCCAGTACTCTAATATCCTTTATATCCGGCAAATTTTCGATCCTGCATTTGCCCTCAATCAGCAAAGCAGCAGGTACTACCGCAACTGCGGCATTTTTAGCACCACTTGTATATACTTCGCCCTTCAGTACTTTTCGGCCATTGATAACGATTTTCTCCAAATTGTGCACCTGCCTTCTTATCCTTTGTAAAAACCAAGTGTGCTATACTTTTTAACGCAGAACGGGGACGTATCCAGGGCCGGGGACTCGTCAAAAGCGTCCCGGACAGCTTTAACATTCCTTTCACATTATATCATTGTTTTTTAATTTACACTATACATCAATCCATTTCACCACTGGGGTCAGCAGCTTCATCCGTAAATGCCGCACTCAAATACTCCTGTTCCGCCATACCTTTTATTGTGATACGCCAGACAGGTAAAAGTTCAACGGTCTCAATACCCTCCATAGTCTGCTTCTCAGGATATTTGTAGCCAATATCCATCGCCGTGATGACCTGTCCGCTGCCCTTCTGATAATTTGCCAGAAGGACCTGGTATGCAGAAACCTGGTTTTGGCCACTTCCGGATTTAAGATCTACTATTTGCAGCTTATTGTATTCAATCCGTATTATCCCATTATTGTTTAGTGTAACCGAACAGTAGTTATCAAATACCAGGTAACCGTAATATTTTTCAACAAAGTGCAGTACTATGCTTCCGTCCTTTTTCCGTTCTTCCGCATCGATAATGTATTTGCCACTTAGGAGGCCTGCGTTTTCCAAATACTTCCGAGCATATTTACCAGCTTCAGCTGTATCATTTATGTTAACTTTTGATGACGGTTTTTCATCTGTATATACAAATGCTGAATTGCTGCTGAATATAAGCTTCTTCCCCGCAGCTTCGTAGCTTCCATTTTCTTTTGACAAATTGGATGAACCCAGTAGCTTGTCTGCTATTTCAGCATCGTCAAAAAGCTTTTTGTTCCCGTAAATCAACCAGCGTGTATTAAGTGCGTTTGTTGGAATTTTACAGTTAAGAGTGATACCGCGGGCTTTAAGAATCGCCACAGCATTCTCGATCGTTTCTTTCTGTACTCCCCTGTCCTTAAAGTAAGTCAGGTTATTATATAAAAGGAAAATGTTAAACACAAGCAGCAATGCGATAATTACGCCTTTTGCCTTTGCCAGATCCATAGGTCAGTCTCCTTTTTCAAGCGGCATTTCTATCGGAACGATCGTTTTATCCTTCAATTCAATCAGCATTTTGGGCACTATCTTCCGATCATCTGTGGAGTTAATAAAATATCCGGTAATTACATTATTGATCATCATTTCTCCAAAACTTTGCCCTGTCGTATTCATCAAGTCAATAAACCGGTCATTATAATTTTCTTTACCGGATTGGATAAAATCCCGCAGAAGCCAATCGCATGTCAGAACTCTCTTACTGTCTGCTGTGATATTTACAGCGTGCGCCAGATTAACACCGTTCCCGGACTGAACCTCCGATCCGAACCTCACAGGCATACCATTCAGATAATAATCGAAACTGATATTGAACACACCCTGACGATTCGGCTCTATATCCGATAGTACTATGTCAGCCGCCGAATCCGACAATTGATTGATCCTGTTGACAAATAAATATGCATTCAGCAATGCGCTGCCAATTCCTTCATTTCCTGTGGAATCTGTCGTTCCCAGGTATTGATAGGTCAGACTGCCATCAGGGTATAACCTGTAGATGTTGTTGCTGTATTCGAACTGAATCATATCTCTGCTGTTTTTGCTTTTATTGTACCGGTCTTTTTCGTTACCAAGAACAATCATAGCCAATTCGTCACTTTTTTCAGCTTTAGCAGGTATTTTACAACTATATTCATTATATGGCCAGTATTTGGGAGATGAAACTACATAAAGGATATCCCCCGGCGCTTTCAGTGCTGAATCAATATTTGCACTTCTGAACGTATTATAAAGGCGGTATCCCTGATTTTCGGAAACCGTCGCATACGCTTCCTCGAGTTTTTGTGAAGCCCCGAATATCACAGGATCAGATACATACACCTTTCCATTCGAATCACAAATGTAAATCACAGCGGTATCCGGATCCATAATGTCCGGATTAATCATTATTTTATGTATATCGGGTATATCCATGTCCATTTCCGCAGCGTCCAGAAGCCATTTTAACAATTCCGGCTTCATCGGATAACCGAAGTCAATAACAATTCCCTTTTTCTCTATCAGCTTATCCCATTTCTCACTTGAAGATTTGAGGCTTACTGCCCCTTTTTCTATACTGTCTAAATCTTTTTGCGTTTCCGCCCAAAGGACGTTATAGATTTCATTATCTTTGTCAATGATACAGAATTTTAGTCCATCGGATAAAATGAGTCTGTTTGGCATGAACAAGCTCTTTCTGGCGTCCGTATCACTGATCTGAACGGGTCTGTTGAATAGCCCCAAAATAAAATTAGTAGGAGTCCACTGGCTTTGATAGCCCAGTAGGATTCCTACCTGTAAAATTCCTGCGACGATGAGTATGAATATGATAAGGTTTTTTATCCGTTCTTTAATAGCACGGCTCATCTAAGCCCCCGTTTGGCTGATAACAATTTCCTTTATTTCCCAACTATTTCTTCAACTGCATTTATAAAAGTGTTTTTCGCTCTGGTAAATATTGATTCGTTCAAAAGTGAAATAGTAAAACAGTTCACTTGAATATTTTTCCTGAGCGCCTCTTCTTTCTGGGAAGTCCTGTACGCCATCATTTTGATTTTATTTGATCCTTCGGTAAGAATGATTTCCTTTGAAAACAAACGGTACTCGCCAATCTCCCAGGAATACTCCCCGTCGGTATTCTTCATCGGTTCATACTCGCCGGTATCCTCATTGAATTTTGCAATGCTGATGATAACATCATCATACTTTGAATTTCCGGAAAGCACGTATGACTTATAAACTGTCGATTCCTTGTCCTTTTGGGGATTGGTTATATTCATGATTAAGTAATCATTATCTACTGCTGCTCCATCTTTTAATGCATCAATAAAAACTTCTTCGAAGCCAGGTTTTCCCGCTTCTTTATCTGAGATAGCGCTCTCGCTTGTAATATTTTCCTCACTAAAAACAGCGCTGGGAGTCATATCCTTAAAAGCACTTCCTGTCGTACCCTTAACTGGACTTCCTGTCATATCATTAAGAGCACTTCCCGTCGTACTCTTAATGGGACTTCCTGTCGTGCTTTGCGGAGTACCCAAACCGGCAGGCTGCAGCGAAATGCCGCCACCAGTCTGACCGGCATACGCGCTGACTGAAAATGTTGTCAATATTAATAAAGCCAGTAAACTTGCAATCAATTTCTTTAACATAGCATTAACCCCTTGGAACCACTAATTCCATCATTTCTATGTATTAACCAACTAACCATAAATTATCTAGTTTTATTATACCTAGACTTTGTTACAATACCGTTACATGACATTTAAGAATAAATTACATAAAAAGCCTACAACCTCAACTTTTCCAAGTCTGTATGGATTATGGGCATTCGTACGGTAACCTCGGTTCCTTGACCCACCTGGCTGGTTATTGCAACAGCTCCGCCATGCGCTTCCACTATTTCCTTTGCTATTGCCAAACCTAGACCGGTACCGCCCATTTCTCTGGAGCGGGCTTTATCGACTCTATAGAATCTTTCAAAAATCCTTGGCAGATCATTTTCGGGTATTCCTATTCCTGTGTCGGCTACCTTGAAGTAAACCTCACTGTATATTTTACCGATATAGACGGTGACCTTGCCATCATCTGGAGTATATTTGATCGCATTACCAACTATGTTGAAGACTACTTGCTCCAGTCGTCCATAATCTGCTTCTATCAGAGGTATATCGCCCATTACGTAACAATTCAATGTCTGATGCCTTGCCATGGCTTCCATTTCCATTCTCTCCACCGCGCTCTTTACCAATTCAACCAGGGATACTTCTTCAAAGTTCCATTTAAGCTGCTGATTATCCAGTCTGGATAGCTGCAGGAGATCTTTCACCAAATGTGTCATTCTGTCAGCTTCAGCATTAATGACGCCAAGGAACTTTTCAGATGTCTCTCTGTCATCCAGAGCGCCATCAAGTAAAGTCTCGGCATAACTCTTGATGGAGGTAAGCGGCGTTCTCAATTCATGGGAGACATTTGCAACAAACTCCTTGCGCATATTTTCGAGACGCTGCTGCTCCGTTATATCCTGAAGCACAGCAATGACGCCCTCCGGTTTCTTCAATTCGTCAGTAAACACCGCAAAGTAAACCTTTATCGTCTTCCCATTTATATCGATATTCATTTCGCTGGTGCTTTTGGATTGCAGATAAATTACATCCTCTAAATTATACTTGAATCCATACCGGGTACAGTATTCCTGGAAATTAATGATCTCCCCCTCCAGGCAGAGCAGGCGCGCAGAGGCCGGATTTGTATGAATCATTTCCCCCTGAAGATTGAAAGCAATAACACCATCCGTCATATAATTTAAGATTGTTTCCATTTTGCTTTTTTCACTCGAAATTTCAGTAAGATTATCTTTTAGATTTGCTGCCATATAGTTAAAGGTCTTCGTAAGGTTACCGATCTCATCACTTGACTGTACCTCCAGTACTTGTCCGAAATCACCGCCTGCAATACTATTTGCCCTGTGCATTAGCTTAACAAGCGGGGCTGTAATCGTTTTAGAAAGAAGATATCCTGCAATAAATGCCGTTACCAGTGCCAGTATGACACAGGTGAAAATAATCCTGCTGAATTCGGAGATCAAATCAACCCAATCTTTCCTGTTGTACCTGAAATAAATGATGTTATCACCGATTGGCTTTGCATAATCAAAATAACTTTGATCCCCATAGTGTTCCAATAACTTACGGTTTCCTTCCTTCCCACGCATTGCCTCTACAAAGTTGTCTGAGTTTAGAAGGATATTCAGCGCAGCTTGCGGATTACTCATAACCTCTATATCATTTGTGCCTAATTTACCATTTAAATCAGTAATAATATTACCGTTCTTATCAGTAATGATATAGCTTCTATTGGGAAGGTTCGCAAAAAAAAGGCCGACACTATCCTCCAGCTCTTTTACCAGTTCCTTCCCCGCGGGAGGATTGCTGTAATCGATAGTCCAGTTTTTGAAGCCTTTATCAATTCCCTCTATAAATTTGGTGTAATACTGGTTTTCAACCTTGCTGTTCAGATATAAACCAATTGGTATGATCAGGCAGAACGTTATTAAGCAAAAAAAGCTTACCAGCCGCCACTGTAAACTCTTAGGGAACATACACACCTCTTATCGGATGCCTCAGGGCCGCCCTTTATTTAACCTGAAAGCGCCGATGCTTATGCATCGGCCGCTTGAAAGTACCTTACTTATCCTGTTTATTGAAATAATACCCGACACCGCGTTTCGTCATAATGTATTCACAATTTGAAGGGTCCTTTTCCAGTTTTTCTCTTACCCTTCTTATTGTTACATCGACTGTCCTTACATCCCCGTAATACTCATAGCCCCAGACCTTTTCAAGCAGGTTTTCCCGGGAAAAAATCTGGCCGGGGTGCATGGCAAGGAATTTTACCAGTTCAAACTCTCTTAATGTCAGTTCAATTGTAACATCTTCCCTTTTAACTTCATATCTGTCAACATCTATTATCAGTAGGCCGCATTTTATCATATTGCCCTTTATCGCATCGTTTTCTTCGAGCGACGACCTTCTGATGTTTGATTTGACTCTCGCCATCAATTCCCTCTGGCTGAACGGCTTTGTGATATAATCATCAGCTCCGAGTTCAAGGCCAAGCACCTTGTCAACCTCTTCCTCCTTGGCAGTAAGCATGAGAATCGGCGTCGATATGGACTGCCTGAGTTTTCTGCATACAGTGAATCCATCCATTTTAGGCAGCATGACATCCAACAGGATAAGGTCGGGTTTTTCTGCCAAAGCCATCTCTATTGCCTGTTCTCCGTCATAGGCCTCTATTGTGGTGAAGCCTTCTTTTTTCAAATTAAACTTAAGTATGTCAACAATATTTTTTTCATCATCTACAATCAGAATTTTTTTATTCACAAAACACTCTCCTTCTATCTTTAAAACCAATGTTAATGAACGAATTCAAGGCATGTTTATACACATTATATCACGATTTGCTCACAATGCAAAAGAATTAACACTGGTCGGTTAAATAGCCTGTCATATATTTTTAACATATCAACGGGCTATTTTCAATGATAAATATATCCATCCCAGCAGGGGCTGGCAGTGTATGTTATTGCATACGCCCGAATTTTCTCAGTCTTAATTTCCCCATCTCACCGTTGCAGTATTCCCACCCTCTGTTGAGGTTCTGGTATATACTCCGGAATAGTCATTGATTGAATCAAATCTTATCGTATATGTTTTTGAGGCGTCAAGTTCATCGAAGCGCAGGATGAGAGTTTTAGCGTCCACATAGGTGACACCTATCGGCTGCATTTTTATGGTCTCTCCGTCATCGGTATATTCCAGCGTATAATTCGCAGTACTGATATTATTCATATCAAATGCTATCTCCAAAGTGAATGCCAGCTTTACGGCATCTTTCGAAACTGTCACGGCATCAGCAATCTGCGGATCCACAGCGCTGTAACTGCTGCCGTCAAATTCCTCGCTGAGTAAGGATGACTTGGTTCCTGCAGAATCCTTAAGGCCGGTCACATATACCTTATATTCTTTTGAAGAGCTGAAGGTTTTATCCTCGGGCAGATACAGCTTAACCAGATAATCCCCATATGTATCGTCATAATATGCTTTTGCCGGAGCTGTGTTGAAGGAGCTGTCCGATACTCCCTTTATCGTATAATTATTGGTATCGGTTGCGGTAGATTCATCAAGCGCTTTATTGAATTGCAATACAACACAATTGTTATAATCTGAATCCGCACTGCTGATTTCCAGTTTTGTACTTTCAGAGGAGTAATCTCCTGAGAAAGAAAAAGTTTCTTCTTCAATGAAGCTTTGATTGTATATATCCGGGATATACTCCATCTTTAGTTCATAATCCTCATCATCATCAAGGGAGGAGGCCAGTGAAAGCACTACTGTTCTGCCGCTTTTACTGCCAGTACCTGTTTTTACGGCATTCGTTACTGCAATTTCCTTGTCATTCTCATCATATACGGAATAATTCAAATATTTCTCAGCCCATTTGGTATTAACATCATTACTGAAAATAACACGTACTGTTGTACTCGTTAATGCTTTAACGGACGAAACCGTTAACTCACCGGTATCTGCCGATGTAGTTACAAATTCAATTGTTTCACCGGATCCCTCTCCAAGCTTTACACCGTAGCTGCTGGTCAGCTTTCCGCTTACATTAAGGCTAAACTCTTCACCCTGGGTCAGCTTTACATTGTTCAGATAGATGGATACCGCGTTATCCTCGGATTCCAGTTTCTTAGCAGTAATATTCTGAGAGGAAGCTGCAACATAAGTATCTCCATTTTTCTGCAGTTCATAATATGCCGCAGATTCACAATTTGAATTTAATGGCTGAGTAAAATATACATTAATGACATTTGCCGCTTCCTGAACAATTTTACTGATTTTGAAGAAATCCGAGGTGACCTGCTGCCTTACATAACCTGTGAATGTGCCGGTCAGTTGTCCGGAAATATTTCCTTCAGTGTCCCTTACACTTTTAATTGTAATCGTGTAACTCTTGCCGGGTGTTTGACCTGATGTTATTATCTGAATCTTGTCATTTGAACAGGCAGCCGATTTTACTGTAAGTGCTGCTGTAGTAACTGCCGAGGTTGTGACTGCCGAAGTGGTGACTGCCGAGGTTGTAGCTGCAGTCGTTTCAATAATTGTTATGTCGGCAGTATTTACACTTTGAATATCTTCATTCAGATTTATTTCAATACTATCGTAACCAGTTGCAGTTATCTGGTCGATCTCCGATAGTTTGTCAGCTCCGAGAATGCCACTTGCTGTTACGACGTCATGGGTAAATGCTCCTTCATCTACAAGCACAAATATCATTTTCGTCGTTGTTCCCTTTTTCAGGGCATTCAACGAGTTGAAAATCAGCTTAACGGCACCAGAACGCAGGTAATTGCTGTTATCCTGGGTCTGGGAGGAGTAAGCCTGATCTGTAACTACTCCTGCTGAAAATGCTTTCTGGTAGACATTACTCCAGTCAAAGTCCGTATTATAAACATAGCCAATTGCGCATAAGACCATTTTGATAAAGGCTTTTTCACTTACATAATCATTTGGAGCAAAACTTCCGTCAGTGTAACCACCCATAATATTATACTGGGTGCAATAGCCGACGTATGGAGCATACCATTCCTTGGAGGGTACATCGGTATATTTTGTAGATTTCAATTGTTCCGCATTTTGTTGGACAAAGTTTTCCTTGCCCAGCATACGGATAATTAGTGCGGCGGCCTCGGATCTCTTGATTTTATTATTAAGAAGATAATCCCCATTGCTGCCCTGCAATATGTTAAGTTTGTTCAGTGCAGTCGACATAGTATTAATGTCGGTCGATGAAGTTTCGGCGACAACAGTATCCGTCATAAGTGTCAATAATATAGTTGTAATTAGCATGATCGAAAGAATTTTGGATATAAATTTCATATTGTAAGACCTCTTTTCTTTTGTTTTATCTTTATTCCTTTTACTTGATGTAATCGCTTTATGCATTCATAATATACTGTAGAGGAATCTTATGTATCCTTTTCATTATACCAATTCTGCCAAACAATAACCAGTTCTTTGACGTTATTAACTCAAAAATAGTTCCGGCAATTTGTTACAGGTCAGAGGCAAAAATGAAATATTTATTGTGTATTGGTAGAATATTGCGCATTTGCTTACTTTGTATATAGTGTAACAATAAACTTCTGACCTGTAACGGCAATTTTACAGCAAAATACACAAAAAGACTGCCTCCACTAAAGAGACAGCCTACTGTTGCTTACAATCACATTATAGTCTATCTAACATATTGTCCAACTCAATTTTCGTATTGTTAAAGTCGGTTATTGAAGTCAAATTTGAAAATTGGGCATCCAGATACGCTTCCTGGGCAGACATTAAAACTTCTTTGTTTACAGTTCCCTTGTCATACTTGGTTTGTGCAGTGGCAAGCTTCTTTTCTGTCAACACCGTATATTTTTCGGCAAGCCCCACGTTATCAAGCGCATTTAAAACTGTGTTATACTGGTTCTTTACTTTTGCGTCAAGTGATGACTTGGCTGTCAGCAAGTCCAATTTGGCTTCTTCCAGATCAAGCACCGCACCATCATAGGTATTGTCGCCCTTCTTGTAATGCTTCGCGGCAATATCCATCGCAGTCTGTGCAATATCAACCTGTATAGCAGCCTTGGTAACAGAAGTCTCTGTCTTGTATAGATCGCTCAATACCGTATTTACATCAGATTCTTTAAATGCCGCTTGCTTCAGTTCGGTTGAAATACTGACCGGATCCGTATTCAAAGACTGGTTGAGTAATTTCTTAAGGTCGAGGTAAAGAGAGTTCAGATTTTCTTTGGCGCTTGTCAGATTGATCCTGCTGCTCTCTACAGTATATTCGGCAGAATCCACCTCGTCCGCTGTAACCGTAGCAGCATCGTACCTTGCTTGCGCCATTTTCAGCCGGTCTTCCGATATGACCAGTTTTTGTTCCTGAAGTTCAATCTCTTTTAAAGCAAGCAGTATATTCATTGCATTTTTATATACATCTGCTTTTAATTGGTTTAAATTATCCTGCTTGACCAGCTTTGCATTAGCAAGGTTCAGCTTGCTCTCCATCGGTTTTGTAACGCTGAGAATCGTGTCGCTCATGGAGGTTGTGTCTGAATATACCGTTCTCGTAGCCATTTCCATCTTTTTAATGTCCACATCGTCTATAAGAGCCTGTCTACTGTTCTTAACCGCCATTTCCTGCAATTGCGCAATCGTATATGCAACGCCGGGAATAAGAGAGGAGCCCTCTGAAGAAGCAGCCGATGCGTCTCCGGTCGTCTCTGCCGCAGCCGGAATACCCAAAGTAAAAATCATAACCGACAATAATATCATTAAAATTAATTTTTTCATATAGCACCTCTTAATATTCCGGTCCGATACCGGTTGCATTGTTGAATTTCATTATCTTTGTGTTGTAATCAAAAAGCATCAGATTATAGGAATTTTCCACCTGCTGCAGCCCCAGTTCGCTTTGTGTCAATGTGTTCCTGGAAATCATTCCCGCTTCATATCTTTCCTTCATTTTATT
Source organism: Hungateiclostridiaceae bacterium UBA1305 (assembly GCA_002307275.1). Taxonomy (GTDB): domain Bacteria; phylum Bacillota; class Clostridia; order Acetivibrionales; family DTU013; genus UBA1305. The sequence continues at coordinate 145,697 of DBTX01000078.1, forward strand.
ATGGCTGCTCTGCTGCAGCTTCAGCGTGTTCCCCATGTTATTCAGGCTTTTCCCAGCCTTAATGACGTCGGTATATGCATTTCTCACTTCATTTGCAACAATCAACTTTTGCTCTTCCAGATCCAATTTCAGGTTTTCAATCTCCGTCAGCAGCGATGCATAGGTGTCCTGATCCGTCGTATTCATTTTGTACGCGGTACCTGCTTCCGTCAGCTTCTTGTCCAGTTCCTTCAATGCAATCTGCTTCTGCACATCTACAACATCAAAACGGCTTTTTAAAGCAATCTCAACATATTCATCCACAGGCTTCCAATTAGTATTTTTGAGAGATTCTCCATAGGTTATCTGTGTGTATTGAGTACTCGAAGGTAACCCCGCAAACTGGTTAAAGGTTCGGACTGCATTTTCATAATTCCGCTGCGAAGCGTCTTTCGCTTTCTGAGCCTTCAGTAAATTATAATCCGATTCCTCCAGATCCAGCTCGGTTATGATCCCGTTCTTCAGCTTCAGCTGGTCCTGATGGTTGACATCCGTTGCATACTCCAACTGTCTCTGCTTTAACTCCAAATCCTCCTGAGCGTTGTATACCCCCAGAAAAACACTGCGTAAGGCAGCATTCAGAGTGTTTTGGGTGATCGTTAGTTTATCTGCTGTTGCCTCCCATACATATTTGAGCTGCTCCGGAACAAACTGTTGATATTTCGTTAAAGTATCCCGGGTATCAGCGTTATAATGATAATAGTATTCTTTGTTTTTATATGTATACGTCATCCCATTGACATCCTTACTTTTCCATTCCAGCCTGGCACTTTCATACTGCTCCTGTGCGTCTCTCTCCGCCCTTTGCAGTTTTTTTACGGTATTGTTGTTCAATGCCAGTAAGGATTTTGCCCGTTCAAATGAGAGTGGCCCAGCGGAATCAGCTAAAACCTGGGCAGGGAATAACAACATTATTACAGTAATTGTTAATGCAATCAGTTTTCTCACATTGCTCCTCCTTTCGAATAAATAGTGAAGGTATTACTTGAATTCTCTAAACTAATATACTTATTATATATTAAAAAGTCTGCATAGGATAGATCGTTATATTTTCCAGATCTAGAGTCTCCTCTGCTTTATCCCGGGTTCAGCTGAGGATGGCCTGACAAACTTTTTTTTCAAATCATCAATTAAGCTGTAGATTACAGGTACTACGAACAAGGTTAGAATTGTAGATGTTATTAGTCCACCGATTACAGCATATGCCATTGGTGCACGCATTTCAGTACCTGTCCCCTTTGCCAGCGCAATAGGAAGCATTCCGAAAATCATAGCAAGGGTTGTCATCAGGATGGGCCGCAAACGTATCGTACCCGCCTCCACCAGCGCATTGTCACATTCTATCCCTTTCCTGCGTCTCTGCTTTGCAAAGTCAATCAGCAAAATTGCATTTTTAGCAACCAGACCCATAAGCAATATGATTCCCATAAGAGAAACAATACTAAGCTCACTCGTAGCAGATCAAACAAATGATTAAACCAATCCAAAAACTTTCCTATAAACGTCTTATTTGCTAGGCATAGTGCCCGCTGACACTGCCATTCATGTATACTTTCAGATCCTTCCTTTCTCCGTATCTTACAATATTACCGAAAAGGTTTCCAAAAACCCGACGTATCATATGTTCATTAATCGTAAAGCGATGGTTCAGGTTGAAGGAATGTTTCCATTCCAGTTCATAGTCAAGTCCGGATAATTCAGTTTCATACTCCGCAGCAATGTTTTCAAACAGTTTCACAGCTTCAACAGGTTTCATTTCTATTATTTCCAGTTCAAGCTCATCCCGTGTAAACCTGGAAAAATCATTGATTAAATCCGTAATATGTCTGGATTTCTTTAGAATTAAAGCATAGTATTCCTGCTTTTCCTTTTCTGCAAGATCTTTCTGTATGGCAAGCAGTTCCACAAAGCCATTTATTGTCGTCAACGGAGTCTTTAAATCATGGGCAATAGCCGCTATCATATCGATTTGTTCCCTGTTTGCCTGATGAAGCCTTTCCTCCATCCCATTGAAATGATTGTACAGTTCTCCAATTTCATCCTTCCTTTTTAAGTATCTGGAGCTGTGGGAGCGCCCAACATTTACACTTTCCAGTCTTAAATTCAACAGCTGCATCGGTTTTGTAATATTATAGTGTAAATACACTGTTAATATAACAAACAGAAGACCCATTTGAATAAGCATAAAGATACTCACTTCGTATATTTGCCAGATTAATTCCTTTCCATAGGTATGCCTGAGCACCTCTAAAAAAAACGCTGCCTTGCTGTCATTTGTTTTTACAGGAACATAGTACTTCGACAATCCGAATTTGTAATAAGCCTTGGGATAAGACAGTATTTCTTCTGATAAATCATAATTATATAACTTAAGTGAGATATCCTGATTTTCCGAAATCAGCTTCAAATAATCGCCAATTTCATTCATATCCGGATACAACCTGGTGATGTCCTCTGCTATTTTTATATAACCGGCAGCATAGTTGTCTTTTATTTTGTACCCGTTAAGCGGTTCTTGATGCATTACGAAATTTTTTATATATAACACACTTGAAACACTTATCAATACAAGCATCAGCAGAAATATAAAAGGAAGCTTTATTTTCAGCTTCATACAGATTCCTTTCCTTCAACATACTTATACCCTACGCCCCATATAGTTTTAATAAAATCATACTGACTTCCAAGTTTTTTACGGATATTTTTTATATGTACCGTCACAGTGTTTATTTCACCGTATTCATCGCACCAAACGTTTTCGTATATCTGTTCCCTGGTTAACACATTGTTGGGATGCTGCATCAGGAAGGATAGGATTTGAAACTCCTTGGCCGACAAATCAAGTTTCTGCTTATTCAAAAAAGCTTCAAATGTATTATCATTCAAAACCAATGGCGAAATAACTGTGTGACTATTGATATCAGTATCCTTCCTAAGGTCGGTCCATTCCTTGTACATCCGGTCCATCTTCCTGAAATGAGCTTTAATCCGGGTGGTAAGCTCCTGAATACTGAAGGGCTTTGTCATATAGTCATCCGCGCCTATTTCAAGCCCTATAATCTTGTCTATGTCACTGTCGCGCGCACTCAGAAACAGGATGGGGATGTTATAGCTTTTTCTGATGTTCCTGCAAACTTCAAAGCCATCCATCTCAGGCATCATAATATCAAGAACTATAAAATCCATATGTTTTTCTTTCAATAGAGACAAGGCTTCTTTTCCTGAATATGCAGAAATCACATCAAATTGTTCGTATTTTAAGCTCTTCATAATCAGCTTTACAATATCCTGATCATCATCTATGATTAAAACCGTTTTCCCCATTATTTTCGCCTACTTTTCCTTCATCCCAGTACTTTTCTTTATTATAGCAAAGACAAATAAAGCAAATATAAAATAAATATAAAAAATAAAGAAGAATTCTAAATATTCAGATTCAACAATAATTTACGGCAAAAGCGGCCAAGATATTCTCAGCCGCCATTTTCCGCTTTATTATAGGTGGGAACTATGGATTTAATATATTCTGATATATCATCATTGCTTGATATGGTTATTTCCTTCAGTATATCCAGTTCTCTTTTCAATAAGCCCAAATCAGTAGAGATCGGATGCGCAATGAATATTTTATCATTTCTTGTTGCCTTTAACCCTTCTTCGGCCATCAGCAATTCTTCATACAGCTTTTCGCCAGGCCTCAGCCCTGTAATCTCTATCTTGATATCCTCATCCGGTTCAAAGCCTGAAAGCTTTATCAGTTTTCGTGCCAGATCGTATATTCTTACAGGCTGTCCCATATCCAGTACAAATATGTCTCCGTTCTTTGCCATCGCGCCTGCCTGTATTACGAGCTGAGCCGCTTCCGGAATCGTCATGAAGTATCGGATAACATCAGGGTGTGTAACGGTAACAGGTCCTCCCTGTTCGATCTGCTTCTTAAAGAACGGTATGACGCTTCCGTTGCTCCCCAGAACATTTCCGAACCTCACAGCCGCAAACTCGGTCTTGCTATGCTTTCCCATCGCCTGAATAATCAATTCGGCGATCCTTTTGGTCGCACCCATGATATTCGTGGGGTTGACCGCTTTATCCGTGGAAATAAGCACAAATTGCTTTGCCTTGTACTTATCTGCACATTCAGCTACATTCAGCGTGCCGAATACGTTATTCTTGATGGCTTCCGTCGGGTTTGCTTCCATAAGCGGCACATGCTTGTGCGCAGCCGCATGAAAAACAACATCAGGCATATATTGGGCAAATATACTCTCAAGCCTGGGCTTCTCCCTGATATTAGCTATGACCGATACGAGCTTCAAATCGGGATAAGCATAAATCAACTCATTCTGAACATCAAAAAGGTTATTCTCATAATTGTCCAACAGTACAAGCTCCGCGGGATCAAAAGAAGCAAGCTGCCTGCAAAGCTCCGAACCAATTGAACCGCCTGCTCCCGTCACCAATATGGTCTGACCCTTCAGATAGGTCGATATCTCTTCAATATCCAGCTTTACCGGTTCACGCCCCAGAAGATCCTCAATATCAACATCCCTGACCTTCTGCATTACAACGGATTCATCAATCAGCTGGGAAACAGAAGGCAGTATCTTTACTTTACAGTCCGTCTCTGAACAAATATTGAATATTTCATTTATATCTTTACGCACTGCTGAAGGGATTGCCAATATAATCTCATCAATATTCTTTTTCGTTACAACCTTGGATATCAATTCTCGTCCGCCCAGAATCGGAACTCCGTTTATTTCCCTGCCGGCCTTTTGAATGTCATCGTCAATGATCGCAACAGGCTTGCTTTTCAGTTCATTATGCGCAAGCATTTCCTTGATAATGATGGCTCCGGCATCGCCGCCGCCGATAATGAGTATACGCTTCTGATCCTTTAACTTGATGACCTCTCCCTTGATGACTCTTCTAAATACCCTGTAACTGAGTCTGATACCGCCAATCAGAATAATATCAATCATCAGTGTAATGATAAATATGCTTCTGGGAACGCTGGCCCTTGTAAGGAATACATAACCGAGCATGATGATATTCCCGGCTCCCGCAGCCAATCCTACCTTTGTCAGCTCATATACACCCGCATATTTCCACAAAGACTCATACAGTCTGAAAGCAAGGAAACAAATCATTTTAATAATTGTAGCCACTATTGCAAGATGCAGCATATCTTCCTTAAAATAACTGTCAATGCCTGCCCAACTGCCGTCAAAGCGCAGTAAATAAGCCGCCAGAAACGATATATTAATAAGGATGATATCCGGTATGATCAAAGCATTCGCTCTTATTCTCTGTTTCAATTGACCTCACCTGCTCTCTAATCTACCTTCACCAATTTTAATTATTGCAAAATCTCATACTTATTCCTATGTCCCTGTTCCCGTTCTAACCCTTTTGCCCCATTTCCCGCCTGCCTTCAACAACCCCTTTGCGTCCTATAACGTTGAGCACAGTCAGGAGCAATATCTTAAAATCAAGTAAGACAGACCAGTTCTCTGCATAATATCTATCATACTCTACTTTCACCGGTATTTCCAGTTCATCACGGCCATTCACCTGCGCCCAGCCGGTCAGCCCCGGCCTCATTTTATGCACACCATACTGTTCCCGGAGCATTATCAGATCATCCTGATTGTACAGAGCCGGCCTTGGCCCGACCAGGCTCATTTCGCCCTTTATTATATTAAAAAGCTGCGGCAGCTCATCCAGACTTGTCTTTCTCAAAACTCTGCCAACAGGGGTAATAAACGCATCCGGTTTCTCAAGCAGATGTGTCGGTACATTTGAGGGGGTACCCGTATACATGGTACGGAATTTCAATATATAAAATTCCTTCCTTCCATGTCCAATCCTTCTCTGCCTGAAAAAGACAGGTCCCTGTGAGGTAAGCTTGATGAGCAGCACTAAAACAAGCATGAATGGCAATCCAATAATGCAAACTATTGAACATATAACTATATCAAAAAGCCTTTTCATTCTCCATTACCCTCACAATCTAATAGCTTTAACATATCTATTTTAACTGCTTAAGCCAGTATGTCAAATGCAAAATCAGGTATGGATAGCTATAGTCAGATATACTTCCATATCATTATACAGCAAATCGGCCCCAAAAAGAGTGTCAGTTGCATTTTGAAATTAAGTTTTAATATTAGTTGTTTGGGAAATATATACATCTAATTTATCTAAAAGAATTCTTCGGCTGAAGTTTTTATCGAAATAAGCTCTGCCCCTTTTGCCCATTTCTACAAGCTCTTCCAAGGGCATCCTGCTCATGTCTGAAATCAACTTCGCCAGTTCGGCCGCATTCTCTCCCCGGCATGCGAAACCGGCATCCGCATCCGTTACAATGCGGGCTCCCTCTCCATTCAAGGCTGCTATGACCGGTTTCCCGGATGCAAGATAGGATTGTACTTTTGCAGGTAATGTCAGCGAAAATAATTCCTCATTTTTCAGAGAGACCAGAAGTGCACTTGCCAGACCATAGTAATAAGGCATCTCCTCCACAGGCTTTCTTCCCATAAGATGAAAAACATCCATCAATCCTCTTTTGTTCACTTCCAGTTCAACCCATGATTTTAATCTGCCGTCACCGAGGATAATCCATTGAATACTCCTGCCTTTTTCTTTTTTCAACAGCTCCGCCGCTTCAAGCAATGTACCGAACCCTTGGGCTTCGCCGATATTACCGGCAAAAACAATCTTGAAATCGTCCGGTTTCATTTCCGGAAGCTCATGGGTTTTTAGTTCGCCTGCAACTGGCTTTTCAATATCTATAGCTGTTTCTTTAGTCTCTATCGTTTTCTCTTTAGTCTCTATAGCTGTCTCTTCTGTATTTATCGCTATCTCTTCTATATTTGTAGCTATCTCTTCTATATTTGTAGCTGTCTCTTTTGTCTCTATCGTTTTCGCTTTAATCTCTGTCGTTTTCGCTTTTGTCTCTATAGCTGTCTTTTCAGTAACTATCTTCTCTGTAACCTTTGCCCTGACGAACATACCCGCTTCGATTTCAGTGCAGGAATCGTTCACGGCGAAAATATCTTCCGCCCACTGCGGCCAATATTCGACCTTTTCCGGGTCTGCTCCTCTTGATATAATCATTTGAATGAATCCTCTGGAGGATGTCAGAATTAAATCACATCTTTTATAAATAAAAGACACCACTTTGCCCATCAGCCCATAGGTTCCGCCTTCACCTGTACCCCCTGCAGCCGCCATGCTTTCGGGCCATAAATCAAGGACATAATGGATCAATGGAGCCTTTTTCAGTCTCTTAAGGAAAATTGCCGGAAGCGACATCGTCACAGGTGATAGTTGATAAGTAAAAATAATATCATAGCTTCCCCGGCAGACAAATGGCGCCAGGATCGTTGCCAGGACAGCAAACGACAAATAATTAAGCATAAGTTGCATGCCTTTGCCTCTTCGCCGGGGAATAAGCGGAATTCTTACGATCTCGATTCCATAATGAACTTCTTTTAAAGGATGAAAAATACCATACCCTTTGTAAAACTTCCCTTCAGGGTAATTCGGTATCCCTGTAAGGACTGTTACCTCATGTCCCTTCTCACGGAGGCCCTGGCACACATCCATGATTCTGAATGGCTCCGGCCAGAAGTATTGACACACAACAAGAATTTTCATATATACCTTTAACCCCTAACGCCTGGCGTCTTAATCCTTGTACCAGACAACCCTGTTAATGATTTTGATATAGCTCTCTACAAGCTTTACAACCTTCATTGACACATTTGTATCCCTGTAATCCACGGGTAATTCTCTATGCGTTTCGTCAAAAAAACTGTCCCTTGCAATATGGATGGCCCGGAGTATACTATCACCGTCAATCCCGCCAATGACAATCGATCCCTTGTCCAACACCTCGGGCCTTTCCGTACTTGTCCGCATCAGTACCGCCGGGAACTGCATAATCGCAGACTCTTCACTAAGTGTTCCACTGTCTGACAATACACAAAAAGCATTCTTCTGGAGTTTGTTATAATCAAAAAAGCCAAACGGAGGTAAATTCTTAATGAGCGTATCAAATACAACACCCCTTTCCTTTATCCTGTTAAGACTTCTGGGATGTGTTGAATAAATCACAGGGAGCCTGAACTCGACAGCTACCTGGTTAAGCGCGTCAACAAGGGAATCAAAGTTATTTCGTATGTCAATATTCTCTTCCCTGTGCGCGCTGACAATAATGTATCGTCCCGTGGCAAGTCCCAGCTTATCCAGAACCGCACTTTCATCGATCTGCTTCTTGTATGCTTGAAGCACCTCAGGCATGGGAGACCCGGTTACATGGATATGCTCCTTCCTGAAGCCTTCACTCAGAAGATAACGCCTGCTGTGCTCAGTATATGGAAGATTGATGTCGCTGATATGGTCGACGATCTTGCGGTTAATCTCCTCCGGAACATTCTGGTCAAAGCACCTGTTACCGGCCTCCATATGAAAAATAGGTATTTTAAGTCTTTTCGCCGGAATTGTACTCAGAGCGCTGTTGGTATCCCCGAGCACCAGCAATGCATCCGGTTTTTCCTGCTGCAATACTTTATAGCTTTTGGCAATAATGTTTCCCATGGTTTCGCCAAGATCCCCGCCTGCTGCGTTAAGAAAATGATCCGGCTTCCTTAATTCCAGTTCCTTAAAAAAAATCTCATTCAGTTCATAATCCCAGTTTTGTCCGGTATGAACCAGAATATGCTCAAAGTATTTGTCAAAAGCCTTTATAACAGCAGACAAGCGGATAATTTCCGGCCTTGTTCCCAATATCGTCATAACTTTGGTTTTTTTCATTATCGCACCTCATTATACTTCTCTAAACTTCTCTATAATAAGTATCCGGATCTTCCGGATCGAAAAGCCGGCTCGACCAGAAAATAACAATCATTTCACCATCTCCAAGGTTCTCAATGGAATGTGTATATCCCGGCGGAATATCGACTACTTCAATTCTTTTATCAGAAACAGTATAAGAAATTATTTCATCGCTTAAAACATTTCTAAGCTTTATTACCGCCTCACCCTGTACCAGACAGAACTTTTCCACCTTGCTGTCATGATAATGGTTCCCCCTGGTAATGTTCTTATAAGAGCGGGAGATGAATATCTGTCCGCTGTGTTTGGAACGGATCAGTTCAAAAAGATTTCCCCTGTTATCCGACTTCATATCTGCCGCATAGGATAATTCATTTTTATCAATATAAGATATATAAGTGGAATGCAAACATTGCATAAATTCATCCGACAAATCCGGCAGCACGCCGGTCTTCCGGATATCCCCCAATTGATAAATTCTATCCGCCAATCCGGAAAGCGTTGTTTCAAATACCCTCCGAACCGTGTAAAAGCCATCATCGTCCTGAGCAAGACCGGATCGGTTTCCCGCTAAAATACCGGTAAAGGCATTCACAACATCATCAACATACACCAGCTTCAATTTTCTATCCGGATCGGAAATGCTTATGTCAAGGCCATGAGAAATATTATGGCAAAAGGTGGCCACCACAGAATTGTAGTTTGGCCTGCACCATTTGCCAAATACATTCGGCAATCTGAATATATAGCTTTTTGCGCCTGTCTGCTCCGAGTAGCCTGCAACCGCATTCTCCGCCTGTCTCTTACTGATCCCGTACGGATTGTCAAGCACTGCCTGTATGGAGGAGGCCAGAACAATCGCAGGCGTTTTTTCCTGCTCCCGCAGCCTGGAAACAAGCATGTTTGTGAGTGCATAGTTTCCGTGGATAAATTCATCATCATTCTGCGGCCTGTTTACTCCTGCCAGATGATAAATGACATCACTCTTTGTGGCATATGCAAAAAGTGTTTCCACGTTATCGTTCATTTCAAAGGTTTTGACTTCAACATCGGTAATTCTGGATAGCGCCTCCAGCAAATTTTTACCGATAAAACCACCGGAACCTGTTACAAGTATCTTTTTCATAGCCATACTCTTTCCGGGTCACCTTGCCGATTAATTTGCAGATTGATTTGCAGATTAATATGCATACCCATTAAAATCCTTCATATAAAGACCGGTCTTGAAGCTCTTTTGTAATATCGTCCAGCTTTAACAACAGCTTCTTTATTTCTTCAATATCCAGTCGGGCTGTATTGTGCGAGTTATAATCCTTAAATAAGAGCATAGTCTTGGAGCTCTTTTGTAATATAATCCAGTTTATACAGCAGCTTCTTTATTTCCTCAATATCCAGACGGAATGTATTGTGCGAATTGTAATCCTTAAATAAGAGCATAGTCTTGGAGCTCTTTTGTAATATAATCCAGTTTATACAGCAGCTTCTTTATTTCCTCAATATCCAGACGGACTGTATTATGCGAATTATAATCCTCAAATTCGGATACCCTGGATGTTCCTTCGACAAAGTATTTATTATAGTTTAAATCCCTGTTATCGGCAGGTATCCTGAAATAATCGCCCATATCTTCCGATCCGGCCATTTCCTCCCTCGTCAGCAGCGTCTCATAAAGCTTCTCCCCGTGACGCGTACCAATGACTCTGATATCATTGTTCGCATTAAAAAGCTCAAGCAATGCCTTAGCCAGGTCGAATATCGTTGAGGCCGGAGCCTTTTGTACAAATATATCCCCCTGCCTGCCATGTTCAAAAGCGTACAATACAAGATCCAACGCATTATCCAGGGACATCAGGAACCGGGTCATATTGGGATCAGTTACCGTCAGTGGCTTCCCTTCCCTGATCTGCTTAATAAAAAGCGGAATCACAGAGCCTCGTGAAGCCATAACATTTCCATACCTGGTACCACATAATGTAATGACGTTTTCGTCCAGATTCCTTGAGCGGGCAACCATTACCTTTTCCATCATCGCCTTGGAAATTCCCATGGCGTTAATCGGATATACCGCCTTATCCGTACTTAAAACAATCACTTTTTTAACACCGCAGGCAACAGCGGCATTCAATACATTCTCCGCACCGATAATATTCGTCCTGACTGCTTCCATAGGGTAGAATTCGCACGAAGGCACCTGTTTGAGCGCCGCGGCGTGAAAAACATAATCAGCGCCGGCAAGCGCATACTTGATACTGTTATAATCCCTTACATCTCCAATATAAAACTTAACCTTGTCATTATTCAGTTCAAGCCGCATGTCATCCTGTTTCTTTTCATCACGGCTGAATATGCGGATTTCAGCAATATCCGTATTCAGGAATCTTTTCAGCACCGCATTTCCGAATGAGCCTGTCCCACCGGTGATTAAAAGTGTCTTGCCTTTAAACATAACTGCACCCCGTTAATTCAGAATCCTTATTGCCACATAAATCCAATCTATATTATACTAAGTTATCTTTCATTTAGCCAGTTTCCTAACAGCTTTGACACCCTCCGTATTCAATTGATACCATCACGTATCGATACTGCAATATTATTCTATATCAGACCGGAAACACTTTCCCATACCGCATCAAGAGAAACGTTTTGAATACAGGGAAAAGGTTCATTCTCCCGGATACGGTGGATACACTGCCAACTGCAGTTAAAGCAGTTCATCCGGTGCATCACACATACAGGCGCATTCTCAAGAGCACGCCCGCCGATTGAATAGGGTAAAAATCGCCCCATATGGCCGCCGCCCAATATACATACGGAAGCCGTCGAAACGGAAGCCGCTATATGAATGGAACCGGTATCATTACTGATAAGCAGCTTTGCTTCCCTTATCACTTCGCATAAATCTTCAATGGTTGTTTTTCCGGCCAAATTCATAACAGGCATATCATCAGATAATGACAAATAAATACGCTCGCATATCGCCCTCTCGCTATTACTGCCGCATATAACAGTAAGCCATCCGTTTTTCCGGTAAACTCTGCGCGCTATCTCGGAAAAACGTTCAGACGGCCACATTTTCCTGACCGTAATAGACCCGGGAAAAATAACAAAGTACGGCTTACCCGGCAATTCCAATTGTGGCGTACGTTTGGTCAGAACCGGAACGGAAGGCAAAAACTCTTCGTAGCCAAGGCCGCGTATAAATTCCGCATTTCGTTCAAGTTCCATTAATACACTTTTTGAAGCAGGTATCAGCTTCGTATACCATTTATCGCTTATCTTTTTCTGCACACCGGTAATATTGGAACGATCACCCGAAGATCCTGCTTTTACAGGCGCTTTTGCCAATCTGACTATACTGTCTCCGACTGAGAACTCCCTGGAGTACGTGGGTTGAATGATAATATCGTATTCCATCGAGCAAATACTCTTCAATATATTGAACCGGTATGCCAGCTTACCGTAAAACTTATTTTTATCCAAAGTAATAACCTTATAGAAATAGTCGAAAGATTTAAATAAGGGGTAGGCGCTTTTATTGCACACGAACGTATACCTGTAAGTATCGGGCGGATAGATATTTGTCAACCCCTTTAAAGAATCCAGCCATAAAATTCCATCGCCAATTCCATCGACTCTGATCAGTAAAAGCTTTTTACGCTCATTTTCACATGGATTTGCCGCAGGTATTTTTATGAACAGCCTGAAGATACTATCAAACAAGTACAATATGTATTTCCAGATGTTTTTCGCTATTTTCTTCAACTTCTCCATTTTTTTCACCCTATGTACGGCACATGTGCAAATTTATGGGCTTGAACTAATTTGTTAAAAATATCAACATGGACCGCTGTCATTTTCTCTATCGTATACCCGCGGATCGTATCCAGGCAGTTATCCGCCATTGCTTCCCTGATATCATCATGAGATAACAAGTACTCTGCCTTCTCAAAGAGGACCTCTTCATTATCTGCTTGTACTACAAATCCACTTTTATTATCCTCTATCAATTCCAATCCTGCAATACATTTGTCCGTCGTTATTACCGGCAAACCGCAGGCCATCGCTTCATTAACCACCAGCCCCCAGATATCCTCCCGTGTAGGCAGGATAAACAAGTCTGAAGCCATATAGTACTGATATAATTCATCCATGCACTTGAACCCAACCAGATGAACATTGGCGAGGAAATTTTGTCGGATCATTTCTGCCAACTCCTGCTCCAGCTCTCCCCCACCAATGATTAGCAGTGCATATTCAGGCTTCATACGGGTCCATGCCCGAATCAGAATATCAAATCCCTTTCTGTGAATAAACTGACCAACCGAAATAGCAATTTTATCCCCCTGAATACCAAGTTGATTCCGAAGCTTTTTCTTCTCATCAAAATCAAGCTTTTTTGCTAATATATCCGTTTGGGTAATGGAACTGAAAGGAAATACATAAATGCCATCCTGCCTTGCGCCATATGCCACAAGGTACTCCGTAGTCTTCCCGCCCGAGCTTAGCCAGAATTCAGCAGAGCTTATCAGGTGCTTTTTCAGTTTTTCCTTTTTCCCTGTTCCGCTCTTAAAAAAACCGCCGTCCGCCTGAATAACAAAAGGCATCCCTTTTAATCTCAGCCACTCTATCGCCAGCATTCCCGTCGGCGTACTATAGTTTGATATGATTACAATCTGGTATTTACCTCTTTGCAGCCAGCGTAAAATAGTGGGGCAAAAGGACTTGTCCGCCTCAGTCCGTATACCCTTCAAAATGAACCCGCTAAAGTTTTTGAAAGTGCCCGCTGCCCAGTTTTTATCCCGATCGGATGCATTATTCATCTCAAACAAAACGGTTAGTTCAATTCTTTCTCCCAACCTGTTAAAAAAATCAACACGGTACGGAGATGGCACATTCGATAGCCAAAGTACTTTCATAATTCCTCAATTCCTATTGCATTCAGCCCGAACATACTTTAAAATCCTGCAAATCAATTGCATGATCCCTGCTCATCAAGTGCAGGCACGGAACTTCTCCGTAAAATGACGCCCAATGAGAATATGTGCTCGGGGGGCCGATAATTTTATCACATTTTGACAGCAAGTGCAGTTCATTAATGAAATTCTGCTTCGGAAACCAAAGTTTCACGTTCTCCGCTTCCATATTACCAAATTGCGTCTGGTCCAGGTTTTCATTCGAGCAAACGATGAACAGGATTTTGTTATCCGGCAATAATTTTGACATTTGCCGCATAAATGATATATACGTTTCATCATCATAATAATACCTGCCCTCGGCCCAGGTTCTATAATCACCTCTGCGTATGTGCACACCGACGGCAACATCAAATTCTCTCCGTCTGTGTTCAAATTCCGATGACATCTCTTTTACAAGTTCAGCATTGATCGCAAAGTGTTGTCTTATTTCCGCTGCATGTTTAACAAAATTCTGAAAATCGCGAAACTCCCATCCCCATACCAAATAATCGTTTCTTCTAAGTACATCCTTCGCTTCTTCATTTTTTCCCTGGGAATCGATATTCATAATCTTTCCCCTGATGAGGCATAACACGCCTCTTGGCAAAGCTGTGAGAATTGAAAAAAAGCGTGCTTTTTCATTTTCTTTTTTCTGTGGGCTGAAATATTTCTTTAAATTCCAAAAGGTCGGATTGAAAAGTTCGATATTATATTCTTTGCAGTATGCATAAAAATGTGCAAATTGGAAAAGTCTATTGCATGTCTGCCCGCATTTTCTTATAATTACTGTCATTCTTGCCTCGCTTTTCTCCCAACTATCTTTCTTGTAATATACAAAAACAGATTCTGCATGTATCTGATCATTTGGAAAAACAGATTTACCGGAATATATCTCAAAGGGCAAACTAACAATATGAAAGTCAGTTTGTATATTGGGTTATAAACCGATTTTGGGGAAAAAAGTCTCTTTACAAAATGACTTGGTTTTAAGTCCATGTAATACATATTGCCTGTTGTATCTTCATTGAAGAAATATTTTATACCCGGTTCGGATAGGATACGATACCCCTTTTTCCATGCCCGTAGTGTAAATTCATAGTCTGAGCCGTAATGTGGAAGCAGTACAGGGTGAAAGCCCCCTATAGCAAGGAAATCCCTCACTCTAAAAAACAAAGCATGTGTCGAAGCACAATTTGCAGCTTCACCTTCCCTCGCAATATAGCTTATCCCATTTGTAAACCTGTAAGCAACCGGCCCGTCTATCAGTTCCCGGCTCTGCAGTCCATAACCGAACCCTGTCAACAGCACCTTGTCCTCCTGCAATAAACGGCTGATACCTCTTGCAATAAAATCGTCTTCAATGACTACATCATCATTCATAATCAGGACAAATTCATACTGCTCTATTTCATTTGCAGTAAACCACAAATAAGCCTGATGCAAGGCACCACCCCACCATAAGTTACCATCACCCCGGATAATTGTCTTGTTAATGGAAGCCTTCTCTGCCATTTCCACGGTGCCATCCGAAGACCCGTCATCAACCAATAGCAAATGTATATTGGGATACGTCTGCTTTTGAAGTTTATGAATGAATTCTTTCGTTATAGCCATCCGGTTTCTCACTGCTGTAACAACATGTACCTGTTGAGTTGTCATGATCTGTTCATCACCCCGGAGTGCAATTCATTATACCTGACTATTTGGAGAGCAGCCTCGTATAAGTTTGGAACTATATGGATTTCACCAAGTGTTTCTTTACAATTCATGGAGGTATGTGATTCTGTGCCTCCACCCCGATTTCCCAAATCTTCCTCCGATATAAGGATGCCTTTTACGTTTGTTCGTTTACAAATCTCAAGGTCCCGAAGATTATCTCCAACTGCAAAAGACGCGCCGGTATCGATATCCAGTTCTCCAATTGCCCTGTAATATAAACCTAAAGCGGGTTTCCGGCAATTACACTCCATTGCGTACTTTTCAATAACACCATCAGGATGATGTGGACAGTAATAAATCCCATCAATATGAATTCCTTTATCGGATAAGTATTTTTTCAGCCATTCATGCAGAAGATCAACATCTTCCTCTGTATAGTAACCGCGCGCTACGCCCGATTGATTCGTCACAATGACAATTTTGTACCCTTGCTTCTGCAATATTTCAAGAGCTTCAACCGCTTTATATGTAAATTCAAAATCTTCCACTTTATACAGAAAATTTTTGTCAATATTAACCGTGCCGTCCCTATCCAGAAAAACCGCCTTATTCATACTTCCTCACACAACTAGTAATGTTTATAGTCTTTCATCAGGTAATTCTGTACATAGTCGGCACAGCCGTCTTCCAGCGATGTAAATTCTTTTCTATAGCCTGCGCTGCGAAGCTTTGAGATATCCGCCTCTGTAAAATATTGATATTTATCAATAAGGCCCTCCGGCATATCAACGTATTCTATGCCTGGTTTACACCCCATCGCGGAAAATATGCTGCCTGCCAGGTCATTGAAGCTTCTGGCTTTCCCGCTGCCCACGTTATATATGCCATTCACATTCTCATTTTCGAGTAAAAATCCGATCACATTCAGAATATCCTTGACATAAACAAAATCTCTTTTTTGTTCTCCATGTCCAAAATCCTTACGATAAGACTTAAACAGCCGGATTTCACCTTTGTCCCTTACCTGTGCATAGGAATGAAAGATGACACTTGCCATGGAGCCCTTATGATACTCGTTCGGGCCATAAACATTAAAAAATTTAAGACCGGCAAATTGCTTCGGCTTATACTCCTGTCGAAGCGACCATAGATCAAAGAGCTGTTTCGAGTATCCATATCCATTTAGCGGGAGCAAATTGCCTATTCCCTCAACATTATCCAGAAATCCCATTTTCCCATCGCCGTAAGTGGCCGCACTGCTTGCATATATCAGGCGTTTCCGGTTTTCTGTACACCATTGCCAAAGCTTTTGTGTATATCTATAGTTGTTTTCCGCAAGATAGTCAAAGTCGGATTCCGTTGTCGCCGAACAGGCTCCCATGTGAATAATAACGTCTACTTGCTGAATACCTTCCGGCGTATTCAACCATTGTATGAAAGAGTCCTTGTGCATATAGTCCAGAAACCTTTTACCGCAGATATTCTTCCATTTGGCGGTATGGCCAATGTTATCCACAACCAGAATATGTTCCATATTCATTTCATTTAACCGCTTGACAATACAACTTCCAATAAAGCCTGCGCCACCTGTTACTGCTATCATATACTTATCTCCTGAATATATAATTCAAATCGTATGATGTTTCTTTCTAGCCCTTCGATAATTCTTTTTCAACCAGGTCACAGATAATATGCCCGATTAAAATGTGAGTTTCCTGGATTCGTGGCGTATCATCCGAAGGAACAATGATGGATATATCGGAATCATGGCGGCACTCTCCGCCACCTTTTCCAAGCAGTGCAATGGTATACGCTCCTTTGCGCTTTGCTTCATTAAAAGCTCTGAGGATATTTACCGATTTTCCGCTTGTACTGATGCCGACCACAACATCCCCCTCATTGGCAAGACCCTCTATCTGCCTGCGAAATACATCATCGAAGCCATAATCGTTTGATATGGACGTTAATGCTGAAGAATCCGTCGTAATAGCGATCGCAGGCAGCGCTTTCCTATCAAGTATAAACCTGCCGGTAAACTCCGCCGCAATATGCTGCGCATCCGCTGCACTACCGCCGTTCCCGAAAATGAGTACCTTATTGCCATTTTTAAAGCAACTTACAATATATTCGACTGCCTTTTCAATGTTCAGGAGGATATCCTCCCTTTCCATCAGGCTCTGCTTTATGCGTATATTCTCTTGTATCTGGCTGATAATCGATTCCATCATACTTCGCATTCACATCCTGTTTATGATTATTTGTAGGCATCAAGTATCTTCTGAATAATATTAGTTGTCGCCGCGCCGTCAACCAGCTCAATGATCTCCAGCCTGCCGCCATAGCCTTCAACGACATCCCGGCCAACTACCTGCTCCGGTGAATAATCCCCGCCTTTTACAAGTATATCCGGTTTAATCCGTTTTATCAATTCATATGGCGTATCCTGATCGAATTTTACCACAAAATCAACAAATACCAGCGCAGACAATAGCTCAGCTCTTTCGTCTTCACCAACGACCGGTCTGTTTACACCTTTCAACCTCCTGACCGACTGATCCGTGTTCAAACCTATTACAAGGATATCCCCCAATTCCTTCGCTTTCTTCAAATACCGTATATGCCCTACATGGAGGAGATCAAAACACCCGTTCGTAAACACAACGACTTTGCCCTTCCTCAAATTATCCAACGCACTCAGATTGTCCATGGTCAGAATTACTTCATTCTTCTGATTCTGCTCCTGCTTATTCTGACTTCGGATATATTCCGCGATTTCTTCAAATGTGACCGTCGACGTTCCTACTTTACCGACCTTGATACCGGCGGCTATATTTGAAATTTTCAAACAATCCTCATTATTCATGCCATTTGCATAACAGATACCAAGGTAGGCAAGAACGGTATCTCCCGCCCCCGTTACATCATATACCTGCTTTGCAAGCGCATTTTCATAATGTGCTACATTATTCTGATCCAAAAGTACCATCCCTCGTGCTCCCAGTGTCACCAGGCAGCACTGTGCCTCAGTCCTGGACTTTAGCATATGTATGGCCCTGATAATATCCTCCTCTGTTTTCAGCACGCACCCAGTCAGGTCTTCAAGCTCTTTTTTGTTTGGTTTCAGCAGGTAGGTTCTGCTGTATTTTTCTACATTTTTATCTTTAATGTCCGCAATAACCTTGATTCCATGTTCATTTGCAATCTTAATAATTCCCTGCGTCAAACAGAAAGTCAGCAATCCTTTCAAATAATCCGAGATAAGGACTAAATCAACTTCATTGATGATTTGATTCAGCTTATCAATGAGCGCACTTTCAAGCTCCTGACCGATATCCTGCCGATCCTCACTGTCAATCCGAATCAACTGCTGATTATTTTGAGCAAGCAATCTTGTCTTTACAGTGGTTTTTCTCGTTTTATCCTTTATAACCAAAGAAGTGTCAATTCCCTTTTCTGATAAGATGCTTAACATCCTTTCGCCATTTGTGTCGTCTCCAATAACAGCCATCAGATACACATTTGAACTGTTCGCAGCAATGTTTGCAGCCACATTTGCCGCACCGCCCAATACCGCATTTTTGCTCTTAAAATTAAATACGGGAACCGGCGCCTCCGGGGAAATCCGCTCAGCGCTTCCGAAATAATATTCATCCAGCATGACATCCCCAACTACCAGAATTTTCTTCCCGCTATCCACTAATTTCTCAATAATTGTATGCACACTCATCCTTCTTTCTATGTTTTCGTTCCACCGCATGTGTTCTTTCAATTAGCCCCTAACCAGTTTCCGCTACTAGCACAGCAGCTTATTCTGAATAATATTCCGGACACAAGCCCATACCTGATCCACCGACACAGCAGATATACAGGGATAAGGCTCGTCTTCACCAACTATATGCCTGCATTTCCAATTGCATTGATAGCATTCCATCTTGCAAAAGACCGCCTGGGGAAGTGGTGTTATCTGGCTTTGTTTTTCAAAAGCATACGGCATAAACCTGCCGAAATGTCCGCCGCCTAAAATACATACAGTTGGAGTTGCTACTGCTGCGCCAAAGTGAACCGCACTTGTTTCGTTACTGACAAGAATCCTCGCTCCGCGGATAATTTCTGCCAATTCCGGCAAGCTGGTTTCTCCGCACATGTTAATTAATTTACAATCAGAGTTTTTTTCAATAATACGATCTCCCAGCATTTTTTCAGGCGCACTGCCACAAATAACTCCGGACCATCCGGTTAATTTACATATACGTTTGGCAATTTCCGAAAAATTATGCTGAGACCACATTCTACCTTGATTACTTGCTCCGGGAAATATTACATAGTATTTATCTTTTGGTATATTTAGTGAAACTTTTATTTTGGGGAGTTGGGGAATACCCGATTGAAATGATCCCAAGCCAAGTCCTCTCATGAATTCGGCATTTCTCCCCAGTTCCATCATACCCTTCGCAGGCGAAGGTATTAGCTGGGTATACCACCGGTCACTGATAAATTTCTCCCACGACCTTACGTTTGATAAATCCCCTGTAGACCCAATCCTTCTTTCTGCTCCACTAACAAAGACAATTGTATCCTGAAAAATGAAATCTCTTGAATAGGATGAGTTAATTACAATATCATAACCAGCATTTCGAATATCTTTTAATATGGTAAAATAATATTGAAAATTACTATAAAAGAGTTTTTTGTTTAATGGAATTACTTTATCAAAGTATGGAAGCTCATAAGCAATTGATGACCAGATATTCGCACATAGCAAAGTCAATTCGTATCTATCAGATGGGAAAATGGCGCGATATTCCTTAGCAGCATCCAGCCACAAGATCGCATCCCCTATTGCATCAAGACGGAGAACAAGTACTTTTTTATGATTGCTATCATTGCAACAGGATTTTTTACAGCACTTTATTATCCAGGCTGCAAGCAAATATAGCGTTCTTTTACATATCCTATGAATTATCTTCATCATCACGATATCCTTATTGGGGAGAGTTACTAAATTTTTCAACTTCCTCCCGATCATATAGAAAAAATCTGATATTATTAATTATAGATTTTAGGTGTATATCAAGAATTTATTTAGCTGAACCATATATTTCTGCCATAAATAATTCACCGCTCATAATAAATCATACCAAGTAATTTCTTTATAGTGATTTTAGTATTCCTCAGTCGTGGAGCCCATGAACCCAACCAACTATATTTCGAGTCTCTGAAAATATTCAGATCTTCTATTTTATCATTCTTTACATTTCTTATCATATAAGGCGGATGAATAAGTGGGAAATCCAGAGTCTCCGTTTTCATAATTGCATATATACTCTCTCCGAACGTATGTGTAGCATTCTCACTAAATCCGATATTAGAGATCAGATTTTTGCTTGGCACTATACTTAAACCTGATTGCATCCAAATTATTAAAACCCATTGATAGTCCCATGTATCAAACTTATTGGCATAAACCAGGTCAAAATTATTCTCCCACTCAGGTAAATTAGACTTATCAACAATATCAGTTAATAATTTTTTTTCCTTTATGTCAGGCCAAAACCTAATTTTTACATCATACAGCTTCCATGCTCTCCTCCAAGATGCCCAGCCCCAGATATGTATGTACTTTGAGAAGTAATAACTATGTTCCTGGTTATTATTTTCAAACAGCATATTATCTCCCGATATCACCATTACACGCTCATCATTACGATATTTCGCCAATAGTTCCTGACAATACCTGAAGAAGGATGGATCCGGAACACAATCATCTTCCAAAATAATGGATTCCTCTACATTATCAAACACCCAATCCAATCCGCTGGAAACACGGTTTTTACATCCCATATTTACATTGGCATAGTTCCGTAAAACTTCGCATTCCCAATCAATATTTTCAACAATTGCTCTTGTTTGCTCGCATTTTTCACGTTCGCCCGGTTTACTTTCCCTTGGTCCGTCAGCAATAATTAGTAATCTTGCAGGTTTGGCACGCCTAATCTCTTCGAAAACTATTTTTGTCGTCTCCGGTCTATTGAAAATAATAAAAGTTATAGGTGTATTAAGTCTAAATGCCTCCATACAATGTCACCCTCCAATTTACTCTAGATAATTCCAGATTGTATTCCTGTATGCTTCCGGAATACCAATATCATATCTTACTCCATTAGGTACACATGCTACCATACCTTTTGCTTCTCTTACTTCATCTAATGCAGAAGTAAGTTGGAACTCTCCTCTATCCTTTTTACCATCTTTTATATTTTGTTCAAGAACTTCATATATATCGGGAGTTAATATATATTGGCCAAATACGGAAAAATATTTTACTTCGCCATTCTTCATTTTAGTCCCCAGATTTTCAGCAGCATACTCTTCTGTAGGTTTTTCACAAAATTTACTTACTGATAAATACTTCTCATCTGCATCCATCCAGGTGCCGGTAATGATACCGTAATAGGATACCTGATTACGTGGAATTTCCTGGATAAGAACAGTTAGTCCTCCACTCAGTTCGAATGCTGCTAAAGCTTGGGCCGCACAGCATTGATCCTCGCTAGACTTGAAAATATGATCCCCTAATACAAGCAAGACAGGTTTATTATCCGCAAATTCTTTACTTTGAAAGACAGCATGTCCAAATCCAAGACGGTCCTTCTGATAAACATAAACTATTTTTTCTCCAATTTTTCTGATACGTTGATCATACTCACGCATATATGGAGAAAGTTTCTGTGTATATTCTTCATTTGGCTCAAATTCAAAAAGATTCTTATAAATATCTTCTTCGCCTTCAGCCACAATAAGGCATATTTGTTCAATTCCTGCTTTATCCAGCTCTTCAAGCAAAACCAATAAGGCCGGCTTTGCAATTCCATCCCTGTCTATAATTGGAAATAATTCCTTCTTCACTGCCTTTGATGCAGGGAATAATCTTGTACCATATCCAGCAAGTGGGACAACTGCTTTTTGCACACCTTTATATGCCTCAATGTCAAATGGATACGCTTCCAGCATAAGCTCCTTTGACAAATATTCAATTAGTGCACTTTGCTCCTGCTTACCTCGTGCAATAAACTGAACCGTTCCGTCTCCCTGCGACCCAACACCTTTCCCCCCCCATGTCAGATCTTTAACAAGCTTATCTTGAAGCACAGAGTGAAGTTTAGGTGAAGATAGTTCCTGTAAAGAAGCGGGTATCACCATATTATCGAATATGCTTTGCGCTTCGTTCATTAATTCCCCGATCCTATGTGGATTTCCGCGTTCCAAGGCCTTCACCACATCCTGAACAATTCTTTTATTAAATATTCCAAGCGCGTCCTGCACGGCTTTATCCTTATCATTTTGTGCAAATGGATAACATTTATTTAAATCCGATAATATTTTCTTGGTATTCTTCCCCTTTTTCAAATCTGCGAAAACCCAGTAAATTGGTTGTAATACTTTTATTTGCTCAACCTCAACAGAATCTCCATCAAAAGTCATCAGTACTGGTGTCTGTCCGTAAGCACAAGCTTGATCCATCCTGCCGCATCTCGATGGTGTTAATATCTCACCTCGATATGCTACTTCCATTTCACCCCTAACATTTAACTGCAGGTTATATAGTTTATTAAAGGCACGAGCAGTAAGTACACAAATCGCAGCACTAGAGGATAATCCTTTTTTTATTGGGAGTGTCATCTCATAACAGTCAATATTTAGACCCTCCACCCTATAATGTTCTAGTACATATGCCGCAACACCTGCGCAGTATGAAAAAAATCCACCCTCTAATGCAATAGCCTTAAGAGCCTTAACATTCATTGGAGCTTCAAAAAAATAAGCTCTAGTTCCATCTGGCATTACTGTTGCGATTTGCAATGACCTGGCTTTGGCTACACGCGCCTTTATTCCTTGTTCTATTCCTGTAACAATAGCCATTCCCGGCAGTATATCAGCATTTATCCTTCTATACCCTCCCGCCCAATCCGAGTGTTCCCCAAAAAGGCACAAGCGGCCTGGAACAAAGATTTCATTTTTTTCATTGCTCATAATGAACCTTTCATAAATACATTGTAATAGTTTCGTAAAACTTCACATTCCCAAATAATATTTTCTAGAATAGCCCTTGTTCGCTTACATTTTTCATTATAGACCCTAGAATTGCATCAATATTAATATCTTTCCAACCTTTTTTTTAGAAAAAATATGTATTAGAAAATCTCTTAGGATGATACGCTCCAATATCTACATAATAACCGCTATCTCGATTCTCAAATAATCTTCGTAAAATCATACTTTCCCTTCTTGAGAGTATGATTTTAAAGCATAACCATTTAAATAATCATATTTTATACTAAGTATCTTTTTTTTTACAAACTTAGGGGAATCATTACTCCCTATATTTTATATTTGCTAAAACCCAATAAAATAAATCTTATCGCTTGTTAATTTTAATTTTAACATAACTCTTATTATATACAATCATTAATAAATCCTTATAATATTTCAACTCATCTGTACGAAAAAACAATAGAATATTTATGCCATTGGGGATAATAATGCATAAAAACGCCTTAAAAATAAATGCAATGATCCGATTAAGCCCCAAAGGAATATTGCTTAAAGGAAGCGTAATAATAATGGATATTAAAGTTACCAATAAATACTTTGATATTATTATGGCATAATTTTTGGATAATACTTTTAGTCTTTTTCTTAAAACATAATATGTTTGTCCGATCCAATATATAGCTTCACTGAGCATTGTTCCAACAAGTGTTCCAACAATACCGATCTGCTGTATCAAAACTATGGATATAGATAAATTTACTATCGCTGCAAGAATGGCTACATGCTTCATCTCTTTAAACAAACCATAAATAGAGATCATCTGCATCAGCGGAATCCTCAATAAAGAAATAAAAAACGTCATACATAACACAACAATAATGTAATAAGGTAGTATATATTTTTCTCCCAGCCATAGATTGATAAAAGGTTGAATCAATGTAAGGAAGGAAACTATGCTAAAGCTAGTACAAAAATAGCATAGGAACGTTAACCTTTTAAAAACAATATATACATCACTTTCTTTATACCCCGAATTAATATAGTTACCAAAAGAAGCTTGTGCAGCACTGGTAATCTGTACTATAAAAGTTTGAACCGTTACGGTAATCAACGTATAATTTGCTAAAAAACCTGCACTTGCCAGCCCAATAAATTTTGAAATGATAATATTATCTGTTGAATAATGAATATAACCAACAACTTTTTCGATCACTATATTCCTTAAATCTTTAAAAATAACTTTTCTATTAACTGGTTCTGCTGTGAATTGTTCGTTTACTAAATAGGGATAAAGCCTTCCGCAAATGATTGTAATTATTACATTCCCCAATATATTTTGAATCAGTATGACAATCAAGTAGATAACATAGCTTTTAAAATATATAAGCGCAACAACTCTAACAACCATCATCATAATATTCATTGAAGAATCTACAATCGACGCAATATAGTTTTTCTGATCTACAAAAAGAAGCGTACGCTTATAAGCCAGGAAGTAAGTCGAAGCGGTACCTGCAAGTTGAATAAGAAATAGAATTCTTATATATGGCAAATCCAGTGCCTGGTCTTTAATCAAAATCTGTATAAACGGTAATAATATAACCCCTGCAACAATAATTATTGTTCCAATTACATAATAAGTCTTTTTATAAAAAATCATCAGACCCTTAATTTTTTTTATGTCTTTCTCTGCCATAGGCCTGTAAAGGTAGAATGTAATCGCTGCACCGACACCCAAATCCGCTAAATTAAGAGCAGATAGTATATTCGAAAATAAACTACTTAACCCAAGAAACTCGATCCCTATATACTTAATAAACAGATTTCGAATAATAAAGCTTAAACTCAATTGAATAATTTGAGATACTATATTAAAAGTGCTATTTATAATGGTTAATTTAACTCTCATCTACCTACTCTTCCTTTTAGCACTTTTACATTAATTCATTAATCTGAATGAAATATTATAAAAAAGAACTATCAAAGCTATTTCCTGCCCTTTTTCTGAGACATCGCCTTTTGCTGCTTTATGTTATTGGCTGCTGTTACGGTTTCCACTTTAGTATTCAAATAATTACAGCTTATACCCATACCCAGTATAACCCAGAATACCGGCGCAACGGATAACAAACTGTCATTAGCCAAACCCGCAGCGGCATATCCCAGTACTGCGGTAAACAGTGCTACTCCATAGTATTTTCTTTCATCCCATACTTCTATCTTGTAATAAGTTCTAATACTGGAAATAAAATAGACTCCAAGCATGAAAATGAAAGCAATTAATGAAAGCACACCTGTATTGATTCCCATCTGCAAATACATATTATGCGGTTTGTCAACTATTTCATTCGTTTTGTCAAACGCGATCAATTTTCCTACATAATCATGTTGAGGAAATTGAGCGGCATATGTATCAGGGCCACCGCCAAAAATAATATTATTCTTAAGCAATGGGATCGACCGTGACCAGATATAACCCCTGCTGGAAGCAAATCGCTCATTTCCCTTAAATCCAAAAGTCTCGGGGTGATCAATAGTATCAACGGCCACATTTCCTTCCCCAAGTATTTTAAATCCATCTTGATCCATTTGAAGCACGAACTTCATACTTTCAAGTGTAATATATAAAGCGGTTGGGGTCCCGGCTTGCTGAATGCTGTATGCCGAATACCGCTGATCCTCTAATGTAATAACACCGGAATCGCTGTTCTTGATGGTCAACTGTTTTCCATCCGTATCACTGAATTGCAATTGAGTATCATCATATACCATATTTAATGTATCTTCCCCATACACTACAGACGCCTGCTTTCCGGACAGTTTGATATCCTTGAGCAGTGTCGTATTGGCAGACTGTACTTTGTTTCCTTCCTCATCGACCGCAGAGGAGCCTTCGATCTTGGAAAGAGTGTTGATAATCTGTCCGCCAAGGGCTCCGCCTGCACTGTAGTCCATCACGACAAAAATCAAGGCAAAGCATACCAGCAATGGAATAATCGTTTTCATGTCTTTCAGAATCAATTTCCGCATTAACAGGATCAAAAAAACTACTGCAATAACACCGCCAAGATAACCGGTCCTTGATTTGCAGCCGATCCAGTTTGCAAACATAAGACAAGAAAGTAAACCTGTTATTATTTTCATGTTTGCTTTTTTAATAAAAACAAATGCTGCGAGAGCTAACGGCAGTAGCATAGCCATATAGCTCCCCACATAGTTTGTGTTGTATAGTGTTGTGTAGATAGTATGAGCGCCAAAAGTAAATTCTAATTTGAGCTTTCTATATGCCTCAGGCAGTATAAAGATTTTACCCAAACTTGATTTGAAAAAATCAAATCCAAAGAATTGAAAAATTCCAATTGTACCCAAAATTAATGCCGACAAAAACAAGCCGATCATTATGATTCTGAAAAACCTTTCATGATTGACCAGATTTATCGTTAAAAATAGAATTGCAAGATACGAAAGAAGTACATAAACTCCCTCATAGCGGTCAACGAAACCATTCTGCGCTATGGATGGGTATTTTGAGAATAAAGTTGATATCACTGCTGTAATAGCATATACACTTATCGGTATGTAATAAAAGATGAGCTTCTTCGTTTCCAGTATGTTTTTACTACGTGCTATTAAGAACATCACCAATGCTATGACAGAAAGAATAATTGTATAAATCGCCTTATAATAAGAAAAGAAATCCGAATTCTGTTTATCGCCAATCCAGTATTTGATGGCCGTTTCATCTAATTGTATTTGTTTAAGGTGAACCATTAAAGGGACAACTGCCACTATAAGCAATATGGGGAAAATATAATATACAGGTATGTTTTTCACGATCTTTTTCTTCATGTTATCACCCAAATCCTTTTAACATTTTTTAAATCGTATCATATTTTCCTTTATCCGTAAATACTACGGAATATTTCAGCGGTGCGGCAATTTATCCTCACTATTTTTGAGTCGATTTTTGTATAGGCTGAAGTTAATTCCAATTCCTGACCCCAGCAATACCCAGAACACAGGCGCAACCGATACAACACTGTCATTGAACATTCCTGCGGCAGTATATCCGATAAAAGCGGCAAAGCACGCAAGACCAGCAGTCGGAAGAAATGATGTGAACTCTTCCTTAAAATAAAGTTTAAAGCTTGAAACAAAATAAATTCCGAATATGGCCAATAACGCCAATAATGAAATGATTCCCGTGTTGATTGCCGTCTGAAGATACATATTATGCGGCTTATCAACAAAGATGACTCCTGTTTGATATGATCTCAGCTTCCCTACATAATCATACTGCGGGAAGTAAATCGGGAAAGTATCCGGCCCATGGCCTAAAATAACAGTATCTTTTAAAAGAGGGATCGATCTGGACCATATATATCCCCTATTCGAACCCAGAGACTCCATACCCGAGAATCCTGCAGCTTCAATCTCTTTATTGCCTCTGTCCGTCATCCATCTGTTTGAAGGGCTTCTTAATCCCTTATTAGTAAACAGCACTTTTATCAGGTCATAATCGTTGAAATACACTTCGATATACCCATCTCCGGGGTACATATGTAAGCTTATTTTTTTAAACCTTTCATCTTCCAGGTTTATAATATCATTTTCTACTGAAAATTTTACTTCACTATTCTTTTCATCCATTAACTTAAGCTGTTTTTCAACTAAAGCGATTTGAACAGTTCCCTTTTCCGTAATTATGCTTGTTTTCTCATTATCCATCTTTATGTCCACAAGACCTTCAATACTGTTAAGCAGGGCATTATTAGCATCTGACGAACCTTTTCCTTCAAACGATATCATGCTTTTAAATCTGCTAATAAAAGCCCCTTCTGAGACTACGTTAGCTGCAAATACAGCTGCACATATAAATAACATTGTTGATAGAACTATTACTTTATGACTTAGTATTTTCCTTCTGTACATAATAAGGAGAAATAATAATGCCAATACGCCGCCGACAATTCCTGCACGGGATTCACACCCTACCCAGTTGAGTACTATAAGCCCCAAGAGAGCCACAAATATAATCTTATGAGAGATCTTTTTCGAATGGACCAAAAAAACCAGAACGATCGGCAGAAGCATTGCCATATAGCTACCTACATAATTGGAATTGGTTAATGTGGTGAATATCGTATTTTCAGGAAATTTTGAACTAATCTCACTCATTTGACCTTTCAATGCAGCTGGCGTTACGATATCAAAAAAAATCTTCGATCTATAATAGTCTATCCCAAAGTACTGTAGTGTTCCAATAAGCGATATCACAAATGCTGAAGCCAATAAACACAGGAAGAGTATTTTAATTTCCTTTTCTTCTTTTAAACTATTCATAGCAAGAAACATTATCACAAGATATCCAATTAATACAAAGGCGCCTTCATATCGGTCAACAAAGCCAAAAAAGGAGACCTGCTTATATTCTGAGAACAACGTTGAAATCATGATAAATAAGGTAAATATCGCCATGGGATAATAATATAGCTTTTTACGACTCTCTGATAACACCTCTTTTCTTGAGAACAAAAAAAAGATCAATCCGACAGCGGTAAACAATAACAGGAAGACCATTTTGTAATAGACGAAAATATCCAATTGATCAGATAATCCATATATATAAAGATTTCCAGGATCAGTTACCGTAATTTTTTTTATATATAGAATTAGTGGAATAATTCCTGCAATTAAACATAACGAAAACAATACATATAAATTTTTATTAGGCTCATCGTACTTTTTCTTTCTAATCTTTGTGCTTAATTTTTTACTTGAGTTCAAAGTAATCTCCTCCATGAATTCGTTCTTATAAATAATATCATATTTTGGGGTATGCGTAAACGAAAAAGCTATCTCAAACCTCATAAATAAGCTTGTTTTCCAAATCCAGCTACCTGCTGGATTTCGGTGAGGCATGGAATATATTAACGACATTACGTTTTCCAGATATTCTATTATTTTTTGAAGAACTGGTATATAATTTTAATAGAGACTGACATTCTATAATATATATTGAATGACAAACAAATTTTTTGATCATCAAATATACATTTATCAATTGGCAGGAGCTATGCACAAAGCTTTACATTCTAAATTATACGAAAGGAGCTTGTCTATGAAAAGTAATTTATCAATCAGGATATTGATATTTTTAGTAATATGTTTTTTGTCCATACCTCTCAATACTGTTTTAGCTGCTTCGGATACTACCGGGAATAATTCAGCTCTTGCACTGGAGGGGAAAAATGATCCGCCAAATTCCCCATCCAGCCTTACGGCAGTGATTGTATCACCTACAGCAATTCAATTAACCTGGAATGATAACTCAAAGAAAGAAACCGGTTTTTCATTAATGGTAAAAAGCATAAGTTCAAATGAAATTAATTATGGCTATACAATTGCTGCTAATTCCGTTCAGTACATAAGCAATAATCTGATACCTGATCTTATCTATCATATTAAAATTAGTGCATATGATACCATTAGACCCTCCGGATGGTCTAATGATATTATAATTGATCTTGCCAAACCGAAGACGCCAACCGGATTGAACGCAAGCTTTATATCTGATGGAGCCGTAAAACTCACTTGGATTGACAATTCAAATAATGAAGAAGGATACAAAATAGAGAGAAAAGCAACCGGCGGTAATTATGTTCAGATAGCTACTGTGTTAAAAGGCAATACCGCTTACACTGACGATGGTCTTTTGTTTAGCACTACTTATTTGTATAGGGTTACTGCTTATAACGTACTGGGAACTTCAGAGTATTCGGATACAGCAACCTATGATACTCCTGCATTGCAGAACTCCTCAACAACTCCGTCGTCACAGCAGGCTGTCCCGACCGATTATTCGACGGCAAGCAGCTGGGCCATTCCGGAAATTGAAGAAGCCATCAGGGATAAACTTACAACAGACAAACTTCTCAGCAAGTTCAAGCAAAAAATCACCAGAGAAGAATTCTGTGAAATCGCTATAAAGCTGTACGAAACAATCAGCGGCAAAAAGGCGCTGCCCGTTGCCACTAATCCGTTCGATGATACGGATAATGTTGAGATTTTAAAATCATATAATCTTGGCATTACAAAAGGAATATCCAATACAAGCTTCGCTCCGAACGATTTGATCCCAAGGCAGGAAATCTGCGTCATGATATTCAGAACTCTTAAAGCCGCAAACCCAGGCATAACTTCGGATACGTCTGGTGCAGATAAGTTTTCCGATGAAGATTCCATTGCATCCTGGGCAATCAAGGAAGTGCGGTTTGCCAGCAAGTACGCCATCATAAAGGGAGTTGACGGTAATAATAAGATTGCCCCTTTTGAGAAAGTCACCAGAGAACAAGCAATTATTCTGCTAAAGAGGGCATATGAAAGCTTTAAGTAGATGACTTTAATTTGTATTTCAACCGTAAAAGCCCGGTGTATTCTTAGTCCTGCTTTACAGCTTCATCCGGCAGACAAGAAACATCGAGGCTTTTTCTTTCTTTCCCGACGGATCGTGATTCCGTATTTTGAGGCTTGTCATGAAGATGCTCCGCCCATGTTTCAGTAATGTCAGAGATGTCCTTAAAGTCATTGAATCCGGCAAGCTGATATCGTTCTCATAATTTGAGATCGTCTTATTGGCAAGAAACATCATTTATTAACGGAATTCTTCTTCATATGCTGTTACAATACTTGCCACTACACCCAGATTAAAGCCTTTGTAATAACCTGCAAAAAATGGATAAAAAGTATCTTACCTTACTTATAGTATTCCATCATCTGCAACTTTTGATTGGATAAATGAGATTACAATGGAAATGGATTCCTATATTAATTTCCAAAAATTGCCAGATATTATACTGCACACATTGAAAATACATTGTACAGTCTGGATGTATTCCTTACTCCATCAGGAAAAAAGTGCAAGGAACTCACTATTGAAGATATTGACTGCTGGAGTCGGACGCTCACATGCAGGGCAGTTACTAAAAAGAAAAAGTTTTCTGCATTAAAAGGCTTTGCCGGATATCTTCGCTCCTGTAGTGTTCCTTGCGCTGCCCCTGAACTTCCAAGGAAACAAGGAACAACGTACACCCCATATATGTATAGTGAAGATGAATGGAACAGAATAATACAGACCAGTGATAACCTGCAGACTTCACTTAAACGGGCTGGTTCAAATGTACCTATCGTATTTCCTGTGTTCATCAGACTTCTGTATTCATGTGGGCTGCGTCTCAATGAGGCACTCGGCATACGTATCTGTGATATCGATTTCGATGAAGGTGTCCTTACAATACATAAAGCAAAACGGCGAAGCATCGGCTGGTTCCGATGAAACCATCTATGACAGAAATCCTTCATTCTTATTGTATCCGCTTGGGGATAAGCCAAATATCAGAATCCTATGTGTTTATAGGCCCAGATAAAAGGCCATACAGTGATAGTTGGTCCGAGCGGTTGTTTTCCGTCGTCCTTGATGAAGCTGGAATTGTATATCACAAGAAAAATCCGTCTGACAGAGGACCATGCCTTCACTGCCTGAGACATGTTTTTGTATTCCGGTCATTCAGACAAGCAGAATCCAACGGGTATTCATTAACTGATTCCGTTCCCATCCTTTCAACTTATCTCGGACATGGGGATATCATGGAGACAGCTCTATCTCAGGTTTTCCTATGAGCTTTATCCGGATGCTCATGATGCTATAGGCATTTATACAGAAGATGTTTTCCCGGAGGTAGAGTAATGTCTAAAGTTAAAAGTGATTTCCTGCCTATTTTACTAACTACCTACCAATATCCAAAGGGCTTAGTATAAACTCTATCTGTTCCTATCAATACGCCTTTCAGCTTCTGTTTTTATTCCTGAAGGATGAGAGAGGATTGCAGCCTGGAAAAGTTATTTTCAAGAATGCCGGAGGGTCTGTTATTGAAGAGTATCCCCATTTATCTTACACGTAAAGAGATATACATCCTGTTAAGACTTCCCGACGGCAGAACGGTTGCTTCTGCAAGGGATAAAGTACTCCTTAATGTTTTATATGCCACAGGTGCAAGGGCACAGGGATTGTGTGATCTGACAGTCGGTGATATCCGCTTCAATGAAAAAACATCCGTGAAACTTGTTGGAGTAGGAAATAAGGGGAGGGTTGTCACTATTCCTGATAATTGTACAAAGTTGCTTCTAAAACACCTGAAAGATTACAGGATCATACAACAACCCAAACGCTATGTTTTTTCCAGCCAGACGCAAGTATAAAGGTAATAAATATTTAAATGATTATCCGAGTAAAATATACAAAGAATACCGTTAACTACATGACTTTCAAAAATTTACTCGGATAATCATAATGTTTAGATAGTTCAGATTCCGCTTCACAACGGACACCCTTGCCTTTGGCTAACGGTTGGTGCTATCAAACCCCGTAACGGACTTTCACCGTCAAGGTCGCACGCACTAAAAAAAGACTGCCTCAAAATTTAGTTTTGAGGCAGTCCCATTTCAATTGCTTCTGCT
The DNA here is from genome assembly GCA_002307275.1 of Hungateiclostridiaceae bacterium UBA1305. Lineage (GTDB taxonomy): Bacteria > Bacillota > Clostridia > Acetivibrionales > DTU013 > UBA1305. The sequence continues at coordinate 178,759 of DBTX01000078.1, forward strand.
GGAGAATTAATTCTGTTCTGTTGTTACTTCTGTTTTCTCTTCAGCTGCGAGAAGATTACTATCACCGTCATAGATAGTGGAACCTATAAACTGTACAGTGTAATCCTCACCTTCATTAAGGTTCTGAATTATGATCGTATCAAAGGCTTTACCATAACTCATAGCAGCAAGGTCACCTACATAAGTGCTGCCTCTGTAGAAGTCAACCTTATATGACTTACCAGCGTCGTTCGTACCCGTACTGAGATTAATCGTATTTCCGTCTTCATCTCTAACAATCATGTCACTAGCCAGTGCTTTTATAACACTTACATAATCAGTTGTAGTCGGAACGTTTACAATCTCAGTGAAGTCAATATAGATTGCGCCGGTTGAAGTACCGTCACTGTCATCAATTTCATCAACTTCAGGAGCAATCTTATCAGCTATTTTAAAGAGGTCGCCTTCATCTCTACCCGTCTTAGCCTTGAGATCATCAAGACCATTGCCGAATACATCTTCGCATGCTGACAGTTCATTCAAGTACAGTCTCAAGGATTCAGTAGTAGTTCCTATATCGTCTGCCGTTGTGAATGTTGCTACATCATCATCAACGCTTACCTCTGTAAAGGTAGTTACGAGTTCACCAGCAGTATTCTTTACATAGAATAGATCAGGATCAATGCTTCCAATATCTTGGTTGAATGTTACTTCAATCGTATCCTGTGCTGTTGCCTTAATAGAACCAGTGGTTGAAATAAAGTCAAGCGGATCAGCATCTCCCTGCCAAGTTACTGTCTTTACACCGTCTGCCATGTTTCCATCTTCATCTTCCACAGCACTAACTTCGAAGTATGTGTGGCCGTCTGTAAGTGCAGCATAGGATCCATCTATATTGATGGTAATGCTGTCTGAATCAACAGAATCAACATCAGCACCGATATAGGACAATGTCTCACCACTGTAATTTTTCGTACCGATCTTAGTAGTACCATTATAAATCCTGTAGTTACTGAGATTCTTAAGGGTATCTTTATCCATATCTTCGCCGAAGTAGAAAGTTACCGTTTCATCGTCTGAATCTGCCGTATAGTACTGATTGATTGAAGGAGCCGATGCATCGTTGGTTTCCAGGGTAAGTGTCGTATCGGGAAGCGTATTCTTCCTGACGGTACCGTCTGTCATGTCTTCAATGAGAACCTTGACACTTATAGCATCCCTGTTATTCAGGTCAGAATCACCTTCATCCAGTACAATTTCCGTAAAGTCAGAGCCATCCGTAAACATGTTCTTGCTTACAGTAAATTTATGCAACTGCTTGTCACTATCATCAGCGTTCAAAATCTTGATCGTACCTGCTGTAGTGTACATTGATTTGCTGAATGTCAGTGTAATATCATTACTGTCTGAATCAATGGATGCTTTTACGGTCGGGAGCGTAGTGTCATCAGAAACCTTGAATGTAAAATTGGTATCTGATTCAACATCGTTACCCATAACATCCGTCTGATCTACATAAGTTATCTTGATCTCAACAGTTGCGCCTATTCCAAGATCTTTTGCAAGAGTAAGGCGAACGATTGAATGATCATCCGTATTCTGTACAGCCGATTTAGCATCTACGCCATCTACTTCGAAGGATCCAATATCATCCAGTTCTTCACTGAAGGTAACGTCGAGCTCGTTTACTGTAATCATCTCCGCACTTACCATGGACGGAGGAGTTGTATCAGCAACTACATCTACGTTGTAGGAAGTAGCTATTGCAGTATATCCTGCATAATCCTGCATGCCGGAAATGGCTATCTTGCGCGTTCCAACAGACATCGCGGAAGCAAATATGACTGTCAGGGTGTTCTTCTCGTAATCATAGGTTGATGTTCCAATCTTCGTTGAACCATCCACTGTAATATCACTAAGTGTCTTGTTATACTTGTTTATATAATTCATCGGTTCACTAGTGGAGATTACAATTGTCTTCGGATTCTTTACAGTAACTCCGGTTACTGCAGGAATCGTTGTGTCAACAAAGGTTACAGTCTTTGTAACGTCTGAGATGGTCGTTCCGTCTGTAGCTTTTACGTCGCTGATGTCAACGTCATAACTGTCACTCTGGTCAATGTTATCCTGCTCATCATCAGAAATAATACCCAAAACTGTCTTGTTGTCATCCAACAGTTTTACAGCAGAAAAGATATCGTCGTCTGTTGCAAAATTATCAAGAGTTACTGTATCTTCGTCCAGCTCCTTGTTGAATACGAACTTGACTGTCCTGAGGTTGTCAGTTGTTGCGCTTGTGCACTCAAGAGCCTTTGCTGTTGCAGAATACAGGCCGCTTGTTGTTGCTGCTGCTGCGGTAATGCTGCCGCCGTCAACGAGCTTGCTGATAAGAGTGTCTGTTCCGCCCTTTACTGTAGCCTTGAGAGCTTCTACTGTGCCAGTGCAAAGATCATTAACAGTGAAAGTTTCATTGTCAACGAGCTTGACAAGGCCCTTGGAAGCTGCGAAAGAGAATACAGTTGCCCAGGTGAAGTCTGCAGTTGCATCAGTTCCGTAAGTGTAACCGAGAGCAATAAGCAAAACTTTGTAGTACTGCTTTGCAGTCATCTTGGTTAACGGATCGAACTTGTTGTCGCCTATTCCTTCGTATCCTAAATCAGGATTCTTTTTCAAATAGGCAAGTATTGCTTGGTTGGTATCATTCAATCCCTCTACGTCAGAGAAATTGTCTGTACCAATGTATGCCTTTGCTGTGTCTTCCAGACCCAATAGTCTCAGGAACATAATAGCGCCCTGAAGTCTGTCAGGTGTGGTCGCCAGGTAATCAGCTGTAACGCCGTCGCCTGAGCCTTTGATAACGCCGAGATCTGTTGCAATTTGTGCATCAGTCTTAACTGTTGCTGCTGCTGTTGTTGTGTCTGCAGCGAATGCAGGAACCGTAAATGTTGCGAGAACGCAAATAGCTACGACTACTGCAAGTAACTTTTTGAGATTTCTCATATTCTCAAATCCTCCTCGTATAATTTTGGGGTTGGCTGTCATTTCAAATCGGGCCACGCCTATCCCCATGGTTATAACCCGACCTGTCTTACAACTTTATTCAGAACGAACAAGCTTCACCCGTCTGAATTCAAGTTGATTATATCACCGGCATTTTTACCAGTCAACATATCCAAGCCAAGTGTAAACAAAATGTAACAGATTTGCAACAAAGCAATACTGCACTTTTCAGACACTTCAAGCTTGTATATGCCAATAGGTGAACATTCTCCAGTGATAGTTTGCAACGAATCCGGCTGCCCTCATGAAGATAGAGCCCCCAGATTTTAGCAAATATAATTATATCACCTGCAAAACAGAGTTACAATAAAGAACTGTACAAGTATGGATTTTTTTTATTTTTATTTTTGAACAGCAAGAGAGCCGGTATTCCACCGGCTCCCTGTTACGCTTATCACGAGAGGCTATTTGGTATCAATGCTTCTCTCGGCCATCTCTATTGCTTTTTTAACAATATTGCCGCAGTCCTTGGATGAGACAGCGCCCCAGCCTTCAGCCTCAACTGTACTATAGACGCCAAGTTCCTTTGCAATTTCATGCTTCAGCTGCTCGGACATCAAGCTCCTGTGTCTACTCACAGTAATGCCTCCTTTTTCGGGTAATACCCGCTTGACAGCGTACATAAATTATATTGCCCCAATAAATCAGGTTTTATAAACTTAATTAAAATGTTTAATTTTCATCATAGGTTACTTTTTATGGGTTATGTTAATATACTGTAGTATAAATTATGCAAGAACATAAATCGGCGGATATCCAATTTAGGCGGTGTTTTTATGGCATATACCAATCGCGAATTGTTTGCAAGGCTAATTAAGTGCGAAGCTGGAGGTGAAGGCGAGAACGGTATGAAAGCTGTCGCTTCCATTATAATGAACAGAGTGCATGTTTCCGACGGCGAATACCAGAGGACAGGTTTGGGGGACATACGCAGAGTGATGGAACAGCCTTATCAGTTTACATGCATGCTCGGCGAAGTATATGGGGAGGTCAATACTCAGAACGTATGGTCTTCTCCTCCGGAGCAGATACACTATGATATTGCAGACTGGGCACTTTCCGGCAATGTTCTGCCAGCCGTTGCGCCATGCCTTTGGTATTACAATCCGTTCAGCGCGGTATGTGAAAGTGAATTTCCCCGCAATGGTTCGGGCAGTCTGTTTAACAGAATAAACGAACATTGCTTTTATCAACCGACTTCCTTATATTATTCGACATAATCTTAATATGAATGCAGCAGTTTGGCTAATAGAAATAGGAGATGATATTATGCGATACAAAAGTGATTATACAAATAAAACTCCTCAAGAAGTTTTACCGGAATATATGCCTGTTACCTGCGGCTCTTTCAACAACGGCCTGGGCCCTGTGAATTACAGCAACTGGCTGCCAAAAGCGCAGGGATGTATGGGTATGGGTATGGGAACAGGTCAACCCGGAACCATGATGCCCGGAGCTTTAATGCCGACGGCTCCGCTGCCTACCGGCTACCCGACTGGCGGAACAGCAGCGCCTTTGGTCCCTTCAGTTCCATTCCTTCCTTCGTCCGTTCCCTCGCAAGGGGTCCAGGGAGCAGGGACAGTACCTGTTTTACCTGGGAGTCCCGGGCAGCCGTCGCCAGTTACATTGGAAAGCTCCTTGTTTACACCGGGGTTTTTACGGACGCAGATTGGCAAACTAATGAGGGTTGAGTTTCTGATCGGCACCAATGGACTGACTGACAGAACAGGGACGCTGATAGCAGTCGGCGCAAGCTATATATTATTAAGACTTGTAGCCGGTGATATCAATGGCGGTAATACTATGATGTGTGATATTTATTCCATCAAATTTGTAACTATTGTAGAGAATCGTTAAGCGATTCATATTAGTTACTCTGAATCATATTTCATTTCATATAGCAGGAGGACAGGGGGATATTTCCAAGCTATTATATGAGTGCTCTAAAGAAAATATCACCCTGTATTACCCTGTTCATTTTTATTGCAGCATGGTTTTCTGTTTATTTTACCGGTCTGGATATATCCGTCAGCGCACTAGAAGCTTCAACGTCAAAGCGTTTGTCCGCGGCCAGATCACCGAGCGCGACAATACCGACAAGCGTATTGTTATCAACAACAGGTATTCTTCTGATCTGATTCTTTGACATGATATCGCCAAGCAGGTTGACATCCGTATCGGAAGTAACGGTAGCAACCTTTGTCGACATGATATTACTAACTGGCGTAGACAGCGGATCGGTTCCCGTAATAACATTTCTGACAACAATATCCCTGTCGGTCACCATTCCAACGACACCAGTCCTGTCACAGACCGGAATGGAGCCTACATTATACTGTTGCATCAGTTTTGCAGCCTCGGTTACCGTTGTGTCAGGCTTAATATAAGCTACATCCTTTGTCATAATTTCCTTAACCTTCAATAGATATCCCTCCTGTTAATTTATTTCAGAATTATTTTCCCCGATACCGGCAAACTTAATCGCATTCGCCCGCATTGCGCATTGTAAATGCTGGCAAATACTCATTAATTCCCACTTTACAGCCCTAGTGCAACGGAGCGTATAATATAGAAAGACCGCATCAAGTCCGCATTATGTTAATTATTTATTGTAAACTTTTCTATACGGAAGGGCATCGCTTAATGAATACAAATTTACAGCCTGTTAAAAAAGCTGTTTTAACAGCTTTCATATTGGCAATTGTTTTGCTTTATCCGTTTCTGCTGCTTTTTACAGCATTGAACCCTGGTACTGCTGTTACCATTGTGAGTAATAACTATTCCCGCATGGACAAGAACGGACTTAATATAACTATGAGCTCTGCTGCCTACGGCATTCAGACCCTTGTTGCTGATACGGAAAACACGCTGATTGTCAGGGTTCAAGTCAGAAATGCGGATGGGTCCCCTGTTCAGAATGCCGAGGTACAGCTTGAAGCGGTTGCGGACAATTCTGCTTCCAGCGTCGCTGCGGCTGATAATGCAGGTTTTATTGACGGTTCTGCGGGAAATAACGACTCAAATAAAGCAGACTCTGTAACTGCCGCTGCCACCAGGTCGGATTCCAACGGTATCTTTCATCCTGCAGCAGGTATTACAGACGCAAACGGCAATTTTGTGGCAGAGTACACTCCCCCTTCCTATACAAACGATTTAAGCGAAGTTATACTAAAATCCAATCTATCCGGAACGAAAAAAACCGCTTCCATCACGATAAAGCTGATCCCGGTTCCAGTTGTTCTCGTTCATGGGTATCAGGCATCTCCTCAAATATTTTCAGGAGTATCCGCTTATTTGAAGACACAGGGGTTCAATCCGCTTGGTTTCAGTTATGCCTCAGAGAACGGTGTCATCTCTTCTGCTTCACAATTATCGGATTATCTGGATAATATAAAAGCCGATATGGCCTCAAACGGTATCCAGGTCAGTCGCTTCGACCTCATAGCGCACAGTATGGGCGGGCTGGTGGCGCGCTATTACACCTGCAGCAGGGAGTACTCTTCAAAAGGAAATGTCAGAAAACTGATATTTATCTCTGTTCCACAAAAAGGCTCACCCTTTGCATCCATAGGGCTAAAATACTATGATGACCAGGGAATGCGCGATTTACTTACCGACAGCACTCTTTATTCCGCAATACTGCCTTCAATGACAAATGGCGGTTTGAATCCATCGGTTCAAACCGGAAGTATCATGGGACAGTATGATGAAGTTGTCAGCAGTGAAAGCGTAAGTCTGTCAGGTTGGAGCATAGAAACGGAACTTTTTGATATCGGAGACAGCAATTTTACAATAGATAAGCTTCTATCAGGTGAAATTCTGCAAGCAGCAAACCATAAGCTGATACTATATAATAAAAAAGTATACCAGCGATTGATACAAATGCTCAGTACTGATATTCCATTTCCTTCCTTGAAATAAAGCCCTGTCTTTTTAATTATCAACACCCTGTTTTATGCGAATATCCAAGTTTTGAAGGCATTTTCCACTCTTTATCCACACGCATGTGGAAAACATTTTTGGCGGCTGATATTTTACAGCCCTTTCGTCTCTAGGTCTGCGAGATTTCGTTGTGTTTTTGCCTCAATTTGCATAAAAAACCTGTGGATAACCGCAAGTTTCATCCACAGGTCGTCATTACATCCTGTCTTAACAATGAATTTACAATTAAAGCGACTTCCTATATAAATCTCATACTTATATTGGCGGCTTTAATCGTATGTGTAAGCTCTCCTATGGAGATGATATCCACTCCTGTCAGCGCAACTTCGCGCACTGTGTCCAGGTGGACATCTCCCGATGCCTCTGTCAGTGCACGGCCATTTACAAGTTTGGCTGCCATTGTCATCATTTCGAGCGGCATATTGTCAAACATGATGATGTCCGCTCCTGCTTCCAGTGCTTCCTTAATCTGCCCGAGCGATTCCGTTTCCACCTCTATTTTTACAGTATGAGGTATACCGGCTCTTACCTGCTCAATAGCTTTCTTTATGCCGCCAGCCGCTTTTATGTGATTATCCTTTATCAGAACACCGTCTGACAGGCAAAACCTGTGATTGTGCCCGCCGCCCATTCGAACCGCGTATTTTGCCAGTTGTCTGAAACCGGGTACCGTCTTTCTTGTATCCGTAAGTTTCACAGACAGATCTGCCACCTGCTTGCAAAACTCTGCCGTTTTTGTTGCAATTCCCGAGAGATGCTGCAGAAAATTAAGTGCAGTCCTTTCTCCCTTGAGCATCGCTGCCGCATCGCCTTCAAACTCCATAAAAACCGATCCGTCAGTTACACGCTGTCCGTCCTCTGTATGGCGCTTGAAGGTGATTCCGTCATCAAGCAGTTTGAAAACCCGTTCAAAGATATCAAGTCCCGCAATTACGGCATCCTGTCTGGCAATCAGCACCGCCCTGGCCATTGTTCCGGCTTGAATGGTATTGTCTGTAGTGATATCTCCCAGCGGCATGTCCTCTTTTAAGGCAGCCAGAATCATATCGTCGTAATATAATTTGCTTAACATGTTTTTTTCCTCATATCTTTTAGTATGTTTAATTTTGATAATACTCCCTGTACCAGCCTACAAACTTTTCAATTCCATCGCTTATAGCAGTTTGTGGTTTGAAGCCGACATCTCTTATCAAGTCATCCACATCTGCATAGGTTTTTGAAACATCACCCGCCTGTAAAGGTAAATAATTTTTAATTGCCTTCTTCCTGAGCTTTTCTTCGAGTGTACTGATAAAGTCCTCCAGCCTGACCGGCTGATTGTTACCAATATTATATACCCTGTATGGTGCGCTGCTCGTGCCCGGATCCGGGCAATATGCATCCCATCCGGGGTTTGGCTCGGGTGTCCTGTCAATCAGTCTGTAAATGCCTTCTACGATATCCTCAACATAGGTGAAATCTCTCATCATCTCTCCATTATTGAATACATCTATCGGTTTCCCCTCCAAAATGGCTTTGGTAAATAAGAAAAGAGCCATATCCGGTCTTCCCCACGGTCCATATACCGTAAAGAAACGGAGGCCGGTAACAGCCAAACCGAATATATGACTGTACGTGTGAGCCATTAATTCGTTTGATTTCTTTGTCGCCGCATATAAGCTGACCGGATGATCAACATTATCATGCACTGAAAATGGAATTTTAGTATTTGCTCCATATACGGAGCTGGAGGATGCAAAAATCAGATGCCTGACCTTGTTGAATCTGCACGCTTCCAATATGTTTAAAAAACCCGTTATATTGGAATCTATATATGCCTGAGGATTTAAAAGGCTGTATCTGACACCGGCCTGGGCAGCAAGGTTTATTACTATTTTTATATTGTTTTCTTCAAATAAATTGGAAACCGCTTTGGAATCCTCAAGCGATATCCTGTGAAAATCCAGCTCGCCGCACTCTTCCAGCAGTCTTAGTCTGGATTTCTTCAACGTAACATCATAATAACCGTTCATATTATCCAGACCAATGATCCTCTTACCCTGCTGCAATAATCTCTTTGTCAAATGAAACCCGATAAAACCAGCGCAACCGGTGACAAGAATATCCCCAGTCTCTTCCAAATGCATCAACCCCTGAATCAGAATTTCTTGATAATATGTCTTTTCCAATTTATGTCGTCTGTTTTGTCGAAATCCAGACGGAAATGGGCGCCCCTGCTTTCCTCGCGTTCCAGTGCGGACTCAACGACCAGCTTGGATAAAAGTTGGACATTTTGAAGCTCAAAGTCCGCCAATGCCTCATTTTTCATATCTTCTATCTCTTTGCCGAGGGCGTTGATTTTTTCAAGTGCACTCGTCAGGCTCTTTTCTTCTCTTATGATTCCGACATCCATTGTCATGACCTTCCGTATTTCAGCCTTTGCAGAATGCCTGTCAAAATCGTGCAGTACACGATCCGTTTTATTCACTACATCCTTAAAGGAGATCGTTCTGCCTGTACATCCGAGAATATCGGAAACCTGGGTTCCTATTTTCCTTCCGAATACCAGGCCTTCAAGAAGAGAGTTGCTGGCAAGACGATTGGCACCGTGGATCCCATTGCAGGCGGACTCTCCACAGGTAAACAGCCCTTTGATTTTTGTCCTCCCCAGGACATCCGCCCGGATCCCGCCCATGCAGTAATGCTCCGCGGGAGCTACCGGTATCATATCCTTTGCCATATCTATCCCATATCCAAGGCAGGTCTTGTATATGTTGGGGAATCTGTTTTCCAAATAATCCTGTCCCTTAAATGCTATGTCAAGATAGACGAATTCAGAATCTGTTCTTTTCATTTCCTCAAATATTGCCCTGGATACAACATCCCTCGGTGCAAGTTCATTCAGCGAGTGATACTCGGGCATAAAGCGCTTGCCGTTTATATTCTTTAAAAGCGCGCCCTCACCTCTTACAGCTTCAGATATAAGAAAGTTCTTGTTGTCCGGATGGAACAGCACCGTAGGATGAAACTGCACAAACTCCAGATCCATCAGCTCGGCTCCCGCCCTGTAAGCCATACAAACCCCGTCGCCGGTCGCAACCTCGGGATTGGTCGTATAGCTGTACAACTGTCCGTATCCGCCAGTCGCACAAATGATAATATTGGATATGTACAATTTAAGACAGCCTGCGTCTTCAGAATAGGTCAGTACGCCTTTGCAGGTGTCATTTTCAGTAATCAAGTCTATCACGAAGCATCTTTCATGGATATCAATATTGCTTCGTGTCTTCACTACGGCAATAAGCTTGTCCAGCACTTCCTTCCCCGTTGTATCACCTGCATGGATGATCCTGTTCATACTGTGAGCTGCTTCTCTGGAAAGAGAAAGCTCATCATTGCTCTTCTTGTCAAAGTTGACACCAAAGTCACAAAGCCGGTCAATATTTCCTGCCGCCTCATTGACAAGGACCCTGACCGTTTCTTCATCACAAAGGCCGGCACCTGCATAAAGCGTGTCCTTCAGATGCAGCTCGGGCGAATCCTTCTTGTCGAGCGAAACAGCAATACCGCCTTGTGCCAGGACAGAGTTGCTTATATCGAGAGTCTCCTTGGTCAAAATGGCTACATCGAATCTCTCGGGAATTTCAAGTGCTGTATATACGCCTGCAATTCCGCTTCCTATTATAACTACGTCATGATATTCCTTCACTAATTCCCTTGTATCGAAATCTGCCAGATATCTTTGCTTATTCAATAGTTGTTCCTTCTTTCGCTTATTACTGAAGCATTTGAGCAGTCTTTCTCCGAGGTAGTATTTCTCGCGGGTTGTATTTCTCCGGGGTTGTATTTCTCCGGGGATTCTATTCCACCTGCAACATTCTGTCCAGAGGCATTCTTGCTCTGGCCATCAATTGTTCGTCCAGTACAATATTGTTTTTCATATCCCTTAGCGCTTTATAAACGCTTTCCAGCGAGGTCTTTTTCATGTTGGGGCATACCAGACCGGGTGACAGCAAATAGAACTGCTTGTCCGGACTATCCTTCTTCAGCTTGTACATTACACCCATTTCCGTACCAATGATGAATTTTTTAGCAGTACTTGCCGCTGCATAATCAATGATCTGTTTCGTGCTTCCGGCAAAATCCGCAAGTTCAACCACTTCAGGTCTGCATTCGGGGTGAACCAATAAAAGTGCATCTGGATGCAACTCTTTGACCTTCTTTACATCTTCCGGCTTTATTCTGTGATGTGTAGCACAAAAGCCCTGCCATAATATAATATGTTTTTCCGGCACCATTTTTGCAACATAGCTTCCAAGATTACAGTCAGGTACAAACAGGATCTCCTCCTGATCCAGGGATCTTATCACCTTCAGGGCATTTGAAGAAGTGCAGCAGATGTCGCATTCCGCCTTTACTTCCGCTGTAGAATTGATGTAGCAGACCACAGCGGCTTGCGGATGCTTTTTTTTGGCTTCTCTTAGTGCCTCTGCCGTGACCATCTCAGCCATTGGACAGCCTGCATCTATTTCGGGCAGCAGTACCGTTTTCTCAGGCGACAGCAGCTTTGCGCTTTCTGCCATGAAATGAACACCACAGAATACAATTACTTCATGAGGGCTTGATGCACAATACCTGCTCAATGCAAAAGAATCGCCCACCACATCTGCAATTTCCTGGACGTCATCTATCTGATAATTATGTGCAACGATCACCGCATTCCTGCTTTTTTTCAATTTTGCAATATTATCAATTAATTCCTGCTTATTCATTCTCTTCCTCGCCATCTGCAGCATAAGTTTCCATAGTGCTTGCAATTTCGCGACCTTCAGGTTGCATGCTTTAATACATTTTAATACTTGGTACAATGTTTGTAAAGACATTAATAATGTACAAAAAAGAAGCGAAAAATATATTTACTTTGGTGAACTTTCCGTTGGATAATGACGTATTATCCTTAAGCAGAAATCAAAAGATTTTCTGCAAGGGTATTAAAGTATATAGGCAAAGCAGTTCTGTAAATGTAGATAGGCTTTTCCAATAAAATAAAACAAATGAATAAGCAGCACAAAGCCCTGTGCTTGATAG
>DBTX01000064.1 GCA_002307275.1 Hungateiclostridiaceae bacterium UBA1305
TCTATACTGCGACGTGTCGCAGCTAACCCTTTACAGCGCCTAATGTCAATCCCGCATAGATCTGCTTCTGGCAAAGAATGAATATGATGAATGCCGGAATTATTGTCATAATGATACCGGCACAAATATAATTGTATTGGCTTCCAAACGGTCCGGTAAATTTATAAAGCGAAATGGCAACAGTAACAAATTTATCTTTCGATTGAAGGTAAAGGTTCGCCATGTAATACTCATTATAGGTTCCGACCCCTTTTAAAATCATAACGGTTACTATGGCCGGCCTGAGCAGGGGCAGCAATATCTTGAAAAATACACCGAAATAAGTGGATCCATCCATAATTGCCGACTCATCCAGAGAGGTGGATATGTTTTCAAAGAATTGGATGAATATATAGATTGCTATGATGTCTGTTCCCGTCAGTAAAATGATATATCCATATAATTTATCAATAAAGTGTATCTGATACATGATCTGATAAACAGTTACCTGCATGGCAATACCGGGGATCAGTGCCGCAAACAAAAACAAATTCCGGATCACATTGTTTCCAAAAAACTTGAAGCGTGATAATACATAAGCCAGCATGGTACCCAAAATAATAGATCCTAAAAGTACACATACGAGAATAATTGAAGTATTCCTGAAAGCCAATCCCATTTTGGCCATTTTCCAGGCTTCTATAAAATTATTAAAATACAGCCAGTTTTTTGGCAGTAACATTACGTTACTGTTCTGATATTCTTCATAGCTCTTGAATGCTGTTACAAAACATACGACTACCGGCACCAGTGCAAAAAAGGAAATAAGAGCCAGCGACAGGTATTTCACGACGGTTCGGATTGTAAAAGACAGCCTTTGAAAAATAGTCATTATATACTCCCCCTTTTTCCCTTCAGCATTCTGCTTGTTTGCCTGCCAAAGCTTTCGTTACTGTCGGTAAGTCTTCCGGCTATAAATTTCTGAAGAACAGTTATGATAATAATCATGGCAAACAGGACGATAGCCATGGCTGATGCCAGGCCGACCTTCTGATATTCATGCGCGATTTTGTGCATTAACAGGAAGTAGGTTGACGTGCCAAACGTTCCATTCGTGATGACGAATGGCGGTTCGAAAGCACTTAGCGAGCCTGAGATCGACAGGATCAGATTCAATACGACAATCGTGCTGATACTCGGCAGAATGATATACTTGAACTGATGCCATTTATTTGCTCCATCCAGTTCGGAGGACTCATACAATTGCGGATCGACTGATTGGATGGCGCCGATGAACAATACCATATTCTGCCCCATATATCTCCAGACAGAAGAGCCCGCCAGTGCTATGTTATTCACATTCGTGCTCTTCAGCCAGTAAGGGAGACTGTCGAGATTGAAGCCAATGGTAGTCAGAATAGTGTCAAATACGTATCCATGGGTGAAGAAGAATTTGAATATATAGCCGACTGCTATACCGCCGACAAGATAAGGGAAAAATATTGCTCCTTTGAAGAAACTACCGCCTCTTGTCCTAAAGCTGAGCAGTGTGGCGAAGTATAATGCCAGTCCAAGCTGGACAAAAGAAGCTCCCATATAGTAAAGGCTTAGTCTTAACGCACCAAAGATATCCTCCCTGGTGAAAACCTCCTGATAATTTTCCAACCCAACAAATTCTCTTTTACCGATATATTTCATATCGAAAAAGCTGAACTCAATCATTCTGGCAAATGGCAAGTATGTAAATACAAGTAATAATATCAACGGCGCGAGTGAAAAGGTTGTTACTACTAAAAATCTCTGACCTTTATCACTCCTGAAAAAGCTTAACAAAGAAAACGGGTTATTCTCACGAATGATGGCCATAGGTATTTTGCTCATCAGATCTCCCCCCTGTCATAGAAAATACTGCGGGTATTGAGCCCCTCCTGATTTGGGGATATTTGCAGGAAAATTCTTTGAATAAGAGCCAGGGAATTCGCCCTCCCCTGGCTCCTATTATTAATCTTCATGTATATATTTTATGGTATGTCGTTCCAGATGTAAAGTGAATTACTTATTAACCGCAACTTTCAATTCTTCCTGAGCTTTTGCCCACTTTGTATTCCAGTCGGCGGCAATATCACTCATCTTCTTGGCTTTTGAAAGAGCTGCTTCAACGATCCCCTGAACATGTGTATTCTCTTTATTGATACCGACTTCAGACTTGGTATTCATATCATTGAAAAGTGTTTCTTCGCCAGTCGGTGCCGGATTGTTAACAACGAATTCTATCCCTGTGAAGTCTTTATAGACATCAGGATAAGCATCCGTCTTAACGATCGGAATGCCGCCTTCAGTGTATGCAAACTTGGACTGCTCTGTTAACCACTTGATATACAGCATGGAAGCGATCTGATTATCCTGGGATGACTTTGCATTTATACCATATGTATAGTCAGGACCTGCCGACGCATACTGCTTGCCGCCAATGGTGATTGGGAAAGGCATGTAGCCGATATCCTGCGGATTCGGGCCTGCAGCCTGCATTTGAGTAACTGCCCAGGAACCGAGTACCAGTGTTCCGATTTCGCCCTTGTTGATCATAGGCTTGCAGGTTTCCCAGTCGGTAGTGGTCGGGTCCTTCTCAGTGAGTCCTCTGGCAACTGCTTCATAGAGAACGTTATATACTGCATAAGGTCCTGTTCCATCCCCTTTGTCCGTGAAAGGATCTTTCATATGTGAAATATTGTTCATGTAGTCGGCATCGCCGGTAGCCGAACCGCCAATATACGCATCCCAGGCGCCCATTGTCCAGCCTGCTGCGAAGTTGGTATACAGGGGTATTGCCTTTGTCTTGTCCTTGATCGCCTGAAGAGCTGCAAGGAATTCGTCCGGAGTCTTTGGAACTGCCGTAATGCCGGCATCTGTAAATACCTTCTTGTTATAAACGATACCCTGGGCATTTGCAGTAGAAGGCATACCATAAACTGTGCCGCTGAACGAGAAGTCATTCAGGAAAGCATAAGTCTGATCCAAATTTGCTTTATCACCGTAAGGAACAAATAAATTTGGAAGTTCTGCCTTATCAACTGTTGTAGGGATCATACAAATATCGCCCCATTGATCCGTCGTCAGTCTGACGGTTACGTCCTGAGCGTAATCTGTAATACCTTCATACGTAATGTCTATGTTTGGATATAATTTTTTGAATTCTGTAATGTATCCGGCTAATTTTGTATCAACCAGGTCTGTTCTGTGAGTAAGGAATTTGAGGGAAGCTTTTATGTCTTTGTAATCCTCGCCAAGCTTAATTGTGTCAATTGTAGGTACTCCTTCAGGTGCAGGTTCTGCTGCTGTTGACGCTGCAACTGCAGGGGTACTCTCTGCCACAGCTGTCTCTGTAGATACCGGTGCAGCATTATTTTCAGTTGTACCACAGGCCGCAAATGATAAAACCATTAAGAGAGCCAACACCATACTCAACACGCTTTTCAGTTTCATCTTGATCCTCCTCATATTATTTAATTAATTTTTTAAGTTACCGTTAACTTATGCATAAATTATACATTATAGCTAATATTTTTGTCAAGATGTTTTTGAATTTATTTATTTTGTATATATTTTAAAAGCTATGAGTATCAGTTCCCGCCATATTAATCCCCGGTTACAGATTATATACCCTTTATAAAACCGGAAAATAGTCCAAACAGAAAGCTTATTTTACTCTTAAACTTTACTGAGATTATTTACTTAATTTTTAAGTAATTTAAGGTATCAAAAGACAGATTCGTGATTCTTTTAGGGTCAGGAGAAAAAGGTATTCAACAGATGAAGCAACCAGTGTATTGTAACATCTAAATGTTTGTCATCCTGAGCGCAGCGAAGAATCCTGGCCGGCTAAGATCCTTCGTGAACGCTCAGGATGACATTGTGAGCTATTTTATAAAAGTTTTAGAGTTTACAATGTACTGGATAATCCAGGTATTCACTTGGCTGATATGCATACAAGATATGGTTCTCATTTGAAAATTTTGTGCAGGCGGTATATCCTCCGTAGGGGTGAGGCTCTGCTCCACCCGGTGAATGATGGGACGAAGAATGGATCAGACGGTGCAGAACCTTATGATATATCCCTTACTGAATCACGTATTACAAGCTTCCCGCTTATTACCTTCCGGCCCAGAATATAATTTTTATCCCTTACTTTCCTGATAATTGCTTCAACCGCATTCTCAGTCATATTGTCGATATTGCTTTCGAACGTAGTCAATTTCGGATTTGTAAGTGTGGAATAGATATAATTATCGAAGCCTACTACTGATATATCGTTTGGTACCATGTACCCTTCCTTGTTGAGCCTCTTGATAAATTGGTAGGCTACCTCGTCGCAGTTGCATACAAACGCAGTAGGCATCTTGTCAGGCAAGGCAAATTCAATGAAGTTGCCTTTTTTGTCGCGGTCCTCAATAATCCACTCCTTATGCTGTGGCAGCTGGTTTTGTACCAATGCTTTATAAAAACCGATATAGCGATCCAGAATACTGCTGGTAAGCAAAACGGACCCGACGAACCCAATCTTCCTATGGCCTTTTTCTATTAAATAATTTGTTAATACGTATGTTCCATAAATACTATCCCCAATAATTGAATCTGCTGTATAATCCTCGTTATAGAAATCCAGGAACAAAAATGGCAAATTATATTTTTCAATCATTTCTACATACTTGCGGCTCATTTGACCAAGTACGATTGTACCATCCACTTTATTATTTTGAATAATGTTGGGCACAATACAGTTTTCCTCGTTTTCATCGGTTACAATTTCGAGCAGGCCAAAGTAGTTTACATCTGATAGTTTTTTTATGACGCTTTGATACATTTTAGAGTAAAATGCGCCTTCATGAATGAAGCGTTCCGATACAATAATGCCTATATTGCAGCTGATCCCGTCTTTAATGGCCTTTGCCGCCGCATTGTAACGGTACCCCAGTTCGTCCGCCGCCTTTTTTATTTTGTCCTTGAGTTCTTTACTGACGCCCTCTCTATCCGAAAGAGCTTTTGATACTGTGACCGTACTGACGTCAAGGCGCAGTGCGATATCTTTCATAGTTAAGTTCTTCACCATATCCCTCCATTACAAGTATGAGCCCGCAAAAAACACATATACCATAACCTCCCAAGCGTCCTTACCTGCTGTTACAATAACTGTCCGGACTCTTCAGAATACAGTTTGAATGCCTCTTTGACTAGCTTTAACGGTAACCTTACATTAATGATACTGTCATTTGATATTTATGTCAATAGAGTCGAAACAGGTATTATTCAAGTCTTTGTCGCATATGAACAATAGGAAAACTGATTATGAATCATTCAAAACTGACTATATGAAATATGTTTTCCTTCTTGTTCATATTTTTAAAAGTCAACATGTGCAGACTTAAAGAAACCGCAAAATTGAAATTTTTTATTAAAGTTTTTTATTACTTTACAAATTAATATCCTTTTGGTATTATTGAATAATATGAAGTTAACGTTTACTTAAAATTATTATTTCTCGTACTTAAGAGACAACCTATTCATCATTTTTACATCATTAGGGGGGATCAAAATGAAGCTTATTGGAAAAAGTTCAAAAAATATGCCTTGGCAGAAGAAGCCTGAAGGTTATAATGGGGTTGTATGGAGACATGAGGGGAACCCAATTATAGATTGGAACCCGACAAAGAAAACTTCACGCATTTATAATAGTGCAGTAGTGCCTTATAAAGGTGAATTTGCCGGTGTATTCAGAGCTGACCACAAGGACGGTAAAGCCCGTATTCATGCCGGTTTCAGCAAGGATGCACTCTGTTGGAATATCAATGATGATGAAATTTATTGGAAAGATGAAAACGGAAATCCATATCAGCCGAACTACTCTTATGACCCACGTGTAGTAGAAATGAACGGTATCTATTATATAACCTGGTGTACGGATTTTGGCGGCGCCGCACTGGGCTTTGGTATAACAAAAGACTTCAGGGAATTTATAAGGCTGGAAAACCCGTTTATACCGTTTAACCGGAACGGAGTTCTATTTCCAAGAAAAGTCAACGGGAAATACTTGCTGCTAAGCAGGCCCAGTGACAGTGCTCATACGCCCTTTGGCGACATTTTCTTAAGCGAAAGCCCCGATCTGGTACATTGGGGAAGACACAGGCGAGTGATGCAGAAAGGTGGATCAGGCTGGTGGCAAAGTGTAAAGATCGGCGCCGGAGCTGCTCCCCTTGAAACAAGCGAAGGCTGGCTTCTTTTTTATCATGGTGTGTCAGGGACCTGCAATGGTTTTGTGTATAGCATGGGGGCGGCAATTCTCGATCTGGATAATCCGTCAAAAGTTTTATACAGAACGAAGGATTACATATTAACACCCGAAAAGTCTTACGAAACAACAGGGTTTGTTCCCAATGTCGTATTCCCCTGTGCAACCCTCCATGATGCAGATACCGGACAAATAGCCATATATTATGGTGCAGCAGATACATACTCGGCAGTAGCATACTCCAAACTTGATGAGCTGGTGGATTTTATAAAAAACAATTCGGAATTGGCAGCCGGAGATAATGAAGAGTATAGATAAAGGAATATTTCTAGGGTGAATTTATGATAAATGCTGATAAATTAATTCATTTCCGTAATGATATGGAATATGAACTGAAAGAGAATATCCTTAAATTCTGGATAGATCATACCGTTGATCATGAAAACGGCGGTTTCTATGGCTATATATCGGATGACCTGTCCATCGATAAAACACACGATAGAGCTTGTGTCCTCTATTCCCGGCTTTTATGGACTTATTCCGCCGCATACAGAATTTATGGTGAAGCACAATACTTGTTTATAGCTGACCGTGCATATGAGTATTTCCTTGAACACTTTTACGACAAGGAATATTCAGGCGTATATTGGATGCTGGATTATAAAGGGAATGTGGTCGATCCCAAAAAGCAGATGTACGCAATCGCTTTTGCCATATACGGATTTTCCGAATACTTCAGAGCCACCGGAAAGAATGAAAGCCTTGATAAAGCCATAGAACTGTTTCATACCCTCGAAAGTTATGCTTATGACAAGGATAACAAAGGATATATAGAAGCTTTGACACGTGAATGGACTCCCCTTGAAGATATGAGCCTGAGTGAGAAGGATATGAATGTCCAGAAATCCATGAACACGCATCTGCACATGATGGAAGCGTATACAAACCTCCTTCGTGTCTGGGATAGCCCCGAACTGAAAAAGAGCCTGGAGGAATTGATAAATATAACTGTTGAACATATAATCAGTCCGGAGACTTATCAGTTTAAACTTTTTTTTGATATGCATTGGAACCCAATGTCTGATATCATCTCCTTCGGACACGATATTGAAGGCA
>DBTX01000051.1:0-5168 GCA_002307275.1 Hungateiclostridiaceae bacterium UBA1305
TTGCATTTACTTTGACCGCCCACCTTTATAAATTGCTTCATAAATTGCTTTTATACCCTATAAACTCTAAAACTTTTATTAAATAGCTTACAATGTCATCCTGAGCTTTAGCGAAGGATCTTAGGCGGTCAGGATTCTTCGCTGCGCTCAGAATGACAAATATTTAGATGTTACAATATATTAGTATTATCAATTTTTTCGATCTTATTCTGCACGGAGTTTTTCGACCAATTCGTGAAATTCTGCCGGTGGCTCTGCTTCAAACTCCATATATTCGCCGGTTCCCGGGTGTACGAAGCCTAGTAGTCTGGCATGCAGTGCCTGTCCTTCGAAGCCGTATATCTGCTTCTTTTTGCCGTACACTGTATCTCCGACCAGCGGATGTGCGATATAGGACATATGCACTCTGATCTGGTGTGTCCTGCCTGTTTCCAGCCTCAGTTCCAGCAAGGTTGCCGACCTGAAGCGCTCCAGGACCTTGAAATGTGTCACGGCATGCCTTCCGTTCCTCACATCCACAGCCATTTTCTTTCTTTCAACCGGATTTCGGCTTATCGGTGCATCGATTTTTCCGCTTTCTTCCCGTATAATACCTTCAGCCACGGCTGTATAAACCCTTTGAATATCATGCTCCTTCAGCCTTTCAGACAGTTTGCCGTGAGCACTGTTGTTTTTTGCAACCACCAGTACTCCGGAGGTGTCCTTGTCGATCCGGTGTACAATGCCTGGCCTTATGACGCCGTTGATATCCGAAAGCTTTCCCTTACAATGCTCGAGCAGTGCATTCACCAGAGTTCCGGAATGGTTTCCCGCCGCTGGATGAACCACCATACCTCTCGGCTTGTTTATAACAATAATGTCATCGTCCTCATAAAGCACATCAAGCTTTATCGCTTCAGCCTTCACTTCAAGCAGAACCGGTTCCGGCACGCATACCGCCACCGTTTCACCGATTCTCAACTTATAACCGGCTTTTTCATTTTTTGCATTAACCTGGACACTGCCATCCTCAATCAGTTTTCCAACATACGATCTTGAAAACCTGTCCAGTTTCGCTGTCAGCCATGTATCAAGGCGCTTTCCAACATCTTGTTCCGTTGTTTCAAAGCATTCATTTTTCATCTTTTAACTCATCCTGATTCTTTTTCGGCGTTTCCTTGTAAATAAAAAGCATATATACCGCAAGAAGTATCGTACCGCCGGTTACAGCCATATCTGCAGCATTGAAAATAGGAAACGCATAGGAGCCTATATAAAAAAGCAGATAATCCGTAACCTTTCCAATCAACAGTCTGTCTATATAATTCCCAATCGCACCGCCTAATACCATGGAAAGTGATAATCGTAGAAATGGGCTTTTATTTTTGATCATAAGGTAGATCAAACCCGCTGATATGATCGGAATTATAATTAGGAATACCATTTTGCTGTCCTGCAATATGCTCCAGGCGCCGCCTGGATTCCTATGAAGCGTTAGATAAAAAAACTTGTCAACTACAGGTATCATCTGATCCGTCTGAATATTTGCAACTACATAGTATTTGGCAATCTGGTCAATTACCACAATAATGATTGAAATGATGATCCAAAGCATTCGTTTGACCTTCCTTTTTTGAATTATTTTACTGCTGCTGCGGCTTATACCAGTGTATGATATCGTTGTAGCGGTCCCAGGTATCAGGTGTAAGCGGCCCTCTCATGTTTTTGCCGTAAACCATGGCATTTCTGGTAAAATAAAGACCTATATACGGTGTGTCATTTGAAATCTGCTCAAGAGCAGCCTTATAAAGTATCTTTTTGTTGTCTGCATTGTCTTCTTTGAAAATCGCGTTGATGTATGCATCAAGCTGCATATTGAAATACCCGGAAATATTACGGGCCTTTTCGTAGGATATCGGCAACGAAACAGGAAGGTAGTTGCTTGAATACAAATATGATATATCCGGTATCTGCGGAATTCTGCAGCCGATGAAAGCCATATCGAATTTGGCAATGCTGGTTCTTGCGAGCAGATCACTCCATTCCACCTGTGTGCAAACTGCCGGAATACCGGCCAGTTCCAGTTGCGAACAAATCAGCTGCGCAGCATGCACCCGGATACTGTTGTTGGAATTGACCAGCAGTTCCACCTTCAGATACCTCCGCACACCTCTGATCACCTTGTAATAGCCTTGCTTGCTTTCTTTCCAGCCTCCCAGCTGCAACGCTTCCTTCGGTGTTTTTGCGGTAATAGCGGTATTTGTGACTGTTGCTGTGGGATTATTCATCGAGACAGCAGTGCTTGTTGATGCGGCATCAACGTTACTCGCTGTATTGACTGACTCTGTTGAATTATTTATATTGCCGGAGGTTATTCCAACTGGATTTGTTATTGTTGTAAAAGCGTTTAATACTGCCGGATCCGCCGATACGCCTTCCAGATTGGAAATCCAACTATCCGGCAGTACAGGTATTTCAGCAGCCTGCGCATCACCGGGCAATACCGCGGAAATCAGCTTGTCCCTGTCAATTGCCAGGGAAATAGCTTTACGCGCATATTTATCGCTCATAACAGGGTTACTGAGGTTGAATGCCAGCATTTCAAATTCTCTTGATGTGTATTTCTTTATAGTAAGGTCGGTTCTTCCCTTGTACTTTGAAAAATCGCCTGAATCAATCCCCATCACATCAATATCGCCCGTCTGCAAAGCTCCCATTGCATCATCCGTACTGTTGAAAACATTTACGTTTACTGTATCTATATACATGCTGTTCTTGCTATTATTATCAATACCCAGGTACCACCAGTTTTTATCAGCTTTGAGGATGACCTGCTTTTTTTCGGTATAGGATTCGAACCTGTAAGGTCCGGTTCCGACAGGTTTGAAGCTTTTGCCTGAAGATAAGGCATTTGATTGATTGAATTGATGCTTTGGAAGTATTGGAAATGTCATCATTTCAGGAAGGAATGAATTGGGCTTTATCAGCACCAGTTTGAAATTTGAAGAATCCACTGCAACACAGGTTGCAATACTCTGCACCAGTGGCTTGTAGACTGAATCCAACCCTGCATTCATCAATAGTTGAACCGTAAATTCCACATCTGATGCTGTGAAAGGTTGACTATCCTGCCATTCCACATTATCCCTGATATGAAAATTCCAGATGAGTCCATCTGCTGACGCTGTCCATGAATCGCTCAGTTTGGGAATTGCCTGCTGTTTTTCATCCAGACTTGTCAGACCTTCATAAATAAGGTTCAGGAAGTCGGAAACATAGGTGTTTTTTGTAAGAACGGGGTTGAATGTATCAGGTTCAGTAGTGAAAAGATTCAATGTCCCGCCGGAAACCGGTCCCTTGTCGAGGATATCATAATCTTCCTGATATTCCTCAGTATTGCCGATAACGTTATACTGCTGCAATTGCAGCTGATCAAGACCTGATCCGTACTGGCAGGCTGATAATAAAAAACATATGACAAGCATCAATACCATTCCCGTTGATTTTTTCATATGCTGCTCCTGACTGCAGTTTGCTTCAGTTGCATGAAAGCTGCGAGGCTTCCGGTTTTCCCATTGTCACCCCGGTAGGAGAAAAACAAATCATTGCGGCATTTTGTACAGATACCGCTATTATGGACGTTTTCTTCCCTCAGTCCTTTTTCAATCATTTCTGACTTTATTATTCCATGTAAATCGATTCTCCATTTACCATCTTGAATGGCTTCATAAAATGCCGCGTTCTGGTGTTTTGCATTAAAAAGACTGTAAACATCCTCTCCAACTTCAAAACAGCAGCTTCCAATTGACGGTCCCATGACCGCTATGAGCCTGTCCGCATGAAAACCCGGTAATTGAGCCATTTGCTCAAGTGCTTGCTTCACAATACTTTTCAGAGTTCCTCTCCATCCCGAATGCAGCAATGCTGCAGCCTTGATTCCAGGCTCAAACAGAAACACCGGAATACAGTCTGCATGAAATGTCACCATTGTTACACCTTTTGCCTGTGTCATCAGACCGTCGACACCTGTCAGATCACTTTCCCTGCAAAAACCTTTTCCAATATCACTCTTATCGACATTGCGGACAATATTCCCATGTACCTGGTTTGTCAGAACGAGACTGTTTGCATCAAAGGCGGCAGAATCACACAATAACTGAAAATTTCTCAGAACATTATCCCTGCTGTCATTTCTGTTGAAGCCAAGATTCAATGAACTGCACTCACCCGTACTGAAACCGCCTGACCTTGTACTCATGCAATGTGCAAGCATGTCGCCATACTCTGTAAGGCATTCAAATTCTATATACCTCAGATCGCCGTCTGTAACAAGTACAGTTCCGTTTCCTATTTTTTCTTTCGTTTTCAAGTGTGCGTTCCTCTTCCCAGGGGGCTGGTTGTTGACTAAAGTCAACTGCTCGCCCATGCGTCCTGGCTGGTCGTTGACTAAAGTTAACTGCTCGCCCATGCATTCGGATAATCAACTCTGACTTTTATATTAGCATACTCCAAACATTAAAAAAAGCACTTGCGTGCTCTTTTTATAACGCATCGGTTCAAAATAAATTTTTCGATTATAAAAAATTTTTATTTTGAACCGATGCGTTTCAACGAGGCTGGTCGCAAGCAGAGCTTGCTGCTCGCCTGTTCATCCGGGGCGGGAAATATTCTCGCCGCCTGAAAACCAATTTGGTACCCGCCACCTGGGCTTTTGCGAAGCAAAAGAGTCATTGAGGTGAGGGGGACTCTTTCGCCTCATTATTACTTTCATTTGATAGGGCTCAAATGGTCTGACACTATCTTCTCGGCTCAACGATGAACTTTATGGCGGTCCTTTCCTCACCATCTATGACAATGTCAGTAAATGCCGGTATACAAATCAGTTCAATGCCTGATGGCGCCACAAACCCCCGGGCGATTGCAACTGCCTTGACCGCTTGATTGATAGCGCCTGCTCCGATCGCCTGCATTTCAGCCATGCCTTTTTCTCTGATGACACCTGCCAGAGCACCAGCAACAGAATTTGGATTGGATTTTGCTGAGATTTTTAATACATCCATAATAATAAATACCCCCTAATGCAAACAATATTATATAAAAAGTATTTATTCTACACAAAAATTGAAATTCCTTTTTATTTAGTTAAATTTTTGAATTATATGAATATTATAACGCATTAGTCAAAGAAA
>DBTX01000051.1:5452-32153 GCA_002307275.1 Hungateiclostridiaceae bacterium UBA1305
TTTCTTTGACTAATGCGTTATAATAAGGTTTGCCTCGTTATATTATATCTCCATTACTTTTGACAATCTCTGGATCTTCAAAGTCTTGCCCGTTTTATCGTCAATGTCCATATGAACGGCATTAAACTGGACACTGCCTTTAGCGAGTTCAAACCTTACCGGCATACCCAGAAGGAATTTTTCGAGAACTATTTCCCTGTCCACACCGATAACACCTTCATAAGGTCCTGTCATACCCACATCGGTGATGAATGCAGTTCCGCATGGCAATATCCTCTCATCAGCTGTCTGTACATGCGTGTGGGTTCCGATCACACCGCTTACCCTGCCATCCGCGTGCCAGGCCAGTGCACATTTTTCGGAAGTTGCTTCTGCGTGTATGTCTACTATGATGACCCTGACCTGGCTTTTCAAATACTCCAGTTCTCTGTCCAGTGATCTGAAAGGACAGTCCACGCCATCCATGTACACTCTTCCAAGTAAGTTCACGATACCGAGTTTTCCTCCAATGATCGTCGATCCTTTTCCCGGTACTCCGGGCGAATAGTTAGCAGGCCTGATGATTTTGGAATCGCAATCGATAAAATTAGTAATTTCTCTTTTAGACCATGTATGATTTCCCATGGTGAGTGCGTCGATACCGCATTTATAAAGCTCCTGCGCCACGACACTGGTAATGCCGGTTCCTCCTGCCGCATTTTCACCATTCGCTATACAGAAATCGAATGGCATTTCCCTGCGTATGCTGCTTATCATTTCCCTGGCTGCTTTTCTGCCGGGGTTTCCTACGATATCACCAATGAACAATACCTTCAAGACAATTCCTCCATAGTATAAAATATTACACTGTGTAAATAAGCTTGCAGACTTGCGTTTTGCATTGCTTTAATCTAATATAACATAAAAAGCGCGCCTCGGCACGCCTTTTGTTTATTCCATTATTATATTGGATCTGCACTAAAAAATAAAGAGGGCTGTTAGCCCTCTTTATTTATTTAGCATATTCGATTGCTCTGGTTTCTCTAATTACATTTACCTTTATTTGTCCCGGATATTCCAGCTCACTCTCGATTTTCTTAACAATTTCACGAGCCTTCAATACCATTTCATCATCAGATACGTCTTCCGGCTTGACTATTATCCTTATTTCCCGTCCCGCTTGAATTGCAAAACATTTTTCAACGCCGGGGAAGGAATTTGCTATCTCTTCAAGCTTTTCAATTCTCTTGATGTACGATTCAAGTGTTTCTCTTCTTGCACCTGGTCTTGCTGCCGAAATTGAATCAGCGGCCTGTACCAGTACAGCGACAATCGATGTAGGTTCAACATCTCCATGATGTGCCATAATCGAGTTGATGATGTCATTTCCTTCCTTGTACTTTTTGGCAAGGTCGGCACCAATGGTTACATGAGAACCTTCAACTTCATGGTCTACAGCTTTGCCTATATCGTGCAGAAGACCTGCTCTCTTTGCAAGCACCACATCTGCACCGATCTCTGCTGCCATAATTCCAGCGAGGGTCGAAACCTCAATGGAGTGATTCAGCACGTTCTGACCGTAGCTGGTCCTGAATCTAAGCTTGCCAAGAAGCTTGATGACTTCAGGATGCAATCCGTGAACGCCTGTCTCAAAGGTGGCGCGATCGCCTTCCTGGCGAATAGTATTCTCAACTTCCTTCTTTGCCTTTTCAACCATCTCTTCGATCCTTGCAGGGTGTATCCTGCCATCGACAATAAGCTTTTCCAGTGTTATCCTTGCAACTTCACGTCTTATTGGGTCAAATCCCGAGAGTATTACAGCTTCAGGTGTATCATCAATGATCAGGTCAATTCCCGTAAGAGTCTCGAGTGTTCTGATATTTCTGCCTTCACGGCCTATTATGCGGCCTTTCATTTCATCATTAGGCAGTGGTACGACTGATACTGTGGTTTCGGATACATGGTCAGCGGCGCATTTCTGTATCGCTGTTGCAACAATGTCTCTTGCTCTGCTGTCAGCATCATACTTTGCTTTTGCTTCAAGATCTTTAACAAGCATCGCAAGTTCATGCTTCACTTCATCCTCAACATTACGGATGAGGTATTGCTTTGCATCCTCCACAGAAAGTCCTGAAATTCTTTCAAGTTCATCAAGCTGCCTTTTCTGCAGTTCAGCAACCTTTTCCTGTGTGGCTTGAACTTCCTTCGTTTTCTTGTTCAGGTTTTCTTCTTTCTGCTCCAGCGATTCAACTTTTTTGTCGAGAGTCTCCTCTTTCTGGACCAGTCTTCTTTCCTGCCTTTGAATCTCATTCCTGCGTTCCTTGATCTCCCTGTCCAGTTCCATTCTGCTTCTGTGAACCTCTTCCTTTGCTTCAAGAAGAGCTTCCCTCTTTTTACTTTCGGCCATTTTCAATGCATCATTAACAATTCTCTTGGATTCCAGTTCAGCACTGCCGATTTCAGCTTCTGCATCATTTTTCCTGCGGTTATATCCTTTACGGAACGAAATAATTGAAGCAACTATCGCCCCAATTATCAGGCCAATCAATATTCCTATACCTACTTCTAAAAAAATAACACACACCTCCTTATATTCAGTTTTCAATGGTCACTCCAGTCGAATGGGCGAACAGTTGACTTATGTCAACGACAAGCCCGATTACGAACCGGATATTAGATAATGTGCAGATGACTAGAACCATCCGCTATATATCTCAAATACAAATTAATTGTAAACTTTTTTAATTTTTATGTCAAGAAAAACAAAGATGGCGGTAATCAGCCTATTTGATACACTATCGCTCTATTTCAGCCGATAATTTTCTATCGAAAACCAAGTTTTTCAGTAATGCAAAGAAGGTTTTTCAACGTCTGGCCTTCTTTCCTGACCTCTCTTTTCTACAATTGCCGGCTGTATTCGCTTCCCTCAGATCACGCCTGTGCTGTTCAGGCCATACAAGGCATTCTTTTCCAAAGCCGATCAGATCCTCTCTGCCGGCTTTCCTCAGAGCCTCTCTGACCAGGGCTTGATTCTCGCTGCGTCTGAACTGCAGCAGTGCCCTCTGCATGGCCTTCTCCCTCGGCGATATCGGTACATAAACGCTTTTCATCGTCCTTGGGTCCAGCAATGTGTAAAACATACAGGTAGACAGCGTTCCAGGCGTAGGATAGAAATCCTGTACCTGTTCCGGCGTATATCCGTTGTGTTTAAGATAAAGCGCCAATTCGACCGCAGCATTTAAATCGCTTCCCGGATGACTCGAGATCAGATACGGTACAAGATACTGCTCTTTTCCGATATTCTTGTTTATTTCATAGAATTTCTTTACAAAAGCATCATAAACCTTCCCACCCGGTTTGCCCATTTTTTCAAGTACTCTGTCAACAACATGTTCAGGTGCAACCTTCAATTGCCCACTGACATGGTACTCGCAAAGCTCCTTGAAGAAGTCATCATTTTTGTCAAGCATCAGGTAATCATACCTGATCCCCGACCGGATAAAGACCTTCTTCACATCCGGTATCTGCCTGAGTTTTCGAAGAAGCTCCAAATACTCGCTGTGATCCACCTTAAGATTTTTACAGGGCTGCGGGTAAAGGCACTGTTTTCCTTTACAGGTACCATGCTCCTTCTGTCTGTCACAGGCAATATTTCTAAAATTAGCCGTCGGACCGCCCACATCATGGATGTATCCTTTAAAACCAGGCTGCCATACAAGCTTCTTCGCTTCATTCAAAATGGAAGCCTGGCTTCGTTTCTGAATGACCCTTCCCTGATGGAAATTCAACGCACAGAAGGAACATCCGCCGTAACATCCCCGGTGGCTGGTGATACTGAACTCCACTTCATTGATGGCAGGAATGCCGCCCAAGTTTTCATAAGAAGGATGATACGTCCTTTCATAAGGCAGCGCATAGACTCTGTCCAGTTCCTTCACTGACATCGGTAAAGCCGGTGGATTCTGAACGACAAATTTATCGCCATGCGGCTGAATCATAATTCTTCCGTTCAATGCATCCTGTTCGTTATACTGAACCATGAAAGCTTCCGCATATGTCTTTTTACTCAAAATTATCTCTTCATAGGATGGCAGTAATATGCTGTGGTCTTCAGCTCCGTTTCCTTCCTGAGCATGCTGATCTGTTTTACCAGACTTCCAGGCTCCTACAGGTTCGATGGTGTCTGATAGATATGCAGTGCCGCGGATATAGCGGATCTTATCAATGGGATAGCCTTTTGATAACGCTGATGCTATTTCTACGATCGGTTTTTCTCCCATGCCATAAATAAGCAGATCAGCTTTGCTGTCCATCAGGATGGAACGCCTTACCTTGTTGTCCCAGTAATCATAATGTGCAAATCTTCTCAGACTGGCTTCCAGTCCGCCTATGATCACCGGAACTCCCTTGAAAGCTTCACGTACCCTGTTCGCATAGACAATAACCGCCCTGTCCGGCCTGTAACCCGCCTTCCCCCCTGGAGAATAACTGTCGTCGCTCCTGGGCTTTTTACTTGCCGTATAATGATTTACCATTGAATCAATAACACCTGAAGAAATAAGCACTGCATAGTTAGGTCGTCCTAACCTCATGAAGTCATTATAAGTTTTCCAATCCGGCTGTGCGATGATCCCAACCCGATATCCTTCACTTTCAAGCACTCTTGTGATGATGGCATGACCAAAGCTTGGATGGTCTACATATGCGTCACCGCTTATATAAAGGAAGTCGATACTGTCCCAGCCTCGGGCTTCCATGTCCTCTCTGCTTACCGGTAAAAATGACATTGCATTCTCCTTAAGTTCCCTGTAACATCAATTTCAAGTTTATTCATCGAAATAATTCATTCTCTGCAATATTAATTCTAACACAAAACCTGCCTGTTTAAACCTCTATGAAACCAATTCCTTAAAATCGATCCTGCCTCGCATTCCATCAAAAGCATTGTTTTTTCTTGCATCGCTGCGAACGTCCTCATTCAGTGCAATTGCCTGCTTCAGGTTTTCGCCGGCAATATCATATCTTCCGAGCATGGCATAAATTGCAGCTATGTTGTAATGCAGCTCTCCATCGGAAGGTTTGATACTCAAAGCACATTTATATGCCTCTATTGCATCATTGTAATGCCGAAGTTCAGTAAGCGCCGCACCAAGGCAGTAGTAGACCTCAAGCTCCTTCGGATTGATATCGATTGCGTTTCTGTATGCTGCAACAGATTCGACATATCTTCCGGCTTCGAAAAGGTTCATGCCCATATTGAAAAACAGATTAAAATCCTGTCCATTCATCCTGATACCTTTCTCATAAACATCCAGGGCCTCCTGCTGCCTTCCTGCAATGGAAAGCGCTATTCCAAGATTGTTGTAGGCACCGGTAAAAGCAGGATTTACTTTTATGGTATTTTGGTATGCCTCGATTGCAGACTCCCAATTGCCGCCTTCCTCCAATGCTACCGCCATATTATAATAATTCCTGTAGCTGTCCGGCTTCAGTTTTATTGCCTCGCTATAACTGGACACCGCATCACTCCAACGCTTCAGCCTGCTGAAAAGGTTCGCCCTGCTGCACCATGCCTGATATTCATCCGGTTTAAGCTTTATTATTTCCTCATAGATCTCCAAAGCTGCCTCATATTTATTTTGCCTTAACAGTGCCTTTCCCAATTCATCTCTTGCCTCAATCCCAAGAGGCTGGAGCTTAATACAGTTTCTGAGCTCTGCTTCAGCCTCCGGGTATCTGGATGCATCATTCAGAAGCCTTCCTGATATGAAATACGCCCTGTAACTGCCATCCCCGTTTTTCATCCTGTTAAGCAGTTCGATTCCCTTATCCTTCTCACTCATATGAACATACGCAAATGCAAGGTTCTCGCCCACCGAAATATTTGATGGATCTAACTCCAGCGCCTTTTCAAAGCTATTGGCAGCTTTTTCATACTTTTTAAGCATAAAATATGTATTTCCAAGATTGTAATGCAGTTCCTGAACCTTCAAAGACGCCTGATCAGCCAATTCCAGTGCCTTTTTATAGCCTTCCAAAGCATCGTTGTATCTTTCAAGCCTGTAACAGATGTCTGCAACATTATAGAAAAGCATATACGATGTACCGGCTACTTTAGCCAGAGTATCGTAAATAGGATACGCATCGGCAAGCTTATTCTCACTAATTAGCGAATGTGCATGATTCAAGGATTTTCTAATGCTCTTCTGAATGTCTTCAGGTAGATTTTTGAGGTCTTTCATTATTTCGTTCGTCTGCTTTTCCCTGGCAGGACGATTGATTCCTTCGGAAGGAAGACACCTTGTATCCGGCTCGGGTTGCACAGACGCTTCAACAAGGCCATTATAAACACCTTTGCTTTTAACCTTTTTGATCATTGAATGATAATCAGTTAAAATAAAAAACGCAGGCAATAATATGCCAAGAAGCAAATTGGATGCCTCTACAACCGGAAGCGCCTCTACATTGTCAATAAAGCCCGGTATGGCGATAGCCAGCGAAAACACCTGGCAACACACCGGTATCACCATCAAAAGGCTTTTTTTCCTAACCAGGCGGTAGAATGTGTATGTCAGAAGTAAAATCATTAAAACGATCATAAAACCGTTTACAACCGACATGTTTTTCCTCCCTACTCCTTATTGGCCATTTGCATTTCCTGCCACTGCACTTTGGAAATCAGTATCTGTCTCGGTTTGCTTCCTTCAAAACCGCCGACGATCCCCCTTGCTTCCATTTGATCCACTATTCTTGCGGCTCTGGCATAACCTACCTTGAACTTCCGCTGTATCAGTGAAACCGACGCCTGCCCCGCCTCAACCACAAGCTCTATAGCTTTTGGAAGCAGTTCATCATTATCTCCGCTGTCACCGCTGAGAGTATTGTCTTCGCTGTTTATTTCTTCTATTATCGTATCATCATAAAGCACATTGCCCTGTGACTTGACAAATTCGACAACCTTTTCAACCTCCGCATCGGTAATATTAGCACCCTGAACCCTGATCGGCTTGGCCCTGCCAACCGGATGCATCAGCATGTCTCCTCTGCCAAGAAGCTTTTCCGCACCTGCCATGTCCAGAATTGTTCTGGAATCAATCTGCGACGACACGGCGAATGATATCCTTGAGGGGATGTTTGCTTTGATAACTCCTGTGATGACGTCAACCGATGGCCTTTGAGTGGCAATAACGAGATGCATGCCGGCAGCTCTTGCCATCTGAGCAAGTCGGCAAATAGCATCTTCCACATCGTTCGGCGCAACCATCATCAGGTCGGCAAGCTCGTCTATTATGATGACGATCTGCGGCATTGCAGGCTGCTCTCCAGTCCTTTTTACCAGATCGTTATAACCTTTGATATCCCTTACTGCCTTGTCGGCAAACAGCTTGTACCGGTTTACCATCTCCTGAACAGCCCAGTTCAGGGCGCCTGCAGCTTTCTTCGGCTCTGTGACAACCGGTATCAGCAGATGAGGTATTCCGTTATAAACACCAAGCTCGACCACTTTCGGGTCGATCATCAGCAGCTTCACTTCGTCCGGAGCAGCTTTATATAAAATACTTACGATCAGGCTGTTGATACATACGCTCTTGCCTGAACCGGTTGCTCCTGCAATCAGAAGATGAGGCATTTTGCCTATATCAGCGATTATGATCTCACCCGACACATCCTTACCGACGGCAAAACTCAATTTCGATGGCTGCTGCATGAATTCCGTCGATTCTATAACATCTCTGACCAGAACCATGTTCACTTCCTTGTTCGGAACCTCGATCCCTATTGCCGCTTTACCCGGGATCGGCGCTTCGATCCTGATGGCCGGCGCTGCCAGATTCAGGGCGATATCGTCGGAAAGGTTCACGATCCTGCTCACCTTGACTCCCGCACTTGGCTGAAGCTCATATCGTGTAACCGTTGGGCCTCTTGTAACATTAATAACCTTTGCGGATACGCCGAAGCTGCCCAACGTATCCTCCAGCTTTTTGGCGCCTTCCAGCACCTGGTTTCGGTAATTTTTTGAATTGCCTCCGGTTTCAATATCTGTCTTTAACAGGTCATAAGGCGGATAAGCATACTTGACCGGCGCATCTGCCTTTGCCTGAGTATTAATACCATCTGCTGTTCCGGAAGGTATTCCACCCCTGTTTGTATTTAACTTTTCCAGACCGCTGGTCATTCTGGGCTTTTTCATTTTCAAATCGCCCAGCACAAGCTCCAGTGGCATGTCCTCTTCAGCAGCATCAGACACACTTGTTGATACAGCCGCCGCGTCATCCTTGAGCTTTTTACCTGTTTTTTCTCTGGACTCCCTTGTTGACTTTTCTATTTTAAAATCAATGACTTTTGGTTTTTTATCAAATTGCAGCGATATGTTATCGCCATCGCCAATAATGGATGGCTGCCTGTCATCTTCTTCCATATCAGCAGGAGATTTCCTGTCCGTTTTACCTTTTATTGCATCATTCTGACGGACAAAAAGGCTATGGACATTTTTTATAAAACCGGAAATGGAGGAGTTTGTCAAAAGTATGATGTCGACAAGTGATAGTGCTGTAAGAATAATTATTGTTCCTAAAATACGGAACGTCACAAGGAACGGCAGGCTTATAATACCGCCGAGCACGCCACCCCCTGATAAAGTTGTGCCATCTGTATATAATTTTCCAAGAATGAACAAAGGGGTCTGTCTATAATCTTCAGCTCTGTAATGCCAGGTCTGTATCAGTGCTGAGACAAGAAGTATCAGGAAAAATGTATAAAGTGGTTTGTTTTTCAACTCCATTCCATCGCGGAACAGCATCAGAGCTACAGCATACAGGAGGATCACCGGCGGAATCAGAAAGGAAGGCAGCCCAAGCATTCCCAGTGATGCATCTCTAATGAAAATACCAAAGATACCTATTGAATCCTTGACATAGAAACTTAGCAGCATCAATATGCCCAGCGTCAAAACCAATATCCCTTTTATCTCATACATATGAAGCGTTTGAACCTTTTTCTTAAGCTTGTACTTTTTCTTTTGTGTTTTTTTCCCTTTCAAGTCTTCACCCCCAGGAAGCATGTACCAGCAGTTGAAATAGTCAACGACCAGCCCCGGATATTTCTTCGCAAACAGCAGGACTGCAACTTTGTCAACTTTAATTTTACAGGTTTGCCTCCAGGAATTATTGTACCATATTTTCACATTATGCACTACAGTTTTTTGGCTACATCTATTGCTAATAAGTTAGCCTTGAACCGGTACACTGTCATTCCTCAATTTTATACCTAATCCTTCAATAAATTCTCTTGACGGAAAACATCTGTTTTCGTGTTGACAATGTATTCACATAGGATTACATAATAATTTTATTTTATCATTATTTTAAGAAGGATTTTGGCGATTTTTGTCTAATTATAATACTATCTTTTGATTTATAACAAATTTATGGCGAAAGAGGTACTATATGAGAATAATAGCGATGTTGCTAAATTTCGTATCTGTTGTCCTGAAAAAGGCAGGACATGTATTTGAACCTCTGAAAGCACGCATTTCTTTTTCCAAAAGTATTAGAACAAAATTAATCATGGCTTTTATGGTTTCCATTGTTTTAATAATAGTCCAGGGTTTCATTTCCTATACGAATACCTCGAATACAGTAAAAACTCTGGCAAAACAATCCTCCGTGACTGCCATTGAGAATAGCGGGAAATACCTGGAGATCATCTTTAGAACTATCAATGATCTTTCGAATCAGATTAGTTCCAATACGGATATACAGGATTATCTGTCAAGGGATTTCACCAATGATGAGTTATATGAAAAAATGGAACTATTTAGTAAAGTAAATACTTATTTTCTGAGTGGTACAGATTTTAATCCAGATATAAGCGGTAAGGTACTATTGTCGGGTAAGGAAAACTCAGAATCACTTGGCTCAACTGTCTTACTAAGTGATTTTAAAGACGAAGAAATCTTGCAAAAGCTTGGAGAAAGTGATACCAGAAGTACATGGGTAGGTTATCATACCGACCTGGACAAATTGAGCAACAGCAGCTCCTCAAATTATTCTGTTTCTGAGCTTAGACTAATTCGCAGCACTTCAACCATGGAGACAATCGGTATGTTGGTCATTGATATCAAATTCGAATCGATCAGTAACCTGTTTGCCGGCATCAATCTAGGCAAAAACCAACAGATACATCTTGTGAGTCCTGATGGAAGAGTTATCACCAACGGTAAGGATGTAAATAATTCAGATCTAATAAAACAGGAATTTATGACCAAAATCGTTAATAGTGAAGAAATAACGGGTTCAGAAAATAATATTCCATACCATGGTACAAAATTCCTGATGACCTATTACAAGATAGGAACCTCCGGATATATACTGCTTGGCATGTTGCCGGAAAAAGAATTGAATTCGGCAGCCCGGAAGATTATCTGGACGACGATCATCATGATCATCATCGCTGTTTTTATTGCATTCGGTACCGGTTATTCAATGGCTAACAGCATGGGCAGGACGATCAACAGAATTATTGGAGCCTCCGAACTCGCAGCAGCCGGTGATCTTTCCGTTAATTTCAATTCCAGGAGACAGGATGAATTGGGCAAGCTTACAAGAAGTATAAATGTGATGATTGGCAGCATGCGAAATCTTATTGAGCAAACACGGGAAGTTTCAGAAAAGGTCTCTTCTTCTGTTCAAACAGTTTCCGCCACCTCGCTGAACGTAGCTTCTGTATCGTCCGATATATCAAGAGCCATCCAGGAAATCTCACAGGGTGCCTCTGCTCAGGCTTCAGATGCAGAATTCGGTGTTAAAAAAATAAGCGAGCTTGCAGAAAAAATCAATAGAGTTACAGATAATGCAAAGTCCATCGGCGATTTGACAAAAAACACAATGGAAATGACTCAAAATGGCTTGACCACTGTAAACGATCTTGACAATAGGGCGAGTAAGACTACGATCATTTCAAGAGAAATAATGATCGATATACAGGAACTTGACGTTCAATCCAAATCCATAGGAAAGATTGTAAAGGTTATCAGAAGCATCGCAGACCAAACCAATCTGCTTGCATTGAATGCTGCCATCGAAGCCGCAAGGGCGGGCGAAATGGGTAAAGGCTTCGCAGTTGTGGCAGATGAAGTCAGAAAGCTTGCAGAACAGTCCATGGATGCAACTCGTGAAATATCCATGATTATAAAGAATACTCAGGATAAGACCGCAAAGACCGTAGAAAAGGCAGCAACCACTGAAGAAATACTCAACTTCCAAAATATTGCAGTCCAGGGTACGATAGAAATCTTCATCAAGATAAAGAACTCAATGGAAAACCTTTCAATCCAGGTAGATCAAATCAAGTCGCTGATATCTGAAATGGAAGAAAATAAGGAGCATGCGATCAACTCCATACAAAATATATCCGCTGTATCCCAGGAAACTGCTGCCTCCTCGCAAGAGGTCACTGCTTCCACCCAGGAACAACTGGCCAGTGTCGAAGATCTTGCCGCCAGAGCGGATGAACTTAAAAATGCAGCCGATGATCTGCAGAAAAACATTTCAAAATTCAAGCTCAACTAAACAAATCACATATAAAAGGCTGCCGGAGGGCAGCCTTTTATGTGTCTATTTCCAGTTCTTTTGCGTCAACCACACTCCCAGGTTGAAACGCCGAGTTAAGAAACGATCCTGGTCTTGTACTTAAAAGTCTTGCAATAGTATACTGTCTGTCTGCTGTTTGTGCGACAACCACTCTTTCCCCCCTGTAACCTGCTTCAATATACTTTACTTCCTCCTGCCCGTAGCTTCCCTGAAAGACGATCTCCGCAGGTATGATGGAATAAAGGATCATTGCAGTTCACCTCCCGGATTCAGGTTTTGAGCAGCCATTTCCTTACGTCTTTTGGCAATCAGTTCATAAAGCTTGTTCAATGCATCTGAAAGTCCTCCCACAGCACAGATAAGATTTCTTTTAACAGCTTCTTCCCCAAACAGGACCGTTCCTACATCATTTGCCAGTTCTCCTGTTTTTAGCATCAGTTCTCTAAAAGTTTCTTTTGTAATAGTAGAGTTCTTGCTAACAAATTTCACTACCCTCTCCTGCATTTTATCAAAATACTCATAGGTTTGCGGCACACCAATGATAAGCCCGTTAAGCCTGATAGGATGTATTGTCATCGTTGCAGAAGGGGCAATAAATGAAAAATCAGTTGAAACAGCCATAGGCACGCCTATGCTGTGACCGCCTCCCAATACCAGAGATACCGTGGGTTTGGACATACTGGCGATCATTTCGGCAATTGCCAATCCTGCTTCGACATCGCCCCCCACTGTGTTTAAAATCAGAAGCAGTCCATCTATCTCATCATTCTCCTCAATTGCAACCAATTGAGGGATCACATGCTCATATTTCGTAGTCTTGTTTTGAGGCGGCAGAATAATGTGGCCTTCGATCTGCCCTATTATCGTAAGGCAATGTATGTTTCCCCTGGGATTGGACATGGTCACTCTGCCCAATTCCTTTATTTCTTCCACCTTTTCTTTTTCTTTCACTGCCTCTGTATTTCCGACTTCTCCAATATCAGATTTTTCAAATGTGACCTTGTTCTTTTCGTTTGGCATATCCACCTCATAAAAAATTAAATCCGGTAGCATTGCAATCCTGTATATCTTTATAGTATTGATTAAATAAGAAAAATAATTCAGGTTTTAATTTCAGACGAGCCTGTAGCAAAGAAAGTCTCGGAGGGCATTGAAACCTGTAATAGCGCAGTTCTTCGAATCCGACTATTGGGCCGGATTTACAAAGTAAATGGCCGTAACAAAAACACCCTCCTTGATAGAGGGTGCTTTTGATATTTGTATGAGTAAGTCTGTAAGCCGGGTTCTGTATTTGATAATCATCTATCTAGGCCAAGCATTTCTGAATGGCTCAAGCCACCTGCCCGGGACTGGCGGGCTACCAATATGTCCCTCTGCGGTGTTGCTCCAGGTGGGGTTTACATAGTCCGGCAAGTTGCCATGCCGCTGGTGAGCTCTTACCTCACCTTTCCACCCTTACGTAAGAACAGAGACTAGAAATCAGACACCATATACTGGAAAATATTATATTCTTCTCTCTAGTTTCTATTTTCTAGTCTCTGCTCTTCCGCGGTATATCTCTGTTGCACTTTCCTTGAAGTCGCCTCCACCGGGAGTTACCCGGCACCCTGCCCTCTGGAGCCCGGACTTTCCTCAGGTACGGCCTTTCGGCACTGTATCTGCGATTATCTGGCTTACTCAACATTATTGTGCAAACAAGTTTTAAAGCTAATGTTGCACTGGATTTATATCTTAACGCTTACTGCAATAATAGTCAATAGGTATTGAATGGGTCTTCTTCCTTGTCAAAATGGAATACCTCGACATCAGGGAAACCGGATGCCAGGGATGCTGTCAGAATCGGCAGTATAATCTTCTCCGTGTTGAAATGACCTGCGTCAATGATGCAAAGGCCTGCTTCTACAGCTTCCAAAGCAGAATGGTATTTTATATCTCCGGTAACCAGCACATCCACCTCACCTTTTTGTAAAGCTTCCAGATCATCATCAAAGCTGCCGCTGAATACCGCTGCCCTATGCACACCTTTGTCGACCTTCCCTATAACTCTTACAAAAGGTACCTTCAAAGCATCCTTAACCATTCCGATATACTCGCTTAGGGTCTTTTCTTCCGCCAAAAAACCGATTTTACCCGGACCCTTTCCAAGGATCTCAAGTCCTTTCAGACCAAGAACTTCCGCAAGGCGGTCATTAACCCCTGATTCTGCAAAATCAAGGTTTGTATGAGCACTGTAAACACTTATACTGTTTCTCACCAGTTGATACAGGAGTTTACCCTTTGCATCATCCTGTGTCAAGCTCTTAATGCCCTTGAATATGACAGGATGATGCGTGATGATCATATCAACCTTTTTCACTACAGCCTCTCTAACGGAAGCTGTAGTGATATCCAGACAGACCATTATCTTTTTTACAATACATTCCCTTGTACCAACAAGCAGCCCGATATTGTCCCATTCCTCAGCCAGTTCAACGGGAGCTGCTTTCTCCATGAATTGAATAATCTCCCTGCAAGCAGTCATCACTCACTCCTCCGTTTCTCATGTTCCTCAGTTTCCTCAGTTTCCTCAGGTTTCTCAGGCTTCTGCCCTTGTGTCATTTCCAGAAATATTTTCAGTCTGTTTCTTATATCGATACACCATTCCGCATTCATTCCGGCTAATATGGAAAGCCTGCCTGCAATTTCATTTTCTCCTTCGACTGCTGATCTGCTTTTTTCTTTTCTTGCCCTTGTCCTGCCTGATATAACTACCTCAAGTTCCTTTACTTTCTTCTCAACATATATTTGAAGCAAAGGGTCATCACCGGCAAAAAGATGGTTTCCTATATAGTAATCGAATTCATC
Organism: Hungateiclostridiaceae bacterium UBA1305; assembly: GCA_002307275.1. Lineage (GTDB taxonomy): Bacteria > Bacillota > Clostridia > Acetivibrionales > DTU013 > UBA1305. The sequence continues at coordinate 19,867 of DBTX01000051.1, forward strand.
TCCTGCAACAGCCGCCCCTGTCCATTTTGCGCTTATTAAGCTGTAAAGCTTGCCTGCATCAATCACAAGCGTCTCATCACCAATATCAAAACCGTTTTCGCAAAGCCATTTACGAAGCACATCGGCTGCATTATTGGGCTGCAGAAGTAATAACCTGGCATTCTGCGCCTTACTGATGGAGGATGAGAGAATATCCCGTATAAGTGAACCACCCATACCTGCAATTACTACAACATCGCATTCATCAGATGTGATGGGCTCCAGTCCGTCCCCAAGTCTGGTTTCTATAAATTTCCCAAGTCCGTACCTTTTTATATTGGCACTTGCCATTCCAAGCGGCCCCTCGCGCAAGTCAACAGCCAGCGATTTGGCACAGTACCCGTTCTTTACAGCATAAATCGGTATATAAGCATGATCGGTCCCGACATCTGTCAGTATCCTGCAGTGTGGAATTCTTTCCGCTATCATCTCAAGTCTGGCATTCAATTTCAAATTCTTCTGCATGTCTTTCTCCGGTTATAAAAGCTGTTCTCAAAGTGCATAATAATTATACACTAAATAACCAAAGGAATGGAGTATTAAAACAAATGGGGCGCATATTCTCAGGAAAACCCGCCAGAGATACTGAATTTGCAGCTGAATCAATGATTGATCCACCACTGGCCGGCAATCTGCCGAAAAAAAACATCAGGCATACTTCCCTGCTCACATTGACAGAGCAACAACAGTTAGCTTCACAAATAGATGATTTAAGCGAAAATAAAAGTCACTAAAGCATCCACTTCTCCAGGGTCCGAGTCCCTTTTTATCTGGATATAAAGAAAAAGTACCATCATAAAGTCATAGTTAATAAGGAAAATTAACAAACCAACCTAAGCCAATACGGAAAACGAACAGGGAGAGGCATTATTTTAATAATACCTCTCCCTGTTCGTCGGCTCTTTTTCTTTTTTTTAATTATATTTCACTGGATGTATCAATGCCTATCGTACTTGTTTTTGAATCCCATGTAATAACGATGCCAAGTGCCTGCCCGATATCTCGAAGCTTGAAGTAGTTGTTTCCTCCAATTGTATATGCCGTAAGCTGTATCTCCTGGTCATCAAGATAAACTTTAGAGGTGGATAATATTGCCTGCTTAGCTGTTGGATTAGCAGACACCGCCAGTTCTCCTCCTGCAACGGTATATGTTTTGCATGATGTCAGCTTTATGACGTTATTCTCGCTGTCCCATCCTATTTCAAAATTCTTTGCGGTTCCATTCACTACCATAGCAATGTCACGAAGCTTAAAGTAGTTGTTACTGTTAATGTTATATGCCTCAAAAGAAACCTGCTTGCCATCCACTAAAACCTTTGAAGCTGTAGCAGCGGCTATTACCGTTTTTGATGGCTTTTCAGCAGGCTCCGATGAATTCACGGCAGGTTCCGAAGCCGGCACAGCCGTACTGTCGGTAACCTTATAAATAATTTTGGTAGTATTACCGGAATCGATAATACTCAATACATAATAAAGATCACAATCATAACCCCCATAACGCTTGTGAAGTTTTACGGTTGCTGTTTTATTTGCTTCAACTTCTGTAGCCTCCGAACCGTTTATCGTCCAGAATAGATTACCTGCGTAGCTTCCATCAGTAGCATAATATTTTACTCCGGCGGATATTTTCTTCTTGGGTGTAAGGTTAATTTCAGCACCATCTTTAACAAGAACAATCTCATTGCTTTCTGCGGCAAGAATATCTCTGAACTCCTGGTTATCATCATACTCTTCAAGTTCAATTTTTTCAGATTGTGTACTTACTTTATCAGACAATGTATACGTATACTTGTCTGCAGAAACCTCTGAAGCCATTGCAGGGATTGTGGTGAATACCGTCATGATGATTGAGAATATCAGAGCTGAAGAAATTTTTTTTGCACTTATCATTGTACTAACCCCCATAAATAATTAGTTTATTTTGGCGTCCAAAACCTCCTCTATAATAGTTCATCATTCCAAGTTGTCCAATTGTAATTGCTTTATATGCTTAGAAAGTAGGAGGAGTTTTTAGACAATTTACATAAGTATAAATGTATTACATAAATATTTCAATTAATTCCTATACAATTATAGCGCTTAGATAATAATGAATATTAGTAAAGTTTTTTGGATTGTGTTAAATGTAGTGGTAACCGTCTCAATGTTCTTGCCTCATCCAACCAGTACGGTTCAAATTATATAGAAAAAGAAAGCTGCCAAATTGGACGATACTTTTTCTTTATGGTGGGCCTTAAGAGACTCGGCACACTTGCCTAAAATGCTTTGCGTTTTCTCCACGGCTCGTGCCCTCCCGGGTCCGAGTCCCTCTTTATCTGAGTACAAAGAAAAACAGCGTCGCAATGGACGCTGTTTTTCTTTCTGGTGGGCCTTCAGGGACTCGAACCCCGGACCAACCGGTTATGAGCCGGTTGCTCTAACCAACTGAGCTAAAGGCCCTTATGGCTCCTCAAGTAGGACTCGAACCTACGACCCTGCGGTTAACAGCCGCATGCTCTACCAACTGAGCTATTGAGGAACGAACAAATAATATTATACTTGCGCTCGTAACGCAGGTCAAGAGGGAAATAAAGAAAAAACTCGATGTGACTCGAGTAGCTCGAGTATATCTACATTCTACATTACAAAAGTAATCTCCCAATCAAACAATGGAACTGGGAGATCGTCAGCTTTCATCAAGCTATTATGAGGGAGAGTCAAACTAATCTCGATGTCCTCATCGAATGTTGTGCCGTTGTTACGCACTACAAACCGCCAGACTGAGGATAGCTGTCCGTTGACCAGTGAGCCAAATTGACACCTATCGATAGGCTAGATTTGGCATATTTATTAAAGTCCTCAACAGCAGTATTTATGACCGCATGACACTCCGTGTATGCGTCTCCGGGGCATGAAAATAAAAGGTTGTATTCTGTCAATCTTCGTGGCATATCTGTACCTCCTTATTCAACACCCGAGGCCTTAAACACTAACCAATAATTTTTTGTAATGCTGCTTCCGGCCAATACTCATTCGGGTAAAGCTTTAATTGACCATCTTCTTTGCTGAAAATCAGGCAGGGCATAACAGAATTATCATAAACAAGGATTTTATCGCAAACGGCAATTACTTTTGGAAGCAAAGCCAACGCACGGTGATATCGGACACGGATTTTATCCTCCGGCACGTCATGCCCTCCGGATGCGTACCGTGCCTTTACCCTGGCCACATTGATATTTTCATCACAGGTCAGAACGTAAATGTATTGTACCACATACCCGAGTTCTTTAGCTCTTTTCATCAGCAATAAGTTTCGTTCGGTGGACATAACCGTTTCAAAAGAAAAATCAACGCCATCGTCTAAAAGCTTACTGCGAAGCATGTCTGCCTGTTGCGCGGCCTCAAGGTCTGTCAAATCATATTCTTTTTTCAGGTCATCGGCATTTACATAAGTTCCGAATGTCGGAAGACTCCGTGTAACTGTTGTCTTTCCGGAACCGTTCGGCCCCGCAAATACCAGCAAAACTGGCTGTCTCTTGCTATCAGTCACTGACATATTCGCGTACACCATCGGCAAATTCTAAATATGCCTTCTTTTTATCTTTATCATATCGTGCAACAGGAAGACCATTCTGTTGATGCTCTATAATTTCACTCTTCACAGCGGACGTAAATGCATTTGTGATGTCGCCCGATGAATAACCAAAGCCAAAACCATGGCCTTTTACGCTAACCACAAATGGGATAGCATTTTCATTAACCGCCTTGTGCAAAAAGACATTGAAAGCTGTGCTCATGTTCATTCCCAATTTACTGAATAAGCTTTCTGCACTTTCTTTTAGGTTTTTATCAACACGTATCGTCACCTGTACATCATTTTGTGCTTTCAATGGTCATTGCCTCCTTCCACTGTTTTATCTTTCACTTATCCTTTCACTTATAGTATATTCTTTTTTATAATTTAATTCAACAAATATACCGCTACTATATGTATAGAATCCATGAGACAAAAAAACACACATATTGGATTTTACAAAACCCCGTCATGTGTGCTTTTCTGTTATTATCCTGTTTATAAACTGTATTTGACAAAACCCCTGTATTTCATAAATGTAGTTATAAATGCTTTTTGCGTATATACGTTACAAAACTACCCTCAAAAAATTTTTCCCTTACTCGAGTTTTTTATCAATCAAGGTAATCCTTCAATTTTTTGCTTCTGCTTGGATGTCTGAGCTTCCTCAGCGCCTTGGCTTCTATCTGCCTGATTCTTTCTCTGGTGACGTTGAACTCCTTCCCTACTTCTTCAAGAGTCCTGGCCCTGCCGTCATCAAGCCCGAATCGCAGTCTGAGAACCTTCTCTTCCCTTGGAGTAAGTGTGTCCAGCACATCAATCAATTGCTCCTTAAGCAGAGTGAATGCAGCTGCTTCAGCCGGTGCCGGAGCGTCATCATCCGGTATGAAATCACCAAGATGGCTGTCTTCCTCTTCACCAATAGGAGTCTCGAGTGAGACCGGTTCCTGGGAAATTTTCATAATTTCCCTCACCTTGTCCACCGTCATGTTCATTTCCTTCGCAATTTCCTCAGGATGAGGCTCTCTGCCCAGTTCCTGCAATAACTGCCTTGAAACCCTTATAAGCTTGTTGATCGTTTCAACCATGTGTACGGGTATTCTTATTGTCCTTGCCTGATCCGCTATTGCTCTTGTAATAGCCTGTCTGATCCACCATGTGGCATATGTGCTGAATTTATAGCCTTTTCTGTAATCAAACTTCTCTACAGCTTTTATAAGGCCAAGGTTTCCCTCCTGAATCAGGTCGAGGAAAAGCATCCCTCTTCCCACATAACGCTTGGCAATACTGACAACAAGCCTAAGATTCGCTTCTGCCAGTCTTCTTTTCGCTTCGTTGTCACCCTTTTCCATTCTCTTGGCAAGTTCTATCTCCTCATCAGCAGACAGCAGGGGTACTTTCCCGATTTCCTTCAGATACATTCTGACAGGATCATCAATGCTTATACCCTCAGGAAGTGTTAAATCCAACTCTTCCTCGGTATTCTGGAGATCCTTTATTTCTTCATCGATATCTCCTACGACATCTATGCCCATATTTTCAACTGTTTCATATATCTTCTCTATCTGTTCCGGTTCCAGTTCTACCTCTTCGAATGCATCCATTATTTCCTTATATGTCAGCATTCCCTTTGTTTTTCCCTTTTCAACCAGTTCTTTTAAAATGGACTTTCTATTTGCATTATTGTCGATATTTGTAGCTTTCATTATTTACCCCTCCTTTCTCTGCGTAATATTACATTCCTTTTATATTGTTCATCTTTTGTGTCATATCTTTGAGTTCCTGTTTTAATTTGTCAACATCTCCTTCTGACAATTTACTTTTGTCATTTAACTGCTCAAGTATCTGCTTTTGTCTCTTTTCAGCCTTCAATACGCCTATATCCCTAATTTTACCCAAAATTGCCCTTCGATTATCATCACAATAACATTCTTCCTTTAAAATTCTTGCAAACTTGCCTGTGTCCTCCGGATTAACTGCGTCCAGTAACTCTGCAGGAGTAAAATCCCTTCTATTTTCCAATCTGCTGAATACCAACTCTGCTACCCTCGTATTTTCAGCACTGGTGAAAAACATTGTATTAAAATTCTCTTTAACTGTCTTGTATGTGCTGTTGTCAACACATAATAACGACAGTATTAGCCTTTCGTCATGTAATAACTTCTCATCAATTTCATCTCCGGCTGTTGTAACCTTCCTTGCTGCTTCCACTGCATTGGCGATCTTAAGGCTTTGCTTTGCAGCGGGTTTTGTTCTTCTCATCACTTCTGAAAGTATTGCATCTTCCGATATTTCATATTCCCGGGATAACTTTTTTATGTACATTTCCCGTTCCATGATATTGTCGACCTTCGACAAAACGATTGCAGCCTTATTCAGAAATGCGATCTTTCCTTCCGTTGCCGTTAAATCCTGCTCACTCCTTAAAACCTTTATTTTGTATTCCACCAGCGACAATGCGCTGTCAACAAGCTTTTTGAATCCATCCGGTCCGTTTTTTCTGATATACTCATCAGGGTCCTTCCCATCCGGTACAGTCAATACTTTTACGCTACAGCCCATTTCGTTCAGCAGATCCAGCCCGCGTTGCGTGGCAGCCTGTCCCGCAGTATCCGCATCATATGATATTACAATTTCATCCGCATATTTTTTTAGTATGCGTCCCTGGCTGTCTGTCAAAGCTGTTCCCAAAGATGCCACAACGTTATTGATACCGCTTTGATGGAGCGAAATCACATCCATATAACCTTCGACAACGATCAGCTTTTTGCTGTCCGAGTTCTTTGCAAAGTTTAACGCGTATAAATGCTTCCCCTTGCTATAAACCGGTGTCTCCGGTGAATTTACATACTTTGGAAGCGAGTTATCCAGAACTCTGCCGCCAAAACCAAGTACATTTCCCCTTACATCAAAAATAGGGAAAATCAATCTGCCTTTAAAACGATCATACAGCGTGCTCTTACTGCTTTTCAAAACCAGACCGCTTTGGAGCAGCTGTTCATCATCAAATCCTTCTGACCTCAGGTGCTGGTACAGGTTGTCCCACTCGTCCGTGGAATAACCGATCCCGAATTTCCTTACCGTATTCCCGGAGATTTCTCTTTTCTTCAGGTACGCCGCTGCCGGTTCCCCGTGCCTTGAATTAAGAACATCATTATAATATCTGGCAGTTATCAGATTTATATTCAAAACCAGCTGTTTCAGTTTGGCTTTTTCAGCCTGCTCGGTATCATCACTTTCCGGTAGGACAATCTTCGCCCTATCGGCCAGTAATCTCACAGACTCAATGTAATCAAGCTTTTCAGCTAATGATACAAATTGAAATACATTACCGCCTTTTCCGCAACCGAAACAATAAAATATCTGTTTTCCCGATTCAACACTGAAGGAGGGCGTCTTTTCTCTATGGAATGGACAGAGACCGAAATAATTTTTACCGCGTTTCTCCAGTCTCACATATTCAGAAACTACATCCACTATGTCATTATTTATGCGAATTTCTTCAATAAGTTCATCTGAATACCTGGTATACATCCATCATCCTTCAATTTGCCTTTCGGCAAGTCCGGTCGTTGACTACAGCCAACTGCTCGCCCATGCGTCCGGCGTGTTTTCACACTATAATGATATTATTGGTCGATAATCGAATATTATTACTTCTCCTGTCAATAAACCAGACACTACCTTCAAATACTTTAATTAATGTTCGACACAATTATTTATAATCCTTCTTTTTTATAATAATTTTGCAATAAAATAAGTTTTATAAATAAAAACTCATCCCACGGTAAAACTGAGATGAGAATTAAATGTCTATTAATATATTCTACAATATAATGCGTTTATCCTTCTGAAAAAATAATTATTTATATAATCGGGGACTCGACATAATCATGAACTTACTCTATGCAGCAGGACCGCTCAAGATCCTATTGTCCGAGCAAGTCGTCAAGAATGTATGGAAGTGTGGACGGGGTGACTGTATTTTTTACAAGTATGTCAATCAGTTCCTTTGTCTTTTCTTTTGTATTGAAGATATTACCAAATTGCCTTCTTTCATTAAGTATTCCAAGGTGTTTTTTAACTATTTCGATACCATATTCCTTTTGCGATTTTCTATCTTCATCTTCAGAACTCAACTGCCCACCCATGCATCCTTCAAAATCGCTTTCCAGAAGATAGTATTCCAACTCCAATGAATTTTCTCCTCTTTGGCAAGAACCATCCAGTATAACTTCTACCTTCTTCTCCAGAAACTTACTTACCATAGTATTTTCCCCCTCAAAATAAAATCATTTGCACCCTTTTACCTTGACAATTATAACTTATTAATGTCAAGCATCCTATAAAAATGTTTCGTGTAATTTCTATGTTTTGGGAAGGTATTCGACAAATAAAATAAAAAACGACAGCTTATTTTCCATAAAACTGTCGTTTAATCAATTCAATTATCATATTAAAAGGGAATATTTTTTTCACCTTCAAATATTCACGGTATCCTCTTTGTTCATATCAGTTCCAATACCTTTATCTCCTTATCATGAGAAAGGTCAAAATAAACATTATCAACTTTAATGATAGGCTTCGATACATTAAGTGGGTTTATAAAAACGATTTCTCCGATATCGCCTGTGGAGAGTTTTACAAAATCCCCCATATAGTATGAAGCGATATTTTTTAGGAAAACACTTACAACCCTGTGATCCAATGTACCGAAGCTATTCTTTTCAATTCGTTCAAGAACGTCAAAAGGGCATTGCATATTTCGGTATGACCTATTGGAGGTCATTGCATCATATATATCGGCTACAGCTACAATTTTTGCAAAATCATGAATCTTATCGCCCTTAAGCCCGAAAGGATAACCGGAGCCATCCTCCCTTTCATGATGCATCAATATGCCCTTGAGTGTATCATCATTTATGCCTGGTAGTTGTTCAGCGAGTTTGTAACCATAAATGGGGTGCTTCTTGATCTCTTCAAGCTCTTCCTTATCCAGAGGCCCAGGCTTGTTCAAAATGTCCGGTGAAATTTTTCCTTTGCCGATGTCATGCAGCAAACCGGTGCTCACAAGTGATTTGATCTGGTAATAATCATATTTCAGCCACTTACCGATCAGCATGGAAAGCAAGGAAACGTTTACACTGTGAGTATATGTATAATCATCTACTTCACGTATCTGGTTAATGCAGGATACGATATCCCTGTTTTCATTTATCCTGGCTACAATGGAGTCTGTCGCTTGATTTACTTTCTCCGGAGTAATTTCCCTACCAATTGAAATGTCGTGAAGAATACTTTTAACAACAATGATGTTTTCATTATATTGCGCCCTGAAAAGTTCAGTACCGCTTACAACAATCATGTCATCGTTATTGTTATAGACCTTTATCTTCACAAGACCGAGAGTTTTGACCCTGTCTATGATAAAGTTGTCCAGTTTGGTATTTTCTGCAATTATTATTGCACCGTACTCGTTGAAGATATTTTCCGCAATCTGCATACCGGATGTACAGTCGTTAACACTGATAAATACTTTCTTCATATGCATTCTCCCGGACACAATTATTAATTGATTATATCATATTTTTATAATACTGTGTAGTCTTTCCATATTCATGCTGTTTTCGATGGTAAACATTAAAACTTGCTGTATATATAAGATTATGTTAACATGTAAGGGATATCGGCTTAAGTAATAAAATTGATTAGAAAGGGGTGTGAGGTCAGTGCAATCCAACCTGCTGAAAAATATAGAGAAAATACTTACAGCATACGCAAATATGGGGAAATTGCCTAAGGCCCTTATTAAATACGGCAGTTATGTATTCTTCGGAATCTTTGCAATAGGCACATTATTGGTTTTACTCAATAATACGCTTCTTCCCTATAATTCGTATTTCGATATGGTTTCAAAAGCAATTGTCATTACAAGCTTTACACTTGCCGCAGAAGCAATCATAGGCGGTCTTGTAATGGATTTCGTATTCAAGAAGCAATAGGTTTACCAGGGGCATCAAGCCCCTTTATTCTTATAATAGTACTATAAACCGGCGCTATGAATAATCCGCCGGTTTTATAATGCCTCTGTTCAGAAGGGAATTTTTCTATTGTAAAAAAATTTCCTTCTCTCTTTTTGTTTCAATTAGGCTGGCCGCAAGCAAAGCTTGCGGCTCGCCCATGCATCCGGGACAGGAGATATGCTCACCGCCTGAAATCCGGAAAGATACCCGCCATCCAGGCTTTTTTCGTAGCAAAAGAGTCATTGAGGTGGTGGTCATTTATCGCCTCGTTATATTGACTCCAGAAACAGAGAGAAATCTTCCTTCTCACAATAAAGCAGTACATGAGCCGGAAAATTGTTCAGATCATTGTCAAGAAATTGAAAGCTAATCTTATATTCATCGCAATAAGAAGTAACCATTTCAAGCTCTTCTGCATTTTCCACCATAACTACCGGATAATAAAATGTTTCCATGGTCACACCCTCCAATACATTAAAGAAATCCTGGTGGTTCTGTCTTCACAGGCATCACAATTCATTTGATGAATTGTATGTTATCACTCTGTAAGGCCATGTATTTCTTCGTTCTTTATCCTGTTTACCTTGTTGCTGTCATTTAATAAAACAATTCTGGGTCTGAAGCTCTTTGCCTCTTCCCTGTCTATCAGTGCGTAAGCCATGATAATGATGATATCGCCAGGGTGAGCCAGCCTGGCGGCCGCGCCGTTCAAACAAATAGTGCCGCTTCCGCGTTCACCTGGTATTACATAGGTTTCAAACCTTTGTCCATTATTATTATTGACGATTTGCACCTTTTCATTAATCAAAATATCTGCTTTATCCATTAAATCTTCATCTATTGTAATACTGCCAACATAGTTGAGGTTGGCTTCCGTTACAACAGCTCTGTGTATTTTGGATTTCATCAGTGTCAGAAACATTTTACACCTCCACAGCAATATTATCAATAAGTCTTGTTCTTCCAAATTTAACCGCCAGTGCAATAAGCACCTTTCCCTTTATTAGCTTGACATCCTCAAGAGTCTCGGCATTTACCAGAGAAGCATACTCAAGCTGTGCAATGCTTTCTTCTTTAATATTCTTCACGATACCGGCAAGTATCCTTTCTGCATTTCTTTCTCCTGCTCTTATTCCGGCTTCTGCCTGGAAAAGGGATGATGAAAGGACCAGTGCCGCCTTTCGTTCCTCTGTGTTGAGGTAAACATTTCTGGAACTCATCGCAAGACCATCAGGTTCCCTGATAATAGGACATGTAACAACTTCCGGATTCATATTCAACTCTCTTGCCATCCTGGTAATGATCACAGCCTGCTGTGCATCCTTCTGTCCGAAATAAGCCTTATCCGGTTCGACAAGATTGAAGAGCTTGGTTACCACTGTAACAACCCCCCTGAAATGTCCAGGACGGGATTTACCGCACAGCTTGCCGGTGATTTCCCCGGATAACTCTACATAGGTGCTGTAACCGGCAGGATACATTTCCTGCACAGAAGGCATGAAAATGACATCCACACCACAGCTTTCAGCCTTGGCGGTATCTCCGGCAAAATCTCTGGGGTACTTGTCTAAATCCTCGTTAACTCCAAATTGTATCGGATTGACAAAAATACTTATCACGGTAAAATCATTTTCTGCAACTGAAGCCCGTGCCAGCGACAAATGGCCTTCATGCAGGTAACCCATTGTCGGGACAAATCCTATTGTCCTGCCCGCTGCTTTCTGCGCCCGTATGATGGCCTTTAACCCGCTTATATTATCAATTACTCTCATATTTTTTTACCCCTTAAGCTCTCTCTCTATCTGTTTATATGCATCCTCTTCCATGATGAAAGAATTCTTTTCCGTCGGGAATACGCCCTCTTTGACTTCTTCAATATAGTTCCTTACTGCTGATGCAGAAATACCTGCAACATCGGCATAGACCTTTGCGTGTTTTGGTGAGAAGCTTCCAAGTCCAAGAACATCATGTATCACAAGCACTTGCCCATCGCAATCGTTTCCTGAGCCTATTCCTATAACGGGTATCTCCAGGCTTTTGCTGATCAGCCCGGCCAATCTGAATGGAACACACTCAAGCACCAGTGAAAAAACACCGGCCTCCTGTAAAAGCCTTGCATCTTCTGCAATTCTTCTTGCTGTGTCAATCGTTTTACCCTGTGCCTTATGTCCGCCAAAAAGATTTATTGATTGCGGTGTGTATCCCAAATGACCCATGACAGGGATGCCTGCACTGATAATTGCCCTGATATCATCGGTCACTGCTCTGCCGCCTTCCAGCTTGACTGCCGAACAGCCACCCTCGCCAAGCAGACGCCCCGCATTCCTGACACTTTCAATTCTTCCGAGATGGTAAGAAAGAAATGGCATATCTGCTATGACCATGGCCTTTTTGACACCTCTCGTTACTGCCTTCGTATGATGCAGCATATCTTCCATGGTCACCTTTGTTGTATCCTCATATCCAAGCACGACCATTCCGAGGGAATCCCCGACCAGTATCGAATCCACTCCGGCTTCATCCATCAATTTAGCCGTTGGATAGTCATATGCTGTGAGCATTGTTATTTTTCTCCGGCTTTTTTTTGATTCATCAAAATCATTTACAGTAAATCTCTTTTCCATGGCAGCCTCCTATAATGTTTAGTAAAAAGTTTCACGCAAATAAAAAAC
>DBTX01000051.1:32478-32722 GCA_002307275.1 Hungateiclostridiaceae bacterium UBA1305
AACCATTTCTGTCCTGTCTCTGGCCTTTCAGGCTCAAAGCAGTATTTGACCATTTATAATTTTTTACGTACGGTTCGGTTAAGATACCGTCAATCTTTTACAATCAGGATATCACAGCACATACTAAAAATCAATTGTTATCATTGATCAGGCAAAATCCTTGCTATCATTGAGCAGACATCATACTTGCTATCATTGAGCAGGCGGCATGCTTGCCAGCATTGAGCAAACAGCATCCTTGCCA
>DBTX01000051.1:33020-57042 GCA_002307275.1 Hungateiclostridiaceae bacterium UBA1305
ACAGCATCCTTGCCATCATTGAGCAGGCGGCATGCTTGCCAGCATTGAGCAAACAGCATCCTTGCCAGCACTGAATATGAATTACAGATCATTATTGCGAAGCTTTTGTACCTTAATTATCCCGGCGCATCAGACTGAAGCTTTGCGCTGTCGGACCGATATCCGGCTGACTTGCCATGAACAAAGCAAGCGGAACAACATCCCCGGGCTTTTTAGTCCACTCACTTTCAATAGAAGCTACAGTTTTCACAGGTGTATTTACATTGTCATCAATTGTTGTAAGAACTGGCCCCGGAATCAATTCATTCACACTAATCCCATACTGCCAGAGTTCTTGTGCCAATATCCGTGTCAGCATCCATAGTCCGGCTTTTGAACATGCATATGCCGAGCCTCCTGCGAGTCCGCGGTGTCCTAATCCCGATCCGATCGTGATGATTTTCCCTGATCCGCGCTGCTTTAGAAACGGAATTGCTGCCTGTGTACAATAATAGGCGCCAAACAAATTCACTTCCATAGTCTTCCGCCAATTTTCAATGTCGCTCGTTTCAACAGTTTCGCGATCATAATTACCCCCGGCATTGATCACAACGATATCTATGCCTTCAAAACGGCCTGCTGCCTGTCTGAACAATTCATTGACTGATTCCGCACAAGTAACATCTGTTTTTATGGCTATTGCCTTTCCTCCATAGGAAGTAATCTCCTTTACAACAGCTTCGATCTCAACAATCGTACGAGCAGCACAAACCACTGAAGCACCTGCCCTGGCATAAGCTATCGCTATCGCTTTGCCAATACCTCTGCCCGCGCCAGTTATCACTGCAACTTTACCGTTGAGTACTTTTTCATTCTGAATCATTTTACTTACTCCCTTCAATCGTAAGTCTTCTTATCCATACTGAAAGCATTAACTGTGTAAATATATCCCAATCATGGGGTTTTTCACGATTTCCTTTTCCCTATACCTCTTTCAGCATATCTCCTTCTCATAAAATACACATCACAGGAAGCAATTCCTGTCATTAACAAAAACGCCTTTAAATTGTTCCATCCCAAATCTTTTTACAAACCATTCGCACTTACAAAGAAATATATAGTAAATATTCAGTCCACACCCACTTAATGTTTCAAAATTTCCCTGCCCCTTGGAAATAATCACATCAGCAGCTTCAATGCATTCTTTTGCTACTATATCGATTAGTTCTAAACAAGTACCTGCAATTTCAGTTCCATTGTCAATTACATCTGCAATCTCTGTCAGACCTACCATCTCTGCGTCTTCCATTGTGGCATCGTTTAAGACCTTTTCCCCTCTTACAATTACAGTAACATGAATTTGGGGATATTCATTCCTGATACATTTTATCAAAAGTTTATCAAGAACCACTTCGCCACAATTATCGGTTAAGTAAACAAGTTCGGCAGCATTTTGTAATTCTTTTGTAAATGCCTGATATTGTCTGCTATCAATGTGTTCTTGCTGGATTGATTCTAATAAATTATTCAACTTATTATCATCTATATTTTCCATGGTACCAAAATCAATATAATTACCTATTCTTGAATATTTTAATGCCTCTTGCAAGCTATCATCCGAAGCCTGAATTTTATTCCATATACTTTCTTCTTTTTGAAGCATCATAATATTGTACTGCTTTTTCAATGCCTCAAAGCTATAAGGTTCGCCGAAATATTCCTGATGTAATTTATTAATTTTAGCAAAGATTATTGGGGCGGTTTCCTGTTCATTTGCTTCAGAAATGGTGTATAGGATTCTTTTCATATATTTGGATTTCAGTTCTTCATCTTCATGGTTCGTGATGTTTTCCAACTGCCGTTTTACAAGACAGTTCATACAATATGCGCTTAATTTCATAATATACTCCTATTATAAGTAATGTTTTACTACAGGATTATGTTAAAACATATATTTTCTATTTTCTATTTTAATCTTCTCAAATCAAATTTGAGCAGTCACCTTGGTGAGATTTTTTTAGTAAAATAAAGGAACCGGCACGTTAGTACCGATTCCTTCATTTTATATCAAATAGTATTTTCAGCAAATAGCTTTATGCTCTTGCGGGTTTGCCTGAAATCTTCTTCCTGGCTCCTCTTTCCTTCCAAACAACATACAGTGAGCTTGCTACGAATATTGAAGAATACATGCCGCTTGAAATACCAACGATCAACGGCAGTGTAAATTCTTTTACAGACGTGATATTGTTGTACGAAGCAAATATGAACAGCGTTACAATACAGATCAAAACGGTTACAACCGTATTGATTGACCTGTTCAGTGTTTGTACAACACTCTTGTTGACAAGTTCGCCGATCGGCACCTTGCGGAGCAGATTGCTGTTCTCTCTGATTCTGTCATAGATGATGATCGTATCGTTCATCGAATAACCTATGACAGTCAGTACCGCGGCAACGAAGGAGTCGTTGAGCGGTATCTTGAAGATGAAGTATACCGAGCACATAATCAATATATCATGCAGCAGGGCTACAATTGCCATTACACCTGCAGAAAGTCCGGACATGATCTTGAATCTCCACCACACATAAAGGACGATGATCAGTGATGACCAAAAAATTGCATATAAAGCCTTTGTCTTGATTTCGTTTCCAATAAACGGAGCAATACTGTTTACATTTACTTCAGCGTCTTCTTTAACATTAAACTCACTTCTTATGGCTGTCAACAGCTTGGAACGCTGATCCTGATCCAGGGTATCCGAACTGGCGATATCCAGAACCATAATGTTAAGCTTGCTCGCCGTATCATTGGCATTGTAAGTTTGTGATTTCATTACTGTTGCAGTCTTTCCAATTGTTTCTTTCACCAGGTCGACTGCCTTATTCGTATCATAATCATTACTTGGCATCTGAACCGACATTCTGGTACCGCCCTGGAATTGTATATCAAGCTTAACGCCATTTACAAGCAGTCCAACAAACCCCGCCAGTATCAGCAAACCGGATAATGCAAAGAAGTAATATTTTTTACCAATCAAATCTATCATTTAGGCACCCCCTATACGCCGTACAGCCAGTGATGCTTGGCTATATCGAGATCTGCGACTGATTTTATCATTATTCTTGAAACTGTAACTGCTGTCAGGAAGCTGAGCATTACGCCAAGTCCAAGTGTCATTGCGAATGAAACCAACGCACCGGTACCGAATATATACAAAGCTGCGGCAGCAATCAGAGTAGTCATATTAGCATCCAGTATAGCTGTAAAGGCTCTTTTAAAGCCCACATCGATAGCTGCACGCAGGGTCTTTCCATTACGGAGTTCTTCCTTTATTCTTTCAAAAATGATAATGTTTGCGTCAACACCCATACCGATTGTCAGGATGACGCCGGCAAGTCCAGGCAACGTCAGCGACATTCCAGTCCACGAAATGAAGAGGAGCTGAAGTACGGTATGTCCTACCAACGCTATGCACGCAAGTATTCCTGGGAGTCTGTAATAACTGATCATAAACACGCAAACGAGAATAAATGCCAGAATAAACGCTTTGACTGTGATATCCAGTGCTCCTTTGCCAAGCAGAGAGCTTATAGAGTTTACATATTTTGCTTCAAGCTTGAACGGTATTGAACCGGATCTAATCGTTTCTGCAAGATCCTTTGCTTCTGCGACGGCTGCATTATCACTAGCCGAGCCGAGCGTGATTCTTGCATCGCCATTGGTAATATGTGATTCAACATTTGGAGCTGATATAAACTGATCATCCATAAAAATAGCGATCGGTTTTCCAATCAGCCGGCCTGTAGCTTCTGCAAATTTTGTTTTGCCTGCAGCGCTTAATGTAAAGGATACCTGCATTCCGCCGGACTCAGTATTCTTCTGCGGCGATGCATCAACTATGTCATCACCCTGAAGTATTATCTTATCATCCAGTGGCAGATAATTTCCGTCCTCATCCTTCTTTGTCTCATCGACTTCACGGAAAGTCAGAAGTGCCGTTGCTCCGATCTCCTGAATTGCTTTATCCGGGTCATAATTTGTTTCACCGGGTTTCCACGGGATTTCAACAAAGATACTTCCATTCTGGACATTCGTGGTGACAAGTCTATCAAATATACCTAATTTATCACATCTCTTATTAATAACTGTTTTTGCTGAATCAAGCTGTTCCTGAGTAGGTGCTTTGTCGAGACCCACTGCGAATAGCTGTGCGTCGATTCCGCCATTTATATCAATACCCTGTCTGATATTGTAATAGGCTCCGGGCACCTTGATCCCGAAGAAATTGCCGGAAGCGCAGATATAGGTAAGTACTGCGATTGTGACAATAACCAGGAAAAACTTTACCCCGTTGTTTCCTTTCATCTGTAGATTTCCCCCTTATTTTTTACTTGTTTGCATGACATATTATATAACTATCGTACAAGCGAGTCAATACTTATTCCCCCTTGTAAAACAGATAGCATAACCCGTTTACAGCAGTCGGTTGCCATTGATCAGCAATTGAAAATGCAGGCCTAAAAACTCTGCAGCTTTTCTGCTCATTGTCATCCTTGTCAGAAATATCTCAAAGTAGTCCATCACAGGGCAAATAATTGTGTCGATCTCTAATGTTAATTCAGCAGTCTTTACATCTTTATCGATTGAAATCACCGACTTTTCGACTGCATAATTGACCCTGTCATGTATATCAAATGTAGCAAAATCGGTATTCCTGACCCTGCTCCTGTGAACATCCGATTTATCCGCCAGTATCAAAGCCGCTGATATGTTGCTGACTGCAGTGCCGGTCTTTTCATCATGATTCCCTATCGCATGCATTATTTCAGCAGCCTCGAAGATTTCCATACCCATTTTTGTCAGCAGGCCATACGCCATGATCGCTCCCGAATGAGCATGATCGGTTCTGTTTACCGCATTGCCAATATCGTGCAGGTAGCCTGCGATCTTTGTCAATTCCACATCCCTTTCAGAATGCCCAAGCTGTTCCAGTATCCTGCCTGCGTTTGCGGATACAAGCGAAACATGCCTGAAAGAATGCTCCGTATAACCAAGAACCTGCATCTGTCTCTCTGCGATCAGCAAAAAATTCTTAACTTCCTCACTTTTTTTAATATCCTTTACCGTTATCATATCGACCACCCCACCCTTACTGGTTATTGCCTCTTTTCTATTTTTATTTATATATTCTTACGACATGCTATTTATCTATTCTTCCGAAAACTCCATCGTCTTGGCCCATAACGCACATTCGACCCTTTTTCTCTCTAACTCGCAGCCAATGGAGTAAGGCTTGTCCAAACAATTATTGAACTGCCACGCATTGGCAGCACAGCCTCCGCTGCAAAAAAACCTTGCCCAGCACTGCTTGCAGTCAGGCTTCGAGTAAATCGTCTGTTTTACAAACAGTTTACGGATTGCCATATCTATCGTTGTGCCATTATTAACGTTTCCCATTTTGAACTTTTCCATACCGACAAATTGATGACATGGATACAAATCCCCTTCCGGAGTGACAGCCAAATATTCATGTCCGGAACCGCAGCCTTTGAGCCGTTTGACAACACATGGCCCATGCTCCAGATCCAGCATGAAATGAAAAAAGTTGAAGCCCTTCGAGTCCTTGTACCTTTTCACATATTCCAGAGCAAGTTTTTCATATTCATTGAAAAGCTGTGGCAGATCCTCCTGACGGATGTCAAAACCGGAATCCTTTGCCGCCACGACCGGCTCTATTGAGATCTGTTTGAAGCCAAGATCCGCCAGATGCAAGACATCCTGTGAAAAATCCAGGTTTTCACGCGTGAATGTACCTCTGACATAATAGCCTTCCTGACCTCTTGAATCCGCCATCTCCTTTATTTTGGGCAATATGTCGCTGTAGGTGCCGCGGCCATCTGCACGCAGACGCATGTTGTCGTTAACCTCCGGCCTTCCATCGATACTGAGCACAATGTTTCCTATATATTTATTGATGAATTGCCTGTGTTCTTCCTTTAGCAGGACAGCATTCGTAGTCAGTGTGAACCTGAAATGCTTGCCGGTCTGTTCCGCACGTCCCAATGCATATTCCACGATCTCCTTTACAACATCGAAGTTCAACATCGGTTCCCCTCCGAAAAAGTCCACTTCCAGATTGCGTCTGGTGCCGGATTTTTCAATAAGGAAATCTATCGCTTTCTTCCCAATTTCTGCAGGCATGAGCTTCCTGCTTGTTCCAAAATCTCCTGTCGATGCAAAGCAATATCTGCAGCGAAGATTGCAGTCATGCGCTATATGGAGACAAAGTGCCTTGACAACCGGCTGTTTTTCGTTATTTTCAATATTTGCTGACAGATATTCCTCGAAGTTGTCCTCCGAAAACAGCTGTCCGCTTTCTTTCAATTCCTTTATCTCCGCAATTGCCTCCAATACTGTTTCAAGGCTATATTCGCCTGAAAATTCAGCAACAAGTGACTCACCAACCGCGTTGATGTAATCCTCCTGTTCACCAGCCGCGTTCACCCCACCACCTGCATTCAGTTCGTTGCCTGCATTCAGTTCGCCGGCCTCATTGAAGCTGTCCAGCAGGTTATAGGCCAGGTCATCGAGTACATGTACCGCTCCGCTGTTTACATCTAAAACTATATTCGTATCATGTATCCTGAATTTATGTATCATATTGATCTCCCTGTATACTATTGAAAAGCCACATTATCAGTCCGGTGTTTCTTAAGACCTGCAAACGTACGCATACAAAACAGCGAGTGGCTCAGAGCCCCCCGCTGTCACGGCTTTGCTTCGCTGACTAATTTATCTCTTTTCGCATTTCTGATTTGCCACTGTACAGCTGGTTTTGCAGGCTGACTGACAGGATGTCTGACATTCGCCGCAGCCGGTATTCTTAAGATCCTTCTTAAGTACTGCACTGTTGATAGTCTTTATATGCTTCATATGTATCCCTCCCAAATGCTTCAAATATACCTGATAAATCCATAGTTTGCGTTCATAATTATAACACACTGCCATAATGTTGAAAAGGTATTTTGTTACGCTTCTCAGATATAAGCTTTATAGAACTACGCATCTAAAATATTCGCATTTTAAATATTCACATTCTAAATATAATGTACGCATTTCAAATACCAGCATGCTTATATTTAGTGCTTTTCTTGATGTTTATACCGATAATCCCACCGATTGCTCCTGTCAGGATGCCTATCACAACCATTGTGACCACATACTTGTCAATTACGAAATTCCTGTAGATCAAGCTGCTTGACAAATACAGGATCAACATGTATAAAAAGCCTACAATGCTGCCGTTTAGCCAACCCTTGTTCTTTAACCCGCGTGTGGAAATCGATCCTGCAGTCAGCACACTGATTATAGTAGTAATAACAACTGCCGGTGTAATCAACTTTTGTGAGTAATCCGTATTGGCCAATATCAACGCAAACAACATAAACGCCGGTATTGTTATGATGTATGCCGCCAGAATTCCCTTTAATACGGCCACAAGGCTCATGCTCTCATTCACAGCCGGTTTCGACATCTGATTCGATGTTTTGAGCATGCTAATACCTCCTGTACTAGTTTTTATATATATACTTATTACAGTACAGGCAGGAATAGAACATATTTAATCCGGCGAATTCGTATTACAAATTGCGCCTTGGGGGCTATGCGCCCCCATAGTTTTATTATCAGGATTCGGCCGGTTTTATTACTTCTTTTATCGCCCACTTCTTAACATTGATCTTCGCTCTTTCAACTCCGGTCTCAACAGTAACTTCGTCATCCTTGATGTTAATGATCTTTCCGGAAACACCACCAATAGTGACTACATTATGCCCTACCTGAAGCGATTCCAGCATTGCCTTAGCTTTTTTGTCCCTTTTCTTCTGGGGTAGGAATATCAATAAATACATGATTCCTATAAAAAATACAAGATAGCCAACTGTCACTAAAAGGCTGTTCGGCATAGTTCTCCTCCACTAAAATAATTTATTTTATTATAGGCTATTCAAATAACCTTAATAATCCAGTTTGTAGTTCAAAGTCTACAGCTTATAACCATATGTACTGAAGAATTCATTTCTAAAATCCCCAAGCCTATCTTCCATTATAGCTTGTCTTACCTTTTTCATCAAGTCCAACAGGAATTTTAAATTGTGCCAGGTTGTAAGCCTGATGCCCAGAACCTCCTGTGCTTTGATCAGATGTCTTATATACGCCCTTGTAAAGTTTCTGCAGGCGTAACAGTCGCATTCAGGATCCATCGGGCTGAAATCTCTGGCATATTTCGCGTCGCGGACAATGATTCTTCCCCTGCTTGTCATGACAGTTCCATTCCTGCCGTTACGTGTCGGCAATACGCAATCGAACATATCGATCCCGCGGATGGCTCCTTCTATTAAATAATCCGGACTTCCAACGCCCATCAGGTATCTTGGCTTATCTTCCGGCAGCAGAGGCACAGTGCATTCCAGCATCTTGTACATATCCTCAGCCGGTTCCCCTACACTGAGGCCTCCGATGGAATAGCCGGGGAAGTCAAGCTTTACAAGCTCTTTGGCGCTCTGTTGCCTCAGATCTGCGTATACTCCCCCCTGCACGATGCCGAACAGTGCCTGCTTATCCGTATTCAGATGGGCTTCCTTACACCTCGCAGCCCATCTTGTCGTTCTTTCAAGGGACTTTTTCGCATAATCATATTCAGCCGGGTATGGGATGCATTCATCAAATGACATGATAATGTCAGAGCCAAGGTCATTCTGTATCTTGATCGCCAGTTCCGGCGTAAACATATGCTTTGAGCCGTCGATATGAGACTTGAAGGTAACACCCTCTTCTTTTATATTTCGGAGATCACTCAGGCTGAATACCTGAAAGCCGCCACTATCAGTGAGTATCGGCCTGTCCCAGCTCATAAACCGGTGCAGTCCGCCTGCTTCACTGATTAAATCGTTTCCCGGCCTCATATATAAATGGTAGGTATTGCTCAAAATGATCTGTGCATCGATTTCCATCAACTCGGCAGGTGACATCCCCTTGACGGTTGCCTGAGTACCGACGGGCATAAACGCCGGCGTATCAAATATACCGTGCGGTGTATGCACCCGGCCCAGTCTCGCGCCTGTTTGCTTGCATTTTTTTATGAATTCATATCTCAGTGCAGCCATATTTTAAATTGTAACAAC
The DNA here is from genome assembly GCA_002307275.1 of Hungateiclostridiaceae bacterium UBA1305. Lineage (GTDB taxonomy): Bacteria > Bacillota > Clostridia > Acetivibrionales > DTU013 > UBA1305. Next base: position 42,183 of record DBTX01000051.1, read on the forward strand.
CGGAAAAGCTCTCTGCCGGTCACCCCATCCTCCTATTTAATAAGCATTGCGTCTCCGAAGCTGAAAAACCGGTACTTCATTTCAACTGCTGTCTGATAGGCATGAAGAATACTATCCTTTCCCGCAAATGCGCTGACCAGCATGATCAGTGTGGATTCGGGCAAATGAAAATTAGTAACCAGTACATCTACAGCCTTGAATGTATAACCGGGATAGATAAATATATCGGTCCAGCCTTCCGATGATTTGACCGTCCCATTCGCGGAACTAACAGTTTCAAGCACCCGACAGCTTGTCGTCCCGACAGCCACAATCCTGCCGCCGCGTTCTCTTGCTTTGTTGATCGTTTCCGCCGTGATACTGTCCAGTGTGTAATATTCCGAATGCATTACATGATTCTCCAGGTCCTCTACCTTTACAGGCCTGAATGTACCAAGACCGACATGTAAAGTGAGATAGGCGGTGCTTACCCCCATCTGCCTGATTTCCTCAAGTAATTCAGGTGTGAAATGCAGGCCTGCTGTCGGTGCGGCGGCAGAACCCCTGAATTTTGAATAAACTGTCTGGTACCGTTCAGAGTCCGGAAGCTTATGGGTAATGTACGGCGGCAGCGGAATCAATCCAACCCTGTCGAGCACTTCATTGAAAATACCTTCATACCCGAAGTGCACCAATCTGTTGCCGCCTTCGACCACTTCCAGTATTTCCGCCTTCAAGGCTCCATCGCCAAAAACAAACCTTGCTCCCGATTTGGCTCTTCTTCCAGGTTTGAGTATGACCTCCCAGATATCGTTTCCTCTATTTTTCAAAAGTACAAATTCTATTTTACCGCCGGTATCAGCCCTCACTCCAATCAGTCTGGCCGGGATGACCCTGGTATTGTTCAATACAAGACAGTCGCCCTCTTTCAGATAGTCCTTCAAGTCGGTGAATATCCGGTGCTCCATTTCGCCGCTTTTCCTGTCCAATACAAGCAGTCTGGAACTGCTTCTTTTCGCAAGTGGTTCCTGAGCAATCAGTTCCTGTGGCAATTCATAAAAAAAATCACTGGATTTCATTATTTCTCCCATAAACATTTTTGCAAAACTTTTGTATCATATATTCTTCCACCACAAATGAAATAATACATGATGACGGTACATTTTACAATAGAGTATAAATGTATATTGAGTAATTGCAGGTAGCAATGAGAGGCATCAGCCCTGCTCTATCTTCGTACCCTGGAAATAATGAGTAAGTATCTGATCAAAAGGAATACCTGCCTTACCCATACCTATGGCGCCCTCCTGGCTTAGACCGACGGCATGTCCCCAGCCCTTTCCGGTAAATGTATAGGTCTCGGGGATGAGTGTCGCCGTTTTGACGGCACCTCCGGCTCCTAGAATCGTGATTTTGTTGTTGGATGTACTAAGTGAGCTGAGCCCATTTACAGTTGCAACTTTCATACCGCCAAGCTGAGTTTTGACCGGAGCTGCTACAACAGGCAGAGGAATGGAAATTATCATGGACGATTGAGTTGTAATTGCCGTCGGTGTTTGGTTTGCCGCCGATGTTTGATTTGATGAAGCAATCATGCTGTCTGTCGCTGCAGAAGCAGGCTGAAATGTGCCGATAGCAGAATCTGTGGTTGATAAGCCAACTACCGTCCCAACAGCACCGGCTGATGATGAAGTGTTACCGGTCAACAGCGACGAGTCTGCAAGCATCGTTTGCGAAGAATCCGCGGAAAGATTTTGTGAGATCATTCTTGCCAATGCCCTGTCAGCTTCTTCTGAAGCGTTCTTGGCAGATATCGCAGCCAATGACACTGTTTCAGCCGGAGTCCTATTACCTGATGCTGCAGGCGTAGACGGAGCAGCTGATACAAGCGCGGTTAATGCCGGGATGTGTGAAAATGAAGAAGTATATACATCAGCATCCGTTGTAATTGTGTAAAGCTGACTGTCCAAGCTGAATAGCGTTCTGCACTTTTCCAGCAGATAGATAGCCGGGTCACTCCTGTTATCACCACGTACCGCCAACTGCGTCACCCTGCCGGATTCGGCGGTCTGTGCAATAGATACACCCAGTATATTGCCAAGCTGTGGTAATTTAGCCTTTATATCAGAAGTACGCAGCGTTTTCGTCCAGGTATATATCTTTTCATACTTGTCTTCAACACTCACGAGATACGGGTATGATGAACCCCAGACATTGCTTACATCCTCCGTCCTCCCGCCGCTCGAAGCAAAATAGAAGATAGCTCCGGCAAGCTTACCGTCATAAGTGATGACAAGATCCTTCACTTCATCAATTGCAGCATTGCACGATGCAACCTCGCTGCTGAAGCCTTTATATACCTGGCAGCTTGTAGTCGGACACAGGTCAAAGCCTGTCTTGGAATGCTTGCCCATATTATTGATGGCATACATTTTCGAGGCCAGAGCCTGGGCTTTTATCGCTTCGGCAGGAGAACGCCCTCCGATCTCGGCAGGCACATTTCCATATAGATATTCCTGCATGGATACATAATTGATGACCGTCATATCGCTGGCTGCAAGCCTTCTGACCTCCAGCGCCCCGCGATAGGCCTTGCCTTTGATGCTTAAAACAAGAGGATTGTTTTCAGGTGCTGGACGCAGTTGGAAATACGCTGTAGTACTGCCGAAAATGCAAAGCGGCTGATATTGTGCATCCACCAGCACAATTCTGTTTGCCGCAGGCGGTATGACAGCATAGCCGACTTCACCCAGAACAGGCGTAATTACTGCAATGTCTGCCTGAACAGCAGCTTCACCTACATACGCACCGACCCAAACCTGCCAACTGTCATTGTATGCAATATATGCCTTAACTCCGGCCTGTCGGTAAGCCGTGACCTGGGAAGCAGCAGTTGCCTGGTCCGGGCAGTCGCTTCCTATTTTCATATGATAGGGACCCCATTTCGCAGAAGCGGAAAGCACATCAGCCGATGCAGTTGAAGGATTGTACTCCTTCAAGGCATCTCCTGCCTGATAAAACCAGGCATCCTTCCTTGTATAAAGCGTTGCAGAAGAAGACTCGCGGTATATTTCGGTAAAATTGTTGTTCGAGAAATAACCTGCCTGCAGTCCTGAAGCGGCAGATACGTTAAATATCGACAAAGCTGTATTGACAGAGGCATCCTTGTAAAAAAGCCCGACTCTCACATGGGTCGGAGTTTGGAACTGCCCCATGGATATTGTTGATGAAGTTAAAAGTAAAGCTATGGCAACTACTGCAGCTGCGGCTTTTTTATAAATTTTTATCATATTCAGCACCTTTTCATTAGTAGAAGTACAAGTTAATAAATCGATCTTTTACCAATATTTATTCGACATGAAGTGCCTTTCTTCCTTTTATATCGGCATTCTTTAACCATTTTTTCATTGATATTTAATATTACTGTAACATTTATATCAAAACAAAATATTTGACAAGAAATACTGTCAGTGTTATTATTATTTAAAGCTTTAAGCAGGAAGTCGCTGTTTTGGCTGGATACAGCTTCATAACAATCTATGCAACGGTAGAGGTGCATTTCCCCATCAGTAACGGCGAGTAGAACTACAGGGTTCGAAGATACGTCGTGAAAGGGGTGAAATGCCGAAGGGATACGGTCTCCTGCCAGATCGGTTCCTGGTTGTAAATGCGAACAGCATTGCAACTGTCATCAATTTATTTGATGGAGCGCTATCAGTTCTTAACGTAGTCTCTTTTGAGACACAGCATTATAGGAACTGTTGGCACTCTGCCAGCAGTTAATTTAATTTCAGGAGGTATTTACGATGAACAACAAATTGAAAGTAGGTGTACTTGGCGGAACCGGAATGGTTGGACAGCGTTTTCTGACGTTGCTTGAGAATCATCCCTGGTTTGAAGTGACAGCAATTGCAGCAAGTGAAAGATCTGCAGGTCTTCCTTTTGAAAAGGCTGTTGAAGGCCGCTGGAAACTTGAACTTCCAATACCTGGCAATATTAAAGGCCTCGTGGTCAGAAATGTTACAGAAATAAACAGGCTTGCAGATGAAGTTGATATGGTTTTCTGCGCTGTCGATATGAAGAAGGACGAGATACACGAGCTTGAAGAAAAATATGCAAGAGCTGAAATACCTGTAATTTCCAATAACTCAGCCCATAGATTCACCGATGACGTACCTATGATCATACCGGAAGTCAATCCAGGCCACTCCGCAATCATTGAAAAGCAGAGGAAACGTCTTGGTACCAGGAAAGGCTTTATCGCCGTTAAATCCAACTGTTCCCTGCAGAGTTATGTCCCTCCTGTACATGCACTGATGGGTTTTGGTCCGGAGAAGATACTCGCAGCTACCTATCAGGCAATATCAGGCGCAGGCAAAATCTTCAGCGACTGGCCCGATATCATGGATAACGTCATTCCCTACATCGGCGGCGAAGAGGAAAAAAGCGAGAAGGAGCCGATGAAAATATGGGGTTCCATCGAAGGCGACAAAATCGTTCTGGCAAAAGGTCCGGCCATATCTGCACAGTGTTACAGGGTACCCGTTTCCGACGGACATATGGCTGCTGTTTACATTACTTTTAAAAATAAACCTTCAAAGGATGAAATACTGAACTGCTGGAAGGAATTCAAAGCAAAGCCGCAGGAATTGAAATTGCCGAGCGCACCTGCGCATTTTCTTACCTATTTCGACCAGTCCGACAGACCGCAGACGAAGCTTGACAGGAATATAGAAAACGGTATGGGCATTTCGGTTGGCAGGCTGCGCGAAGACAATCTGTTTGATTACAAGTTCACCTGTCTTTCCCATAATACGATCAGAGGCGCTGCAGGCGGCGGTGTTCTGATGGCTGAATTGCTCAAGGCTGAAGGTTGGTTGTGAAAATATTTGAAAGGGTGGTCCAATATGAAGAAATGTGTTTTTACCGGTTCCGGCGTAGCAATCATAACGCCTTTTACATCGGACGGCATTGATTTTGATAAACTCGGAGAACTGATTGAATTCCAGATAAAGGAGAAAACTGATGCCATTGTTATATGCGGAACTACCGGCGAAGCTTCCACAATGCCGGATGAAGAACATATTTCGGCCATCGCGTATGCTGTAAAGAAGGTAAACGGCAGAATTCCGGTAATAGCAGGCACAGGCAGCAATGATACCCGACATGCGATTCACCTGAGTAAACGCGCTCAGGAAGTCGGTGCAGATGCGATTCTCAGCGTGACTCCCTATTACAACAAAACAACCCAGCTTGGTTTGTACGAGCATTTTAAGGTGGTTGCCGAAAGCATTGCCATACCTGTCATCCTGTATAACGTTCCTTCCCGTACCAACCTGAACATAAATCCGGACACGATACAGAAGCTTTCTGCAATTGAGAACATTGTTGCCATCAAAGAATGTAACCTCAACCAGGTCGGCGAAATTATCAACCTCTGCGGAGAAGATTTCACCGTATATTCCGGTGAGGACGGACTTGTCGTACCCCTTATGGCACTGGGCGGCAAAGGCGTCATCTCTGTCATGGCAAATATTATCCCGAAGGACACACATGATATTGCGGCAAAACTCCTTGCAGGTGATCTTGAAGGCAGCAGGAAGCTGCAGCTCGGTACGGTTGAACTGATCAAAGCGCTGTTCATCGAAGTCAGCCCGATACCGGTCAAGGAAGCCATGAACCAGATGGGCCTGAATGTCGGCAAGTGCAGAATGCCTTTGGTGGATATGGGAGCGAACAATAAGGATATACTAGTAAAAGCATTGCGGAATTACGGATTAATATAGCGAAGGCTTTTGCATTGAACCCTTTATTACATTGGATACCTTGCAAAATGCCCACAGAAGGAAGTGGCTTTATTTGATAAACATATTGATGAGTGGCTGTAATGGAAAAATGGGGCAGGTAATATCAAGACTGTCTGAGCAATATGAAGATCTTCATATTGCTGCAGGCTATGATATAGCAGACAATGGCAGGAATAAATATCCAGTGTTCAAAGACCTCAAAAACTGTAGCGTCAAGGTTGATGTAATCATTGATTTTTCCAATCCTGCAGTCCTTGAAGCTTTGCTTGCATATGCAGCTTCAAAAAAGCTGCCTGTCATCGTGGCAACCACAGGCTTGTCCCCCACTCATAAAAAACTTCTCGAACAGGCTTCGACAGAAATACCAGTGTTCAATTCAGCAAATATGTCTCTTGGTGTCAATCTTCTGATAGACCTCGTAAAAAAAGCTGCAAAGCTGCTGGAATCAAATTTCGATATTGAAATCATTGAGAAGCATCACAATCAGAAATTGGATGCCCCAAGCGGAACAGCCCTTACAATTGCCGACTCGATCAATTCAGTGCTTGAACAGAAACAGGAGTATGTTTATGACAGGCATTCCCGCAGAAAAAAGCGAAGTAAGACCGAGATCGGGATCCATGCAGTTCGCGGCGGTACAATCGTTGGGGAACACTCTGTTATTTTTGCAGGTAATGATGAAATTATCGAGATTAATCACTCAGCCATGTCCAAGGATATATTTGGTACCGGTGCTCTCAGAGCTGCCAGATTTATCTATGGTAAAAAACCGGGAATGTATGATATGAATGATCTTATCACGGAAGACTAGAGAATACTCAAATTTATAGCGGAGGTGTGTGAAATGTCGGATATGCCGGTAACCAATATAAGTGTTACATATAACGTAGCCCTCGTAACCGTTGACAACCTTCCTAATAATACCAAACTGATCTCCGGGTTGTTCAACACAATTGCACAAAATCATATCAATATTGATATGATCAGCCAGGCACCCGTATTCCGCGGCAGTATCAGCTTGTCGTTCAGCTTGCCGTCTGATGATCTGGTAGCCGCACTAAGTTCTCTTAATGAATTTAAAAAGAATGCAAAAAATCTGCGAATAGAGGTCGACGCCGAAAACACAAAGCTTCAGGTATCCGGTGAAGGAATGAGGAACATTCCGGGAGTTGCGGCAAAGCTGTACACGCTGCTGGCAAACGAAGGGATTGAAATAAAGCTGGTTACCACCTCTGAAACGGACATTTCGTATCTGATATTTGAAAAGGATGTCGACAAGGCTATCAGCGCCATTAAACGCGAGTACGGTATTTGAATCAGGATCGGTTTGGTGCGGAAAATAAAAACTTGGAGGCATTGAATTCCTCACTGGTGCAATTCCCCGAATTCGCCTATTGTGCCGGATTTATTTTACAAATGACCTAAACTAAAAAGCTGCCGGTTCAAGAGGAACCTGGCAGCTTTTTGTTCAAGCCATTTTTAGAAATATCTCTTTATTTCATTATTATTTTCGCCGGCACCAGGAGCTTCAGAACCCGACGACTCGTCTTCCTGCCCACTTTCATTTCCGCTGTCTCCTATATCATCGTCCGATGCTGCATGAATATCATTTTCTTCTTCATCTTCCCCGTCCTCATCATCTTCACTGTCTTCGTCATCGTCATCTTCGTCTTCGTCATCATCATCTTCTTCAAGACGTGATATCATAAATTTCTGAAGTTTTGGATAGGTATAGAAATTCGTCATGAAACCGATAAAACTAATTGTCAGAAACAAATATAAAAAAATTCCGATCAGTTGGCTGAAAGGAAATATCATACCGAATGACAACAAAATAATAAAGGCGCTCAGCAAAAGGATCCCAAGATTGGGGAAGAATTTTATCACTGCGAATATCAGCGCGTTTTTGTATATTTGCTTGATACTGAGTTTAAATGTAACCAGAATAGGATAGATATACATGTTCATCATTGCAAAGATCGTGAACATCACAATCATCAACATCATAAAGATTGTGCCCAGCATAACCGGCAGCTGACCCACTTTGATCAGACTGTTATATGTGTTGATCACAAACAGCATCAAAAAGGTGGCAAAGAAATTGATCGTACCGATAATCATACTCTGCTTCATGTTCTTCAATGCTGTATCTTTAAAATCGCCCCAAAGAAATGCATGCTCCTCCCTGGAGTAGTTCCGCATGATATAGGTAAATCCAGCTTGCGCCGGTCCTACTGTAATCATTGGAATACACATGGCAAGTGTAAGCAGAATGAATTTGAGCATGATATCGCTGGCCATCGCTTGTGAATCAGAAAGCGCATCAGGGATAATATTCGGGAAAAACATCAACATAACAAGCATCCCCAGAATAAGTGCGGGAAGGTTGAAAATCAGGAACATCATGTTGACTTTGATAAGATTCCAGAATTTTCTCTGCAGTATTTCAAAAAACATAAAAAATGGAGCTTTAGGCGGAGCATCCTTATCTACACCAGGACCTGGCTTGTTATAATCAAATAATCCAAAAAAACCTGCCATCCAATTTTCCTCATTTCAAATAATATTTCTTTCTATATATGATGTCTGTTGTGTACCTTTAATCGGATAGTTTTAATTTTACCACAGTTGGAGTTATATTCAATACATTTTGTTACCAATAATTATTTCTGCAATAAGTATTGACACCCCATGCTTAAGTTAGTATAATTGATTTTGCTGATAGCGCAGCGCCTTCTAAATGCGGGGATGGCGGAACTGGCAGACGCGTACGTTTGAGGGGCGTATGGGAGACCGTGTGGGTTCAAGTCCCACTCTCCGCACCAAAAAGAGTATCTTTCGAAAGAAAGGTACTCTTTTTTTGCATTAAGGGGACTTGAACCCGCGAGGGCACGAGTTGCTAAAAAAGCATCGCATTTTTAAGCGAGTGTGCCGCAGCATCATATGCTCTTCAGGAAATCCAATTTTGTAAAATCTCTCTCCAGTCGATCGCGCAAATATCTTTTTGTTATGCGCCCTAATTCATCCAGAACATCATCTGACAGGTTGAAACTGAATAGCTCCTCCATGCGTGTATGCACGATGTGTTGTATCGCTTTGGAAGTTCCGGTTGAAAGTTCAGGTGCGAACCTGTCCTCTGAGATACATGATTCCCTGTCGCAAATAAATCCGCATTTAGAGAAACTGAAAGAATAGACTTTTTCCGCTTCGCAGCCACAAATCATACAGCTGCGCACATGAGGCGCATATCCGGCTGTAGTAAGCGCCCTCAGTTCAAATATCCTTGAGACCAGTTCCGGTATTTTCTCCGCTTTGGTCAGCATAAAAAGCGAATTTAAAAGAAGCTGCAGAAGCTTGGGTGATGCCTGGTTCTCCTGAATAATTTCCATTACAATGTCTAAAAAATGAGCAGCATAGGTAAGGCGGACCATGTCATTCCTTATCTCATAGAATGGCTCAAGAACCTCACAGCTGTTGACAGAATACATGTCCTTACCACTGTAAAGGACATACTCTCCGTAGCTCATAAGTTGAGAACCTGCAGACAGTTTGGATTTCGGCCGTTTCCCGCCTTTGACAAGTGCTGAAATACGGCCGCGGTTCCTGGAGAATATCGTAATGATTTTATCTGCTTCTCCGACACCGACCTCTTTAATTACAATCCCCCTGGTTTTTAAAAAAGCCATTTATATATTACTGACAGAGCATATACAAAGGCTGCTATGCATTACTCACACTAATAGCCGCTTCCGCCTCAGCCATCTTTCTCTGTTCCGCTGCTCTGTCCCTTTCTTCAATTTCCCTGTAGAATATATAGGAGTCAACTAAACCGACTTTTAGAAAGGTGTTCCATGCAAATTCCTTCAACATACCATGCAATCCCCCTTTGTCATTTGTAAGTTATCTATTAATATCTTACTCTAAAAAGCCGCTAGTATACTTGAAAATTTATGCCTGGCTAACTGAAATTACTTATAACCCATTGTTTTCAACATATTTTCACTATTTCTCCAATCTGGTTTCACCTTGACCCAAAGCTGCAGAAACACTTTTACTCCCAGAAGATTCTCTATGTCCAACCTTGCGAGCGAACCGATCTTTTTAAGCATCTTTCCTTCTTTTCCAATCAGAATGCCCTTATGTGTTTCCCTCTCACAGTATATATTCGCTTCAATATCGATTAGTTCCCTGCCCGTGCGTTCTTTGAATGAAATCACTTCTACACCAGTACCATGCGGTACTTCCTCCAGCACCAGTTCGAGTATTTTTTCCCTTATCAGCTCTGCTGCAATCATTTTTTCAGGCTGATCCGTGATAATATCATCCGGGAAATATTTCGGTCCCTCAGGCAATAGCTTTTTGATTTCCGTCAATACAATGTCCGTACCTTCATTGTTCAAAGCTGAAATAGGTATAACCGCCTTGAAATCCATGGAAGCTGTAAACTTGTTGATCCTTGAAAAAAGCTGTTCCTTTCTGATAAGGTCTATCTTGTTAATAATGAGAAACACAGGCGTCTTCAGCTTGCTGAGCTGTTCCATTATATAGGAGTCGCCCGCGCCAGGTTCCTCATCCGTCGCTTCAATCAGATACAGAACGATATCTACCTCGTTAAGTGTATTTTCCGCAAGGTTTACCATGTATTCACCAAGCTTTGTCCTTGGTTTGTGGATACCTGGTGTGTCCAGAAAGATGATCTGGCTATCCTCAGTGTTAATGATATTCTTTATGGTATTTCGCGTTGTTTGAGGCTTGTTTGAGATGATGGATATCTTCTCACCTGCGAGTCTGTTGCTTAGTGTCGATTTACCGACATTCGGACGTCCTACAATTGTTATGAACCCTGATTTAAATGACATTGGTATTCCTCCTACCTTTATTTAAAAAATGCCTGAAAAAGCAGAAGGGTCACTGAAAATCCGATAATTGCCCCTGCTATCAGTTCGATCACTGAATGTATTTTACCCTCAAGTCTGCTTTGTACTACAAGAAGTGCTACGATCAGAAAAAGAATCGTTATGTTCACATTGTTCGTCCATAAAGCAACCGCAGTTACAGCCGAAAATGCTATAGCTGAATGCCCGCTTGGCATACCGCCGCTAAAAGGCGTTCCCTTTTTTAAGAATGCTTTTAAAAGAAGCACCAGTAATAATGTCAATATGATTGCGATGACTGTTAAGTGCATTGGTGCCTGCTTGATTCTTACAATGCCTATTTCAAGACTGGTACTGACCCTGTCGAAAAATATAAAGTAGGCTACCAGAACAGACAGGAGCGCTGAGATAAAAACTGCACCTGCCGCAGTATCCTTAACCACTTTTGCCTTCGGATGGTAAATGTCTATCAACGTGTCTATGATTACTTCTATTGCAGTATTAAACAGTTCGCATATGATTACAATAGCAATCGTAATGCATACAATGAGGAATTCCGTCCTCGTCAGGTCGTAAAACAGAGACAGTACAAGAACCAGTACTGCAGCAGAGATATGTATCTTCATGTTACGTTCGCTTCTGACCGTTGATAAGATGCCATTTGCGGCATTGTTGAAGCTGTCGATCAGGTTCCTGTTCTTCATATTCTCTTTAACCCCATTTTGTCAAGAACTGCTTCCTGCTTCGAAAGCATGATTGGCTCCTCATCCTTTTTCATATGGTCATACCCGAGCAGGTGAAACATTCCATGCGACGCCAGAAATGCAAGTTCCCTTTCCAGAGAATGTTCATACTGCCGCGCCTGTGCTCCCGCTGTTTCAATTGATATCACAATATCTCCCAATAGCAGCAGCCCTTCGTCCAGATCATAATCACCCTCTGTTGATAGTATTTTGCCATTTTGCATATGAACCATGGGAAATGAAAGTACGTCAGTAGAAAGGTCGATACTTCTGAATTCACGATTTATCCTCCTGATGGAAGCATCATCCGAAATAAGAATATTGATTTCACAGCCGATCTTAATATTCTCTGAATTCAAACAGGCAATCGCTGTTTTTTCAAGCAGTCTTGCATGACTATCTTCTATTTTTATGATATCCTGCTCATTATCAATAAAAATTCTCGTTTCATCAGAACCCTTTGGCCTAATATTGCTCATAACCGGCTTTTGCCTCCTCCGCCGCCTCAATCTCAGGATCCGGGACTTTTATAGCGTCCTGCTGCTGATTACCATTATCTTCGTTCTTTATCCCAGCAGCTTCTTCATCCTCCAGAAACTTTTTCACTTTCATATCCGGGTATTCCTCCCGTTCGTGAAAATATCCGCCGAATACTGTCATGAAAGCTCTGGCTATAACATCCATGTCTCTTAGGGTAAGTTCGCATAGATCAAGCTGACCGTCATCCAATTTGTCCTTGATTATTTTGCGTATCAGGCCTTCCATTTTCCCCTCTGTCTTGTCGATCATGGATCTGACAGCCGCCTCGACTGAATCCGCCAGCATAACTACTGCCGCTTCCTTTGAGGAAGGTCTGGGGCCCTGGTATCTGAAATCCTCCTGTTTTACTGTATCAGCCTTATCACCCTTTTTTGCCTTGTAATAGAAGTATGCTGCAAGTGTTGTACCATGGTGCTGGCTGATGATCTCCCGTACTGCGATCGGGACTTTGTACTTTTCCGCAATCTCGGCGCCATCACTTGTATGAGAGGTAATGACCAGCGTGCTGAGGTTCGGAGTCATCCTGTCATGCGGATTCTCAGAAAGCTGATTCTCCTTAAAGAAATTCGGTCGTTTGAGTTTACCCACATCATGATAATATGCACCGACCCTGGCCAGCAATGCGTTTCCGTTTATGGCTTCCGTCGCGACCTCTGCAAGGTTGCCGACCATCAGACTGTGATGGTAGGTACCCGGCGCTTCCATGAGCAGCTTCTTGATCAGCGGCTGGTTGGGATTTGCGAGCTCGAGGAGCTTTAAAGGCGTGATAATATTAAAAACACTTTCAAAAAGCGGAAGCGCTCCAATCGTGAATATGGTTGAAAGCATGCCGTTTAAGGCGATAAGAGCCGCATCATTTGCTATTGACGCCCCACTGTGTTTGTTAATCATATCTATACAGGCAATAACCACGCCGTTTGTAGCCGCGATCACAAGACCTGAAGCAGACAGCCTGCTTCTTTGATTGGCTCCCGAAACAATGAATGCGGATAGGGTCCCACCGATAATGCCTGTGTACAGCATTCCCTGGTTCCCTTTGGTAATAAAGGAAATCGCCAGGACAAGCATCAGGTTGATGATGACACCAAGCCTTAGATCAAGCAGGATGGATATCAGCATGGGTGCTATGAATACAGGGATCAGAAGCGGATTGACCGGATTGAGGATCAAGGAGGATCCAAGAGCCAGGATAATGATAACACCAAGTAATATAAGATCCTTCCTGCTATCCAATAACTTTCTGCAGAAAACATGCATGTAAAGCACAAGCACGAATGCCATTAGCAGTACAACCGCCAGAATGCCGGCAGCAAAGGCGTAATCGAGCTTGCCTGTTTCAATCAGATCCAGTTCCTTGAGAACCTCAAGCTTGTCCTCGGTTACAGTATCGCCATAACTCAGGATACGCGAGCCCTCCGTAATAATCTGCCTGCTTTCCATTGCGGCATTAAAGGCATCGGATTTCTTTTCATCGGTAAGGTCTTTAGCTATGATACTGTTTGGTTTCAGGAAAGCCTTCGCCATAAGTGCCCCTATATTTTTAAAATCCTGACTCAGGTTGCTATTCTGATATTCACTCTGAATATAATCAACTTTGCTGGTTAGATTCGATGCATTGACCTCTTCTTTCATGATCGAGCTGAAAAGTGATCTGGTAAGCTTGTCGAATTCGGTCAGTTCATCCTCACTGGCATTTATCACCAAATACTTGATCTGTTCCCCACTTAGGGGTACATTGAATTTTTTTATTCCCTGTTCCACACTTTTTACAGCTAATGCCTGTTCCAGTTCAAGAATCTTTTTGTAATCTTTGCTCTTTTTTGTTACTCCCTGCTCCTGAAGGCTTTTATCAATGTTTTGCCTGGTGTCCTCAACTTCCTTGATGAATTCAGATGTTGTATTGATAATGTCAATCGGAACGCTTTCCAGTCTGAGCATTACTGGCGGAACAGCATCAGCTGCATCTTGGGCCAGTTTTTCAGTAAGCATCGTATTCTCGATATCACGCGGCGCTGTGATGTCATAACTCGTTCTTTGCCCGAGGCTGAGCCAGTACTTCTTTGGAACGGCACCGTATTCAAGAATGATAAATGCGGCTGCAATAATGACAAGGCAAATCAGAACCTTCTGGAAAGTCCTGTTTTTCAGATAATGCTTTATATGTCTGCTGCCATTACTCTTTTTGCTGTTAGCCTGCAAATAATTTTCCTCCAATCAATCTGTGCGGCAATCAAGACTTTCGCGATTCGTACCGCTCATACGCAATAATGATCTTTTGTATAAGCTCATGCCTCACAACATCTTTTTCCGTTAAATATACAAATTCCAGTCCATTGATCTCATTCAATATTTTTGTGACTTCCTTCAATCCTGATTTTTTATCGCCTGGAAGGTCGATCTGCGTAATATCTCCTGTCACAACCGCCTTTGATCCGAAGCCAATACGGGTAAGGAACATCTTCATCTGCTCCGGAGTGGTATTCTGGGCTTCATCAAGTATGATGAAGGAGTCATCCAGCGTACGCCCTCTCATATATGCCAGAGGAGCGATTTCAATCATTCCCTTTTCGAGATACTTCTGATAGGTTTCGGCACCCATAATTTCATAAAGTGCATCATAAAGCGGCCTCAAGTATGGATCGACCTTGTTCTGCATGTCCCCGGGAAGGAAGCCCAGTTTCTCACCGGCTTCAACTGCAGGGCGGGTAAGGATAATTCTGTTTACTTGCTTGTCCCTGAAAGCGTTTACAGCCATTGCCACAGCGAGAAATGTCTTTCCGGTACCGGCAGGGCCAATACCGAAAACAACCGTATTCTCCTTTATCGCATTCACATATTTCTTTTGTCCATGAGTCTTGGATTTTATCTGCCTTCCTTTTGCGGTCAGGCAAATATAATCGCCCGGGAATTCCCGCAC
>DBTX01000002.1:0-7176 GCA_002307275.1 Hungateiclostridiaceae bacterium UBA1305
GCAACGGTAATATCATCCGCTTTATTCAACCTGCACCAGCCGCAGACCACACCTCTCCTATCAGTTTCCCAACGCAGTGAATATTCTGTTCCAAGCTGCTTTGCCATTCTTTCTTCAAAAATGTTTTTAGCTTCTTGTCCCATCACATAAACTCCCCGCTTTCCATATAGCTTTTCCTACAGCTTTCCTACGGCACTTTTCACACATTTTAGAAAGGCCCTTTGCATCTTCCTGTTTCCCGTAAACCACTTCAGAAAATTCAGGGACCAGGGGAATCATGGGCTCAGCGCAACATGAACAAGGTTCATATTTTATGAAGCTGCTTTCAACATAGCTGTATTTTTCCTCCTGCAAATGAGCAGTGTGGTAATCGTTTGTCAGATGAATCGCCCCGGTTGGGCAATAGTGCTCGCATAAACCGCAGAAAGCACAGGAATTATGCCACACCATAAAATCAATTCCGCTGCCGTCTTCTGCCTCTTTGATGCGTATTGCGCCACCGGCACAAACATGTTCACACATGTGACACGCCATGCAGGCCTTTGGATTATGCCGGATTTTACCGCGCAGCTTCTCCGGCACAAAGGTCTCTCCAAAGGGATATTTGTCAGTGGAAGGTCCTTTAAACAAATTTTTCAATGCTATCTTCAAAAACGAACTCATACCAGCATCCCCCTTATACAGATTTGCATTCAAATCAATACTAAATTGATGCAAATTTGTCTTACACCCTCGTTTTCCAGATTTCAAGCGCTTTTGCAATTCCATCGATGATAGCCTGGGGACGGGGCGGACAACCCGGAACATTCACATCTACCGGGATATAGGCATCGAGCGGACTTTCAATGGCATAACTGTCTCTGAACACTCCGCCTGATATCGGACAGATACCGACCGCTACTACTACCTTCGGATTTGGAATCTCATCAAATACACGGATTACCTTCTCCTTCACTACCGCAGTTACCGGTCCGGAAATCAATACGATATCGGCGTGTTTCGGACTGCCGCAGTACCTGCACCCCAGCCGCTCCACATCGTACCTTGGTATCAATGCCGTTGTGGCCATTTCTACATCACAGCCATTGCATGATCCGGCATTGATTCGATAAATCCATGGAGATTTTTTCACGATTTGTTGAAGTAAATTAGCCATATAACATACCTCATTTCACAATTTCACAGAAAACATGGTTAAAATCATACTGATCAAAGCTAACGCTGTAGGAAACAAAAGATAAAACTTAAATGCCTGATCCATACGCATTCTAGCCCTTGTCGCACGCACAACCGTAATTGTTACAGTAATTACAAGCAAGCATTTAATAATAAACCACAATAGATTGATCAACCAAAAGCCACCTAAAGCAGTGGGAAAAAACAAGGCGACAGCCAGTGCGGAAATTACCACCATTTTCAACCCGCCTGTCAGTTTGAACATCGAAAGCCCGGTCCCTGAATATTCCAACAAGGGGCCTTCCGCTATTTCCGTCTCCGCCTCAGGTATATCAAAGGGTACAACACCTATAGTTGCGGGAATGCAGCACATGAAAGCCAATACTGCCGGCAGCATGGTAATATCCAAAAGAAGCGGCCCATTCTGCTGCTGAAAGCTAATGATATCACCTAAAGAAAAGTCTCCCAGCTTCCCGTAGGCCATTCCTACCTTCATAGCTACTGTCAGGAAGACCATTAGTAACGGTACTTCATATGCCATGGTCAAGGTCATTTCTCTTGACAGTCCCACAGCACTGTATGGTGAACCGGAAGCAGAGGCCCCGATCATTAAGGCAAGCGCCGGGGTAGCCAACAAGTATAGCAAAACCAAGAGATCGGCTGTATGATTGATACCGGCATACACCCCTGGAATGGGAATGAGTACAACTGCAACCAGCATACCCACAAATCCAAGCAACGGCGCAATTCTGAAAACGGTGTACTGCGCAGTCCGAGGAATCAGGGTTTCCTTTTGCTGAAGCTTGACCAAATCAATCAACGGCTGGTAAAGCGGAGGTCCTACACGTCTTTGCAAACGCGCATAAATTTTTCGGTCAGCTCCCATCAGTAATAATCCGAACAGAACGGCAAAGAGGCCGCCCGGAAAAAGGAACATGTTGAAAACCATTTTAACGGCATCCATTATTTTTGCACCTCCTCACCGTTACCGAATATAGGCACAATGATCGCTTTGTGTATTTTTTTAATCATATTGTCAGGTGATTCGTACAAGTTTTGTGACGCCATATGGATATCATCCTCAGTCAAATCCGTAACTCCACAGGTATAAGCATTGGTATATCTTACCTTCCTGCTTCCTGTAAGTAGCCAGGCAACTCCGGCTGCCAGCGCCATCAGCATTAATGTTACAACAACACCGACCTGCCATGCGCCCAGAGGAGTACTTATACCAGACAAGGTAAAGCTTGGTGCGGCAATTCCTGCCAAACCCAAGACCTTTGAGATAACAAGCATCGGCAGTCCAGGCATAATTCCGGAAAGAATGCTTATTACCGACAATATCCCCATAGGCAGCAGCATCGTCCAAGGAGCTTCCTTGACATTTTCCAGCTTGCTGGGAAGCGTGCCAAAAAATGCTGAATGCATGAATTTCACAAAGTAGGCCATCGATAAGACACTGCCCGCCAGTGAAAGCAGGGCTAGTACAACTTGGCCTTTTTCCATCGCCGCTTCATAAATCAGCCATTTCGAAGTGAAACCGCTAAATGGTGGTATGCCTGCCAGTGAAAGCGCACCTACCATAAAGAACATTAATGTCAGGGGCATCTTCCGACCCAATCCGCCGACTTCATCCAGATTCTTAACATGTGCCTGTACCATGATTGCACCGGCTGCCAGGAAGAGCAGGTCCTTAAAAAACATATGGTTTACAAAGTGCAGGAGTCCTCCGGAAAGGCCAAGTGTAGTTCCCAGGCTTATACCCAGAGTGACATAGCCGATCTGGCTTACAGTACTATAAATAAGCATCCTTTTAATTCCATTCTGTACAAGTGCCATGGCTCCGGCGCCGAGGATCGTAAGTCCGGCAATCCAGGATACTGCAAGCATGATCGCCGGCATATTGCCTCTCATGCCAAGCCTTCCTATTATCACAGCGCCTCCAAGGATAAAGAACAGCTTTGCCAGCCAGAACGGAGCGCTTTTCAAAAGTACCGACGAAATATATCCGCTGACAGGTGTCGGCGCCGTTGCAGGATGCATTTGATAATCGATTCGGAAAGGCAGTGTGGCTGCCTTCATCAGGAAACATACTGTCATAAGGATAATTCCAAATGCTGCAATACTTGTCGGCAAGTCATGCATTCGTCCGGCCAGCGTACTCATATCAAAAGTACCTGCATTTACAGTCAGCAAAAGTAATCCCAGGAAAGCCAAACTGGCTCCGATATAGTTGAAAAGAAAATACTTAAAGCCTTCTTTCAGAGAATCCTGAGTTTCCTCGTGGATAATCACAAAATACAGTGTCCAGCTACTCATGATTTCCCAAAAAATAAAGAAGGTAAAAAAATCTTTACTGGTTGCAACTCCGATAAGGCCGCCGATCATCATACTAAAAAACATGTAATAGCGGTTTTGGGCATGGCCATGAGCCATATATCCCAAAGAATAGAGCAAATTCAATACTCCGACGAAAGCAATCAATATTGCAAAACTAAGTGAATATATATCAAACTTCCCTGATGAAACGACTAATGCAATCAAAGTAGCCGCCATAACCGCCACGGCAGTCCATCCGGCAGTCTTAGGAGAGCGCCTGCCAAGAAAGTAAGCTGCCAATCCACCAAGCATAGGGATAATTATTATCAACGGCCAGGAAATCGCTATATTTGGAATAGCAGTTACTGCCATTTTTCCTTGGGCAGCAACGGCATCCGCTGCAGATTTGACCAGACCCAGCGCCACCTGGGGGAACAACCCATTAAAGACCACCAGGCCAGTTAAAAGTCCCACCGGAATCAACATGGTAATCGGCCCTTCCTTCACGGCAGGCCCCTCATATTTTTCAAAAAATACGGTTTTAATGATCCGAATATAGTAAATAGCGCCTATGATACTTCCCAAAAGTATCAGCGCGGCAAAATACCATAAGCCTGAGTGAACACAGGCATAAAGCATCAGGAACTTGCTGATGAACCCGCCAAATGGCGGTAATCCCATTAATGCCAGAATACCGATAGACATACAGCCGCAGGTAAAAGGCATCACCTTTCCGCTTCCTTTAAGCTTGACAATTTCCTGGGTCTTAACCCTGTGTATCAGGATGCCGACAGCAAGGAACACCATTCCTTTCATGACAGCATGGTTCAACACATGGTAGATCCCGGCGACCATGCTAAGATAAGTTCCTATCCCTATGGTAACTATGATTTCACCGACCTGCGCCATGGTCGAATACGCCAACAGCCTTTTAATGTCTTTTTGCAGCAGCGCCATGATCTCGCCATAGAATAAGGTCAATATGCCAAGGATAGAGATGATCAAGCCGACAATTGAAAGTTTGCCTACCGAACCAATCTGGGTCAGCACGCCCAAACCAAAAACGGCAAACAGCACTCTGATCAGTCCATAAACGCCTACCTTGGTTAAAATACCTGACAGCATGGAGGATACCGGCGACGGAGCTGCGGGATGGGCTTCAGGCAGCCAGCCGTGCATCGGCACCAGGCCTGTCTTGACTCCTGCTCCTATTATGAACATTACTGCCAAGGCAAGCAGCAATTCGGGCGTCAAAGAATGAAGCCCGTTTGAAACCGCCAACATATCGAAGGTTCCCAGCTTGTGATAGATAATAAGTATGGCGTACTGCATGAAATAAGCGCCAGTTGTACACATCATGAAGTACTTAAAGCCGGCCTTCAGGGCTTTCTCTGTCGGGTCATGAACTACAAGCAGATAGGACGCCCAGGTCATCAACTCCCAGAACACATAGAAATTGCCGAATTGTGTGCTGGTTGCAACCCCGATCAGACTTCCCAGGGTAAGCAGCAGGAAAAAGAAGTAACGATTATTATGCTCCTTACCTTTAAAATATCCTATTGAATGGATTGCAACCATAAGTACGATAAAAGAAATTATCAGTGCAAATATCCTGGAAAGACCGTCAATACTCCCATTAAGCCAAACGAGCACCATCGTCGCCGCTGTAATACCAACAGCTAGCACCCCTCTCAGCTTTGGCAGGAAGTGGCTTATTGCAAACACCACAAATGCGCCGATATATGGAACCAAAACGAGAACCGGCCATGGCGTGTCAAAAGCCGGCAGCTTTGCAGGATTTGCGTTTCCGGGTGCCAGCCCCGCAAGGTTCTCAGCCAAGCGGATCATTGGTTCCGGAAACAGCGAAGTAAGCGCTGTCAAGATTCCCAGTAAGACGATTAAAACATTTAAAAACCCAGCAACACCTGCAGGTTTCTTTTCTGATTGGTCTGCAGGCTGTGAATCCTGTTCCTTTTGTTCAAAGCAAATACCCTGAATCAGACGTATGAAGTACCATGCCTCGATAACACTCCCCACGATAGCCAGGGCAGCATAAATATAATAACCTTTTTCAATATTGGAATAGATGATAAGAAATTTACTTACGGATCCTTTGAAAGGGGACAGACCCATTACCGAAAATATGCCGAAGGCAAAAAAGGTGGCCAGAAAGGGTGACTTTCTGCCTATTCCCCGCAGCTTTTCAATGCTACCGGAGCCGCCTAAGCTTATAATTGCCGCAGCAGCAATGAATACCATGCCACGCATCAGTATCTGGTATTCCAGATGAAGCCAGGCGCCGGTCTGTCCGGAATAAGTTCCGCTACCCAGGCCCAGCATGATATATCCGACTTCAGCGATTGTAGAAAACAGCAGTAGCCTCATTAACTTTTGTGACTGCTTTAAAGCAAGTATTTCAAAGAGCAGCAGAATTACAACACCGGTAATAGTCAATACACTCATAACATTCGCACCTCTCGCCTATTGTTTTCATTGCCTACCTAGAAAATATTTTTTACCCAGATTCTAGGTAGAACTCGCGCACACATGCGCGCGCCAACCCGGCGTCATTTTCATCTTTTTGCTTTCCAGGCAAGCCGGGGTGGATGACTATTCCTTTTTAA
Source organism: Hungateiclostridiaceae bacterium UBA1305 (assembly GCA_002307275.1). Lineage (GTDB taxonomy): Bacteria > Bacillota > Clostridia > Acetivibrionales > DTU013 > UBA1305. The sequence goes on from DBTX01000002.1 coordinate 6,120, forward strand.
CCTCCATTCTATGACTGTAAACTGTGATGACTTCAATTGACCCGTCTTTTTCAATATAACGTACCCAATAGGTAACATCTGCAATTCGCTGATTGGCCAAAAAGCTTGAATCTTCAGGATTAAAAAACCGTTCGCCGGACTCCTGGGCATGTTTTATGACTTTTTCAATGTCTTCCAGAAGAATATACCGTTCGTCCATAATGCGCCATAGTTCGGCGGGAATGATCAAGTTCTCCATGGGAGTCAATTCTGTATCGGGAGCTTCATTCCATAATTCTCTCAGTAATTTCTTTTTAAGCTGTGCTCTGTTCGCATGTCTTTCCGAAAGATTCGGCATTTTTTTTCGCGCCGTTTCCTCCAAATTCTCCCCGAAAATCAGGTCCAAAATATGATAGGTTCTTTTACCTCCCTCCACAAACAAGTCCTTGCACATCGCACAGTAAACCAAGAAATCTTGATCACTTTCGTTGATCCGGTCTTTCACAAAATCGTTTGCTTGTTCTCGGTTGGCGAAATAGACCAGTCCTCCATATCCGCAGCATTTGGTTTTTTCTTTTGAATATTTCAGCTCCTGTATTTCATAGCCCAGCTTTGCCGTGATATTTCTCAGACTTTCTTGGATATTTTGATTATGCCTTGTAGAGCAGGCATCATGAACATTCAAAATATGATTCTTCCCATTTGGGGCAGTTTCCGGAAGTCCATAGCGTTCAAAGATTTCCCACAAGGATATAAAAGCGATCTCCGGAAGATATTTTTCAAATATACTGCAGCAGCTTGAGCAGGCCAGAATAAAAACAGGTTTGCCCATTTCAGTCCAGGCGTCTCTTAATCTTTGAATACTATTTTCCATCAAATCCTGTCTACCGGCCCAGTCGGCGGGGGCGCCGCAACAGCCGAGCATGATTCCGACACCTTCTTTGATCCTGGATAAAAGATATTGATAAGCTTTTTCGACATACCCCGGACAGGACGCTGAAAGCTGGCATCCGGGATAAAACAGATAATCCGCATTTTCTTTACCGTTCGCGTTCCCAGGAGACGCTTTAACCATAAA
>DBTX01000002.1:7534-10911 GCA_002307275.1 Hungateiclostridiaceae bacterium UBA1305
GATGATGTCCTTCATGCTGATGCCTAGCAGACACCGTTCGCCGCACAATCCGCACATTGTACAGGAATTAATCATTTTATTTGCGTACCGTGTACCCAAGAATGTATCTTCATTATGAATAATTTTCCTGGCATAATTTTTGGGATCCGTATCGAACTTCTTCATATGGCTGCATGAATCAATGCATTTTGTACACCTGCATTTAAAGCAACGTCCGGCTTCACTTACAGCCTCATCTTCACTGTATACGTCAATAGTCCTTACAACCGGTGCTGTAGGTTCAATATCATCCACTTCATATTGAAGAGGTGTTTCAAATGCCCCCTCCCTTTCCCTTGCAGCCGTCATGGAAATTCCCTTAACGTATCTTTCTATGGAAGCTGCAGCTCTTCTACCTGAACTTACCGCTAAAACAACCGAACCCTTTTTATATAAAAGTCTTCCCCCCGCAAATAGGGATGAACCCTGCACCTGAAAAATATCAGGATCAATTGGCAGATTCTCATCCCATGTTCCCGTACCAAGGAAAACCGCATTGTTCTCTTTCATAATTTCTCTTAATTCATTTTGGCTGACATGGCTGTTTAAAATGACCTCCATATCTAACTTGCTGAATATTTGAAGTTCTTCTTCTAAAACGCCCTTATCAAGGTTTGCGCCTTCGTAATCCCATAATCGGCCGCCCAGTTTTTCCGACTTTTCATAAATCGTGACCTTAAAACCTTTTCTGTCAAGTTCCAGTGCAGCCGAAATCCCGCTTATCCCTCCACCAATCACAGCAACCTTGCCGATTTTTTTCGGAATGGACAGTGCCTTTTTCGGTGGTGTATATCCATGCTTTACAGCTGCCCTCTCAAGCTCCGATATTCTTATTCCTCCACCAGCAGCCTCTCTTACACATACGCTTTCACAAGGATGGTCACAAATCATGCCGAACACTCTTGTAAAAGGCATTCGTTTCTCCAATATTTTATACGCTTTATTAAAATCGCCTTTTTCCATCTCGGCCACGAATGCTGCCACATCCATGTGAATAGGGCACCATGCCGTGCATGCTGCAGGTTCATCATGAATACATCGGTCTCCCGTTTTCAGCAGCTTTTCTTTATCCATTCGAATACCTCCATGGATTTGAAATGATAATATGGAACTGGAACTTTTCCATGATTGAAACACTGTTTGTTCCAGTTCCATATTTTTCAATTTACATCTCTAAAAAACCGGCATTACAGTTTTTTCAATCCTTCGAGAACCTTTTCAGGATATGCCGGCAACTTGGTGATACGAACTCCGGTAGCATTGTATATTGCATTGACAATCGCTGCATGCGGAGCTGAAAGAGGCATTTCTCCAGCACCAGCCTGACCATTGTAGGTAAGTGGCCTTGGAGTCTCCTGGTGAATCAGCACGATATCGTCAGGAACATCTTCAATTTGTGGGATTCCACATCCTATAAGGGTCGTATGCTTTTTCAAATCTTCAAAGTCTTCGCTAAGCGCAAGACCGATTCCCTGTACCAGGCCGCCATAAAGCTGACCTTCAAGAACCAATTTATTGATTATCGTGCCGCAGTCGGATACCATCGTGAGTTTTTCGACTTTGGTTTTACCTGTTGTAGTATCAACCTCAACTTCTGCTAAAAGTACACCATACATGTAGACTGGGAATGGATTTCCTTGCCCTGTTTTTACATCACATGCAGTACATGGCGCAGTCCATTTTCCCTGATATTTTGTTGGTTTCTTTTCATTCATCATTTCTTTGTACGTTCTGAAAGTACCATCCGGTTTTCTCAGAGCATCCATGAGATTTCTACAGGCAACCGTAGTAGCATTACCTGTCATAACATTTGAACGGCTTCCGCCTGCAGGTCCACTGTTTGGTGTATATCGCATATCATTCATAACAAGTTTTATTTGTTCAGACTTTATTCCTAGTGGCCTTAATGCTTCATAGGCAATGGTCAATGTTCCCATATCTGCGCCTTGACCATGGTCTTCCCACGAATTTCCGACTGTAACTCCATCCGCTGTTATCTCTGCCCATGCTTCCGAGGAATCTGCGCCGTCAAGTCCGCAGCCATACTCAAGCAATGACACGCCTACGCCATATTTGATATTTCCATCTTTAGCATTCTTGGCGGCAGCGTTTTTCTTCGCCTCCTGGTAAAGAGGTCTTAATTTGTCAATTGCCTGCGGGAAAGCAATTACATCCGGTTTGCAACCAGTTGGCGTGGTATCGCCATCTCTATATACATTTTTATATCTTAACTCTAATGGGTCCATCCCAACTTTAGCTGCCAGTTCATCAATCAATACTTCTGACGAGAACAAGCTTTGCGGTGAACCATAACCTCTGAAAGCCGAACCCCATGCATGGTTTGTAGCGACTGTCCTGCCTTCGCCTCTGATATTTGGAATATTGTAACCGGCGCCGATAAATTGGTGACCTCTCATTGTAAGCAAGTCGCCAAATTCCATATACGGACCATGGTCTACCGTCCAGTCTGATTCCATGGCAACAAGTTTTCCATCCTTATCAGCACCCATCTTGAGATTGATAAAGAATGGCGATCTTTTTCCTGTATAAGTTATCTGCTGGTACATGCTGAATTCGAGGTATACAGGTCTCTTGGTAACAAGTACGGCAACACCAAGCAGACCTTCCATTGTCGGACTGAATTTATATCCGAAGGTTCCTCCTGCATTATTCTGTACGATGAATAACTTTTCCAGAGGAATTCCAATGCCTTCTGCAACCATCAAAGCATGCACATGGATACCTATACTCTTTGAATGAACAATTAAGTTTCCTTTTTCATCAAGGTATGCAAATCCTACATCCGGCTCAATAGGAAGATGTGGCTGTCTTCCGACATAAAAATCATCCTCAACCACATAGGGCAGGTTTTTCATTAAAGGTGCGGTTTCCTTGCCTTTAACCGTCTGGGTTTCAAAATATACATTTGGAGTACCGGGATGTATTTCAATGGCATCTTCAGCCATAGCTGCAGGTGCACTCATATAGGCCGGCAGTTCTTCCAATTCAACCTTAACTTTTGCTGCTGCCTGTTCCGCTTGGTAAGGAGTATCTGCAAGGACCATGGCAATGGCGTCACCAAACTGGAATACCTTCTTATCATTCAAAATCGGTCTTTCTTTACCGTCACCTTTGTTCTCCGGAAACGCTAAACCATTGATTCTGTTAGTTCCAGGAACGTTCTTATAGGTTATAACCTTGAATACCCCCGGCATTTTCTCAGCTTCGGAAGTATCTATGGATAGAATATTCGCGTGAGATACTGTGGCTTGTACCAGCTTGATATGGAGAGTATTTTTAGGCAGTGTTTTTATTCCCAAATCGGCTCCGAAATCCCA
>DBTX01000002.1:11211-12837 GCA_002307275.1 Hungateiclostridiaceae bacterium UBA1305
ACTACTTTTGATCCAAGCATACTTTCGCCATCCTTCAGTTTGACCCATAAATCTTCTTTTTTTATTTCACCTCTTATGAGCCTGGCAGCATCCATAACTGCATCCACCAATGGTTTGTATCCTGTACATCTGCAGAGATTTCTGTTTTTCTGAAACCATTCTCTTACCTCTTCCCGGGTAGGATCGGCGTTTTTATCCAATAAAGCTTTAGCAGAAACAATAAATCCCGGGGTACAAAAACCGCACTGTGCTGATCCGTGAATCATCCAGGCAAGCTGAATCGGGTGCAAATTTCCTTTTGTACCTACGCCTTCGATCGTAGTAATCTGAGCATTATCCGGGATTCTTTCCATAGTGTAAAGGCAAGATCTTACAGGCATACCGTCCCATATAACCGTACATGCACCGCATTCTCCCTTCCCGCCGCAGCCAATCTTGGTTCCTGTGAGCAGGAGTTGCTTTCTTAATACATTTGCAAGGGTTTCTTCAGGATCCACCGTGAGGTGTTTCTTCATTCCATTAATCAATAAGGTTTTAGTAATCATGTGATTATCTCCTTTCCAATTTAATTTTATTATTATTCAAATAATTCTTTGAACTTTGATGCAACTACCCTTTTCTTGTTGATGTTGGCCGTGGAACCATCAACGTACTCTATTGCTCTAGTAGGACAGTATTTTGCGCATTCCGGTTTACCGTCGCACAGGTTGCACTTCTTTATTTTCTTTTCACTGGTGCTGTAGTGAATATTTCCCATAGGACAAGCGCTAACACACAATTTGCATCCGATACATTTATTCGGATCGGGTACAACCGCGCCGGTTTCAATTCTTGAAATAGCCCCTACCGGACATACCTTCATACATGCAGCATCTTCACACTGCACACACATTACAGGTACTGAAATTGCCACTTCTTCGAAAGTTATTACATTTACTGCAGCATTCGGGCAAACCGCCTCACAGGTTAAACAGTCAACGCATTTCTTAGGAGAAATCATTAAAATTTTGCTCATGATAATCCTGGTTACCGCACTTGCGATACCAGTTACACCCCCTCACATTCATTCGTTAATTTGTTGTTGGCATTTCGAACTGCTTTCAACATTCTTTTAAAACCTATATAATATTAATAAGCAAAATCCGTGCCAACAAAAAAACCCCGTGAAAGTACGGGGTTTTCGAATACAATGAATATATTTTTAAGAGTTGTTCCGTTGTGGAACATAAATTATCAAAATTACATGTTGCAAATCGGAACACTGCTCTGTTTTGGAACACCAACCTACTTATCCGTTATAGTCCTCTATCAACACTCTCATAATACCGCCGCAAACCATACCTTCCTCTTCGGCGATTTGACCTGTCATATCGATATCATGGATATTGAACCCACCACTTCCGATAATCCGCCAAGCAGTATTAATTACTTCTCCTTCGGCGCATCCACCACCGATACTTCCCATAGTCATTCCGTATGGCCATACAAGCATTTTAGCTCCTGCTTTTCTCGGCACCGAACCGTTTGTCTCAATGATTGTAATAAGTGCCTTTGGTTCCCCTGTATCTTTACACAGTTCATCCAATACAGACCTGTCGAGTTCAGGCCAATTTACCTTAACAGAAG
>DBTX01000066.1 GCA_002307275.1 Hungateiclostridiaceae bacterium UBA1305
TGTATATCCTTTTTTCACTTCCCGCTTCCTGGGTGGTGGATCGCTTCGGCTACCGGCACTCCCTCATCATAGGTGCCGTCATTACTGCAGTTTTCGGATTGATCCGGGCAGTTTTTGCAGATAATTTTACAATTGTCCTCGTGGTCCAGTTCATTATAGCCATAGGCCAGCCTTTTCTGCTGAATATTTCTACAAAGGTTCCGGCTAACTGGTTTCCCGTCTCCGAACGTTCCACTGCCGCCGGTATCCTTACAATGGCGCAATATATAGGCTTTGCCGTTCCCATGCTCCTGTCGCCCATGATTGCCGAAAGCTCCGGTATTCCGAATACGTTCATGGTATTTGCCATCATAGCAGTTATATCTGCCCTGGCAGCCATCCTTTTCACCCGCGAAAAACCTCTTGTCGCCCCTCCCGGCCCTGCCGCCCAAAAGGAAGATCTGAGTCTGGCTTCCATCAGAAAGCTGTTTTTGAATAAATCCTTCCTGCTTGTATTTTTCATTTGTCTTATTTCCGTGGGAATATTCAATACCCTGCTGACCCTGATTGAGACCATACTGCTTCCCCGGGGCATTACATCCGCCCAGTCCGGCATCGTTGGCGCGGTATTCGTTATTGCAGGTGTCATCGGTGCAGTTGTTTTACCGGTCATTTCAGATAAACTCCATGTCAGAGCACCCTTTTTCGTAGGTGCCATTTCCTTGCTGATACCGGTTTACCTGGGTTTTACTTTTGTGCAAAGCTTTGTTTTGGTTGCCATACTGGCTGGAATTGCAGGTTTTTCAATCATGGGTGTCGCCCCTGTTTTGTTCCAGCATGGAGCGGAAGTAGCCTATCCTATTCAGGAAGGCACCTCTCTTGGAGTAATACTTTTAGCGGGGCAGATATCCGGTATTCTGTTTGTTTATCTTTTTGAAACACTGCAAAATGCATCCGGTTCGGTGATTTGGCCAATGCTGCTGGTCGTGGCGCTGACGGCGGCGGAACTGCCGCTAACGCTTCGGATGAGGGAGTCCGTATTGATTATTGGTGAAAATCCATCAACGCCTGTTGGTTTGTAAAGCAGTCCGGGATAGTGAGCGGAGCCGGAATAGTAGAATCATTCCCTGAAAAACAGGGTTTCCTCCTCGTTAATTGTACATGGTATAGTGTTGTATGAACAGGTTCACTTGGAACATTGGAACATTGGAACATTGGAACACAGCACACGGTGGCGTAATATTGGAATTGCTGTCAATACCTATATTTAAGTATTGTTCATGCTTATTATACTTTTTTTCCAAAAAGCAATGCACCTGAAATGCTTGGTATAGGTACATTTGAAACGGTTGCTATATTGCGGTTTTGTTAAAAATTCAGAAAACTTACGCTAGAATAACGCTATATAGATAGCCAATAGATGGTAAGACAAAAAGGGTTCTGTGTATTGTTAAGTGATTAAAGAGCCTTTTTATTAGTTATACTGGCTGCGGGATTATCCAATCAGTTGCCAGGCCACCATGACAGCCTCAGGTTTTTCGCTAAATGAGTCCACTAAAACCTCTTCTTCTATTCGCTTTTGATGTTTTATACCAGCATAATGAATATATTTGATTAATGATTGTCATCTCATCATTTTCTGCAACTGATAATTTTAACACTCTTTACAAATATGTTTTTTATGACCTTTTCCTGAAAATCGTTTTACCTTTAATGTATTCAATTAACACACGCTCACTGCCTCTGCGGTTTCTTGCTGTTTTTATATATCTCTTGACATCCTAACAGTTGTTAGGTATAATTTGCCTAACAACTGTTAGGATGCGTGATAAATTTGATTAAGGACAGGAATAATACAAAAGGCAAAATATTGCAGGTTTCATTGGATCTCTTCTCCCGCAGGGGCTACAGCGCTGTTTCCATACGTGATATCTGCGGCAGGGTAGGTATTAAGGAAAGCTCGGTATACCACCATTTTAAAAGCAAACAGGAGATTTTTGATGTCCTGTGCGATTCCTTTACAGGAACAATATACGCAATACCACAGGCATTCTCGGTCGAAATGCAGAAAGTAACTTCTGTAAAGGAGGAGGAGTTTATCTTTGTGTGCCGGAGCTTTGTGAATGATTATCTCATGAACGAAAAAATCAATCAATTCATCCGAATGCTGATCATAGAGCAAAGCATAAGCACTCAGGTAGCTGAACTTTATCACAAGGTTCTGTTTGACGATGCTCTTGCCGGTCAAAAAGTCATATATGAATGGCTGATACGTATCGGTTTCCTGAAAAACTTCGATATCGATACAATGGTTCTGGAATACTATGCGCCTGTTGTTTATCTGTTTCACCGCTACCTCGCAGCAGGAGAAATCACAGATGAGGTGAAGACTGAAGTAAACGAACATCTGTTAAAGCATATACAAAATTTCCTACGCAAATATAAAAGAGTTTGAATTAATCAAGGGGGCTCAAAAAATGTCTTATATTATACAAACAAAAGAGCTGAGTAAATTATTCAAAAAAACCGCTGCAGTCGACAAGCTGAACCTTAATGTAACAAAAGGCGATATTTACGGCTTCATCGGACAAAACGGCTCAGGAAAGACTACGACAATCCGCATGCTGCTGAATTTGATCAAGCCTTCCGGGGGAACCGTTGAACTTTTCAGCGAAACGGTATCAGGCGGCAATATATACCGGCATTTGAAGAAAATTGGCGCAATCATTGAAACCCCGGGTTTTTATTTGAACCTTTCGGGAGAGGAAAACCTGGACATCCATCGGATTATGATGGATATTCCGGACAGGTCCAGTGTGGACCGTGCTTTGAAATTGGTCGGACTGTCAGATCAGAAAGGTAAAAAAACACAGCAATACTCTCTTGGAATGAAACAGCGTCTTGGCATTGCAAGAGCACTGCTGCATGATCCTGAGCTTCTGATACTGGACGAGCCGACAAACGGATTGGATCCGCAGGGGATTGTGGAAATCCGGGATATGCTTGTTAACATTTCCAAGCAGGGAAAAACCATACTCATATCCTCGCATATACTTTCCGAGATAGAGAAAATGGTCAGCCGCATCGGCATCCTTCATAATGGGAAACTTCTTGAAGAAAGCAGCCGGGAAGATTTCCGCAAAAAATGCGGACAATCGATCCAGTATAGGGTCAGTGAACCGGACAAGGCAGCCGAGTTGATAAAAAAGCTCGTTAACGGGGCGGATATCTCCGTCAATGAGGATCTTGTCACATTAAGAATTACAGAAAGTGATAATAATGGAAAAATCATAAAGCTATTGGTTGAAAACGATATTGAGGTGAAGGAAAGCAAGGTGATCCAAGCTTCTCTTGAGGATTACTTCATTAAACTCACAGGAGGGAGCGGCCATGTATAAATTATTGACCCTGGAATTCAGGAAACTGAAAGGGACGTTTCTGAATATACTGATTCCTGTTACATTTCTGGCGCCGCTCATCCTTGTTCTTATCCAATATGCTTCAGACCAGAAGACTTCCTTATCGGATATTATAACAAATAGCAGCGTTTTCATCCAGATGATATCCCTTGCATGTGTTGTCATTTCAGGATGTTACATTACAACAAGGGAATATAAAAGCAACATGATGCCTTATCTGGCTATCACACCAAATTCCATGGCCCGGATTCTGTTCTGCAAGTTCATCCTGCTCTTTTTGGAGACATTTTTGCTGCAATTAGCCATTTTTGGAGCTTTGCTCTGTGTAAATACAGTCCTGAATGGTTTTGATGGCATTATTGCGTTCCGTTTCCTTACCACAGGCCTCTTAAGTACATTGTTCCTCAGTTGCCTGATACCGGCTATTGCCTTTATCGCTTTATGGAGACAGAGCTTCGCCGGCTCATCAATTATTTTCCTTGTCTTTTTCATGTTCACATATCCATTTACCTTCATGAGCTATGGCTACATTTTTCCCCAATTGGTGCCGGTCATACTGGTTTCCAAATTTCTCGGAAACGGACGATGCGCGCAGATCAGCTATAAATCCGGAATCGTGGTCCTTTCTGTTACCTTTGCGGTTTTTTTATACCTGTCGATCCGAAGTGTGAAAAAAAAGGGGTGATGAATAATGCTGCGAATAATGGAAGCGGAGATAAAAAAACTATATGCCTCTAAAATGTGGTGGCTCATTGCAGCCGGAGCAGTATTGCCCGCGCTGATTACCTGCCTTTCCTTTCTGGAGAAGAGAGACACTTCATGGCTCGTTTTTATGCATGTGGCGCTGCTGATATTCAATGTGCAATCATTGCTGACTTTTTCGGCATTTGGCGCCTTCCTTTACGCACGGGAATATGAAGATAATACAATTGAGGTAATCCTTTGCTATCCATACTCGAAACGGAGCTTTCTTTTTGCCAAACTGGCTATTATGTTTTTAGTTATTGTAATAACGGCAATATTATTCGGTACATGCACCCTGTGTTTTGGTTCCATACTTCTCCCGGCTGTGCTGACTTCGACTCTGTTGCGGCATTTTGTAAAAATTCTGCTGCTTGTGATCCTGATGCATTTTCTCCTGAGCCCGGCAGTCTTTTTTCTTGCCGGGCTTGCTCGCATGGCTATATCAGGGGTTATCTCCGGAATCGTCGGTATGTGCCTGTGCATGATGCTTTACAGTACGAATTTCATACAATTCATTCCCATGTGCATCCCGTTCGTTCTGACGGATCATATTCTGGGCATGAATGTCATGAGGATCCTCCCGAACTACGGTATTCACTGGAGCATCCTGGCAGTCTGGTTCGTCCTGTTCCTCTTTGTAAATGCAAATATCCGTCCGGATATTTATAGTAGAAGCTGAGACTATGCAATTCAGCTCTGCCTCCATTTGTTCTGCCTTGCACAGTGTCCTCCATTACTCTTTATACTAAAGCGAATACATTGACTGCACCGGGCAACTTTTCCGTATCAGTGGTACGTTCCTCCATAAACGCACTTTACTATATCTTTTCAGTAATAGAATTGTTACTAATATGCCATTAAATGGTAATAAATAAAGAGTAAAATGAAAGTATGGAAGGCTGATTCCGGATATTGGGAGTAAAGCGGGATGTAGCCTGAAAACTTTATTATCAAGGAGGTATAGTATGTTTAGGTTCACAAAAAAATTGCTGATTGGTGCTTTAACTTTTATATTCTTACTGAGTTGGAGCACGGTATCAAGCCCCACAGCAGCAAATGCCGCCAACGCAAAGGGAAACCACCAGAAAATGTCAGGTTTCCAGTCAGGTGCAGGCGGACAGTGGATGTTGAATATGTGGCTTCAACTGGATCAACATAACAACGGTGTGCGGAAGGGAAACAGCAGGCTGTATTCCGGCCTGGGAACGGTGAACAACAGCCTGCATTATGGACAGGGAACAGGGAACAACGGGTTGCATCCAGGTCAATGGATTGGATCTCAGAACGATCAATTGTCGTTATCTTTTCTCGTCTCACAGGTAGCAGATATTTTAGATGCAAATGAACAAACAATTATCAAAAAATTACAGAATGGCAGCTCTATGGTTGAGATCGCTAAAAGCTATGATGTTGATGAATCCACCCTTTTGGAAAAATTAGAGGATCTCATCAGTGATGAAATTGATAATGCAGTAGCAAGCGGCGCTATTACTGATACTCAAGCTTCGGAAATGGAAAGCAAATTGACCGAATGCCTGGAACAGGTTTTAGAAAGAAAACTTAACAGTAGTGTCAAAACTACCGGTACTTTAGGTGTACCGGACAATCTTGAAGCTACGGCTGTAAGTGATAGTGAAATAACATTGGAGTGGAATTTCGTAAGTAGTGCGACGTCCTATTATGTTTACAGAGCGAAGTCCAAATCCGGAACTTACACAAAAATAGATACTGTTACAGGAACAAGCTATAAAGATGACGATTTGACTGATGATACGACCTACTATTATAAAGTTCAGGCCCATAATAGTAAGGGCACAAGCAATTATTCTTCTATCGTATATGCTACTACAGGCGACAGTTCTGAAAGTGATCTGGATGCACCTGACGATCTTAGCGCTACAGCCGGAAATGATGGCGAAATAGCACTTGATTGGGATTCCGTAAGTGGTGCAGCATCGTATTACGTATACAGATCAACATCGTATTCCGGAATCTATGTTAAAATTGTTACTGTCACAGCGACAAGCTATACGGATAATAATTTGATGGATGGTACAACTTATTATTATAAGGTTAAAGCTCGCAGCAGTTCTGATACAAGCAGTTATTCATCAATCGTCAATGCTGTTGCTCAAGACGATGATTTGACTGCGCCGGATGACCTTACCGCAACAGCTGGCAGTTCCTCCAAAATATCATTGGATTGGGATTCGGTGAATGATGCAACATCCTATTATGTTTACAGATCATCATCTTATTCAGGGACTTACTCAAAAATAGTTACTGTTACAACTTCAAGTTATACGGATACCGGCCTGTCGAATGATACAACCTACTATTATAAGGTAAAGGCTCATAGTAGTTCGGATACCAGCGGATATTCCTCCGTTGCTCATGCCACAACAGATTAAGGCTGGCAATAACATGGGGGTACGGTTCTTAAAGGGAGCAATCGGAAATTTTGCGTGCAGCAAAGGCTCAAGTAGTAAATAATAAGTGCTGCTTGAGCCTTTGTTATAACTTGCGTAAAATTTTCTATTGTTCAGGAACACAGGGGATGGTTCTCCTGTGTTCTCCTGTGTTCTCTTGTGTTTCGTACAAATAGCTATTGTGTATTTATTGCGAATAATTAAGCTAATGAACCATATTCAACGAATACGCCATATCTGGCTACTTTTCCATATTCAGTCATTGCACATACTTAAACTTAAACTACTCTGTAATAATGATTTATATCCCACATTTCATGACAGTCCTCCAAAAAGATAAATTATTCATTGACATATAATATTATTCATTGTATAGTATTATTCATAAGACAATTAGAGCGCAGTAATACTTCATCAAAAGGAGTGAAAATTATGAAATCACTGGTATGTATCACAGGGGCGGCAGGCGGGCTGGGCAAGGCATTTTCAGTCGAATGTGCGAGCCGTGGCTGGGATCTGTTCCTTACGGACCTTTCGGAGGAAGCTTTGGGAAAGTTGGTAACAAGCTTGACAAATACCTATAACATAAATGTGAATTACCACAGTTGTGACCTGACTGATTTTGATGCCAGGTCGGAACTATTTGAACACATGAGACAAAAAGGATACAATTTCAACTTCCTGATAAATGTCGCTGGTCTGGATTATGAGGGTGTGTTTTCTGAAAGAAGCCGTGATCAAATCAGAACGATCCTCAGGCTTAACATCGAAGCGAATCTTGAAATGACAAATGCCCTGCTGAGGCTTCGTGACATCTCAAGAACCTTCAGAATCATCAATGTTGCCAGTCTCGCCGCTTATTATCCCATGCCTGTCAAGGCCATGTACGCATCTTCCAAGCGCTTCCTGCTCGACTTTTCAAGAGCGCTGCGTGAGGAGCTCCGATCCCAGGACGCTACCGTTACTGCGTTGTGCCCGGCTGGAATGCCAACTACACCGGAGTGCATCAGGGCAATTGAAGTGCAGGGGTTTGCCGGCAGGATTACGACCAGGAATGTAGGCTTCGTTGCAGCAGGAACGATTGACAGGGCTCTTAGGGGCAAAGCGGTTTACATTCCGGGATTACTGAACTGGATGCTGAAGCAGGCCGGAGGTCTTGTCCCCCCATCATTAATTGCTCACTTGATCGGAAGCCGTTGGAAGGCCGCACATGGAAAAAGAGCAGCTGTCCGGCCTGCAGTGCAGCCGGAGGCATTATAACACATCGGTTCAACGAGATGGGGATATCTTTTGCTTCATTATAACGAGACATCATAAAAGCGGAGGTGAATTTTTATGCAGAATCAGAATTCAGATAAGGTAATCATTATAACAGGAGCCACATCCGGGATTGGCCTGGCAACCGCAAAGGAGTTGGCTGGTAAAGGCGCTTATATCATTGGTACGGGCCGCTCCGCAGAGCGCTGCGCCAAAGCTGAAAAAGAAATTATGGAGAATTGTCCGAATGGGAAAGTCTGCTACATCAGAGCGGATCTCTCTTCCCTTACCGAAGTGAAAAGACTTGCCGCCTTAATACGTGAAAGGCTGGCATCAAATGGAATAAATCACATTGATGTACTGATCAATAACGCGGGAACCGTATCAAGCTGGTATGTTTCCACCGTAGACGGTTTTGAACTGCAATTCGCCGTCAACCACCTGGCCCCTTTCCTGCTGACTGGCGAACTGCTGCCCCTTCTGCAGCATTCAAAGGAGGGCACGGTCATCGGCGTCAGCTCAGGCTCCCACTACAGAACAAAAATGCATTGGAAGGACGTGCTTCTCAGGAAGCATTACAACTGCCTGTTGGCTTATAAACAATCAAAGCTTGCCAATGTATTGTTCGCAACCGAGTTGAACAGACGAGCCGGTAAGGTTGGCAGCAGCATTCGCGCTTATGCTGTTGATCCGGGTCTGGTGAATACGGATATTGGCTTGAAGGGTACGGACGGGATTGTCAGAAAGGTATGGAAAATCCGCAGCCGCAGCGGAACACCTGTCGAACAGCCTGCGCATTCTATTTCCTTTATAGCGGCCGAACCTGCCGCCCGCAAGACTGAAGGCGTTTATTGGAAGGATTGTACTCCGCTGAAGCCAAGCAGGTATTCGCAGTCGGAAGATGCGGGCACCAGACTGTGGGAATTGTCCGAGCGCATGTGCGGAATTAAATTTAACTTGAATCACTCGGAAATATAAGGTAAATTGGTAGTGATGGTGCACAGGTAATCCTGCACCAGAGTCAAGCGGGCTCAATGCCCCGGGATTTTATTGATGAAGTATAACCCGTTATTTGGTACAAGGAGGTATTCCCATTGGATGCCCAGATGAAAAAAGGGCTGTTGGATGCTTGTGTGCTCTACATTTTAATAAAGGGAGACACATACGGCTACAAGCTTACCCAGGAGATCACCTCTCTCCTGGAGACGTCGGAGTCCGCCCTTTACCCTGTTCTCAGAAGACTTGAAGTACAAGGCCATCTCGAAACCTATTCCGCCGAACATTCCGGCAGGCTCAGGCGTTATTACAGGATAACAGCCGCAGGAATACTACGTTTGAATGAATATAAGGTTGAGCTGTTGGAGCTCAAAAAAGTGATCGATTTTATTGCAGGCGGTGATGAAAATGGATGAGAGTTTAAAATCATTTTTAACTGAATTGAGAGCACGATTATCCGGCTTCCCTGAATCCGAAACCCGGGAGGCTGTAGAATATTATGAAGAATATATCAATGATGCACTGGAAGAAGGAGAAAATGCGGAAAACATCCTCTCCCATCTTGACTCGCCGGAGAGAATCGCCGCAGTGATCATGACAGAAACAAGCATCAGAAAGGCGCAGAGCAAGCCTGGCCTGAAGAATTACTCCAATGTGCTTAAATATTCACGCACACTTATTACAAAGCCTTTATCAGTATTACTCTTTTCCATATTCGTAATCGTCACCTACAGTACGGCGTTCCTGCTTTTCCTTGGCGCCATTGTTTCGGCAGCAGCTGCATGTATTGTACTTCCCGGGGCTGTTTATGAAGCATTGAAAATTCCTGCAGGATTTACGGCTGAAATCATAGGTACGATAGGCGGCGGACTCTTTTTCGCGGCACTATGCCTGTTACCGGCATATGGACTATTCAAGCTGTGTACACTATTCATCAGGCTCTCTGCCAGTCTTGTAGGCCGTATTCTGAACAAGCCGGGTAATCAGTTGCGTGACACCAGGCAGAATAGTACAATTGGCATCAGTTCCCCTTCCCCCGACAGTGAAGGGATTACTGATGCAGGTGAAAAAGGTGAAAAAATTGCAAAAAGAGCAGGAACGTCAAGATGGATCCCCTGGACATGCCTGATTGCGATTACCGTAGGACTTATACTTTCGCTGTCCACCGGACTCCCCGTCAAGCTCTTTATGATATTCAACAGCACGGAATCATCCAGTATTACAACACAGGAGTGGGAATACAGCAAATCTGATGTAAATAAAATCAGCATAACCACTGCTCATTCACATATCCGGCTCGAAAAAGGCAGTTCGGATAAAATTAAGATATTGTATGAACAACCGGACTGGATGGAGCCTGAAATAAGCTGTGCGAACGGGCAGCTTACCTTTGAAGAGAAGTCGAACGGAAGGCTGCCTCTGTTTTTCCTGGTTTCCCTACATGAAAACAGGACGGATGTGGTCGTTACTCTTCCTGCAGGTTTTGAGCCCGCGGAGCTAAAGCTTGAGAGCAGAGGCGGCTTCATATACATCGAAACCGGAGATTTTAATACAAAGGTTAAGACTTATACCGGCAGCATTTATGTGGAAAAAGGTACTGCCATGACTGCCGGTGTAAAAGCAGGTACATCTACGGGCATCATTCAGGCCGCTGGCAAGGATGCCGGTACAAAAACTGCAGGCGGCATAAAGTATGAAGCCGTTGTCAATGGCGGAAAGGCCATTGAGATCGAAACCTCACGAGGCAGCATATTCATAGACTGGATTAGTTCCAGGGGGGCATAGATTTCTATCACCAGGCAGGAGCATATCACACAGTGAAATGCTCCCTGCTTTTTTATCTCAAATTCCAATGCAATTTAGTCGACACTTTCCATATACAAGCTCTTGAAAAGCTCAAATTTTTATGAGGAGGGCGGTGTCCAGTGCGTCGTTATATGGATGTTTGCAAGGATCGATTCAAGGTAAAATGATCCTTGGGCTTACAATAAGCAGTTGATAAATACCGGATACAAAACCGTATAAATTGAAAAAAGCCCAATGAAGAACTGTAGCATTCTCCATTGGGCTGTATTTATTAATGAATATTAATCAGCTGTTATGTTTGAACTGCGGCAGCCATTTCTTGTTGGCCTCAAACATCTCATCCACCATCTTTTTTATTTCATCCAGGCTCAGTACGGCCGATGTAAGCGGGTCAAAGCAAATCGCATGGAAGACCTTCCTCGGATCGCCTGTAATGGCGGCTTCGACAGCGAGCTCTTCACAGCGGGCACTGGTATTGACAAGTATGGCAAGCTGCTCCGGCAGCGCGCCGGCATGCATCGGGCTGAGGCCCCTCTTCGAAGCCAGCACCGGCACTTCCACGCAACAGCCGTCCGGCAGGTTGTCTATCAGTCCGAAGTTGCGGACATTTCCATTGAACTCAAACAGGGTGCCGTCACCGATTGTCGCATTGAAGATGTATGCGGCATATTCGTGTCCTCTTTCCAGTTCCACTTCGTCTTTTGCCAACCATTCGTCTATATCATTTTTCCAGGTATTCTCACGCTTCAGGTATTCATCGAGAATGTAGCCATATACACCAGGATTCCAGCCGGTGCTGTGCGTACAGTATTTCTCGATGAGATCGGGTCTCTTTCTGAACCATGCGTTGTATTCAGAATTGTGTCCACTGGACTCTGTCACATAATAATCAAGATTCAGGAACATCTCATTTCTGACTATTTCTTCATTATATATTTCAGGTCTTTCGGTAATCGCCTTTCTGATCAGCGGGTAGGCATCCCTGCCATTCCATTTGTATTCCAGGTAAAATGCCTGATGATTGATACCAGCACATTGATAGGTTATTTCATTCATTGGAGCACCAATCCACTTTGCCAGCATTTCAGCGGTTCCCTGTACACTGTGGCAAAGGCCGGTTACCTGCACCTTGCTTTGTCCCTGCATCGCTCTGCAGAGCATAGCCATCGGGTTTGTATAGTTGAGGAATATCGCATCCGGACAATAACGTTCAATGTCCCTGCATATGTCAAGCATGACAGGAATGGTGCGCAGTGCCCTGAAAATGCCCGAAGGACCTCTTGTATCGCCAACGTTAATATCAACACCATGCTTTTTGGGTATTTCAACATCATAGCGCCACACATTCACACCGCCGGCAAGAATTGTACATACTACTCCGTCCGCATCCTTCAATGCCTCCGCCCTGTCCATCGTTGCAATTACCTTTGCAGGATATTTACCTGCACCCACGATCCTTTCCACTGCCTTTTTAATTGCTGCAAGCCGTTCGGGATCAATATCCATAAGTGCAATTGTACAATCAGACAGTGCAGGGAAAGATAATATATCCCTGACCAAACCCCTTGTGAATCCAAAGCTACCGGCTCCTATAAAAGCTATTTTCTTCAAAGTAGTAATCACTCCTCACTATTTTCATAAGATTATCCTACATACTATTTTATTATTTATTCCTCCGTTGTAAATAGAAACATGCTATAAGAATATGGTATAATGCTTGAAATATGATAATTTACAATTGAGGAATAGAGGGTAATATGGCAGAATATTCGCTGATAGACCGTATTAAAAGCACTGATCTGAATATGGTTCACTGCGGTACTGAGATTTGTGAAGCCGGTCACAGTTTCGGTCCGGCTGTGAGGGATCATTTCCTGATCCATTACATTCACAGCGGAATAGGGAAATTCAGTGTTGGAAATAGTGAATATACACTCGGCAAAGGCCAGGGCTTCCTGATATGTCCCAATATCGTGACGTATTACCATGCAGACCTTGAAGACCCCTGGCACTACTCCTGGGTTGGTTTCCATGGTCTCAAGGCGGAAAGTATCCTTAAGAGCGCCGGTTTGACCCTGGATAATCCTGTTTTCTCAACTAAAGGGGACTATATAGACAACTGTTTTGTACAAATCAGTGCAGTCAGCAGCCTGCGTCACGGAAGCGAACTACGCCTTCTGGGTCTGCTCTGCATACTCCTGTCCGAATTAATCGAGCAAAGCAGCAGCGAAAGCCTTTCTGACCTTACCATCAGCAGGAAGGAAATTTATATCAAGAAAGCGATTGAATATATTGAAATGAACTACTCCAGGAAAGTTCGCATCCGTGAACTGGCACGTCATCTGGGCCTTGACAGGAGCTATCTCGGCAGCATTTTCAAGGGGCAGCTTAACACCACGCTGCAGGAATTCCTCCTCAACTTCCGGATGGACAAGGCTTGTGAGCTCATGAAGAATGAAACCCTCTCGATTGGCGATATATCACGTTCCGTGGGATATGATGATCCACTTCTGTTTTCCAAGCTATTCAAAAAAAATAAGGGCCTGTCGCCACGGGAGTATAGAAAAGTCCATATATGAATGCCCATTTAGCTCATAAACGGCACTGCTGTCATTACTTCAGGCTTTTCAGATACTCCCCCATCATTTTGCCGGCAATCGGTGCAGCCGCAGTGCCGCCGGTACGCCCTTCATATTCGAGCACTACTGCAATGGCAATAACAGGGTCCTCTGCGGGGGCATATCCGATAAACCATGCATGCTCCCCTCCTTTTTGTTTTATAGAAATTTCATTTTCAGCGGTCCCCGTTTTCCCGGCAACCTTGATTCCTTTGATCGCAGCCTTTTTCCCTGTTCCCTCATTTACAACCTGCTGCATCATCTGTCCAATTTCAGCCGCCGTATCCGCCTCCATGACTTTATAAAGCTCTGCAGGTTTATTCTCCTTCATTACAAGTCCTTTTGGTGATATTACCTTGTTTACCAGCGTCGGTTTCATCATAACTCCCCCGTTGGCAATGGAAGATGCAATTAATGCCATATGAAAAGGGCTGACCAGCAGTTTGCCCTGACCTATCCCGACCGCCGCCATGTCCGTTTTCCCCATCTGCTTGTATGGAAACAGGCTGTTACTCACCGGTATGTCAAAGGGTATATCTTTATTCAACCCCATTCTGTTTGCAATATCTTTTAATTGATTCTCCCCGAGCTTTACACCCAGCTGGGAAAAGAAGACATTGCTCGATTGTGCCAGCGCATCCGACAAGCCGATATTACCATATGCCTGATCTTTATCATTTGAAAATGTTTTGCCGTCGATTACGACTTTTCCCCTGTCATCAATTTTTAAGCCGCCGAGCCCGTTTTCAACAGCAAGTGCAGCTGTGACCACTTTATATGTTGATCCCGGTGCATAGAGACCTCGGGTAGCTCTCGGCAAAAAAGGGCTGTCCACAGATTCCGTCATATCCTGCCAATGAGTTCCCAGACTATTTTCATTCGGGTTGTAATCGGGTTTGCTGACAAGCGCCAAAACCTCTCCCGTTTTAGGGTCAATCGCCGCAATGGCTCCTGTTTTCCCTTCCAGCAGCTTTTCTCCGAGCTGCTGCAGAGAATGATCCAGTGTCGTGTAAAGGTTGTTGCCGCTTCTCGTAACGTTCCCGGAAATGCTGAATGCATTCAATGCTTTGCTGTATTCATCCATTCCAAGCAGATAGTTATTATAGGTCATTTCCAGCAGCGACCTGCCATATACCCTGGAATTATACCCTATCACCTGGCTATATAAATTCTTATAGGGATACACTCTCTCCTGATGTTCGTTTTTGATTTCGCTTTTTGCCAGAACAATTCCGTTTCTGTCAAAAATGGATCCTCGCAGTACTTTTTCTTCCTCAAGCTGCTGCCTTCTGTTGTAGGAACTCAAAATGTATTTTGGTCCGATGAACATGCCAAAGTAGGTGAGGTAGCCCATCAGTATAAAGAAAAGAAGGAGCATTGAAATCAATACTTTAATGATCTTTTTATTTTCGGTCATCAATTTCATTCTCCTTTCCAACTGTCCGAACTGCAGGCAGGTCCGGTTGAATCCTCGAAACAGCCTGCAGGATCCCGAGCGAAATGAAGCTTGATACAAGAGAACTGCCTCCGTAGCTGATAAAAGGAAGTGTTATGCCGGTAAGCGGAATCAATTTGATCACGCCGCCAATGATAATAAAGGTCTGAATGCCAAACATAACCGATATACCGAGCGACAGTGCTTTGTAAAACCGCTCCTGCAGATTGAGTACGATTTTAGCGCCCCTGTAAAACAGAATGAAATATAATAATATTACTGCAATTCCGATCATAATTCCCATCTCTTCACAAATTGCGGAGAAAATAAAATCCGTATTTACCGCAGGGATCAGATCCGGCCTGCCGGAACCGATCCCTGTGCCCAGATAGCCGCCGGAGCCGATGGCGAACAAGGATTGGAGGAGCTGATATCCCTTGCCCGAAGGATCAGACCATGGATTAAGCCACATATCCACCCTGACCCTGATATGGTAGATGAAGAAATAGCCGAATAAAGCTACCGGAATGGTACATACCATATTTCCAAGCAGAAATAACCGGCTGCCGCCAAAAACATAAAGGATTACGATATAGAGGATGAAAAACAACGCCACAGTTCCCCAATCGCGCTGAAAGATCAAAAGCAACGCATTAATGAATGTTACTGCCATCAGAAAAACTCTGTTCTGCGTTTCCCGCTTCATCCATTTCAGCCGGGGAATTCCGATCATGCCGGACTCCTGTTCTTTGAAATAGCAGGCGAGAAAGAGGATGAAAAGGATTTTTGACAGTTCGGACAGCTGAAAGCTATGCCCGCTGATGATGATCCAATTGGTGGAGCCATTGATCTCTTTACCAAAAACAAGCGTTGCAATATTAAGTAAAAAGGTTCCTGCCGCATAGAGAAGACCTAATCGATTCCAAAACCTGCCCTTGTAAAAGAGCAGATAACTTGTAAAAAACAAGGCAAGTCCCGCTGCAAACCAAATCAGCTGTTTTTGTCCCAATTGCCGGTCCAGCCTGTAGATCATAACCAATCCAAGACTAAACAGCATGGATACGATAAGGAAAAGGTATTCGTCGCCCATTTCCAGTCCTGCGATAATATAGTATCCCGTACAAATCAGCCCGGTCACCAGAAGGCATATAAAAAGCGCATTGTTGTCGAAGGGCTGGCCGTAGAGATAGAGTACCGCATAAGCAGCCATATTTGCCGCCATTACTAGATTGATCGGTCGTTTATAGGTTAATGCTCCAAACATCATTATACCTCGCCAGGTGCTTTTATGAAAAGGAACTCAACATTCCCCATGCTGATTTTGTCACCATCTGCCAGGAGTGCATCTGCACCCTTATTCAGACGGCTTCCATTCAGAAAAGTACCGTTTCTGCTGTTCAGGTCTTCAAGGTATACCTTACTTTCCCTGACCGTAAACATGGCATGTTTTTTGGAGAGGAAAGGATCGTCGAGTGCGATGTCATTATCGGAGGTTCGGCCCAGCGAAAGGTTTCTGTCCAGCGTGTATACCTCCTCGATTCTGAAGTTCAGCCGCTCCCTTTGGTTCAAAAGCTTCAGATAGGGTTTGTTTTCCTTCACCGAACTGTTTCTGGATCGCATGGACTTAATATCAAGATATATCAGTCGCATGATTCCGAATATGAATAGGTAAATGATCAGTACAAATATATATTTTATAACATATGAAATAGTTTCAAACATGCTTCTCACCTATAAGAACTATATCAGACTGAGCCCATAAATTCAACCCGGATGCATGGGCCATATCTCGGAGGATCCGCTCCTTTCCGCTTGCCGCATATTGCAAATCAGCATATTTTTTGTGTACTTCCATCATTCGTGTTTTATGCATCACAAATAAATCCGCTATCGTTATACCCATTGTTATATGATTGGAACAAGGTTATGATACTGAGCAAATTTACTAATCAACAGCTTTTATCCGGATGATTTTACTGCCGAAGTCACCTTTCAGGGCAATGGGAAGGCCTACATTCTTAAGGCCCCCTCCGGACATGCGCAGAACCTCTTCACCCTCACATTCCACCAGATATGTCCTTTCCGGTGCAAGGCCTTTCAAATATATCCTGAATGGGGATTCAGCAAACTGCTGTGAGTGGCCCAGCACAAACACCACACTTTCATTCATTTTATCGTCGGTATATTGTACTGCTGCCTTTCCGCTCCCCGGCGAGCTTAATCTGTATTGCTTTCCTTCCTGTACGATATGCCTGATTTCCTTATATAAGCCAACCATTCTGCCGGCTTCGCCCAGATCTTCATCAGACCACTCGTTCAGATTGCCTCCTATTCCAAGTGATCCCATCATGGCGGACAGGAATCTGTATCTGATGGGAAGTTTTCTATGATTCAGATAATTTATCGGATCCGTTACCCAGCACATCATGGCTTTGGAGCAATACGCATAAGAATAGCCTTCCTGTATGCTCAGCCTGTCAAAAGCATCCGTATTGTCACTTGCCCAGAACTGATCCGCATACCTCATCATTCCAAGGTCAATTCTTCCGCCGCCCCCGGCACAGGACTCAAATACAACCTCTGGAAACATGCTCTTAAGCTTGCTCCAGATAGCATACAAATTTATGATATGCCTCACCCAGATCTCCTTCCGCCGTTTCTCCGGCACTTCCATCCAGCCGGGTTCACTGACAGGTCTGTTCATATCCCATTTAATGAACTTGATATTGTTATTGGCAAGCAGATCACTCATAAAATCAAGGATAAAATCCTTAACCTCATCTTTTGAGAGATTCAATACCAGTTGATTCCTTCCCAGGGAACCGATCCGTGTCGGAAAGCCATACACCCAGTCGGGATGTGCACGGAATAGCTCACTGTCCGGATTTACCATCTCAGGTTCCACCCAGATGCCAAAATCCATACCAAGCGCATTTACTTTTTTGATAAGCGGAGTCAAACCCTCCGGGAACTTGTTTTTATTAACATGCCAATCCCCTAAACCTGATTGGTCATTATTTCTCGTTCCAAACCAGCCGTCGTCAATCACATATAATTCGACGCCAAGCTTTGCCGCTTTTTCAGCAAGCACCATCTGTTCTTCCGCATTAACGTTAAAGCCCGTAGCCTCCCATGAATTGTAAAGGACTTTTCTGGGCTTATCCGCATGTTCTTTGGGTAAAATGTATTTTCTCTGATATTCATGAAGCTTTCTGCTCATTTCTCCATATCCCTGATTTGAATACCCTCCGACAAAGACCGGAGTCTCAAAAGCCGCTCCCTTTAGCATCTCCCAACCAAAATCAAAATCGTTGATCCCTCCGACGACCCTGACATTGCCGAAGGAGGTTTTCTCCACGGTTATCTTCCAGTTCCCGCTCCAGGCAAGCACGCCGAACCACACAGTTCCATATTCCTCGTCCGCTGCTTCGTTGCTTAATGCAAACCATGGATTGAAGTTGGGACTTGTAAAGCCTTTTCTGCTCTCGAGGACAAATTTACCTTCTGTCAGGCTGTACTGCCTCAGTTGGCTTTCTCCCGCCCATTTTCCCGAAACATATGTCAGCTTGCTATTGTCCGGGTTTGGTATATTCCAGACAGCTGAACCGGCATTTTCCATCAAAAAGGAGTCTTCACCCGTGTTTCTGATAATGCAGTGCCTCTCTATCAGATCAAATTCTTCAATGATCCTGTAGACAAGGTCAACTTCCATATTGTAATATTCGTCCTTCATGGTAACAATCAGTTCATCCGGGCTTTTATTGATTGTGTGGGTCTCATAGGTCATTTTAAGGTCTCTGACACCGTCGAAAAAAACGGCCTTTATGCTTGGTTCGGCGTAGAACAGACCTCCCCACGGGCAGCATTCCTCTTTTTCCTTTTCAATGTTCGGATCAAAGCTGGAATGAGAATGCGGTTTCAACATATTTACACAATCCGTGTGATTTACTTTTTCACCCCAGTGCAAGCTTTGAACTCCTCCGGCTTGATTGATCCCAATGATATACGACGTATTTCTTGTTTCAAGTACAAATATTTTGGTATCCTGATCATAAAAGACCGGCATTCAAATCACTCCCATCATTTTTTCTGATAAGCTTCCTGATTATGGCAATGCAGTGCTGCTCAATCTGCTGTGCTGCTATGACTTAATCCAGTCCATCCCTGATGTCAATCGAAAGTATCCGTCACACTTCTTATTGAAATATCATTTTTTAATTTTTCCATGGTAATTCCATCAGGCAGTCCGGATTTCGCAACCGTCACCGTCGTTCCCTCAGGAGAATAAATGGAGAAATAATTATCCGATAAAATCACATCCAGTTCTGCAAAGCTGATCTCCACATTCCAGCAAAACGACTCCGCTTTTACACTGATCAGGAAACAGTCTTCCCCATCTTCCACTTCGACGGCATAACCACTCTTTTCAAACTCAAAATGTTTGGGGCGCGTGAACATCGTGATCCCTCTGCTTACGATCCGATCTTCGACTGTAAGCTCATATAAGGCATATATCTTTTCTGCTCCGTATTTCTCAAGCAGCGGACTGAAATCATATTCAGTCACCTTGCTCACACTCAACTCATCGCACCGGATCCGGTGAATTTCATCAGACAGGATGTTAAAATTCCTGTCTTGAACGGCAACGCGGAGAGTCCCTTCATAAGGAGTCCTGTCTTCATTATGGACATAATAGGTGACGCGGCTCCCCTCATCAAGCGCAGTTGCCAGTCTATGGGAGAAAAAACGCTTCGCGGCATAGTGCAGTGCTTTCCAGCGCCCGAAATTATCAATACTCGACCACGAAGCTACCGGCCAACAGTCATTCAGCTGCCAGTAAATAGCTCCCATACACCTTCCCCGGTTGCGTCGCCAGTGCTCCACCCCGTATTTGATTGCTTCCGCCTGCAGAAGCTGCGATACGTACAGCAGACTTGCAAAATCCTTCGGATATTTAAAGTAATCGGAAATGTAATATAATATTTTACCATTCGCCGTACTATTCTTCTGGTGGCTTTCCATTACTTTCGAGAAGATATTCCTGTCTCCCGGCAGCGTAAAGCTTTCCACCGTCTTAATGTCCGGAAAGGACTGGAAGCCGAATTCCGAACAAAAGCGGAAATATCTGTTCCTGTAATCGGTAAAGGGTTTTTGTCCATGCCACACATCCCAGTAGTGGACATCCCCGCGGTTCTCGTCGTTCGGCTCGTCGAAGCAGCCGCCGGAAGAGGGGGACGAAGGCCAGTAGAAGGTATTCGGGTCCGTTTGGCGCATTACTTTCGGCAGTACGTATTCAAACTGTTTGATATAGTCCGCACGGAGTCTTTGGGAATATTGATCGTAACTGAAGCCCTCCATGCCCGCCCACCCCAGTTCATTTTCGTTGTTGCCGCACCACAGACCCAGACATGCGTGATGGCGGATCCGGCTCACGTTATCGCGTGTTTCGGCGATAATGTTCCTTTCAAAATCCCCGTTCATCACATAAATGTTACAGGCATACATCAGGTCCTGCCAGACAATGATTCCGTATTGATCGCAAATATCATAAAAATAATCCTCCGGATAATAACCTCCGCCCCAGACACGGATACAGTTATAATTCGCACGTACACAATCCTGAAGCAATTTTTGCGTACTCTCCGGCGTTACCCGTGAAAGGATGTTATCCTGCGGAATATAGTTCGCACCCATTGTAAAAATCTTTATACCGTTTACCACAAAGCAGAACTCGTTTCCCCATTTATCCGGACCGGTGCTCACAGTAATAGTGCGCAGGCCGATTTTCAACGATCTGACATCACATACCGTTTCCCCGGTATAAAGTACGGTATCGATGCGGTATAAAGGCTGTCCGCCGTAGCCGTTAGGCCACCAGAGCTGAGGATTCTCTATTTCAAAGGAAAAAGCTCCGCCATTTTCACTTATCGCACCTTTTCTGCTGATCTTTGTTCCATCCGGAGCAGTACATGTGCATTCGATCAGATAGCTTTTACCGGCATCCGGTATCTGTGCTTTTATATCAACGGATACCTTTACACGGTCATCTTCATGATACTGTTGGATAAATACATCCTCCAGCACCGCACCGCTGAACGCTTCTATTCCAATATCCCGCCAGATGCCGGCATCCGGAAGTTCCGGGCCCCAATCCCAGCCATACATGTAATGTGCTTTCCTGATAAAAGCAGTGCCTGAATTGTAGATTTTCTCAGGACAGGCTTTTTTCATATTTTCAATATATAGCAGCGGCGACGCGAAGACAATGCGCACCGTGTTTTCTCCGGGTTTTATAACAGGCTTTAAATCAAAGCGCCAGACACGGTGCATGTTGTCTGCTTTTCCGACAGGCGTACCATTTAAATAAATTTGCGCAATTGTGTCAAGGCCAAAACACACCAATTCAATCCTGTCCTGGTCAAGCAATTCCTTTCCCGCGTGAAAAGTCCTTTGAAATTCATAATCTTTACGGAATAAATCCCTTGCGGCATATTCGTTGGTACGCCAGAACGGATCCTCCATTTTACCGGCGTCAAGCAGTGCGGAGAGTACGGAACCCGGAACTGTCACATTCTCCCACCCGGTCTCATCAGTACTTTTCACATACCATTTTCCATTGAGCGTCTGTCTGATCATCTTTATGCATCCTCCACTCCTATAATCAGGATAGGCTGATCACTATATCAAAGTCAAGTGTACAGCCTTTTTTCAAGATGTAAATACGTTTATTGCGTTGTGCTGTTTCAATGCTGTCATAAAATCCGCTGGCAGGCTCCAGGGCACAATTATAATCTCCCCTGAATCCGCCTTCCGTGACCCAGAAACCCAAATAGGGAAGCTTCCGCCTGTCATAGCTTATGCCGAACCGGACTCCATCTTTTGGGTAATATGCTCCGCATAGTCCTTCCTCCACTTCGCCATTCACATAATATTTCTCCGATTTCAAGGCGGATCGCGGGCCTATTCTGTCAAGCCGGACCTTCACGCCCTCCTGTGTCCTTGTTTCAGGGAAGCAATGCATTTTCCCGACATCTCCAAGATACCTGCTTTTCTTTACATTCAATATTTCTTTTGTGCCTTTTGGGAACAGGATCTCCATATCTTCCTCACAGTGAATAAGACAATGCATTGCCCACAGGCATGGGAAATCAAAATCCCCGGTATTCGAAATACTGTACCGCAGTACAATTCTATCCGCTTCCAGGCATACGCTCTTTTTGTACAGATAGGGGAGGATCCTGCTTTTATAGCTCATAATTGCTTTGTCCCGCTTTATCTCGCAATCAAAAACGGCACTCCAGATTTCACCGTGATCAGGAACCTTTACAAGCTCCGATTCACAGGCAACGCTGCATTCGTCAATGGATGGAAAGGCATCATCAAAGCCGCTTGCATCAAATTTCTCAAAAGCTGAATAGAGTTGCGGCTTGTCATAGGTCAGCTTTCTGTTCTGAAAAAGCAGTTCGAAATTCTTGTCTTTTCTGAAGATTGAAGCAATTTTCCCGCCGAGGCCTGGCAGAAGAACTACCCTCAATCCGCTGTTTTCCAGCACAACTGCAGCCTCGCCCCTGAACTTCTCTTTTTTTATCAAGCTGTTTTCCACCTCGGATCCCTCCATATTCCAGATCATATATTGAGCATTTGCATGTGGTTCAATACACCCTGGTGACTGCGATCAAGCTCAAGCGCCTTTTCCAGTTCAGGCAATGCCTTATCCGGCATTCCGTTTCCGATATGCCCAAGCCCCATGAGATAGTGGCAGTGTACAGTATTCTTCCTGTTGAGGTCATCGTCAAAGATCAGGAAATCCGGCAGGGATACTGCGAAATAATCAATTGTGACATGATCCGAAAGGTGTTTTTCGCCATACTCGATCAGTTTGTCAAATTTACTCTTCGCGGCTGCGGCATTCCCAAGCTTCTGCAATGCAAGCCCCTGGTAGAATATCATTTCAGGAGGCTGATCGTTATAGAACATGGCACCGGAGGGTTCATCCAAACCAACGGATGCTTTCACGAAGCACTCCTGCGCATTGTTTGTGTCACCCATAAGCTCGTACGCACAGCCAAGGTAATAATTTATGTTATTCTCCTGCGTTCCTTGCAGTTTTCCTTCTCCAAGATTATGCGGATATACAAACGCCTGTTTCAGTAGATGGGCTGCTTCTTTAACCATCTTTGCCTTCAATTGCTTTTTACCGATTTCAACGAGTGAATAAATATATTGTTTTGTGATCTTGCCTTCGCCGCCTTCCCATGGGTGGAAATTCCTTTTCATTATAAGCTCATATGCTTTTTCAACAGCGCCTGCAGTATTGAGAAGAGTTATATATTCAACGTACAGATCATCCCTGTGTTCGACCAGTTCCATATACATTTCCAGCTTTTTCAGTCTTTCACAAGGTGCGGTGCCGATTTTTTTATACAGCTGATCGAGTTCAAGCAGAACCCTTGCGTCTTTCTGATTGAGCAGAAAGGCCTTTTCCATAGCTTCAACCGCCTTTGACGGCTGTTTCCGCTTATTGCAGTAAGCCAGCGAAAGATTCCTGTGCACTGTCGGATATCTGCCATCAAGCTCACCTGACCTTTCCCAGCAAACCACGGCTTTATCATATTGTTTTTTGTCGTACCAAAGGTTGCCAAGATAATAATAAGCCTTTGCGTCGGCGGGGTTTTCCCGTATTGCGCCTTCCAGCACCATAATATCCTCCAGCCTGTTGGGAAAGCAGTAATCAGGGTTTGCTTGCGCACCGGCTTTAAAGTATCCATGCATTTTTTCTCTGTTTCCAAGTCTGCTGTGATAAAAGCCCAGATAATAGTAAGCCATAGGACTTGCTTCCGCAGGTTTTACTCCTTCAGTCTTTGTCTCATCAATTCTTGTCTCATCAGTTCTCGTCTCATCAGTTCCTGTCTCATCAGTTCCTGCCCCATCAGGTTTTGTCCCGGCATACTCCGTCACAAGTCTTTCAAGCACTTCTATTGCTTCCCTGTACATGCCGGCCTCTCCATACTCAATGGAAAGCTCAATGTAATTTTTCACGTCTCCCCGCATAAGCCTGGAAAGCTCTGAAAGCACTGCCTCTGCTTCTTCAGCTTTCCCATTATCCGTAAGGGCCAGGTAGATTTCATTGCGGCAGCAAAAGTCCAGCCTGTCAAGCTCTGAAGTCTGCATTGCATACCCGGCAGCCTCCTGTGTTCTTTTGGCTCTTCTCAGCAAAGCGGTTTTAAGATTTCTCGACTTGTAGTTCCTGCTGTTTCTTGCAAGTGCCATTTCACAGTGCTGTAAAGCCAGATCGGTATCCCCCCGCATTGAATCGATCAGCGCAATTGAAAAGTAGCCCATGTCCTGCATGCCCGCATTCCAAACCGCTTTGTAAAATGCTTCATAAGCCTCGGCATATCTCCCCTGCATTGAAAGAGAAAGTCCCAGGTTATAGCTGAAGGTACCGTCATAAGGGTTTGAATTATGTCTGTTAGCGGTATTTAAGGCCTTTCTGAAATATTTTTCGCTTTCCGCAAAGCCTCCCCTCCGGAAAAGCAACAATCCATAGGCATTATTGATGCGGATATCCTCAGGATCTCTTTTCAGCCCCTCAAGGTAATACCCGTCAGGTTCATATGTGGCATGCCTGTATTGCTCCAGATGCTGCCCTGCCAGAAATAGCGCCTCATTATTGCCAAGCTCTTCGGGTGGAGGTATTGGCCTGGCAGGTTCAGGTATCTGTCCGCTGTCCCTTTTTACCGGAGCAAATGAAACAAGCGGCTTTCCCTGGTGATCACCAACTGTGACAAGAAGATCTGTTTCATGTTCGTTTTCATCAAGTGTGCAGACCATGCTGAATGTATTGGTTGGTGATATGTCTATACGTTCTTCCGCATATACCCTGTTCCTGCCCCTCAATTCAATCTTTGCACCGTTAAATACGGATGAAGCATATACAGTCACCTCTGCCTTCCCTGCGTTCACTTCCAGATTTATAGCCGCATCCCTCGTTGCGTTCTTAATCATACCGGCATCCTTATAGGGCATGAAATACTGGGTAAAGGTTTTCTCCTCGTAAGGATCGAGCCATGTAAAATCAGGCTGGTTGTCTGTGTACACTCCAGTCATCAGCTCGATATACGGGCCGTCATCATCTGTAAGGTTTCTGTCCCAAGCCTGCCCAAAGTCGCCGCATCCCCATGTCCATTGCTTTTTGCCCGGTGAAACATAATGGTTTGCGACATGCAGCAATCCTGCCTTTTTCCTGTGATCATACCCCCCCACGAAGTTATAGTCTGAATGATACGCCATATAGGAGGTTGGTACCGGTATGTTTTTATATCTGGAGATATCAACACCAGCCGAGTAATCCATTTTATAGTAAACTCCGGTGGCAATGGGGAATCTGGAAACATCCCGTTTTCCATGATCGTACACTGCATTTACATCAGGAGGGAAAACAGATTGGGTATACTCATTGACAGCTACGGCAGGGTTTGCCCACCAAAGGAAAGTCTGCGGCTCCGCCGTCCTGTTGTACAGCTTTGCATCAATCTGCAGATATGCCTTGCCGGGATGGACTGTAAATCCCGCCATTCCTTTTGTCCCATACATGACGTCAATTTCGCCGACCCATACTGTTTTACTGCCGTCGCTGTTTTCCCGGAGTGTATATTCCACAGGAGAAAAGGTGCTTGGCCTGTGATGCTGCGGCCAGTTGAATTCGATGCCTCCTGAGATCCACGGTCCTGCAAGCCCGACAAGCGCAGGCTTTATCACCCTGTTGTAATACACAAAATCATAGTTGTTTGTCTTGTCAAGAGCACGCTGTATCCTTCCGCCCAGTTCAGGCAAAATCATGACCATGATATATTCATTTTCAAGAAAAACCGCATGATACTTCTTCATAATCCTATCATCATATATTTTGTCAATGACAGGCAAAGGATAGACCTTTCCGGAGCTTCCCTGGTAGACTCTTTTTTCGAGAAACATTGGGTTTTTATCAGGAATTCCTGCGGGATATGTCGGTATTTCCACTTTCTCTTCCCACATTCTGGCTTTCATCATTCCATTATCCACAGAATACATCCTCCATAACTGATTACTTAATATTACATTCACAGACAACTATATATATATTGCTGAACTGATACTTACAGTGTACAATTGTTTTATAACATAGTCATTACGGCAAATTGCTGATTTGTTTAGAAATCTTGCTATCTATGGTGAAACAGTATGATCGTTGATGAAAAAGGTGTATTGCCAGGTTCCGATTATTATTTTCCTTCTGCGGGCAGTCTGGCAAAGTCAATATTTTTCTACCCGGTATGCATAGGTGAATTTATATGTGATGGCAGCTATAACGTAGAGAGAGAATGTTATAACAGCTTTCTTCTCATGTATATTGCAGATGGCTCAGGCAGTGTCTCCTCAGAAGGAAAAACTTATATCGCGGAAAGTGGAAGCATTGTTTTACTTGACTGTTACAAGCCTCACCGCTACGATACAAAAAAAGGCTGGCACACTCTATGGCTCCATCTTGATGGAAGTAACAGCAGGGCATACTTTGACCTGCTGCACAGTAAAAAAGGGTGTGTAATACCGGCCGGCAGTTCACTGGCTGTCTCAAAGCTGCTGCTAGCAATTCTTGAAGGTTACAGGCATAAAAGGCCTATCCCCGAGCCAATCATTTCGTGCCATATACAGCGGATCCTGTCAGAACTGCTGCTGATCTCCTCAGAAGGCAGCTTCCCGGCAGAAGTTGAAAATTCACCGATTGCGGAAGCAATTGGATATATCGGAGCAAATTATGCCGGAAAGATCAATCTGACTGATGTCTCCAGCCGGGTCAATCTAAGTCCTTTTCACTTTTCAAGGCAGTTCAGGAAGGAAACCGGATATTCTCCTTATGAATATCTGATAAAAATACGGCTTGAACATGCAAAACAGCTATTGAAAAATACAAAACTGCAGGTGAAGGAAATCGCATCCGCCTGTGGTTTTCTGAGCGAATCGAACTTTGTTTTCAGCTTCCACAAAAATGTTGGGATATCTCCGCGTGAGTTCAGGAATACCCCGTTTTAGCACTCCGTCCTGGTTTGCTGTACGCTGATTCCCGCCGCAACAGCAGCGCTGCCTGGCTTATACCTGGTTTGTGCATGGCTTTTGCCGGCACTCATACCCGACACGCTTAAGCTTTTCTGGCGGGTATCCGTATTTCAACGGTAGTACCTTCACTATACTCACTTTTAAAGGATAAGCCATATTTCTCTCCATAAAACAACTTTAATCTTTCATTGATGTTTTTTATTCCATAGCTGCTTCCGGTTGCACTACTTACTGTCCCCGAACAGATTTTATGAAGCTCTTCCTCCCGTATTCCAACACCGTCATCATTCACATACAAAATGATTTCATCATTTTCCAGGTTTCCACTGATAACAATTGTACCTGCTTTGCTTTCCTTTTCCATTATCCCGTGTATTATTGCATTTTCAACTATGGGTTGAAGCGTTATCTTAAGGATTTCAAAATCCTGTATGTATTCATCCAGATCTACAATAAATTCTATTCTGTTTTTGAATCTGATATTCTGTATATCTATATAAGCTGAAACATGCATAAGCTCATCCTGTATTTTAATGATTTCTTTCCCCTTGCTAAGGCTCAACCTGTAGAATTTAGCCAATGCTTTTACCGAATATTCGATTTCGCTGTATTTATTCTCCTGAGAAAGGCAGACTACCATGTCCAACGTATTATACAGAAAATGAGGATTAATCTGTGCCTGTAAAAACTTCAACTCCGAATTTTTTACTTCCTGGCCCATCTCATACTGCTCTTCAATAAGTAATCTCAAACGTGAAATCATATAGTTATAATTTTCAATCAACTCTCCAATTTCATCTTTATCCTTGGATTGACCGATGGGAGTGAGGTTTCCTGAATGAATATTTCTCATTCTGCTGATAAGCTTCGAAATCCTGCCCGTAATGCTTGTTGATATGATAAAGGCAAGCAGATACGCGATTGAAGCTATGATAAGCACTTGTATGTATGCCTGATTTCTGAGTTTGTTGCTTTCAGAGAATATTTCCTTATATGGTATAACGGTTACCATATACCAATCCGAGTTGTTGATCAGCTTGCTGTGAAAAAATACATTCTCATTGTTTACCTGCGTTGTATTCCATTTGTTTATGTTTGAATTATTAATAACAATCGGATCAGCTATCTTAAAGCGATCCATTGACTTGCTGCCGGATGAATGAACAATAACACCCTCGGAGTTTTGGATATATGTAATACAGTTTTCAACAGTATTTGCATTGGATAGGATTTCTTCAATATTCTCTTTGGCGATATCTACACGGAAAAGTCCTATGATTTCAGAAAAATCATTACTGCTTCTTAAAAAAGTTACGGCAGATATCGTATCCTCCTCCAGCCCATCGCCTTCAAAATATGCCGGGGGACACCAGAGTATTCGTTTGCCCTTTTGTTTCAGCTTTTGATACCATTTTGTATCCTGAATATCTTTTATGTTGAAGAGAGAGGAAGTTGTAATATCGCTTTTATTTGCATAAATCAAACCGTCCTTTACATACAGCCGGGATCTGTCAACTACAGTTTTATCTTCGAGATGGTTGAGGAAAGAAGTCATGCGATTCATATCATCCATTTGCTGAAAAATATCAGTGTTTGATGTGCTTGTATTTGTAATTTCGTTGATTGTTTCATCCTGAACTACTACATTCATTGTATTAATCACTCTCAGCAGCTTGTCATTTATGGAATAGTAGGCCTGGCTAAAGCTCTTTTCCGCTGAGAATAGTGCCTTTGTCTGAAGGATATCGGAAAAATTGCGGTAGGTTATGAAAGAATATAGAAACAAGGGTATGATCAGTAAAACAATATATGATAGAAGAAGCTTCTGTCTGAGCTTTAAATTCACAAAATACTGGTAGATATTTTGTATCATTTTATTCTTCATCCCTGGTATCTCTCCTTATATTCAGTTGGAGTGAGATTCAGCTTTTTCTTGAAAATCTTTGCAAAATATTGGCTGTCGTTGAAGCCGACGTTCTCAGCTACATCGGAGATATTATAGCTTTTGTTTTTCAGCAGTTCCTTCGCCTTTTCAATCCGGTAATCGGTGATATATTGGTTGATTGTTTTGCCCGTTTCCAGCTTGAAGATTGAACACATATATGCAAGGCTGAGGAAGGTATGTTCGCTGATCATTTTAACAGACAGGTCATTATTCATATAATTGATGGTAATAAAATTTTTGATTTGCAGAATTTTGCCTTTATTATTACGCTTTTCAGTACGGCAATGAAAAAAGAATTGGATTTTTTCAATACAGAATTCTTCGACTTCCGCAAGGGTGTAAAAATTACTGAGAGTTTGCCATAGTTGGTTCCTGTCATTCTGTTCATTGAAAACCTCCAAATTCAATTCATCAGACAAATCAAATAACTGCAATAAAATTCTGTAATAAAATTCTTTAATATTATTGACATGCGTGTTTCTGTGCTTCAGCATTTCAGATGCAAGACTTCTGACTGAAGCCACAGTCTTATTGTCATCCTCCTGAATGACAAATTGCTTAAATTCTTTAATGATATCTTCACTAAATGCAAATGTTTTTTCAGCACCCTCCGTATAGAAGAGTATGGACTCATATCCTGAAAAGAAACACTTTTGAAGGGCTACAACTGCAGTATTGTATGACTCGGGCACATTCCGTATCCCGCTTACCTGTCTGCCAACAGCGATAAAAAAATGAATATTTTCCAGAACCTTTGGAATATCAGACAGATATTCCGTCAGATATTCCCTCCCCAAAAGCTGTCTTTTATCAGAGGGACATGCAATATGGTATAATATATACTGATTGTCCTTCAGGGTTGCAATACCTGTCAGTCCCCTGCGCTCCAGTACCTGATTCACGCATTTGATCGTATTCTCCAATAATATGAAGAGCCCAAAGGATGTAATACTATCTTTATTCATAATCTGAATCAGTATGGTTACATAATCGAAATCCGGGTAAAGCCCCAGCAAGGAATAGTCAAACGGTTCTTTTGATATAGTAAATGAATTGGTCATTTTAATGGCAATTTCATTTTTTATTAATGGCAGATTTTTTATAAACCGCTCATGTATATCTGCGCTTTCACGGCCCTTTTTCTCAATTTCCATAAGGTGTATTGCTTCCGTCAGGGCTTTCCTCAACTCTTCATAATCAACAGGCTTTTCGACATAACTGAGTGCTCTTAATTGAATTGCAGATTTTAAGTATTCCTTATCAGAATATCCGCTTAA
Organism: Hungateiclostridiaceae bacterium UBA1305; assembly: GCA_002307275.1. Lineage (GTDB taxonomy): Bacteria > Bacillota > Clostridia > Acetivibrionales > DTU013 > UBA1305. The sequence goes on from DBTX01000066.1 coordinate 30,002, forward strand.
AAAGATAATTTTAACATCAGGGTTTATTTTCCTGAGCTCAAATGACATTTCAATTCCATCCATACGCGGCATCCTGACATCAGTCAGGACAATATCAGGACAAAACCATGCTGCAATATCAAGAGCTCTTAACCCATCGTCCGCCTGTTCAATAAATGAAATATAAAAATCCATCTTCTTAATATTGCGGACTAGACTGTCTCTGGAGGCTGTTTCATCATCTACAACCAATAATTTCACCAGCAGAATCCCTCCAATGCAGTGAATAATTGAATTTATTTCATTATATGAAATGCACAAAACGTAGTCAAGAAAATAGCCTCAGCCAATAACAGGAAAGAAACATATTACACAAAAAAAGAAATATCGTCCATTATGGCCAACAGCTTGCAATGCTATAATCTCGATGTAAAGTGGAATCGCAACGGTATGAAAATCTAATTCTTACAGGGTGGACTAATTAATGGTGCGTATGAAAGATAAAACTTTTTTTGACAGGCTAAAGGAATATAAGACATTACTTTTAATGTTATTGCCCGCAACACTTTTTTTTGTAGTGTTTAGTTACATACCAATGCTTGGTATCGGTATTGCATTTCAGAAATATAGTTTTAGCGGCGGAATATTGCATAGTCCCTGGGTTGGTTTGGATAATTTTAAATTTATGTTTATGACGGGAGATATCTTCAATGTAACAAAAAACACGTTACTGTATAATATTCTTTTCATTATTGTTAATAATGTTCTTGAAATTGTTTGTGCAATTGTGCTTGCAGAATTATCAGGCAAGTATTTTAAAAGAATCACCCAGTCCATGATGTTTCTGCCTTATTTTATTTCTTGGGTTGTGGTAGGCGCCTTTATGTACAACGTCTTAAACTATGAGTTCGGAGCTTTCAATACACTGTTGAAATCACTTCAAATAGAATCCTATGATTTCTATAACAAGCCTGGAATCTGGATACTGATCATTGTAGTCATATGCGCATGGAAAAGCTTCGGATACGGAACTATCATATATCTTTCCGCAGTAATGGGAATAGACGGAGAAATGTATGATGCTGCAGAAATTGATGGAGCAAATATATTCCAGAGCATACGCCATATAACTGTTCCGTGTCTTGTTCCAACCACTGTAATTCTTGTTCTGCTTTCAATGGGCAATATATTCCGTGGGGACTTCAGCATGTTCTATCAGGTAACAGGGAATAATCCGGTTCTATATTCAGCCACAGATGTTATCGATACGTATGTAACCAGATCCCTTGTAACATCATCGGAATTTGGCATGACAGCAGCAGCAGGTTTATATCAATCGGTTCTTTGCTTTGTTATTATCATGGTGTTCAATACACTGATAAAAAAATACAACAAGGATTATTCACTATTTTAATAATATCTATCAAACTAAATTGGAGTGAACAAAGTGAGCAAAAAGAATACAAGTTTGAGAATATTTAATATAATGGGCTATTCAATGATAACAATATTGGCAGTAATATCCGTGATCCCTTTTTTAATGATAATATCCAGTTCGGTTACTGCCGAACGTTCAATCCTCAGGGATGGATATTCTCTGATTCCCAGAGAATTCTCAACACAAGCCTATGAAAAAATATTCGGCTTCCCCGACGACGTGATAAAGGCATATGCAATAACCATATTCAATACTGTTGCCGGCGCAGTGACAGGACTCTTCCTCACTTCAATGACGGCATATGTTCTATCCAGAAAGCATTTTGCGTGGAGAAACAAATTCTCTTTCTTCTTCTATTTTACAACGCTGTTCAGTGGAGGTATTGTTCCATGGTATATTCTTTGTGTCCGATACCTTCATTTCAAGGATATTCCGATGGTTGCCCAGGTAGCGCCGTATCTGTTGTCGGTATTCAATATCCTTATCATCAAGAGTTTTATACAGTCAATTCCCGATGCTATTACAGAATCTGCAAAAATTGATGGAGCCGGTGATTTCCGGATCTATATCCAGCTCATTATTCCTCTCTCAAAGCCCGTACTGGCTTCAATAGCATTATTTATAGCAATAGGTTATTGGAACGACTGGTACCTGAGCTTCATGTTTGTAGAAAACAGCAGTTATTATTCACTGCAGTTTTATTTGTATAAAATTCTGAGCGCAGCAGAGGCTTTGGCCCGCATATCCAGCCTGTCAGGCAATCATGTAGGCGAGATGCCGAAGGAAAATGTGAAAATGGCGATGGCTGTAATAGCTACAGGACCAATAATTCTATTGTATCCATTCCTGCAGAAATATTTTGTAAAAGGACTTACCATTGGGGCAGTAAAAGGATAATACCGAGTAAATCGGTTATTAAATAATATATTAATGGAGGAGTTAAAATGAAACGAATACTATGCAGAACAAGTTCGGCAATGGCTCTGTTACTTGCAGCCATAATGATACTGGCAGGCTGTGGAAGCGCCGTATCACCGGAAGGAACAGCACAGACAGCATCCCAGGAAGTATCTCAGGCAACTGCACAGGCAACAACTCAAGCAACTGCACCTGCTGATCCTGTCGCAGAGGAGATCGAAAAAGGCCCGGTAACTCTCATCGGATACCAGTTCGGAGATGATACGGTTGATCACAAAACGGTATTGGCAGAGGTCAACAAAAAGCTTGAGCAGGATATCAATACAACTTTGGATTTAAGGGGAATTCCCTGGACGGATGCCGAAAAGAAATACAAGCTGATGTTTGCTTCCGGTGAAGATTTTGATTTTTGTTATTCCGGAGCTTGGATCGGTTTTAATTCGGTAGCAACAACAAATGGTTACATGCCTCTTTCAATGGACATGGTAAAAACATATGCACCTGATTCTTATGTGGCTACTTCGGCAGACCGCTGGAAACAAGTCACCATAAAGGGTAATATTTATGGTCTGCCAAATATCAATGCAAAGGTAAAAAATGTTCTTACCGTATTTAGAGGGGATATATTAAAAAAATACAATATTACATCTGTCACGAACAGAACTGAATTTGTAAATGCGCTGCTTACGATTGCAAAGAATGATAAAGACTTATTGGCTTGGAATGTAGGCAATGCTGAGCAGAATGGAAGAATGAGAGGCATATTGTATGGGCAGGCCAGGAATCTGAAGGATGTCATTTCCGGCATTCCGGTATTGTGTGTAGGTTTGGAGGACAGCAGCTACAAGATATTTAAAACATATGATGATCCCGATTATCTTGAATACCTGAAAACAACAAAGAGCCTGGCTGACGCCGGTGTATGGTCAAAGAGTGCGCTTGCAAACAAGGATGCGGATGAAAACAATTTCCTGGCCGAGAAATCTGCGGTTTATATTGCCGATGCATTTAGTACTTTTGATAAAAACAATGCTACAACAAAGGCTTTAAATCCGGAATATGAAAATAAGTACTTTGATATCAATCCGGGACATAAACTCATACCTGAAGGCGGCAATATGTCATTGATATCCATCCATGCAACTTCAAAGCATCCCGAAAGAGTCATGATGATGTTTAACCTGTTTGAGACAAATAAGGAATACTTTGATTTGATCAACTATGGTATTGAAGGTACACACTATACCGCTGTCGGAGCTGACAAGTATACTGCGTTATTACCCAAATACAATGACTTCGGCGGCTTTACCATGGCGTGGGGCACCAATAATTCAAATCTGATCCGCCAGGATGCTTCAACACCTCAAGATGAAATTGATTTCTACAACAATAGTTTAAAGCAAGATTCAATAGAGACTCCTTTGGCGACCTTTACATTTGATGATACCGATTACAAAAATGAAATATCTGTGATCGGCAACGTTATTTCTTCCTACCTGCTGCCAATTGAACTTGGACTCACAGACCAGACAAAAGGGCTGGAAATAATGAAGCAGAAGTTGGAGGCAGCCGGACTTGACAAGGTAATGGCCGCAGCTCAGGCACAGCTTGATGCATATGTTAAGGAATATAGCAGCACTAAATAGAGATAATCAGAACTGTTACCAAACGGATAAGGGCAGCTGCCCTTATCCGTTTGGTTTAGTAAAATCAGCTGATTTTTATTCACGTTTTAACCTGTTATCAACCCGCTTTTTAGCACTCCAATGCCCATACTGCTTTTGATATTGGTATTCCAGGAGGCATACCTCTATGAAATCAGATCAGAGTTTATCAATAAACATCTCAATGGGGATTTTGATTACCAGCTTTTGCACTTCTGTACCGTCACCAATTCCCGGTTTGTGTAAGTCCTGCGGCAAAAACAATCCAAAATCTCCTTCTTCCACGGGCAGCAAGCTGCTATTACAATCATACATTGCTGCGTCCTTCTGCTCACTGTAAGCAATAGCAGGTACCTGGCCTTTCAGTGGTGCATAGCCGATTTGCTCCTTGCCGCTCGCCACATACTGCAAATCAGCATAATTTTGGTGTGCTTCCATCATTCGTGTTTCATCCGGGACAGTCTGATACCGCTGCACTACAACAAAAATACCGTCCTCCAGTGAATACTTGCCGTTTGGACGCTCCAATAAGCTATTCACTTTTGCGCATATGTTCAATACTTTATCAGGCATGTTATACATTTTTATATTTTTAATAGAATCAATAATCATTATGCTTTTACCTCCCTGTCTGCCTGGATTGAAAATGAAATATTGTCCAGTAATTCTCTGGTCTGTGCCGATATCGATGCAAACGGGCTCCTGCTCTGCCCGCAAGGGATTCCATGCGTTTCAAACACATACCGCAGCGCATTGAAATGATTATCCCGGACAAGCACGGAAATAATATTGCATGCTTCTTTCATTGCGTCTTCCGCTTCTTTAATTTTGTTTTCTTCGATCAAACGATTCAACTCACAAAATCGTTCAGCCATTACATTATATGTGCTGCCAATTGCCGCATCGCTGCCCATTACCCGTCCGGCAAGATATATTTCATCCAGTGAGCAATATATTTCAAACCCGGGAATCATTGCTTTAACTTTTTGCATCTGATATAAATCCATTGAAGTATGCTTCATCCCTACAATATTATTGATTTCAGAAAGCTTCCTTACCTGATCGACCGAGAACTCCACACCGGACAGTCGTGGAAAATTATAAATAATGAACGGCAGATTTGTCGCTTCCGCAATCATCCGATAATGAGTATAAATTTCGTCAAAGCTGAATTTATAATAAAATGGCGGTATTGCACTCACCGCATCTACCCCTGCTTGCTCGGCATGTTTTGCAAGCCTGATGCACTTTCTGGTGTCAATGTCCCCGACATGCGCAATCACTTTTGCACGACCGTTTACCTGCCCGACTACAGTTTGTGTAATCTTTCCGCGTTCCTCTTCTGTAAGCATAAAGGCTTCTCCGGTACTCCCGCAGGTATAAAATCCCGAAACACCTTTATTCAAATTCAGCTCGACGATTCGTTTCAGTGAATCATAATTTACTTCACTGTCCTTTGTAAACGGCGTAATCAACGCCGGTATAATTCCTCTTAAAAACATGATTTACCATCCTTTATAAAAGTATCATTAATTCTAACACCATCTTTTTCTAAAATCGCCTGTACTTCTTTGATATTAACATCCGTCGTCCTGCAATGATCCCGCACCGTCAGCGCAGCAGCAGTCCCGGCACCCTGGCCGATCGATGCCAGGATTGGGATTACACGGAATCCCGACTCCGCCAGAGATGTTGCCGACAAATGCCGGCCGGCCATTAGAATACCATCGCGTTCTTTAGGAATCAATGCCGAATAGGGGATATAATACACGGGAGGACGGATCATTTGGCCCAGCTGTCTGCCTTCATCCGGTGTATGTACATCAAAGTAATATGAACCTACGGCAATCCGATCATCAAATTTCTTTCCCTCCAGCATTTCCTTATCCTGCAAAACGTGTTCGCCTTCAAAATGGTTGGTTTCCCTGATGCCGATTGTTCCGTTATCCGCTACCGGGTAAGCATTTTCACCGCCTGGCATATATTCCCGGACAAACTGCATAACCGCTTCAACCTGCATATATCCTTTAATTTCCGATTCAGTGAAATTCTCATTATCGAACGGATCCACATTCTGAACACGTGGCGCCACCGTTACGATCTCATTGATCTTCGGGAAGGCAACACCGATAAACCGGTCACGGGGAAACTCTACACCATTCTCCTTTGCTTGCCTGATCAATTCCGGGAATGCTCCCAGGACAAATGAGTGTGTCGTTCTGAGCCGGGACACAATATCATCAAGGGCCTCCTTTTTCATTTTGTGAGGACGCATTTGATCCGGATTATGCTCAAAATAGGAAATAAACTTCTCCATATCAACGTTACCAATGCGAAATGTTGTGGAGGATGCCTGCGGCTTGTTGTCCGTTTCTCTTCCATAGTAATATTTCGTTCCCGTATCGCGTACGACATCTCCGCTTTCGGTACTGTCAATAACAACACCCGACTGAATAAAGCTGACCCCCTGTTTATTCAGGATATAAATTCCCTGAACACGGTTTTGTTCCATCTCCAATCCGGCATAGCATGTGTGCAGGAATTGCCGGACGCCAGCCTCTTCCATCATGATCGCCAGTTCGATTTTTAAAGCAGTTGTATTTACCCATACCGTACTGTCCACGATTGGATCCATGTGAATATTTCCGGCATATCCTTTTTTCTGAAGTCTTTCTATAATCTCGCGGGGAATGCCTCTGACAATCTGCTCCCCGGTCGTATATTTATCAAAGGCCATCCATGGCTGTCCCCCACAGGCAACGCCTCCAAGGTACCCATTCATTTCTACAATTGATGTTTTCGCACCGCTTTTTGCCGCGGCAAGTGCTGCACAGGCACCGGTCGTCCCACCTCCTACAATAACCACATCATATGTATATTCCTTTACAATTTCCCTGCAAAACATATTTGGTTTCATTCAATTACCTCCTTGACGATATAATCTGCTCTTTTATCCAGTGCCTTTCCTGTCGCAATTACCCTTTCACAGCCCCAATGGTAAGGCCGCGCGAAAAATACTTCTGTAAAAAAATATAAATGAGAATTAATGGAAGTGAAGAAAACACAATTCCCGCCAGGACTGTCCCGATAAAAACCGTTTGCTCGGTATTAAGTCCGGCAATACCAATAGGCAGTGTTTTCATTTTTGAACTGCTCGCAATAACCAACTGCCACAGATAATCATTCCATACGTGTACAAAACAAATGATGCCGAGCGAAGCGATCACAGGCTTGAGCAGAGGCAGTACAGCTTTAAAAAATATACCCGTTTCATTACAACCGTCAATACGTGCCGCTTCTATTATCTCATCCGGTACATTCGGCATAAACTGCCTCATAAGAAATATGCCAAAAGCCAGATTCGTTGCGATTTCAGGTATAATCAGTCCCGAATAGGTATTGAACCATTTGAATGATTGCATAAGTCGAAAGAGCGGCACAATCATAACATATTTAGGAACCATCATTGCCGCAAGCATCACCACAAAAACGACATTGCTGCCGGGAAATCGAATCTTTGCCAGTGAATAACCGGCCATACAGGAAATCAGGCAAATAAAAATAATGGATACTATTGATATGATGATACTGTTTTTTAGCCAAATAAGTGAATTGGTCCTGTAGAAGAATGCCGCATAATTGTCCAGTGTAATTATTTTGGGAATCAGCGTCGGGACTGCGGAATATATTTCCCCTTCCAATTTAAATGAATTGGATAATGCCCAGAAAAAGGGGAAAACCCAGATCAATGCAAGAATAATCAGTAAACCGTTTAAAACAATGTAGCTAAAACTAAACCTTTCCTTTATCATCGTTGCCCCTCCTGATGCCTTATATTGTTGATTTTAAATTGAGCAACTGAGAAAACGCCGATTACGATGAGCAATATTGTTCCGATTGAAGAGGCATACCCATAATCGAAATTCAGAAACGCCTCTTCGTACAGTGAGAATACCATTGTAGCCGTTTTGCCCTGAGGTCCTCCCTGCGTCAAAACATTGACAGGAACAAATGTCTGGAAAGCATTAATCGTCGAGATGACCATGATATATAATGTAACGGGCTGAAGCATCGGTAAGCTAATATGCAAAAACTGCTGCCATTTGTTTGCGCCATCAATCTCGCTTGCCTCATAAGACTCCCTGCTTAGTCCTTCCAATGCAGCCGTGTATATTATAACAGGCTGTCCTACCATCATATACACTACAACCACCATAATACAGCCTAGTGAAGTATTCGTACCTCCCAACCACTCCTGTGGCGGAAGATTGACAAGTTTCAATAGATAATTTGCTATACCTAACTGTGCATTGAATATCCAATTCCACATCAGTGAAACAGTAACAGCAGACGCAATGACAGCAAGATAGAAGATACATCGATATAATGATGTAATACGTTGTTTTTTCTGGTAGATAGTCGCCGCAACAAATAGTGATATAATAAGCGTTGACGGCACACAGATCAACATAATCTTAAATGTGTTCCAAATACTGAGCAGCGTCCATTTGTCTGAAAAAATCCGTTTAAAATTTTCCAAGCCAATAAATGTCTCATTGCCGTTAGAAGCAATCTTGAAAAAACTTAAGCGAACGGCATCAACTGCGGGATAAATTACAAATATAGCAAACAACAGAACAGCAGGAAGAACAAATATAATACCCGTAATTTTTCTGGCTGTATGAAAATTGAAGTTTTTTTGCTTTCGGTTTTTCTCAAGATGCCCATCTGATGCTTTATCCTGCTGGCAGTCGTCAATTGCTTTTTCTGTCAACATAACCGTATATTCACCACTTTCCTGCGATTAAGGGTGTAACCACATCGCCTTATCTGCTCGAATGCATTCTCTTTTTTTAGAATGCGGCCGGCGTGAACCGGCCGTATTCCTATACTTTAGTTTCTTTTAGACTGCACAAATCAATTAACACCCATTTCCTCCCGTGCCTGCTGCAGTATCTTGTTACCGACATCGGCAGCCTGCTTTGCAAATCCTTCAGCTGTAATATCACCGACATAGAATTGTTGGAAGATTGGGGTTAAAGCCTGCCTGACAGCATTAAATCCTATGGCGGTATCACACGCAGGCGCCATATAGTTCATCATCTGACTGGCAAACACAATATTCTGATCCTCCTGACCTGCGTATAGATCGCTATACTCGTCGAGGTAGGAATATTCCCGCGATGCCGTTAAATAAGGAACACCCTCTGTTGCAATGAACTTGAGGAACAGTTCGGAGTAATACAGCACATTTTTATCTTCCTGACTGCCTATCGCAAAGCCATGACCGGAGGATGAACTGACAGGTGTGCCATCCAGTGTCGGCATGGAAACAAGTTTGACGTCAAACGGCTCGATCTGCCCCGCATCCATCGCATTGATACATCTGCTGTAATTTACAATAGAAGTAACTGCGGTCAGAAGCTTCTGTTGATTGAACAATGTGAATACGTCACCGATCTTGGTCGTTGACATACCAGGGGGAACAAAACCCTTCGCATCCAGCATCTTTTTAAAGAATTCCAACCCCTGCAGTCCCTCCGGAGAATCAATTGCAATAGTCTTTAAATTCTCGCTGAACAGACTGCCACCTGCGCCCCAGAACCACATCTGCGTGAAGGTATCACCCGTAGTCAGATTTCCGACAAGCGGCACGCCGTATACATCGTCTTTATTCAGGGCAGCCAGCGTTTTTGTGATTGCATTATAGTATTCATCAAGCTTCCATGATCTCAGTTCATTCGCAGGGAGCATATCAGCCGTACCGGCTTTATCAAACATTGACTGGTTTACCATCATCAGAAAGGGGTTTGCTGCGAAAGGAATTACATAATCCTCATCGTTTACTTTCAGCGGTTCCAGTGAATTATCGGTAAATCGCGCCCTCATGTCATCCGTCAGTACGTTGTCGAGCGGCTGCAGGTAGCCCTGCCAACCGTATTGGACCAAACGGACCAGTGCATCGTGGATGATTGCGGGTCTTACTCCCTGCTGCAAAGCAATTGCAGTCTTCTGCGGACCTTCATTGACATCATAGACCTCGATATTGAAGGTTACATTGGGATACTTCTCGGTAAATTTATCTGCCATGTGTTGCATCCAATCCTCCGGCTTTCCATCCGGCTCCGTACCTGTAATACCATTCCATTTTGAAAACTCCCAGACAAGCAGCTCTACAGGCTCAGCTGAAGGCTCTGCCGAGGGTTCTGCTGAGGATTCTGCCGATGCATTTGCTGATACTTCCGGTTTTGTGTCTGCTTCGGGCTCTTTGCCACAAGCACCTAGAAAGGACAATATAAACACTAACACCATAGTGATTGCCAAAATCTTTTTCATTATCTTTCCTCCTTAAATTTGGGGGTACCCTGTTGACATAAATCGTAACATTATGCTGCACACTGCTCAATAAAATATCTTGTCAAATTGCTGCATTCTGATACTTTTGCCAGTTCACGATCTTAGCCAAAAACAAGACATGCAGTTGCATAATGATATGATGCAACTGCACAGAGATACGATATGTTTCGTTTACGCCTCTTCAGGTATTGTGATCGCCACACGAAAATATATATTTTCCTCACTCTCAACACGCACGCCGTAGCCATCACCATAAATCAACTTGATTCTATTGGCAATATTCATCAGTCCAATATTTCGTCTCTCAGTATCCACTCTCTTGACCGTCAACAGTTCCTGGTTGATCCTGCTCTTTTCATCCTGGGAAACGCCAATGCCATTATCTTCAATAACGATCGTAATTCTTCCAGCCTCATTTTCCCTGATAGAGAGCCGCACAAATCCCTGCCCGCCTTTTGATTCCAATCCATGAAGTATGGAGTTCTCTATAAGCGGCTGCAAGATGAATTTCAGTATTTTACATTCAAGTAACCGTTCATCCGGAACATCCAGTTCATACTCAAACTTTCCGCTATATCGAATCCACATGATGTCCACATAAGATTTTACAATTGCCAATTCTTCCTGTATTGTAATTTTATCATCTATTTTCCCCAAAGTTCCCCTAAGCAGTCTTTCCAAATCATTAACCATACTCTTAATACCCACTGCCTTTTGAATATGGGCCATATATGCAATAGATGCTAATGTATTATACATAAAATGCGGATTGATCTGACTTTGAAGCATTAATATCTGACTTTTTATCTCATTTTCGTTTGCTTCCTTAAGCTGCTTGATCTTGCACGCTATCTCGCACTTCATCTTGTTAACATTGACAGCTACTGTATCGAATTCGGCAAACAGATAATTATGGGAGTTAGTAACCACTTCCGAAAAATCACTGCTTCCGTATGCTTTTACATCTTCAACAATCTCCTTAAATGGTTTCAATATCGTTTTATTCACGAGTAGTGTAATGATCGTTAATATGAAAAAAACAATCGAAAATCCAATTACGAGCAAATCCATCATAATGCTTTTTGTTTGGCTTAACAGCTCGTTTTTGGGAGAAATGCTGAACACAGTCCATCCCGTATAGGATGATTGGCTATAGGTATAAAGTTCATCATCATATCTTCCATCCACTGCACAACTATCCAACAACGCGGAATAAGTCATCCTGTCTGTGCTTTCGTTCGTTGCAACCAGATTTCCTTTATCATCAAAGATATAAAGCTTGCTTTCCGACAGGTATATGGCATTTTTCAACATGTTGTAATAGCTGTCTGCATCGATTTGAGCCACTATCTTGCCTGAATACGATTCGTTATATGCTTTTCTCCCTTTGGAAATGGAAATGATATCTGTTTCACCTGTATACATATAATGAGAACGTTTTTCTATTGAAAATGTTTGAAATACCCCGGTCGTTTGTTCCAGCAGATTTTGCAGCATCTTTTCGTCGTCATACAAAAAATGATATGGGCCGATACTGACAACACTGCCGTTGCTCTCCAAATAAACAGATAACAACATTGTTTGGTCGCTCAGCCCTTTCATTTCTTTTTCCACTAACTCGCTCAATTCAAGGTATAATTTACCCTTTTCCGCCTCATTTTCATGATTATGTGCACAATTCAGATAGAATAAGGACGCCTCGGGAGAATACAGCACGGTGGTTAAAAAAATGTTCATCTTTTCCTGCGCCTTGTCGAGCGTTTCCTGCAGCTTGCGTGCCTGTTGATCATTCTGCTCCGAAACATCATTATACACAGAACGGTATTGTCTGTTATAACTAAAAATGCTGACAGCCATGATTGGCATCAATACGCCAACAATTATGAATATTAACAATGTATTTTTAAGAGAAATTCTATGTTTCATTTTTTATCAATTTTATACTCCAAAGGTGTTATATCATACGTCTTCTTAAATATCTTGCTGAAATAGGTTACGTTTTCATATCCAACCGCAGCAGCGATCTCATAAATCATCATATTGGTAGTGGTCAATAATTCACAGGCCTTTTGTAATCGTATAAAATTAATATAGTCTGTAATCGTACTCCCATTGGCCTTTGAAAACAAATTGCTGAGATAGAACGGGGATAAATGCGCATACTCCGCAATCTCAGGCAGCGACAGATCTGTGGAATAATTTTCATGGATATATCTTTCCGCAGCAATAATTCCCGGATTCTTTTTATTATTGATGCCTTGGGCAAGGATATGAAGAATATCATTTTTGATGGAAATATAAAGCCCTATCATTTCAAAGCTGTTCTGCAGCGATGCAACTATATCCGGAGAGTACGCAGTATTGTCCTGTATCTGCTTGTGATTTTCGAGAAATTCATTTAGCAGCAATAATAAGCTTATCGTATAATATGAAAGTTTCCGGAAACAATTGCAATGCTCAAGAAATTTAATGTCAATTCTGTTTAAAATCCTTTCGGCGGCACTCAGCGAATATGTTTTCATTTCATTCCGCAGCTTTGTAAACAATACCTCGAAATCTGCCGCATCATTGCATTGCTTGTCAGCTGCATCCGTACCAAGAATTTTCAAAAACATTAATCGTATTACTGTCATCACGCCTGAATCCGCATTTTCTGAAAAATCAAATTTCTTCATGCGGAACATGCAGCAATAGGAAGTTAATTGCTCCAATAGTTTTTCAACACGCTTTGAAAATCTTCCGCAAAGCATTTCATCCGCTTGTATGTGTGGCTTGGGAGATGCAAAAACTGCATATACGTTCATTTCCTTTTTCACAACACAGCAATAAAAGCTTTCGGATAAGATCTCCTTTGACAGCGAAACAGCAACTTCATCGAAGCTCTTTTCGGGCTGCCACATATGCTCTTTGACCATGAAAGGCCACAAAGCGATGCATCCGAAATATATGCCCTGATTTTGACCTTGATCCTGACCCTTGCCTTTGCCATCATTTAAAAGCAGATGCAACTCCTCTTCGGAAAACACCGACAATTTATCATATGACAAAGAACCTACAGAATAATCTATGGGGAGAGGCGTTTCTGAATTTTCGTTTTCTTTCGCAATATTTTGAAGTCTTTCAAGCAATAGCTCTTTTGACAGCTCGGATTTTAGCAGATAATCATCAGCCCCTGCTAAAAATCCTTTGCGAACCAGGTCAAATTCATTATAACCTGATAGCAGCAATACTTTCACTTGAGGATAGCTTTTCTTAATCTCAGCAGTCAATTCAATACCGCTCATAACAGGCATCTTCACATCCGTCAGTACAATCTGCGGATGCAGCTTTCCCAAATGTTCCAACGCCTTGGTACCATCCGCAAATTCTCCCACAACCTGGAATTGAGTATCTTCTTTGTCAAACAGCGAAGTAATTCCTTTGCGAATGAGCAATTCATCGTCAACTACAACAATTCTTTGCACTATATTTTCCTGCTTTCTTTTTCTGTACTATCATTATCTTACCATATGCAAATTGACAAATACAAAGATATGTTTGCATTCTAATTCGATTTTGCCAATATTCTTATACCATAAATTCCATTATTTAGTCTTTTATTAGATACTTCATTATTTTTTATTTAACCCAATCCCTTATATAAATACAATTAATCAATAAACAGCTTTCTTTAGATATGCACAGCCACATGCTACTATGAATCTAAAGATTTTCACTTATAAAATTTTAGTAGATATTGATACCATCAGCTAAAATCAACTTTCAAACTTAGGAGGTAATAAAATGAGACTCGCAACCTTTGAAGACAAAAACAATTTACACTGGGGTTTTGTGTTCCCGCATCCCGAGACAAAGGAAGACTGGATCGTTGAGCCCCAGAAAGTGCAAAAAAAAATAGAATGGTATATTTCAACCAAGACCAATCCATTTTTATATGTCCCTTCGTTTTTTCCAAAGCAGGAATGGCCAAAGACACTGCGTAAATTTTTGGAAGAGGGCGACGAAGCCATGTATACGCTGCAGCAGTTGGAAACATTTGCACTTCACTTTATGGAACAAACCGATGCCTTTATCCTCCTGGAATGCGCCTATCGCGCCCAGGATGTGAAGTTATGCGCACCGATTCCATCACCGCGTTTGCTGCTTGGCATTGTGGGCAATAATCCTGCATTCATTCGAAATCATTTGAATACGCCGCATGTTAATCTCGTTCCGCAGGGTCATCTGCGCCATCAGTGTACGGCGCTGGGTGCTAATGAACCAATTGTATGCGCACCAATGCCCAATTTCTTCTGGGCATACAATGTCGAACTTGGTATCGTCATCGGAAAAAAAGCAAAGAATGTACCCATTGAAGAGGCAATGGATTATGTCGCAGGTTATACCAATGTCATTGATTCCGTCGGCAACCCATATTTGCAGGCATATCCCGAAATCACAAAGCTCAAAGACATCTACTCGGTTTTAGCATATGATTGGGCAGGCAAAGCAGCAGACGCAAGTTGCCCGATCGGTCCATATCTCGTGACAAAAGATGAAATCGGTCATCCCTATAATTTAAGTACCATTAACAAGATGAATGGTTTGCTGCGGGATAGAGCAAATACCTGTTCCATGCTCGTCGGTATCGAACGTGCCATCGCATATTATTCATCCTTTATGACACTCCAGCCGGGTGATGTGCTCCATATGGGTGCATCAGGCAAAGACGGGCTGAACATCGAACGCAAGCACAAGCATGATACTGATATCGATGTACTAGAGTGCGAAATTGAAAAACTTGGAACGCTTCATAGTCCAATCGTATATAAAGATATTGATTGGCGGGACAGTAACGACGAATCAAAAGCTCTGCATGTATCTGCCACGGCAAGACAGTTAATAAAAAATGATGCATGTAAACTGGATGCGGCATCCCAATGGAATTTAAGCACAGTACGCAATTATGCCGCAGCATATGGCAATTACAAAAACGTCAAGGAAGTGCAAGGAATTGAATGTGCGGATATAGGCCGGTATTTCTGGGTTCCGCCGTCGGCATTGGGCAAAGAAGATTTGGAAGAATTCACTTTTGAAGAAGGTTATGATCTGGAAATTAGTATAGAGCTTGCATTTGTCGTATCCAGGATTGCAAAGGAGATTACAGAAAAAGATGCAAGTAACCATATTCTCGGGTTCATTCCACTACTTAGCTTAACAAACAATCGCCTGAGAGATGCTTTGATTTCCCCATCTCTTATAAGAGAACCAGCAATCGTTAGTTTATATAAACGCTGGAACGATGGTTGTGCAATCGTGTCCGGAAAACCAACTGCAATTACCGGCAATGAAGAAGGATCCATTACGCTTACTTTATCAGTAAATGGTACACAAACACTCAACCTGAATACAGCAAACTATGTGCACTTGTCAGCACACTATATGGAGATCATCACGAAATATTCAACACTGCTGCCCGGCGACGTCATTTCACTCGGTCAATTAGGAGAGACCTATATACTTCCCGCAGAGAAATTATGTCAGGGTAAGCATTCTTTGATGATGACTGCAACCGGATTACCTGACATCAAAGTTTTGCTGTAAACATGACAGTAAATCAGTACTAATTCTTAATATGTCGATGCATAAATCCCGGCATCTCTGGCAAATTGTTCAGAGGTGCCGTTTTTATTGGGCAAACCGGACAAGCTGCCTGTTTCAATTTGAGGCAATAATCTTGTAGCAATGATTCAGCGGCCCGCTTCCCTTCCCAAGGTCGAGGCCGGCCTTCAAGGCTCCTCTCACATATTCCTTTGCACTACTGACGCTTGTCTGCAGGTCAAAGCCAAGTGCCAGATTGCAGGCAATAGCCGAAGAGAGGGTGCAGCCCGTGCCATGGGTGTTTGGGTTATCAATCCTTTCGGAATGGAACCAGTGAGCCACCCCGGACAGGTACAGCAAATCATCTGCAGAATTAGACAGATGCCCGCCCTTGATCAGAATTCCGCCGCGGAGTATTTTAGAAATTTCTACAGCTGCCGTAAGCATATCCTTCCCTGATTCAATTATCATGCCTGTCAAGGCTTCCGTTTCGGGAATATTCGGAGTGATGACCGCAGCCAATGGCAGCAGCCTGGTGACAAGCACCTCAATGGCATCCTCACTCAAAAGCTTGCTGCCGCTGGTGGATACCATTACTGGATCCAGTACGATATTCCTGGCTTTGTATTCCACTAATTTATCTGCAATCATCTTGATAATTCCTATGTTTGAAACCATTCCGATCTTCACGGCATCCGGAGTGATGTCTTTGAAGATGCAGTCCAACTGCTGTCCGACAAATTCAGGTGTGGCTTCCATAACACCATAGACGCCCGTAGTATTTTGAGCCGTCAAAGCGGTGATAGCGCTCATGGCATACATTCCATGGACCGTGATCGTCTTGATATCAGCCTGAATCCCTGCACCGCCGCTGCAATCCGAGCCGGCAATCGTCAATATCTTTTTCATATCTATGCCCTTCATATCTATATCCTTCATGCCTGTATCCTTCATATCTATATCCTTCATGCCTGTATCCTTCATGCCTTCACGATCCTCCTGGCAAGCGCAGCCATTTCTCTCGCCGCAGCTCTGATATCCTTCTGTGCAAAAATTGCTGAAACCACTGCAATACCATTGACTCCGCTGCCGGAAAGCTTCAGTACATTGTCCCTGCTGATTCCTCCAATGGCCACTACTGGAATGGATACGGCTTCACAAATAGCTTTGAGGGATTCAAAGGAAACTGCAGCAGCATCCAATTTGGTAGAGGTTGAAAATACTGCACCGACCCCCAGGTAATCAGCGCCTTCCTTTTCAGCTAAAACCGCCTGTTCTGTCGTTTGTACAGAAACACCCAGGATCCTGCCTTTTCCGATCCTTTTACGGACTTCACCGGCTGACAAATCACTCTGTCCAACATGCACACCGTTTGCCCCACAGGCCAGGGCAACTTCAATTGAATCATTGATGATATATGGGATTCCTGTCTTGTCAGTGATTTCCTTTATTTTCATGGCATGTTCCATGAATGCTTCATAAGGAAGCTCTTTTTCCCTAAGCTGCAGAAAAGTAACTCCCCCCTGAATAGCCGCTTCCACTTGCTCCTCCAGAGAGCCGTTTCCGACCCATGTCCTGTCTGTCACTGCATATAAAAGCAAACTGTCTTTATCTAATTTCAACTTTCAGCCCTCCCTGCAGGACTTCGCCATCCATATTGCTCATAAAATCAATAAGATAGGTTCGAAAACTCGATGTGCCGGTTTTTTCCCTCTGAAGCCTGGCATAGGCCAACTCGCCGCAAAGGCCCATGGCACCCACTGCCGCCGCAGTCGCCGAGGTCATATCTTCCGGGTTCGCCGCACAATAAGCTGCAATAACAGTGGTGAGCATGCAGCCTGTTCCGGTTATCCTAGACATAAGGGCATGTCCGTTCCGAATGACAAAAGCTCTGCCGCTATCCGCCACAATATCGATAGCACCTGTAATGGCAATCACAGCGCCTGTTTTCCGGCTCAATCCCTTTGCAAATGCGATGGCATCACGGAGATTGTCTTCGGTTACCGTATCACTGACATCTGCATCCACGCCCTTTGTCGTACCGCTTCCCATTGATACAGTCTTAATCTCGGAAATATTGCCCCGGATAACAGAAAATTTGACCTCTTTTAAAAGCTGAAAGGTGGTAGCGGTACGAAACGAGGATGCACCGGCTCCAACCGGATCAAGCACCACCGGGTGCCCCAGCGCATTCGCTTTCCTGCCTGCTTTGAGCATGGATAGTATGGTCCTTTCATTCAGCGTTCCGATATTAATGACCAATGCATTGCATATTGAGGTGATTTCCTCCACCTCATTCACATCATCCGCCATGATGGGTGAAGCGCCGCACGCCAGCAGGATGTTCGCACAGTCATTCACTGTGACATAGTTTGTAATGTTATGAACCAATGGCGTCTTTAACCTTGTATTATCCAAGTATTTTTCGAACAACTCTTTTCCCTCCATTTACAATTATACATAATATGCAGATGACAATCATAACCGGCAGCGTACTACCCAGTACAGTGTCGGCAGTAAGGAATATCCGGTAAATTGCAAAACCGGCAGCCCATAAGATCAGATTTGAGATATTAAAACGCTCACGTGTATGATCATTCTTCAATATAAAGAAATCCGTAATGAGTATGGCTATCATAGGTGCAAACACTGATCCGATGAGGAATAAAAAATCTTCATATTGCTCAATCGGTGTAAACATGGCAAAGAGTATGCCAATGACAGTGATAATCACTGCGATCCATTTTTCATTGAATTTTGGGGCAATCGTTTTGAAGCTGACCCCCGCAGAAAAAGCATCCAGATAAGTGGTAGTGACGGTGGCAGCAATGATGATATATACGCCAATGAAGCCCATGCCAGCCTGAAGCATGATTTTGGCGATATCGGATTCCCCTGCGAAAATGGCAGCGCCAAGTCCTATGATGTACATCCAGCAGCTTCCGGCGAAATACGCCGCTGAGCTTGCCAGCGTTGCCGCTTTTGGCTTCCGGGCCCTTTTTACATAATCCGAAATCAATGGCAGCCATGAAAGCGGCATTGCTGCCGACAGCTCTACCGCAACTCCGAAGCTCATATTTCCCTCAATGATTCCTGCTGTGCCGTTTCCGAATATCACTGTGGCGAGCACTATCGTCAGAATAAATAAAGCGCCTACTGCAAAAATATTGATCCTGCTCACATTCTTGATCCCAACCAGAATCCAGATGATAATCAGAATACCAATGAGGATACTCCAGATTTTTTCACCCTGAACGCCAAATACAGGATATGCGACGACACCTGCCGCCCGCGCTCCACTGATGATCATGACTGCTGTCCAGCCCACAAGCTGCAATACGTTCAATGCCGAAAACAGAAGGCCCCCCTTGCTTCCAAAGGAAATTCTTACTGTTTCCATGGCACTTTTATCGGTCTTGCCTCCGATCAGTCCTGCCAGGTATAACAATGTGCAGCCGATCAAATGCCCCAGTAATATGGCAATGGAACCTTTCACAAAACCCAGGGGAGCAATAAATGTCCCCGTCAATATTTCCGCGATGGATATCGCCGCTCCAAACCAGAGCAAGCCATTCCCCAGCAATGATGTCTTTTCACTTTTCAATATGTAATCCTCCTTGATATAGTATTGCCGTTTATAGCTGATCCAAATTCCACATAAACCTGATCCAGCCGGAAACCCCAATAAAAAATGGGGTACTCCCATCGGAATATCCCACTAATCTCTTAGCTTAGCATTTTCCCTCCGTTGGCATTATCCAAATCAGGTATATGGGTCGAAGTTGATTACTTCCTCTCAGCCTGCCTTACAAGCTCCCCCGATATGAAATTATAACGCATCAATCCAAAGAAAATTTTTCGGTTGAAGAAAAATATTCTTCCCGCTGCTGCATTTCAACGAGACTGGTCGCAAGCTAAGTTCGCTACCCCCATGCATCCATGGCGGGAGAGATGTTCGCCGCCTGAAAACCAAATCAATCCCCGCCATCTATAGAGGTGGGACATCTTTCGCCTCGTTATAAAAAGATGATACCATAGGAAAATTTTTGTGTCAACAAAGCCGACAAGGTCTGAAGCATCATTTTTTTGAGATGACATTTCGTTTAATATTCAGCTTTGAAACTGTAATCCTCATCCCTCTGGATTTTTCGTTATTCATCTTCCCTCCCGGATATATTATTCCAAACTGATTCTTACCT
>DBTX01000087.1:0-24882 GCA_002307275.1 Hungateiclostridiaceae bacterium UBA1305
GCAGGGGGAATATATCCCTTGATGTGATATAAAAGAATGCGTCCTGAAACGTATTCCATCTGCCGACTGCAAAGAACAGGGCCAGGGTTGCCAGGATCGGCTTTGACAGCGGGAGTATAATCCTGATCAGAATTCCCATGTCAGTACAGCCGTCCAGTTTTGCGGATTCCTCAAGGCTGTCCGGTATGGATGTCATCAGGTAGGTCCTCATCAGAATCATATTATAGGGGCTCAAAACAACAGGAAGGATAAGCGCCCAGATACTGTTGTAAAGTCCCAGTTCCTGTATGTTGATATAATTGGGTATCACACCGGCATTAAAATAGAAGGTAAACAGGATCAGCAGCATAAAGATGCCTCTTCCCTTAAGTCCCCTCCTGGAAAGCGGGTATGCAAGCGCAATCGTAATGACCAGCCCGATCAGCGTGAAAATCACGGTCATGTATACGGTCAGCCAAAGCGAATACAGCATGGTTGTATCGGAAAATACCTGTTTATATGCATCCAGATTAATGCCTACCGGAAACAGGGTTACTTTTTGTGACAAAACCGCCTCATTCGAACTGAGCGAAATGGAAGCGACATGTAAAAACGGTATAATGCAAACCAGAACAGATAAAGTCACCAATAGATAAACAATTGCATTAAACAATTTATCCTTTAAATTATAATTCATGCATCCATCCTCCAATCATAACTGAAAACCATCTCATGTTTTATCAGGTTATTCCCTGTTCTCCGGCTCTTTTTGCAATGAAATTGGTCAGCAATACCAGTATAAAACCGATTACCGACTGGAACAGGCCTACTGCGGTGGCAACATTGAACCTGAGCGATTTCAGGCCGACATCATATACATATATGCTGATGACGTTGGCAACATCCATGACCAGAGGATTTGCCATGTTCATCGAACGATCGAAAGAGGACCCCATGATTCTGCCAAGGTTTATGATAAGCAGGACAATGATTGTGGATTTGAGACCAGGCAGGGTAATGTGCCATATTTTCCCGAAACGGCCGGCGCCGTCCACAACCGCCGCCTCGTAAAGTTCCGAATTGATGCCGGCGATCGTAGCAAGATAAATGATAGTGCCCCAACCTACATTTTGCCATACACCTACGAGAACATAGGTAATGACCCAATGAATATTCTCAGTAAGAAACGGTACGAACTCCCCGCCCATTTTGGTAATCAGTATGTTTACCAGACCGGATTGGGGAGCAAACAGCTGATACATGATGCTGGCGATGATAACCCAGGACAGGAAGTGCGGCAGATAAAGCAGTGTCTGCGACGTCTTTTTGAACCATTTTGAACTGATTTCATTTAAAAGGATTGCAAGCAGGATCGGCGCCGGGAAACCAAATACAAGATCCAGCAGACTCAATCCCAAAGTATTTCTCAACACAAGCGGAAATTCCCTCATTGAAAAAATTTCTTTAAATACATCAAACCCTACCCACGGGCTGGCGGAAATCGTACTTGTAATGCTGTATTCCTTGAACGCCAATTGCAAGCCATACATCGGCCTGTAAAAGAAGAGATATAAAAAAACCATTGGTACAACAAGAAGAGCATATAAAATCCAATCCCTTTTTATATAGTAAAAAATATTCTTCCTGTCTGCGTTTACAAAACTGAACCTTTTTATTATTTTGAGTGTTTTGAGTGTTTTTGAAGTGTTCACGTCAAGCATTCTCCTAACGTTGAATTCTGTAATGACATTTTTATTATAAATGCACCTTGGGTATGCTGTATACCTTCACTATTTACTGGAACCTTCATATTTTTCACTTTGGATATATTTCAATAAGAGAATCATAAGACAATCGAGTAAAATGCAGGTAGCCTTTTTAATACAAAAGTTCTGAAATCATTGTTTTCCCAAGAGAAAACTGCTATGATAAAAAGTGAAGGTGGGAAAAAAAGTCATTGTTCGAAGGTTTTTTATAGTGCTGATAAAGGTTTCTACTTAGAAGAAGATCCTGCAAATACGTGACTGGTTGAGGTATAACCATGAAAAAACTGCCAATGCTGACAAAATCCTTTCTTGGGTTTTCCATATTCCTTATTGTTCCACTGATGATTGCAGGCTTCATTTTTTATTACAATCTGATGAAGTTTTCTGAAGATGAAATCAGCAAAACATCCATTGTCAATCTGCAAACAGTAAAGCGATTGAACGACCAACTGATTGACTCCATTACAAAACAGACAATTAGACTCTCGCTGGATATCCTGCTTCAGGACATATTTGGAGTCAGGTACTATTATCAAATCACCGGAGACCCTCAAAGGATGATAAAATTCATGCAGGTAACCCAGCTTTTAAATGAAACAATAAACATTAACTATCGGATCAAATCGATTTATGTTTATGTTGATAATGCGGATTATGTCATCACATCAAGCCAGGGCGTCATCAAGAAGGATGAGCTCACCGATCAGAACTGGATTGCGGACTACAACAGGTATAAAGATAAAATTGGAACCACATGGCTGAACAGCAGGCCATTGGATCAGGAAGATAAAAGCATTACCAATAATGTAATTACCTGCATTCTTCCTTTACGAAGCCTGATGATTGATTATGAGGGAGCCATTGTAGTCAACATATATGAGTACGAGCTTTACAACTTTATGAACGAACCCAATGCGGGAACGGACGGGTATGTTTTCATTCTGGATACCAAAGGCAGCATCGTATCCCATGCGGACAAGAATCTGCTTAATACAAACATTTCCGGCAGGCCGTATATCAAAAGCATTCTTCAGTCAAATGAGTCTACCGGCTTTCTGATTGCAGACACTGAAACGGGCAAGCAGATGTTCACCTATTATAAGTCTGAATTCAATAATTGGGTATACATAGGAGTTGTGCCCATGAACAGCATGCTCGGTAAAACCAATGCCCTGATTACTCAGATTCTGCTGGTTCTCGTCGGTCTGATGCTGTTGGGCAGCTTGTTATCCTATATGTTTTCAAGGAGTATGTACAACCCTGTTAAAAAGCTGATGCTGGATATCCAGAAACGCAAAGGCATTGATTTCAAGGAAGCCGGGAACGAAATGGCTATTCTTTCAAGAGTTTTCGATTCACTTGCACACCAGGAGGACAATCTTTCGAACGAACTTGAAAAGAACAAGCGGAAACTACGGAACAAATATGTAACAGATCTGTTGGAAGGGAATACGGAAAAAAACACCGCCCAGGACGCCAATAACGGAATTGAGTTTGAAAACAGCCATTTCTTAAGCCTCCTTGCGGCAATTGACAGATATGATTCCTTTGTCGAAAAGAACACGCCGGATCAGCAGTACTACTTGAAAATGCTGATTATAAAAACCTGTGAAGAGATCATGGGGAAAACATTCAGCGTATTTGGCGTATTATATGAAAAGAACAAAATTGCTTTAGTATTGAACACAAACGGGTATGATCCGGTAAAAACCTCCGAATTGCTCCATTCCTGCCTGCTGACGATGCAGCGGGAAATTGGGAAGGTCATGAGCAACACAATAACAATCGGAATTGGGAAATGCTACGAGGATATTTTCATGCTGAACACCTCTTTTACCGAGGCGAAGGCTGCCTTGACAAACCGGATTGTAAAAGGCAGCGGGAAGATCATTTTTTACGAGGATTTCTCGGAAAGTGAGAACAAATATTTTTACCCGTATCACATTGAAACGCATATTCTCAACTATCTGAAACTTGGATCCAGAGAAGAGCTGGTCGGCGCCATCAGCGAACTGATTCTCGAAATCAGAAGCCGCAACGGTATTTCTTCGGATAATATCATTCAGATTTTTGTGCAGCTTATTGGTAATACAGTAAAATTTCTCGTAGAAATGAATATCAACATCGGGAATATCTTCGGAAGCGATTATAACATTTATCAGAAGCTAACCTCAAAAGAAACGCTGGATGATATCAAAGTATGGCTTACAGGATTTTACTCGGGAATACTCCAATACATAGCCAACTCCTGTGATGCAGACAAGTCGAATGCTGCTGACAAGGTCATGGATTATCTGCATCAGAACTACAGGGCAAATATAGACACCACGTCTATAGCTACAAACACCGGATTGGGCTATTCTTCCATAGGGCGGATTGTAAAAAGTAAAACCGGCAAGAATGTGCTTGAATACATAAACGGCCTTCGCATCGAAGAAGCGAAGCGCCTTCTCAGACAGACGAACATGAATGTTGCGGATATCGCACTGAATGTTGGATACAACAATGACCAGAGTTTCTCCCGCTACTTCAAAAAATATGAGGGTGTTACCCCGGGCGAATTCAGGAACCTGCAGAATCTGAAATAGTACGGGAATACTGCCGCCGCCGGAAGTCCGCTCGGAAACTGTGGACAGAAAGCTGCGTGCGGGAGTTCCCGGGCGGACTCATGGACAGGTGAAAATTCCTTGAAAGCGGATTGGGAGGATATCAGCGATTATGTTATGTACTAAACTTGATGAATTTTTAATAATCATATATATTAGATGGGAGGAGTTGAATATATATGAGAATAGTTGTATTAGCAGGGGGATTAAGCCCTGAGCGTGATGTGTCCTTATCATCGGGATCGCTGATTGCAAATGCGCTGATTGAAAATGGGCATGAAGTGTTATTGTTGGATCTATATTTGGGTATTCAGACTCATATCAGCAATTCGCTTTTTCTAAATAGGTATTCCAAGAAGAGATACAGTTATATAGTGCCCCCGGAGGAGCCTGATCTGCAGAAACTAAAAAGTGAATCCGCCAATGGCGAAAGCCTGATAGGAAAAAATGTCATTGAGATATGCAAAGCTTCGGATATCGTATTTATCGCCTTACATGGCTCCATTGGTGAAAATGGTCAACTGCAGGCTGCTTTAGACTCTTTCGGCATCCGTTATACAGGCACAGGGTATATTGGCAGCCTTTTAGCCATGGATAAGGATATATCCAAAAAACTTATGGTCACAAATCAGATCAAGACCCCGGATTGGAAGATATACAATATCAAACAACCCGATACCTGCGATTTTACCGACGTAACATATCCTTGTGTCGTAAAGCCTTGCAGCTGCGGGTCGAGTGTCGGTGTTACAATAGTCGAAACCCCTTCTGAATTACAGCAGGCATTGGAGTATGCGCGGGTATATGAGGAGGTCATCCTTATTGAAAACAGGATTGTCGGCAGAGAATTCTCCGTTGGCATTTTCAACGGCACTGCGCTTCCTGTTATAGAAATAATTCCGAAGACGGGATTTTACGATTACAAACATAAATATCAATCAGGTATAACGGAAGAAGTGTGTCCGGCAAGAATTAATAATGAGGTCACACAGAAAATACAAGCTGCGGC
The DNA here is from genome assembly GCA_002307275.1 of Hungateiclostridiaceae bacterium UBA1305. Lineage (GTDB taxonomy): Bacteria > Bacillota > Clostridia > Acetivibrionales > DTU013 > UBA1305. The sequence continues at coordinate 5,361 of DBTX01000087.1, forward strand.
GCTTTCTGTTCATAAAGCACTGCGATTGGGGTTTTATTCCCGGATCGACTTCATATTGGACAGCAATAAAGAGTTATATTGCCTGGAAGCCAATACTTTACCGGGTATGACGCCAACAAGCCTTTTGCCGCAGGAAGCAAAAGCTGCAGGAATTTCCTATAATGAATTATGTGAACAGATCGCCATGTCAATAAAGTAAATTTCATATTAATACAAGCATACAAAAATACTACATGTAGTTGCATATATTTTAATTGACCCAATATATCGTGAGTGGTATAATGAATTTGGATTTAGCAGTTCATGCTGAAATTACGTTAATACATACAAGAGGACAAAAGATTATGAGCCATTGTGACAGTCTGTTTCTTTCTGAAGTCCGCGTTTTTGAATAAAATTCTTTTTATATTCTCTTACCTCCAAAGAAGGAATAGGTTGTTATCGCAGCCTATTCCTTTCCACTCGTAAACTGTATAATATTCAAGATCAACTATTACTGCTGATGAATTGAAGGGAGCAAATGACTTATGATTACAAAGATTCGAAAGAGAGACGGAAGGGAAGTCCCTTTTAATATAGAGAAGATCGCCAACGCGATTTTTAAGGCGGCAAGCGTGACAGGCGGCAGAGACTATGATTCTGCGCTGAAGCTTGCTGAAAAAGTCGTGGAATACCTGGAAACAAATTTGAAAAAGAAGGCTCCTACAGTTGAAGAAATACAGGATGCTGTGGAGATGATCCTGATTAATACGGGACATGCGCGTACAGCAAAAGAATTTATACTCTACAGGGCGGAGAGGACGCGTGTCCGGGAGATGGATACGCGCCTGATGAAGGTATTCGAGGAGTTGACGTTCAAGGATGCAAAAGATAATGACATGAAACGGGAAAATGCCAACATCGACGGAGATACTGCGATGGGCACCATGCTCAAATACGGGTCTGAGGGCGCAAAACAATTTTATGAAATGTTTGTTATCGATCCCAAATATACGGCGGCACACAAGGAAGGGGACATCCATATACATGACATGGACTTCCTTGCGCTGACGACCACCTGCTGTCAGATAGATCTGGACAGGCTTTTTGAGCATGGTTTCAGTACAGGTCATGGTATCCTGAGGGCGCCCAATGATATTCACAGTTATTCAGCATTAGCCTGCATTGCGATCCAGTCCAACCAGAATGATCAGCATGGCGGGCAGAGCATCCCGAACTTTGATTATTCCATGGCGAAGGGTGTGGCAAAGACTTATATCAAGCTTTACAGGCAGAACCTGTTGAAGGCGTTTGAACTTTTGGTTGAGAACCGCAGTGTTGAGGTTGAGGTGCAGGATGTATTCAATAAATTGAAAAATGAAAAAGGACTTGTACCCACCATGAATCTGCGTGACGGCTATACCAAGCACGAGAACGACTTGCTGAAGGATATGATCGGCGATGACGCGATCCTGGCAAAGGCCCAGGAATTTGCGAGAAAAAAAGCGGAAAGTGAAACGGACCGAAACACCTACCAGGCAATGGAGGCTTTTGTCCACAATCTGAATACCATGCACAGCAGGGCGGGAGCACAGACGCCGTTCAGTTCAGTCAATTACGGTATGGATACATCTCCGGAAGGCCGGATGGTTATCAAAAATATCCTGCTGGCTACGGAAGCGGGCCTTGGCAATGGTGAAACACCGATTTTCCCGATCCATATATTCAAGGTGAAGGATGGTATCAATTTTAATGAAGGAGAAACGAATTACGACCTGTTCAAGCTTGCGTGCAGAGTCAGTGCAAAGAGGTTATTCCCCAATTTCTCCTTCATTGACGCTCCATATAATATCAAGTATTACAAGCCTGGACATCCGGAGACTGAAATTGCATATATGGGCTGCAGGACAAGGGTGGCAGCCAATGTTTACGATCCCTCCAGAGAAACGATCTTCGGCCGCGGCAATTTGAGCTTCACTACTGTCAACCTGCCTAAAATAGGACTTAGAAGCAATAAGAACATCAATTTCTTCTTTGAAGAGCTTGATAAGAAAATCGACCTGGTGATCGGACAGCTTCTTGAGAGATTTGAAATACAGGCACGCAAGAAGGTCAAAAATTTCCCGTTTCTCATGGGTCAGGGAATCTGGATGGACTCAGAAAAGCTGGGCTGGGATGATGAAGTACGCGAGGTACTCAAGCATGGCACACTGACCATGGGCTTCATCGGGCTTGCGGAGTGTTTGAAGGCGCTGACCGGCAAGCACCATGGAGAATCCGAGGAATCGCAGAATCTTGGCCTTGAAATTATTGGCTACATGAGAAAGCGCATGGATGAAGCCAGTAAAAAATACGGTATGAATTTTACATTGATTGCGACCCCGGCTGAAGGCACCTCGGGCAAATTCGTCAAGCTCGACAGAAAGATGTTCGGAGTCATTGAAGGTGTCACCGACAGGGAGTATTATACAAACAGCTTCCATGTACCGGTTTACCATGTGACGAACGCATTTGAAAAGATCAGGCTTGAGGCCCCCTATCATGAGCTTACCAATGCCGGGCATATCACTTATGTTGAAATGGATGGGGATCCTACTCAGAATTTGGAAGCCTTTGAAAAGGTCATCCGTTTTATGAAGGAATCGAATATTGGCTTCGGCTCGATCAACCACCCTGTAGACAGGGACACGGTATGCGGTTTTACAGGTATCATTGGTGATACCTGTCCTTCCTGCGGCAGGGCGGAGGGCGATATCCGCTTTGAAAGGATCAGGCGGATCACAGGCTACCTCGTTGGCACCGTTGAACGTTTCAATGATGCGAAGAGAGCGGAGGAAAGAGACAGGGTCAAGCATTCAATGGAGGTTGCCGTATGATGGGCGGAATGGCGGTGCAAGGGGATGGTTCTTCTGTGATACAAGGGGACGGTTCTTCTGTGATACAAGGAAATGGTTCTTCTGTATCATTCTTATATAAAACAAGTGATACAAGAGAACCGTCACCTTGTATCACCCGTACCAATTTGGAAGAGGTGCCGGACGGCGTATCACTGCGGATTGCGGGCGTTATCGGGGAATCCATCGTAGATGGCCCGGGAATACGATTTACAATATTCACGCAGGGCTGCAAACATCACTGTCCCGGCTGCCACAACCCCCAGACACACGATTTTAACGGCGGCAAGCTGGTAAGTATGGAATCTGTTCTGGAGCAGGTCAGAAAGAATCCGCTGCTCGATGGAATTACAATAAGCGGCGGAGAGCCTTTCGAACAGGCTGAAGCCTGCAGCGAGCTTGCGAAGTCTGTTCATGCCATGAAGCTGAATGTGATGACTTATAGCGGCTATACCTTTGAGGAGCTTATAGCAGGAGAAGCAGACAGGCCTGGATGGAAAGAACTTCTTGAAGAAACAGATATCCTTGTGGATGGACGGTTTGAACTGGCAAGGAAAAGTCTCCTATTAAAATTTCGCGGATCTGGAAATCAACGTTTACTTGATGTGAAGAAATCATTAATAAGGGGAATGGCTGTAGAAGCAAATTTATAAAGAAATATGGAAAGGTGCTGTTGGTTTTAACCGTACAGTGCCTTTTTACTTGGAGTACGCTCGGAAACCAATGTATACAGGGGGCTCCGAGCGTACTCCAAGGACCAGCGTTGTCTTGCTTTTAAAAAAATTAATGAGGTAAAATAATGAAAAATTTATTGAGACTGGTTAAATATGCAAAACCTTATTGGGGTCTATTGGTGGTTTCAGGAATCAGTCTGCTGGTAATAACAGCTTTAAATCTGATGGGACCATGGCTGATAAAAGATCTTATAACCATTCTGACGGGAAGTTTTGACGAAACCTCTATGAAGGCTGTGTGGGTAATCGCCATAATACTGGCAGCAACCTATCTTCTGAAGATATTGTTCAAATATTTAAACAATTATTTAAGCCATAAAGCGGCGTGGAATCTTGTCGCAGATATGAGAGTGCTGGTTTATGACCATCTGCAGAAGCTTTCACTGCGCTATTACCAGGACAAGCAGACAGGTCAGCTGATGTCAAGAACAACGAATGACACGGCTACCTTTGAAATGCTGATAGCACACGCGGTTCCGGATCTTCTGGCTAATATTCTGGTAATTGTCGGAGTTACAACCATATTGTTTTTTATAAATGTATATCTTGCGCTGCTTACACTGATACCAGTACCGTTTCTGATCTGGGGCAGCTGGATTTTTATGAAAAAAATACGTCCCAATTTCCGTGAAGCCCAGAGCAACCTTGCCGACCTTAATGCCACACTGCAGGATAATATCTCGGGGATGAAGGAGATACAGATTTTCAACCAGCAGCCCGGGGAAAAAGTCCGAATCCAGAAAAGTGCAGGTAGTTATGCTACAGCCATACTCCATGCCCTGAAGCTCAGTGCAATATTTCATCCAACCGTGGAAGCGGTCAGTTCTCTGGGTACTGTGATTGTCGTGGTATTCGGAGGCTGGCTTGCGCTTCGCGGCAGTCTTTCAATTTCAGATATCGTAGGCTTTTTGCTCTACCTGAATCTTTTTTACCAGCCGATCAGTGCGCTGGCAAGGGTCACAGAAGATCTGCAGCAGGCGATAGCAGGCGCGGACAGGGTTTTTGAAGTGCTGGATACCGAGCCTGATATTACGGACAAGCCAAATGCGGAGGATATTAAAACCAGCCGCGGAGAAATTACTTTTGACGATGTCAGCTTCAACTACGTGGAATCCTCGCCTGTCCTTCAGAATATCAGTTTCACGGCCAGGCCCGGTAAAATGGTTGCACTGGTAGGACCGACAGGTGTGGGAAAGACGACGGTGATCAGCCTGATTGCGCGTTTTTATGAACCTGTCTCAGGAAGGATATTACTTGATGGCAGGGATTTGCGGGACATTACGCTTTCATCGCTTCGCAACCAGATCAGTATTGTCTTGCAGGATATCTTCCTCTTTAACGGATCTGTTGCGGAAAATATCGCATACGGCAGTAAGTCTGCGACGAAGGATGAGATCATACAAGCCGCAAAAGCAGCCAGAGCCCATGAATTCATCATTGATATGCCGGAGAGCTATGATACGGTGATAGGCGAAAGAGGAGTCAAACTGTCCGGCGGTCAGAAGCAGAGGCTCTCCATAGCCAGGGCAGTTCTGCGCAATACGCCGATTCTTGTATTCGATGAAGCTACCGCCGCGGTTGATGTTGAAACAGAGTCCAGGATACAGCAGGCGATACAGGAGCTTGCGGCCAGCAGGACCATTATTGTCGTGGCACACAGACTGTCAACGGTGAAACGTGCCGATAACATTCTGGTTATCCAGGATGGAAAAGTTGCAGAATCGGGAGACCATATGGAGCTTCTTGCGTATAATGGGTTGTACAGGCAGCTATATGACATACAGTTCAGAAATCAGGAATAAAAGGACGAATTTATATAGTATTCAATGAAATTTATTTAATAATTTGCAAAAATACGGAACCTTATATGTCAGCTATCAGTCTAACGGATAGTTTGTATTAACATATTTGTACAAAGGAGTATGAAAGCAATTTGGAAAACATCATTGAACTTAGCAATCTGCGGAAAGTCTACAGAATCGGAAATGAGAAGGTTGTGGCACTGGACAATATCAGCCTGGATATTAAAAAAGGGGAATTCTGCTGCCTTCTGGGAACTTCCGGTTCAGGCAAGTCAACCCTGCTCAATATGATGGCCGGCCTTGAGAAGCCGACAAAAGGGTCGATCAGGATCAAAGGCCAGGCTGTGGAGAAAATGAGTGAAAAGAAGCTGGCAAAATTTCGCCAGGAACATCTCGGCTTTGTGTTTCAATCCTACAATCTGCTGCCGATGCTGAATGCGGTTGAGAATGTGAGTATGCCGCTTACCTTCAAAGGCATATCGAAATCCGTAAGGGATAAAAAGTCCAGAGCAATGCTGAAAGCAGTGGGACTGGCAACTCACGAGAAGCATAAACCTTCCCAGATGAGCGGCGGCCAGCAGCAAAGAGTAGGAATCGCGAGGGCATTTGTTGCAATTCCGGAGATTGTCTTTGCAGACGAGCCTACGGGGAATCTGGATTCCAAAACCACCAGTGAAGTTATGACATTGATCACACGATTGGCAAGAGAGAATAACCAGACTCTTGTTATCGTAACCCATGATCTTGGAATTGCAAAGTATGCGGACAGGATCGTCCATATCTTTGACGGCAATATAGAGAAAATAGAAATAATAAATAATTCCGGGGAGGTTTCAAATGAAGAGGTTGGTAGTGTTTTGCATGATTCTGATGCTGTGCCTGCAGGCGTTTAGCGGCACGGTGGCGTACGGGGCGACGAAAGTAGATAATATCGATGTAGTGGGATACTCTATTAATAAATCATCTGTGGAAGAAGATGACGAATGTAAAATTAGATTGAAGTGCACCAATAAATCAACAACCAGCAAGCTTGAGAATATTAACGCCACAGTTGATTCATCTTCCGATTTTTCAGCGACAGACTCAAACGACATGGATCTGTATGATGAACTGGCCGTCGGCGACAGTAATGAGTTATCAGATGATCCTATGTCGCTTACATATGAAGGTACAGGGTATTATCTGGAATTAACACTGACTTACAATATTGGCGGCACTGAATATTATGAGGAGGAAGAAGTCTATATTTCGGAGTCTGACCCCACTGATACCAGCTCCACTTCAACATCTGATGTTTCGACGTATATTCCAAAGCTTGGAATCGTCAGCACCAACAATATACCAACTATTTCAGCCGGAACGTCACAGAAGGTGACATACCAGGTCAAGAACATCACGAACTTTCAGGCTAGAAATATTAAAGTCACTTTGAAGATGGTTGATGAGACAAAAGCTCCTCTGGTTCTTGATAATCTTGATTTAAGGCAGTTTGAAGATTTGATCAATGGAAACGAGACGAAGGACATGTCATTTACCATTGGTATTCTACCAACTGCTCCCGAGGGCCTGTATGCATTGAAACTGGATTTTCTGTTTGAGAGTGCATACGCTAATTCACCGCCGGAAACCACCGAAACAGTTTACATAAGAGTCAAAAATGATAATATCGCACCCAAACTGGCAGTTAACTCTGTTGCCGTAAGGCAGGGCACTGCTTCCTCCTCTGATATTTTTCTTGATTTGAAAATCAAGAATTTAGGAGACTATCCTGCAAAAGAGATCAAGATCTCGCTGAAGGGCTTGAAAAGTGATGGATTCACTACTGTCAACGCTACAGACGTAAAGTATCTTGATAAAATTGCCGGCAATGTAAGCGAGACTGTAAGCTATCAGCTGAAGCTGCCCGCATCGGCAGCCGCAGGCAGCAATGAACTCACGGTGAAGATGGAGTACAAGGATGATGCCGGTACAGCGTATTCGGAAGAGAACCAAATCTTTGTACCGGAAGGTGAGGGAGAGGGCACAAAACCTTCCATTGTATTTGACAGGATTACATCTCCCCAGGAAGTACTGACTGCGAACAAGGACTTTCAGGTAACACTTGACTTGAAAAACAACGGTGGTACTACCGCGAAAAATGTCAAGGTTTCCCTTACAACGGACAAGGAAATCGTAACGAAATCGCTCAGTCCGGTATATATCGACAAGCTTGACTCCAAAGCTGCCAAAACAGTTACGTTCAAGCTGTTTGCCACAGATGAGGCGACCACCAGGAATTATCCGCTGGCTGTAAACATTGAATATGAAGATCTTTACGGAACAAAATATACGGCAACGCAATATGTCGGCGTCTATGTGGAAAACGGCACAACCAAGTCGGTGCCGAGGATCATTATAGACAAATATTCCATTGATCCTTCTTCCGTCCAGGCTGCATCCGATTTTACAGTGAAAATGTCCTTCCTCAATACAAGCCAGACGACGAAGGTATCCAACATAAAGGTAAGTGTTTCATCAGATGACGGAACATTTACACCCACTGATTCCGGGAATACGTTTTTTCTCGACAGCATACCGGGCAAGGAAAGCGTAGAAAGAGAACTTGTCATGCATGCGAAACCGGATGCCGAACAAAAATCCTATGTTTTGACGGTCAATTTCGAATATGAAGACGAAAAGGGAAATCCTTATACTTCCAAGGAAACGATCAGTGTGCGTGTGCTTCAGAACCCGAGGCTTCAGACAGGTGAAATCAGCATGCCGGCGGAAGCTTACGTCGGACAGCCGCTTTCCATCCATGTCGATTTCTACAACATGGGCAAATCAACTCTGTATAATATGATGGCGATAGCAAAGGGGAATTTCACAGGAGAAGGACTGAGCTATTATGTCGGCAATTTTGCATCCGGCAGTACGGATTCGTTTGACACCTCAGTTACGCCTACGTCGCCTGGGGCTTTGAGCGGGAATGTCATATTCTCCTTCGAGGACGCCAATGGAAAGGTGACTGAAATATCCAAGGAGTTCAACGTAAATGTTATGGAAACGCCGCAGCAGAGTCCCATGCTGGATGAAAATGGCATACCGATCGATAATGGAGCGGTCATGGTCAATGGAATGCCGGTGAAAACCGCTTCAAAAACAAATGTACTGCTCTATGCAATACCTGCCGCTGTCGTGATCGCAGGAATTATTACCTTCGTAATACTCAGAAAGAGGCATAAAAGAAGGAAGGAAATGAGCTTGGATGAATAAAATTGATTTAATAAGGCTTGCCATGAAGAATTTTTTACGGCGCAAGACGAGATCCATCCTGACAATCCTTGGTGTTATAATCGGCACAGCCTCAATCGTTGTCATGCTTTCTCTCGGCATCGGTATGAATGAAAGCTTCAATCAGCAGCTGAAAAGTATGGGCAGCCTGAATGTCATTGATGTAAATACATATTACTATCCGGAAAATGCAACGGGTATGGTTCAGGTCAAAGAGACTGTGCTGGATGACAAGGCTATTGCCAAAATAGCCGCTATTGAGGGCGTGGAAGCGGTTACTCCCATCCTTCAGACATCTTTGAAAATCGTATCGGGCAAATATACCTGTTATGGTCAAATCATGGGTATTGACCCAAAATCCCTTGAAGCATTCGACTACAAGGTAGCCTCAGGCAGACTGCTTACCGAAGAGGACACCAACTCACTGCTGTTTGGCAGTCAGGCGCCCTACAACTTTTACAATCCCAGGGCTTCAGGCGGCGGAGGTGGGATGGCATTCTTCTACGGCGGCAGCTCAGATGAGAAGCAGAAGCCTTCTGTGGATGTACTCAACGACAAGCTGGTCATGACCTTCGATATGAGTTACGGGGAAAAAAAATCGGTGGGCTTTGAGGACCCGCAGGAGAACAGCAAACCGGCAAAGCTTTATAAGGTAAAAGGAGTCGGTGTGCTTGAGGAATCCCAGGACGAAAAGGCATGGTCCATTGTTATGAATATCAATTATTTGAAGAAGCTGATCAAGGAAAATGAAAAGAGCCAGGCTCTGAACGGTATAAAATCTTCTAAAAGCCAGGCGGACAGCTATCAGCAGGCTAAAGTGAAAGTGAAGGATATCAATGATGTTGAAGCCATTGTGAAAAAGATCAATGAATTAGGCTATGGAACAAATAGCCTTGTGAGCATACGGGAAAGTTATCAGAAGCAGGCAGCGACGATGCAGGCGGTTTTGGGCGGTATAGGAGCAATATCCCTGCTGGTCGCGGCATTGGGTATTACAAACACCATGATCATGTCCATCTATGAACGGACCCGTGAAATTGGTGTGATGAAAGTGCTTGGATGCCTGCTCGGCGACATCCGGGAAATGTTCCTGCTGGAAGCCGGTATAATCGGCTTCATCGGAGGGCTGGCCGGACTGGTCTTCAGCTATGGAGCCTCCTACGTGCTCAACAAGTTTGCAGGAGGCTTATTCGGAGGCGGTTCGGGTGGAGCCGGTACCATATCTGTTATACCTGCGTGGCTCGCACTGGCGGCATTGGGCTTTGCCACACTGGTAGGCATCATTTCGGGCTTTATGCCCGCAAGACGCGCCATGAAACTGAGCGCCCTGGAAGCGATTAAAACAGAGTAACCAAGGGGACGGTTCTCAATAACCAAGGGGACGGTTCTTCTGGTTGCAACAAACCAGAACCAAGGGGACGGTTCTTAACCAAGGGTAACCAAGGGGACGGTTCTTCTGGTTGAGAACGTTCTCATTATTAAGACATTATGTGGTGTTGACAGCACCCTTCAGTTATAGGACTTTGAGAAAGAAAAACGAGCAATACATAAGGATATTGAAGGATGAAGGGCTATCAACGAGACAAATTGAGCGGTTAACAGGAATAAGCAGGTCACTTGTATTGAACACCGAACCAGAAGAACCGTCCCTGTGGTGCCTGATTGAACACCGAACCAGAAGAACCGTCCCCGTGGCGTCCTCCCGTGGCGTCCTAACCACAAGAACCGTCCCCGTGGCGTCCTCCCGTGGCGTCCTAACCACAAGAACCGTCCCCGTGGCGTCCTACCCGTGGCGTCCTATAAATGAGGTAATGCTTTTTGCTTTCAAACTCAGTGCAAAGGACTGATCCTCTAATATAACTACATTCTTTTCCTTAATATTATTCTTTTCATCCGTTAGGTAAGCTGTAAGGCGATCCACTGTAAATCCGTTGCAGACAAGTTTGAAGGAGCGATCCTCATTGCTTAAATTGAGGGCAATAAATACCAGCTCATTATTTACTCCCTTATAGGCACTCACAAGAATATCTTCCTTACCATCATGTTCAGCCCTAATACGTATAAAGCCCGGTTTTACAAACCTGCTGAAATTACCGAAGGTATAGACTCTTTTGCATACCGTATACGTCATTCTCTCCAAGTCAAGTTTAACCATTGCGCTATTATTATCATATTTGGACATTCCCCAGAAATAGATATAAGCACTGCAATTTGCTTTGGTAAGGTAATCATGTACAGAACGGGCTACATTCAATCCATCCTGAATTGTAGGATTAAATTCGGCATACTCATTGTGTCCTATCTCACAAATTTCCGACATCCAGATTTTTTTCCCATCGGCATATTGCGTATCAATTGTTTCAATTACAGAGTCCTCATATCCATGCATTGCTGCGATATCAGGCATATCCTTACTGCCCGGAAGCATATCGCTATATTTCTTCAGTATATGATTTCCGAATTGGCATGTCTCCGGTCCAAATGTCCGTGCAATAATATTTCTCCGCTTGAAAACCTGTGAAAGATAATTTGCGTAAAAATCCGATAACTGGGCACCGGACCATTCGCAAGAGGAATAATGTATCTTAAGATTAGGCTCGTTGGCCGGAGAAATTGCATATATGTCAATACCGTGATGTTTCTTGTATATTTCTATATAGTCGGCCAGATATTCTGCGAAATCTGCGAAATTTTCAGCTTTAAGTGTGCCGCCGTTTGCAACGTCGCAATTGGTTTTCATCCATGCGGGAGGACTCCAGACAGTGCTTACAAATCGCCGGCATCCTCTTTCCCTGGCTTCATTCATAAACCAGATCTGATCTTCGTCGCCCATATAGTTGAAAATACCTTTTTGAGGTTCTATCGATGGCGTCGGACCATCTTCACAGTTTCCCCATACACCTGAATCGCCGACGATATTTCTGATAATGGATATCCCTGCGCCATTTTCATTTGAAAAAAGAATGTCAAGGATATGTTTGCGCTCTTCAGACGGATATTGCAGCAGATTCCGTGCCTGCATAAAAGCACCGCAGACGCCGAAACCGTCGATCTCCTGGTACTCCGCATTATAGTCAATCATGATGTTTTTCATATATAATCCACCTCTATGATCATGTCCATCAATGAACGGACTCGGAAAATTGGTGTAATAAAAGTGCCTGGCTGCCTGCTCGGAGACATCCGGGAAATGTTCCTATATGCCTGCGAGGCGTGATATGGAGCAGAGCCCCAGCCATTGTGAATGATATACCTGCACAAATTCAACCTATTTATTATTATCATTTGCTCTGATATCGGTCCTTTTTATCTTGCCGCTGACTGTTTTAGGAAGCTCGTTTACAAATTCAATGATTCGGGGATACTTATATGGCGCTGTTACCTTTTTTACATGTTTCTGCAGTTCTTTGACCAGCGTATCGCTGCCGGACCAGCCCTTTGCAGTGACAATCGTTGCCTTTACAACCTGACCCCTGACAGGGTCGGGCACTGCGGTTACAGCACATTCCAGAACGGAAGGATGCTCCATCAACGCGCTTTCGACTTCAAAGGGCCCGATTCTGTAGCCGGAGCACTTTATCACGTCATCCGATCTTCCCACGAACCAGAAGTACCCATCTTCATCACGCCACGCCACATCACCCGTATCGTAGGTGCCATTGTTCCATACTCTTAAAGTTGCAGCTTCGTCACGGTAATAGCCTTTGAAAAGCCCCGGCGGCAAGCCATTGTCAAGTCCTTTGATCACAATGTTGCCCTCAACGCCGGCCGGACAGGGACGGCCTGTTTCATCAACAATATCAATATTGTAAAGAGGGGACGGTTTTCCCATTGAGCCCGGTTTGGGAGTTATCCATTCAAAATTGGCGCATAGCACGGTGCTTTCCGTCTGTCCAAACCCTTCTATGATGTCCAGTCCCGTAGCCTTTTTAAACTGGCTGAATACTTCCGGATTAAGCGGTTCGCCGGCCGTACTGGCTTTTTTGATGCTTGTCAGATCATAATGGGACAGATCCTCTTTGATCAGGAACCTGTAAATGGTTGGCGGTGCGCAGAAAGAGGTTATCCTGTATTTTTCGATCATTCTTAAGAGCTTGTCCGGAATGAATTTCTCCATATCATAAACAAACAAGGCGACCCCACAGATCCATTGCCCATAAATTTTACCCCAGCCGCACTTTGCCCAGCCCGACTCCGACACGGTCAGGTGCAGTCCTTCCTCGGTCAGACGCTGCCAGTAATGTGCGGTTACGATATGCCCAATGGGATAATAGAAATCATGGACAGCGATCTTGGGCATACCGGTAGTACCCGAGGTGAAATACATCAGCATATTGTCATAACCACCTGCAGCCTCACTGCCAACAGGTCTTGTCCAATGATCGGATGCACCTGCCAGTTCTGTGTCAAAATCGAACCATCCATCCTTCGAGCCGCCGACCAATGCCTTGCAAATCACTGTCGGAGATTCTATGAGAGCAGCTTCAATAAAAGAAATGATTTCGTTCTCGGTGACCGAGACGATCATCTTTACGGAAGCCGAATTATTTCTGTATACGATATCCTTTTTTGTAAGCTGGACCGTTGCGGGGATCGAAATGGCGCCGATTTTCTCGAGAGCCAGTGTGCAAATCCAATAATGCCATCGGCGTTTGAGCATCAACATCACTACATCGCCCTTATGTATGCCGTGATTAGTAAATAAATTTGCAGCTTTGTCACTCAAACGCTTGATATCCAAAAAGCTGAATATTCTTTCGCCGCCATTATCATCGCACCACACAAGTGCAGTTCTATCAGGGCAGACGGATGTCCAGGCATCCATTACGTCATAAGCAAAATTGAAATTATCCGGAAGATTTACAGTATAGTTGGCTTTGAAATCCTCATAGGAATCGAATTCTATTTTAGAAAGAAATTTTTCAAGCATGGTGCATCTCCTTATATAATGTAAAGTTCTAGTTGTCATGTAGTATTACAGTCAGGAATTTGCCGGGCTTTTCATCCATTGCAGTTTGTCCATGCGGTATGGTGGGGTCAAAATAAATCGAATCACCCTCTTGCATGATGATCTCGGATCCGCCAAGTATGACTTTGATCTGTCCCTCAAGGACATAATTGAATTCCTGCCCGGGATGTGTAACCAGCGCCATTTTTTTGTTTTCTTCAGGCGCAATGGTAACCAGAAGAGGTTCGATCTTCTTGTTCATGAAGTTGAAGGCCAGACTTTGAAATTTGTAGCCTTTATATCGTTCGATAAAAGGCGCTTCACCCTTTTTAACAAGACAAAAGTTGTGCAGATGCGGAGTCGAGCCTGTAAGCAGTTCTGTCAGTTCAACACCGAGAATGCCTGCAATTTCGTACAGCGTGCTGATTGGTATGCCTTCTTGCGCATTTTCATAAATATGATATGTTTCTGTGGAAATATTCAGCTTCTGTGCCAGATCCTCACCTGTAAAGCCTGATATTTCCCTAAGTTCACGTATTCGGTCTGATATCTGTACGATATTTTCCGACATCATTCTACCTCCTGATTTTACCGGAATAGCCCGGCTGAAGAATAATCCAGCAATGCTAATATATATAATAACATAAAAGTCTAAAAACTTTAACCAAATGTTAAATTATTACTTACCTTTAAAATGTATGATATATTATGGAGGCAGTTCATATGACCGAAAACGAAAGACAGCTTTTAGAATCGGCCCAAAAGGGCTGTGTTGCAGCTTTTGAAGAGTTAACGGCGCCTTATTGGGCCAGAGTATACAATTTAATGCTAAAAACCTGTGTGGATGAGTTTGAAGCATCTTTGCTGTCGCAGGATGTTTTTGTCAAGGTGTTCGAAGCTCTGATATCAGGGCATTTCAATGGCGGTCTTGCCTGGAATATATACAGGACAGCTGATGAAGTCAGCCGTCAGGCTGCTTGTAAATCAGAAATGATTTCCTGAAACATATCTAATACAATGAAAAAAGAAATCTTTTTTCGACGTGTCTTTATAATTTAATAGAAGACGTGCTGAAAATAATGTAGAATAATATTATAATTATACCTTCTAGAACACTGTAAACTCTAAAACTTTTGTAAAATAGATTACAATGTCATCCTGAGCGTTAGCGAAGGATCTTAGCCGGTCAGGATTCTTCGCTGTGCTCAGAATGACAAACATTTAGATGTTACAATACACTGGAGTATGAGAATGAGGGAATGTAATGAGTGAGGATAAAGTTAAGATACTTGTTGTTGAGGATGAGGCTTCCATCAGAAAATTTATCGCAATCAATTTGGAACGCAGCGGTTTTGAGGTGCTTGAAACTGATAATGGGGAAGCGGCCCTGGAAATGGCATCGAGCTGCAAGCCCTCGGTAATGGTGCTGGATGTTATGCTTCCGGGTATTGATGGGTTTGAAGTGTGCTCGAAGCTAAGGGTCACTATACCTGGACTGATTATCATCATGCTGACAGCAAGAGCTCAGGATATTGACAAGATTACAGGTCTTGAGCTTGGTGCGGATGATTACATGGTAAAGCCCTTTAACCCGCGGGAGCTTATAGCAAGGATACATGCCAACCTGCGCAGGGCCGAAGCGATGAAGACTTCCGGGAATACTCCGCTTTCCTACAAAAATCTGATCATGGATATCAATTCACAAAAATTTTTCAAGGATAATCTCGAAATTGAACTGACACCCACAGAATTTTCCGTGCTGAAGCTGTTTATGTCCAATGTCGGCAGGGCATTAAGCCGCAATGAGTTATTCAACTCGGTCTGGGGAAAAAATTACTTTGGGGATCTGAAGACACTGGATGTTTACATAAGGAGAATCAGAGAAAAAATCGAGGAAAATCCATCAAAGCCGCAATACATTGAGACAGTCTGGGGATTTGGCTATAGATGGTGCGATAAGTAGAAAGAACTATAAAATGAGAAATAATGCGATCATTGGAGTGATAAATAGAACAATAAATAGGGCATCTGTCGGGGGAGTAAGCGTATCATGCTGAGTATCAGGAAGAAAATGGCCCTGGGCTTCATATTTGTCATCATTGTTACGGTTTTTGTGCTTGAGGCGTTGATTATCAATATCGTACGTGTAAATTATTACAGAAATCTTGAAGCTGGCTTGTACAATCAGGTAAAGGTGTCATGCGATCTATACGCAAGATATTTTTCGGACGCATCATTATCCGATAATGTGCTGAACAATGTCGATTCATTTTGGCGGCAGACGGATGCCCAGGTTGAGATCATTGATGTAGATGGCAAGGTCTTGATGGATTCCATCGGGTATATGCCCGGAATGGGTGAAAAGCTGCCGGATGTAGAAGCGGCACTGAAAAATGGAAAGGGTACATGGAGTGGTAAAGTGAACTATGACAGCAGCGGGGTTATGGCTGTGTCGTGTGCTTTACAGACTGACGACAAGACCATTGGGGTGCTTCGTTTTATCACATCGCTTGGGGAAGTAGACAAAGATGTGTATGAGGTTGCACGCGTATTCGTGGTCATTGGCCTGATCGTGGCAGCCGTTTCCGTATTATTGAGTTTACTTCTGGCCAACTCCATTGTAAACCCGCTGAAGAAGGTCACTGAAGTAGCAGCCAGAATGGCGTCGGGTGATTTTAGCATACGCACTGTAAAGACAAATAAAGACGAGATAGGTAAGCTTTCAGACACGCTTAATTATATGGCTGATGAAATTGAAAAACGGGACCGTTTGAAAAACGAATTCATTTCGTCGGTATCTCATGAACTCAGGACACCTCTTACTTCAATAAAAGGCTGGGCTGTCACACTGATGGAGGTTGGACCGGAAGAAAAGGAACTTTTCCGGGAGGGACTTGAAATCATTGAGAAGGAAAATGACCGGCTGACCTTGATGGTGAATGAGTTGCTTGATTTCTCAAGACTGATCAGTGAAAAAATCAGTATTGTTAAAGATACTGTCAAACCAGAGGAATTGGTTTCCATGGTAGGCAAACAACTGGCACCCAGGGCAATGAAGGATGGCCTGAACTTTGAGGTGGAGACAGAGGGCGATCTTCCCGACATTTTCACAGATGGGAACAGGCTGAAGCAGGTTTTCATCAATATACTCGACAATTCCTTCAGATTTACGGAAGCGGGAGGCAGCGTGTTGCTTAAAGCGGAAGCCAGCGGGGGTGAGGTCGTTTTTACCATGAGTGATACTGGATGCGGAATACCGGAGGATGAACTGCCGAATGTTAAAGAGAAGTTTTACAAAGGGAAAAACAGCAAATCCGGCAATGGCATTGGCTTGTCTATTTGCGACGAGATTATAAAACTGATGAATGGACGTATGACTATTTACAGCGTCGTTAATAAAGGGACAAAAATTATCATCAGGCTTCCCGCAGCTTCGGAGGGTGAACCGGTATGAGAAAAAGGCTGATTGTTTTTTTATTGCTGCTTCTTCTGATAATGCTTTCAGGCTGTACGGTGCCTGCCTCGGATGATGCGGATAGAATAGGCCGTCCATCCAATAATGCAATGCTTCTGGAAGGAACATGGAAAATTGACGCGTATGTCGGCGGAGATAGTGCCACAGCTGAGCAGGTTGACTCTGTGGACCCGGTGATAGGCGAAAAGATGGGCTTTTCAAGTTTAACGATGGTTTTTGGGGGCAACTATTGGGATGATGTCAGTTTTAAAGTAAAAAGGGTCAATGTGAATGAATATTTTCTTCATAAGAATTATAATGCGATGAACGGCCTGAAGGTAAGTGGGGATGAGACTCTTGTCTTTACTGCATATTCGCAGGACAAGTTCCTGTACGAATTTGTAAGGATATCGGATGATACGATGGTTGTCAGTATTGATGATCAGTATTACAGCATGAAGAAGGTTTCCGATAAATTCTCCGGGAAAGGGGATGCAATGGCAGGCTCGCTGAACCTTCCCGCCGAAAAGGACATGACGGCGAAATCCAAAATCACTCGTTCAGGCCTGCTGATGGGTATCAGGACACCGGTGAAAACAGAAGATGGTATAGGTGACTATACTTACACGACATACTGGATTTCCGGGGTCAACCGGCTTTTTAAACCCATTTTGTCAGCAAAGGATATATATCTTCCCAGGATGGACGGTTTCTGGAAACTAAAAATTGATAAGGCAATGGGAACCGAGGGTACAGAAGATATCCTTACTGCATCGATGGTATCCAAAAGTGGCGACAAAACCCAGGCCATACTGGCGGAGAATTATTCAAAAAGACTGGAGACAATGTTCCGCAGCGCTGTTGCTTATGTGGGCAACGATTATGTATGTGTTGAGAATACCGTGCTGGATTCGGGTGAAAATACCACATCATCTGCTTTCAGAAAGACGATCCGCACTCTTCCGGTCGATAATCTTAATAATATTGAAGGAATAAAAATATCGGACATAGCTGGCGATAATGGTACAATGGCTATGGAGAGTGCTGTTTTTGACTTGCTTAAGGAATCGGGCTACAATAGTAACATGCGTATGAACGAAACTGAATTACAGCAGAGTTTTGCGCTTTATAGAAAAACAGGACATTGGTTTTTTAAAGGCAGATTGAATCTGAATTCTTTACCCCAGCTGCCGTATATGGATTTTAATCTGAACCTGATTCCCCCGGCTAATATGGTCGCTTATGACATGCTTCAGGTTCCATGGACAACAATAAAGGATAAGGTACCCCAGGCGGTCGACGTGTACACATCGCCAAACAAAGATATCGCCGTCGTAATCACACGCAGTGAGATCCTATTGTATGCAATAAACGGCAAAGAACTTTCCGATCAACCATCTGTAAAGCTTCCGCTGACGGACGGCAGCTCAGTGATTATGGCTGAATGGGCTGTGGGGGATTACGTTCAGAGCTGGGAGAAATCCTTTGTCAAGAATAATGAAACGAGTCTGGTGGCGGGAAATAAATAATTTGTTAAATGAATGCTTTGTGCCGGCTGCTTTAGGAAAACCGGCGGGTCTCACTCAAAGAGTATATGGACTATTTCAAGATAAGGCATCTGTACAGGCGGGTTTGTGAATCGAATTGCGTCAATTCATCGTCAATGCATCGTCAATTCATCGTCAATTCATCGTCAATTCTTCATTTGCATTTTCTTTGTCAACTGAGCTTTTTGCATTATTTTTGTATTTTTTTATGCAAAACCTTGATTCTTACCTCAATTTATGCTAATATTACACAAATGAAACACATATGTGCGTCATGGACGGACAATGAGAGGTGGAAATGGATAATGGTTCGACCTATTTCCTTGTAGATAGAGTAGTACTTCCGGAGGTTTTTTCCAAGGTCATCGAGGTAAAAAAAATACTCGGGTTGGGCAGGATAAAGACTGTAAATGATGCAGTAAAGGAAGTAGGAATGAGCAGGAGTGCTTATTACAAATACAAGGATTTTGTATTCCCGTTTTACGAGACTTCGAGAGGCAGGGTCATTACACTCTTTTTCGTAGTCGAGGACTTTTCGGGTATTTTATCGAGCATTATTAATAGAATCGCAAAGGCAAAGGCCAATATCATTACAATTAACCAGAACGTTCCCATCAATGGACTTGCGGATGTTACCATATCCATCGAAACATCGGGGATGACAAGCGAGATACGGGGACTGATGGAGGAAATAGGCGAAATAGAGGGCGTGCGCAGGCAGGAGATATTGGCCCGGGACTGAATACATAAAGTTTAGGGCTGAAGGATACAGAGATTTCAGGCATGCATTTTTTGAGGGAGGACCTGGGGTATGGACGTAGCGATCATAGGATATGGAGTGGTAGGCTCTGGCGTGGTGGAAGTCATAAAGAAGAACAGCCAGAGTATTTC
>DBTX01000087.1:25215-37772 GCA_002307275.1 Hungateiclostridiaceae bacterium UBA1305
GAAGGACCGGATCTTGAACTTCTTACTAAAAAACCGGAGGAAGTTTTTGATGATCCTGACATTAGTGTTGTAGTGGAAACGATCGGGGGCGTAAGAATCGCTCATGAATATACGAAGAGGGCGTTTTCCATGAAAAAGCATGTAGTTACCTCAAATAAGGAACTCGTTGCGACGCATGGGCCGGAACTGCTGAAAATGGCCGCGGAGAACGGCGTGAGTTATCTGTTCGAGGCCAGTGTCGGCGGCGGGATTCCAATTATAAGACCATTGAATCAGTGCCTTGCAGCAAATATCATCAATGGGATCACAGGAATATTGAATGGTACCACCAACTATATCCTTACTCAAATGCGCAGAGAGGGCCGTGATTTCGCAGAAGCTCTAAAAAGCGCTCAGCAGAATGGTTATGCGGAAGCTGACCCGACCGCGGATATTGAGGGCCACGATGCTTGCAGAAAAATAGCAATACTTTCCTCCATCGCATACAATGAATTTGTCGATTATAAGAATATTCATACAGAAGGCATTACAAAGCTCAGTCTTGCGGATATGCAGTATGCAGAAGCAATGGATTCCGTGATAAAGCTTGTTGCAGTGAGCAGGAGGGAAGGCGGGAAAATATATGCGCGTGTAGCGCCGGCGATTATAAGCAAAAATCATCCGCTGGCTAATGTTGAGGATGTATTCAATGCGATTGTTGTCAGGGGCGATGCGATCGGTGATGCGATGTTCTATGGCAGAGGCGCCGGTAAACTGCCTACTGCCAGTGCAGTCATAGCTGATATCATAGACATAGCAAGACATATTGAAAGCGGTGCGAAGAATATCTGGATCAGACAGGACTTTGACAATACGGTTCCGATTGCGGAAAGTGAAATCAGATATTTTATAAGAGTTGCCGTGAGAAACAGTATTGAAGCTGCCAAGTTCATCGGCAAGGCTTTCGGCAAGGTCGAATACATCAGCCCAGGCAATAAGGAACTTTCAGGAGAGCTTGCCTTTACTACACGCAAGGCTGCTGAAGCCGAACTGAACGGTTGTATTGATAAACTCAAAGGAATTGGTTCGATCAGGGAAGTAATAAATGTGATAAGAATAGAAGAAGATTGAGGAGGGTGCGGCGCGTGAGTCTTATTGTGCAAAAATATGGCGGTACCTCGGTTGCAAATGCCCAAAGGCTTGCCAATGTAGCAGGAAGGGTTGTTGAAGCTTACCGGGAAGGGCATTCAGTGGTAGTGGTAGTATCCGCGCAGGGAGATACTACGGATAACTTGATATCGAAAGCAGTTGAAATCAATGCCAATCCTTCGAAGCGCGAAATGGATATGCTGCTGGCTACAGGGGAACAGATCTCCATGGCACTTCTGGCAATGGCGGTCGAAAAGCTTGGCTGTCATGTCACTTCACTAACCGGTTACCAGGCCGGCATTGCTACGGACAGCAATTATGGAAGTGCCAGAATCAAGAATATCGACACCGAAAGGCTTTTCAAGGAGCTTGATGAAAAGAATATCGTCATTGTAGCCGGCTTTCAGGGCTGGAACAAATATGAGGATATCACCACCCTCGGCAGAGGCGGTTCCGACACAACGGCAGTAGCGTTGGCAGCAGCGTTGAAAGCGGATCTCTGTGAAATCTATACGGATGTGGACGGCGTTTATACCGCTGATCCCAGAATCGTGAAGAATGCCAGCAAGCTTGACGATATCTCCTATGACGAGATGCTGGAGCTTGCCAGTCTTGGTGCGAATGTGCTGCACAACAGGTCCGTGGAGATGGCAAAAAAATACGGTGTGAATATGGTAGTCAGGTCAAGTTTGAATAAATCGCAGGGAACAGTGATAAAGGAGGTAGGCAACGTGGAGAAAATGCTTGTAAGAGGAGTTACAAGAGATAACGATATCGCGAGGATCGCAGTTATGGGTATAGAAGATAAGCCAGGAATGGCCTTCAAGCTATTCTCGATGCTCTCCCGTGAAAAGATCAGCATTGATGTCATACTACAATCCATAGGAAGAGATGAAACCAAGGATATCTCCTTCACAGTAAAAAAAGGCGATCTTCAGAAGGCGCTTGATGTATTGAACGCAAATCTCGGCGTCATCAGCGCAAAGGAAGTAAAATATTCCGACAAATATTCAAAAGTCTCCATTGTCGGAGCCGGTATGGTCAACAACCCCGGCGTGGCCTCAACGATGTTCGAAGCGTTGTTTGATGCTGATATCAACATCCATATGATCACAACATCGGAAATGAAAATATCGGTGCTTGTCGATGTCCAGAACGCTGAACGCGCCGTTGCCGCAATACATGAAAAATTCAAGCTCGGAGAAATCAACAGGTGAACCAAGGGGACGGTTCCTCTGGTTTGCGACCATGACAAGGGACTGGCCCTTGTCACGCACAATGGCCGCTCCTGCATTACATCACGTTCATTGCGCATACTTCATATTTAGCTGCACAATTGATGATTGTGTTGGCATACAGGATTCGGTGATATAATTTTTTGCATGCATATTGTTGAAATAGCAAACGGAATAGTATAGACTTAGTTTATACAAAATGAATTGAGTACAGGTTCGGCTGAAAAGCTGATAAATAAGGGAAGTGGGTTAAAATCCCACGCGGTCCCGCCGCTGTAATAGAGGAGTTCGTCGCATGCCACTGGGTAACCGGGAAGGAGCGACAGGGTGATGATACTAGAGCCAGAAGACCTGCCTGTGCGCTTACGCCATAACTCTACGAGCGATAGGGGGTGCATGGGATGTCGATTGAACATCTGAACATGTATATCAAAGCCTCTTGACAGTAGTCAGGAGGCTTTATTTATTTCGGAGCACCCGGAGCACGATGCAGGTTCGCTCCAAACAGAAACAAATGAAAGTCAAAATCAGGAGACAGGTTCGATGCCTCCAAGGTTTTATTTGGGCAAGCTTATTGAAAGGCTGGATGATATGAAGGGTTTGATACATATTTATACCGGGGATGGAAAGGGTAAGACGACGGCAGCCGTGGGATTAGGTGTCAGAGCCTGCGGCAGGGGAATGAAGGTACTGATGGTGCAATTCCTGAAAGGGACTCCTACCGGTGAACTATACAGTCTGAAAACGCTGGAACCGGATTTTGAATTGCACAGGGGAACCGGGATAACCAAGTTTACCTGGGAAATGAACGAAGAAGAAAAAGCGCAGACAACTGCAGAGCAGCAAGGTTTATTGGAATATGCGGCTGACTTGATTGAAAAAGGCGGAATAGACCTGCTCATTCTGGATGAAGTGCTGGGTGCGGTGTCAACGGGTATGCTATCAAAAAATGCAGTTGTGGAATTTGTCAAGAACAAGCCCTGCAACCTTGAACTGGTATTGACCGGCAGGGGCGCATCCCCTGAGCTTGTGGAACTGGCCGATTATGTATCTGAAATCAAAGCTGTCAAACACCCGGCAGGAAAAGGTATTAAGGCGAGAAAAGGAATAGAATTCTAAACAAGAAATTAAGGAGACTAATTATTATGAATAATAGAAACACACGGGCATGGATTGCCCTTATTACAGTTATAATGACATTTACCTTCATACTGGCAGGCTGTGGAGGAACAGCCGTGCAGGAACAGCCGGCAGAGCAGTCCCAGTCGGTTGGACAGGCAGCCGCGGCAGAAGCTGATGCTTCGTCAACTCAGACGGCAACGGCAGATGCAGCCGCTTCAACGCTGGCGGATGCAACAAAAGCCTCCCCGGCACAGAAGTTTCCATTGAAGGTGACTGATGCAAGCGGTTTTGAAATGACTATTGCAAGCGAACCCAAAAGGATCATATCGCTTACGCTCGGCTCTGATGAGATGCTGCTCGGACTGCTTGACAAGAGCAGAATCATTGCCCTGACCAAGTATGCAGACGATACGGGGATTTCGAATGTTTCCGCTGAGGCTGCAGGCGTGCAGGAGAGAGTGTCCGCCGAAAATATCGAGGGTATTATCGCACTGAAACCGGATCTGGTGATCCTGGATACCTGGGCAGACACCAAAAATGTCAAACAAATGCGGGATGCGGGCATTACCGTATATACTTTCAAAACGCCCTCCAATATTGATGAACAGAAAACTGTCATCTCAGACCTTGCAAATATTACAGGGGCAGATGAAAAAGGTAAAGAATTGCTTGATTGGATGGATGCAAAGCTGAAGGCAGTCGAGGACAAGCTCTCGAAGCTTAAGCCGGAAGAGAAGCTTACATCTATGGACTACGGAGAAATGGGCAGCAGCGGGAAGGGTACCAATGTCGACGATATCGAAACAAGGGCCGGACTGATCAATGTTGTGTCAAGGGCCGGTATGGAAGGCTGGCCGACAGTATCGAAGGAGAAAATGATCGAAATGAATCCGGACATTATTATCCTGCCCTCCTGGTATTATGATCAGAAAAATACTCTGCAGGGTATGATTGACACGTTGAAAAATGATAAAAGTCTACAAACAGTAAAGGCAATCAGCGGAGACAGGCTAATTTCGGTGCCCAACCCTCATATCAGCGCCATTTCGCAGTATGTGGTGCTTGGAGTGGAGGATTTAGCAAAGGCGGCTTATCCAGAGTTATTCAAGTAGTCGGTATAAGGATGGTAAGTGAGTGCTATGGGTAAAGTATGAGTAAGGATACAAGCAGAATAAATATGGACATTGAAGCAGGGAACGTATTAAAGAGAACGCGGACAATCCCGCAGAAAATGAGGGCTGTCCTGCCGTTCATGTCTTTGCTGCTCCTGAGTGTGATTATCGTTGCAGTTTCGGTTGGGACTGTTTATGTACCACTGGACAGGGCTTTCCGGATAATTCTGGCTCATATGGGCCTGCTGCAGGACCCGTCACTGCCGCAGGATCAAAACTCGATCATATTTCTCGTCAGACTGCCGCGTGTACTGATAGCTTGTCTTGCAGGCGGAGCACTGGCAGCTTGCGGCGCGGTCATGCAGGGGATGTTCCGCAATCCAATGGCGGACCCTGGGATATTGGGCGTATCAAGCGGTGCGGGACTTGGCGCGGTAATAGCCATAACACTTGGCTTTGCCGCTCAAAGCATTTACCTGCTTCCGATTTTTGCCTCCGTTGGAGCAATGCTTGCAGTTGCGGTGATTTACGTCCTTTCGCTGAGAAAGGGCAAAATAGCGCCTCTCACATTGATTCTGTCGGGTATTGCAGTCAGCACCTTTGTTGGTGCGTTTATACAATTAATATTAACGAATAGTAATACATATGAATTACATAAATTTGTTTTCTGGACGATGGGCGGGCTTAACGGGATGATGTGGGATCAGGTACGCCTGATTACTGCGCCTGTCATCATTTTGCTCCTGATACTGATGCTTTTCTCACGTGATCTGAACCTGATGCAACTGGGAGAAGAAGAAGCGCAGGCGGTAGGTCTGGACCCGTCAAGAACGCGGAAGCTGCTGCTGCTGATTGCCTCGCTGCTCACAGCCAGTGCCATATCGGTATGCGGTCCCGTCGGCTTTGTAGGACTGATCGTACCGCATATCATGAGGCTTATCACTGGTCCGGACCATAGGATTCTAATACCCGCAAGTGCACTGGGGGGCTCTATTTTCCTGGTGGTCTGCGATATCATTTCCAGGTTGCCTGCCGGCGGAGAAATCAGTGTTGGAATCATCACAGCCATGCTGGGTGCGCCCTATTTCCTTTACCTCCTTATTAAAACGAGGAAGGAGGGCGGAATATTTTGAGTACAGATGCAGATAAAAAGCTACTGGCGGTTGACGGACTAAGCCTGCAGATAAATGGTGCAAGCATTCTCAAAAATATATGTGCTGAAGCGGATAACCGTGAATTCATAGGGCTTATCGGGCCAAACGGGGCAGGAAAGACCACCCTTCTCAAATCTATCAATGGAATAAACAAAGGGTCCGGCAAAGTGGAAATCTGCGGAGAAAATCTGGCAGGCATGAGCCGGCGGGTGATTGCTTCAAAGATCGCCATGCTGCATCAGGATACCTCGGTCGCATTTCCATTTAGTGCGATGGATATTGTACTGACAGGCAGATATCATCAGCTTGGCAGGCTGAAATCCGAAAGGCCGGAGGATTATGAAATTGCCCGGAAATACATGGAGTTTACGGATACACTCAAGTTTGAAACGAGACCGATAAACACCTTGTCAGGCGGAGAGCGTCAGAGAGTGCTTTTTGCGAAGGTATTGGCTCAGGAGACTGAGCTGATCCTGCTTGATGAACCTTCAGCAAGTCTGGATATAGCTCATGAGGAACAGATTTTCAAATATTCGGCTGAATTGTGCCGCAATGGGAAAACAATCATTGCCGCGGTGCATGACCTGAAAACTGCGGTACGCTTCTGTACCAGGCTAATATTGATGAAGACGGGGCAAATCATTGCCGACGGGACTCCTGAGAATGTTATCACGCAGGAGAATTTGTCCGAGGCTTATGGAGTGAAAGCGCTTGTCTATAAAAACCGAATCTCCGGAATGGTTGATTTCCATATCCCGGGTCAGGCTGATATCACTCGTGGTGTTAAAATTCATGTCATTGGCGGAGGAGGCTCGGCATCGGGTGTAATCAGACAACTGTATGAAAGCGGTTTCGACGTTACCGCGGGTGTTTTTGCCCATGGCGACAGCGATCTGGGCTGCACTGAAGTATTCGGCGTTCGGGCGCTTGTATGCCAGCCGTTCAGTGAGATTGACGATCGGGCCTTCGAGGAAAATATCGAACTGATTGAGGCTGCGGATATTACCATCCTTTGTGATATGCCGTTTGGACACCAGAATATGAGAAACCTGGAAGCGGCAGCGCATGCTTCCCGACTGGTGATCATTGAGGACGGCCGGCCTGAAGATCGTGATTTCACAGGGGGCAGTGCGCTATCACTCTACAATGCACTGAAAAAGAAAGCAATCGTAATAGATGTGGCAAGGCTTCATGAAGTATTGCCATAAGAAATTGTATGCAATGGAAGGGTAGAACCTGAAGCGCTTTCACTAAAAAAGCACAGTAAAATATTGAAGAAAACATTATAGCAGAGCAGAGAGATAAAAATACATTGAACAATGCAGAAACGGGGTAGTTGGATGGGTAAACTCATTTTGGTTACAGGCGGTGCCAGAAGCGGTAAAAGCAGGTATGCTGAAGAAAGGGCACGCAATTTTGGCGGCAGGATACTGTATATTGCAACAGCTATTGCCATGGATGAGGAAATGAACGAGAGAATTCGACGTCATCGGATGCAAAGGCCGGCTAACTGGGAAACACTTGAGTCTTTCCGCGACTTTGAGGTCAGCCTTCCAGGACTGCTAAAGGACCGTGAGGCTGTCCTGCTGGACTGCGTAACGGTAATGGTTTCGAACATCATGCTGCAAAAAGCGATGGACTGGGAGGACTTATCCATTGAGGATATAAATGAAGTTGAAAAGGAAGTTATACAACAAGTGGAATCGCTGCTGTCAATCATACAAACGGCGGAAATACCTTTCATACTGGTGACAAATGAACTGGGAATGGGCGTTGTTCCGCCCTACGCACTTGGCAGGGCTGTGCGTGATATAGCCGGCAGGGTGAATCAGGTACTGGCCAGGGCAGCAGATGAAGTACATCTCTGTGTTTCCGGCATACCTGTCAGGATAAAATAGGCGCAGGCTAATGAAGGGCTCCTGACCGGGCCTTGATGGGGCGATGGGGGCAACTGATGGGCTAGCGGCGGGGCTCTTGAGGGGCTCTGACGGGGGGGCTTGAGGGATTCTATTGCCTGAAGGAAGGTTGTATATATGATATATCTAAGGCGTTTTGTCCTAATGCTGCAGTTTATGACTACAATACCCATTTGGGTAAGCATAAAAGCTGACAAGGAGGATTTTGGCAAAGGGCTTGTCCTTGCTCCTGTTGTCGGATTGCTCATAGGTGTGCTGTTGGCTGGCGGAAACTATATGCTGGGTTTGCTGTTTCCGCCCCTGGTCACGGCTGTTTTGACAATTGTATTTTACATTATACTCACTGGCGGTCTACATCTGGATGGTTTGGGCGACACTGCCGACGGTCTGTTTTCCAACCGGCCAAGGGAGCGGATGCTTGAAATTATGAAAGACAGCAGGGTAGGAACAAATGCTGTCCTTATTCTGATCATCGTTGTATTTTTGGATATTTCACTTCTTTCCTCCATTCAAAACCAAACAATTTTCATTCTTTTATTTATGCCTGTTGCGGGCAGAATTGCCTCCATTGTGGGTGCGGGTTCATCACAGTATGCCGGTACGTCCGACGGCCCGGGCAGGTGGTGTGTTGAACTCTGCGGTTTGAAGGATGTGCTGTCCGGTCTTGTTATTTATTTTGTCATATTTGCCACAGCAGCCGGGATTACAGGTCTGTACACAGGCGTGACAGGTTTTCTTTCAGGAGTTGGAATTCTGCTCACTGCACTTATTCCGCCTTTTTCCGCATTTGTACTTGTGAGATTTTTTGGAAGCAAACTCGGCGGTGTAACAGGTGATATTCTGGGAGCTGTGTGTGAACTGAACCAGGTTGTTTTTCTGTTGACAGCTTTCCTGCTGCTTGGATTGTAAGAATGTTGTAAGAAATAGATCAAACCATTTGTAAAAAGTTGTTGCTATCATTGTCCCATGGGATTAAAGAAAGATTTCAAGTACATACAATTTGATGGGACTGGCCGTTGATTGTGTCAACTGTTTGCCAATGCAAATGGACTAATCGTTGAACGTGTCAACTGCTTGCCCATGCATCTGGGCTAATCGTTGAACGTGTCAACTGTTTGCCCATGCAAATGGACTAATCGTTGAACGTGTCTACTACTCGCCCATGCATCCTGGAAAAATGGTGGCAATACGGGAGATATCCTGTTTAAAACTCGGAATTCGATGATACGGGGGCTGAAAGCATGTATAACATACTGGTATGCGATGACGACAAGGCAATTGTCAAGGCGGTTGAGATTTATTTGAAGCAGGATGGATATTCAGTGATAAAAGCCTATGACGGGGTTGAAGCGCTGAAAGCAGTTGAAGAAAATGAACTTCACCTGATCATCCTGGATATCATGATGCCGGGCCTCGATGGCCTCATGACAACTGTAAAGGTGCGGGAGAAATGTAATATTCCAATCATCCTGCTTTCGGCAAAATCTCAGGATACCGACAAAATAGCAGGCTTGAATTTTGGAGCGGATGATTATGTGACAAAGCCGTTCAACCTTCTTGAATTGCTTGCCAGAGTAAAGTCTCAGCTGCGCAGATATACACAATTGGGCAGTATGGAGATGAAGCCCGGTATTATTAAAAATGGCGGACTGATGCTGGATGATGAGTTGAAAGAGGTGCGTGTCGACGGGGAGCTGGTTAGAATGACGCCAATCGAGTATCGTATCATTAAGCTGTTGATGGAGAGCAGGGGCAAGGTGTTCTCCATGAGCGAAATTTATGAGAAGGTATGGAACGAGCCGTCCTTTTCCGTTGAAAACACAGTAGCTGTGCATGTGCGACGTATCAGGGAAAAGCTTGAAATCAATCCGAAGGATCCCAAATATTTAAAGGTGGTGTGGGGAATTGGATATAAAATTGAGAAATACTAGGTATTCAATCATCGTGAAAGCAGCTGCAGTACTACTGATATGGCTTTCTTTTGCCGGAATATTTGCCTCGGCGGTTTTTGTGGAAAGATACTCAAGTGATATTGAAAAAAGAAATTACAATGAGACTACAGGTTTTTCCGATCTTTTCAGTAATAGCTTTAGAAATGCGGTCGATAATACAGTAGTGCCGGATCTTGCGAAAGACGGATACGGATATACCGGCAGCGGTGATCGGCCTTCGCAGGGGAATTTACCCAATATGGTGAACTTTAAATATATCGCCAGAAATTATATAACAGGAGAAGTGGTCTCAAATTTTGACAGGAAGACCAAGTCTGTTGAGGAAGTAAAAAAAGAATTTGAAAAGTACGGGACCTATCTTTTTTACTCCTCTTTAAAGTCAAGCTTTTCAAATAATCTGGCATCCTGTAACCTATCGGATTATAAAACGAAACTGGATGCCCTGTCTATAGAAATATTTGCGGTAGTTGAAAATAAGCCGATTCCCGGTGATGGATTTTACGATCTTGCAATAGAGCATGGAAAGGTACATGGGCTGATCCCGTTATTTATTCTTATTGCATCAGTTTCATTGCTTCTGGGTGTTGGATGCTTTATTTACCTGATAATGGTTGCCGGCAGAAGAGAGAAAAATGGGAAAATAGTGCCTTCCTTTATCGACTGGTTCTTTAATGACATACATACCATAATTGCCATTTATTTGGCAGGCCTTTTTGTAAATCAAGCTGGCAGGTTCGCTGGATCACTTGATGACAATATCTCCGGAATAGTTGCTGCCGGCCTGCTTGTATCAATCTCTTTGATGATCCTGCTCAGTTATGTTTTAAGTATGATACGGCATATAAAAATGGGGACAATATTCAAGCACACATTCGTATTTGCATTAATAAAAATGATGAAAAGCATATTCATTCAGCTTTTTTCGTCAAAAGCCTTTAGGCCTTCGATATTGGTTCTGCTGCTGGTGTATGGAGGGCTGAATTCCATTCTGTTCGCCGTAGCTGCCAGTGCGGGAGGAAATGCATTCCTTCTGATTCTGTTTATACAGGCAATCTTTAATATTGCGGTGATCTATTATGTATCAAAAGCACTGCAATCAATTACTGCCATCATGGCATGGGTGAAGGAAATGACAAAAGGCAATCTGGAACAACCATTGGATAAAGATCGCTTAAGTCCTGCATTCACAGGGTTCGCAAACAATATAGAAAGCCTGCAGACCGGGATAAAATATGCAGTTTCCGAGGCGGTAAAGGGGGAAAGGCTTAAAACCGAGCTGATTACCAATGTATCTCACGATCTGAAGACTCCGCTTACATCGATTATCAATTATGTTGATCTGCTGAAGAAGGAAAACCTGGAGAATGAGACTGTCAATGAGTACATCGGCGTTCTGGAGGAAAAATCAGGGAGATTGAAAAAGTTGATTGAGGACCTCATTGAAGCATCAAAAGCGGCCAGCGGTGACATGCGTGTGAATCTGGAGGATGTGGATCTCTGTTCTCTGGTCGGTCAGGCTGTGGCTGAATATAATGAAAAAGTATTGAATGCCGGATTGGATGTCAGAGTCAGACATTGCGAACAACCTGTAGTTGTAAAAGGGGATGGAACACTTGTTTGGCGGATCATGGATAACCTTTTATCAAATATCGTAAAATACTCTCAAAGAAATTCCAGAGTATATATCGACATTGATCAAACGCAAACCGACGGTGTCATTACCATAAAGAATATCTCTGAAATGCCGCTGGATATATCTGTTGATCAGATGCTTGAACGTTTTGTAAGAGGTGACAGTTCACGTTCTACCGAGGGATCGGGACTTGGCCTGTCAATAGCAAAGAGTCTTTCAGAGATACAGGGCGGCAAACTGGAATTGAGCATTGACGGGGATCTATTCAAAGTCATTGTCAGCCTGCCGGTTTCAGTCGGGACATAAACACGTGTTGTACAATGAGACATTATCACGATTCGATCGGCGATTTTTTAGTTTATTATATTTTAATCTATTGACAAATCAAAGCATTCCTATTATTATATCTCTAATCTATCGATACACTTTATAACCGTATCGATACACTTAGACAATGCTTAGTATATTTTTGGATGCTCCCATCTTTTGTGTAAGTGTATTGAATATATGGATATATTGGTATTCGACAATGGATGCCCCTTCTTCCTTTGTGCAAGGATATCGAATATATGGATATATTAGCATTAGGCAAAGGTGGGGGTAATCCTTATAAATATATTTGGAGGGATTGCTTTGAAGAATGATTCTGTGAGAAAACTGGCAATGAACGGCCTGATGATAGCACTTGTGTTTCTGGCCACCTACTTTACACGTATACCGACATTTCTGCCCGGTGGATATTTCAATCTTGGAGATTCCATAATTATGCTGGCTTCTGCGTTTCTAGGCCCTGTAGGAGGTCTGATTGCAGGTGGAATAGGCTCAGCTTTTGCCGATCTTGCGGCCGGCGCATTTATTTTTGCTCCTATCACTCTTGTAGTAAAGGGAATTGAGGGACTTGTCGTTGGATTGCTGGCAGCGAACTACATAAAGTCAAATGGATTAAAGCAGCCAGGAACAGGAAGTAATCCGGCCAACCTGAATCTCATATTGGCTTTGGCAGTTGGAGCGATCATCATGGTTGCCGGCTATTTTTCCGGAGAAGCTTTTATTTTAAGCTTGTTTGACAAAGCATTCGGAATTGTAGCAGCGGCAGGAGAGCTTGTGGCAAATTTGATACAGGGTGGGTTAAGCGCGATACTGGCATACTTTCTCATAATAGTCCTTTCCAGAATGGGAGTCCAAAAGTATATAAGCTGAACAAATTAGTGTATTCAAACATCAAAATGTTTGACATTCTGAGTGCAGCGAAGAATTCTGGACTGCTTAAGATCCTTTGCCAATGCTCAGAATGACATTGTAAGC
>DBTX01000087.1:38013-46235 GCA_002307275.1 Hungateiclostridiaceae bacterium UBA1305
CATTGTAAGCTTAAAAGTTTTAGAGTTTACAGTGTACTGGCTAATCGACAATAACAGGGCTTGCTTGACGGATAATTTCATCCGTTTGGCAAGCCCTGTTTATGCAAAGTAATTCGTGGTATTATATCATTATGATTTTTAGTTCGTTTGGAGGGTTGCTTTGTGAAACTGACAATACTGGGGAATAACGGCCCGTTTCCTGCCGCTGGCGGCGCATGTTCAGGCTATCTTGTCCAATGCGGCGGAAAGTGCATATTAATTGACTGCGGTAACGGCGTCCTGGCGAATCTGCAGAAATTCATCAGGCTGGAAGAACTGGACGCAATTATTCTGACTCATTTGCACAGCGACCACATTTCTGACATGTTTGTGCTGAAGTATGCGGTACAAATCAAGAGAAAGCGTGGTCAGTTTGACAGGACGCTTGAGGTATATGCACCGCCGGAGCCTTCAGAGGAATATGGAAGGCTTGATGTCAGGGACGCATTTAACCTGAAAACAATTTCGGCGGACACAGTATTGAAAATAGGGGACTTCAGTATTACCTTCGCTCAGATGAAGCATCCTTCATTGGATTTCGCAGTAAGAATGGAATGTGACGGCAAGAAATTTGTTTTTTCCGGTGATACCTCATGGACGGATGAAATTATCAGCTTCTCAAAGGGAGCCGATCTGCTGATGCTTGACGCAGGCCTTCTGGAGAAGGATTTTGCAGAAGGCGCGCCTCACCTGACTGCTGCTCAATGTGGCATCGCAGCTTCCGGGGCTGGAGCGAAAAAACTTCTGTTGACACACTTCTGGCCGGATTATGATGTAAACGAGCTTCTGGAGGAAGCGCGGCACAGCTATGCAAATACTGAAGCTGCCAGATTGCTGCAGTCATATGAAATTTAACAGTCCTGTAAATCAAATGGAATTGTCCAATATCGGAATTCAAAGAGGGAACTCCAGTAAAGTGGATTCCAAGGTTCTTTTTTTATTGTATAAATAAAAAAGGCACAGGATATCTCTCTCATCCTATGCCCTGCTTATGTTAACACGAATGCTTATATGATAATTCCACCCGTAAACGGGTGCTTTTTCATTATCTAAGTTTATATTTCTTGAGTTTCTTGTCAAGTTCCTGTACAAGTTCATCCAACTGGCCTGCTGCCGTCTTCATTTCCTCTATTTCCCTGAGCTGATGTTCGGTACTTGCAGCAACCTCCTGACTGGATGCGGCTGTCTCCTGAGATACTGATGAAATATTCTCGATTGCAGCAATCACTTCGTCCTTGTCCGCTTGCATTTTCGACACAGCATCATTCACATCCTTCGTCTTGCTGACGATCGATCCAATACCATCGGCGATATCTCCAAATGCCTTGTTGGTACTGTCAACGGCTAAATTCTGCTCCTGGGAGACTTTCTTCATAATCTCCATCGCCTGAATTGCCAAATGGGATTCTTCGCTGATGCTTTCCATCAGGTTGGTTATTTCCTCAGTGGACTGCCTGCTCTGATCCGCCAGCTTTCTTACCTCGTCTGCAACCACAGCGAAACCCTTGCCTGCTTCACCGGCCCTTGCAGCCTCAATGGCGGCGTTCAATGCCAGCATATTTGTCTGTTCCGCGATATCTTCAATTGATTGAACAAATGTGCCTATATCCTTCGTCGTATTAGTGAGCTTCTCAACAACAGAGAATATCTTTTCAGTAGAGTTGAAATTTTCCTCGGATTTTGAACGAAGGATGTTTACCGAATCCAAACCTATTTTGTTAAGATTTTGTATTTTATTTGTCTCCTGCATAACGCTGTTGTAACTCTGATATACAAAGCTGATCTGGTCCGAGAGTTTTTCCACCAGGTGTACACCCTGCTGAGCATCCTGAGCCTGAACAGAAGCGCCTTTTGCTATCTCATCCACAGTCTTCGATACCTCTGTAATGGCTAGCGCAGCTTCATTGGCAGTGGTACCGACTTTTCTGGAGGCTTGAATGATAGAGAGCGACAATGTGAAAAAGCCTTCGATCAACGCCCGGATATCACTGAGTAAAGAGTTGATTAAGGAGGCAATTCCTGAAATAGCACCGAATTTTTTCGATTCAATGAATCTTGAATAATCACCCTGTTTGATAACATCAAGTTCAGAAGTAAATCGGTCAGCCGTTCTTCGTAGAACAATGTTATTGCATATTCTAATAACCTGCGTGGTTAAAATGGCCGTAAGTAATACGAGAAGCGCCTCGAAATATTGATTTGTTATGGCAATGAAAATAATACTCATTACCACACCTACAACTAGCGATGCTATCATCATAAGCTTTCCCTGATCGATTTCCCCGGTTTTTGCTGTCTTTGCACTAGCCATATCGAACCTCCATCAACCATTATTTATATACTCTTTTTTCCCGTGCCTTGTAAACCAAAAAGTTTACATGCAATATACCATAATACAATTTGCTAAAAAGCAACTATAATATAACTATTTCGATATTTTTTGATAAAATCCTTCTTAATACACAAATATAAAGAATATTTTTACTCTATTAAGGAATATTTTTTACATTATCTTTAGTTGACAACGATTGTATGATTGTATACAATTATGCAATAAAACAATCAAAGCAGGTGAAAGATATGCTGGAGTTTAACAAAAAGACCAACACGCTGGAACAGACACAGTACCGTTATTCTTTGCAGGATGTGGCTGATCCCAATCTTTACAGGGAGATATTCAGCTATGATGAGATACCCAAGTGTGTATTCAATCATAGAAGAGTACCGATGTACCCTGCTGATGAAATCTGGATCACCGATACTACTTTTCGTGATGGTCAGCAATCCAGGGCACCATACACGGTGGAGCAGATCGTTGCACTCTTTGACATGCTTCACAGACTGGGAGGACCGAACGGCCTGATCAGACAGAGTGAGTTCTTCCTCTATAGTGACAGGGATAAGGAAGCTGTATACAAATGCCAGGAGAGGGGCTACGCCTATCCTGAGGTTACCAGTTGGATAAGGGCGACAAAGAACGATTTTCAGCTTGCGAAGGATATGGGCATGAAGGAAAGCGGGATACTGGTCAGCTGTTCTGATTATCATATTTTCAAAAAACTCAATATGACCAGAAAACAGGCTCTTGACCACTATATGGGAATAATAAGAAGCGCAATCGAGGTTGGGATCAAACCGCGCTGCCATCTTGAGGACATAACACGTGCCGATTTTTACGGTTTTGTTGTGCCATTCGCACTGGAATTACGCAGACTCAGTGAGGAATCCGGCGTACCAATAAAGCTGAGAGCCTGCGATACCCTCGGATATGGCGTTTCATACCCTGGAGCCGCACTGCCCAGAAGTGTACCTGGGATCATTTACGGTCTGAGGCATCATGCAGGTTTCCCCAGTGAGCTGTTGGAATGGCATGGGCATAATGATTTCTACAAATCGGTTTCAAATTCTGCAAGTGCATGGATGTATGGTGCATCCAGTGTAAACTGTTCCCTGCTGGGTATCGGCGAGAGAACCGGCAATACCCCGCTGGAAGCCATGATTATAGAATATGCACAGCTTCGCGGCTCAACTGACGGGATGGATACAACTGTCATAACGGAAATCGCGGATTATTACGAAAAGGAACTCGACTACCCGATACCGACAAGAACGCCGTTTGTGGGCAGACATTTCAATGTCACCCAGGCGGGTATTCATGCGGACGGTCTATTGAAGGACGAGGAGATATACAACATTTTCAATACAAACAAGCTGCTGAACAGGCCTGTGGGTGTGTCAATCAACCAGACCTCGGGAACAGCGGGAATTGCGCACTGGATCAACAGCTTCTTCGGTTTCGAAGGGAACAAGAGGTTGGACAAAAAAGACAGCAGGACCATAAAAATAAAGGATTGGGTAGATGAGCAGTACAAGAATGGCAGGGTCACCGCATTGAGCGATAGCGAACTGGAAGAGTCAATAAAACTGTTGGCACCCGAGATATACGATCTGGTATTATAAGGAAATAACAGGAGGTTAATAATATGGGAATGAATCTGGCACAGAAAATTATAAAAGAGCATTTGATCAGCGGGGAGATGACCCCTGGAGACGAAATATCCATCAGGATCGATCAGACCCTTACACAGGATTCCACAGGAACAATGGCATACCTGCAATTTGAGGCTGTCGGCATACCGAGGGTCAAAACAAGGAAATCACTTGCATATATAGATCACAACACCCTGCAGGCGGGTTTTGAAAATGCGGATGATCACAAATACATACAGACTGTGACGTCAAAGCACGGAATCTATTTTTCAAGGCCGGGAAACGGCATCTGCCATCAGGTACAGCTGGAGAGATTCGGTGTACCCGGTATGACACTGCTGGGCTCCGACAGTCACACCCCTACCGGGGGAGGTATCGGCATGCTGGCAATCGGTGCGGGCGGCCTGGATGTCGCTGTCGCGATGGGCGGCGGACCCTATTACATGATGATGCCGAAAGTATGCAGAGTTACTTTGACAGGGAAATTGAAGCCCTGGGTTTCTGCAAAGGATGTTATTCTTGAAGTACTGCGTATTTTAACTGTAAAAGGCGGGGTCGGCAAGGTGATTGAGTATGCCGGCGAAGGTACAGCAACTTTGACGGTGCCTGAAAGGGCAACTATTACGAACATGGGGGCCGAGCTTGGTGCGACGACCTCGATATTCCCCAGTGATGCCGTTACCAGGACCTTTCTCAGGGCACAGGGCCGGGAATCCGACTGGGTTGAACTTCTACCTGATATTGACGCGGCATATGATGAAGAAGTGACTATAGATCTTGGCGGCCTTGAGCCATTGGCAGCCATGCCTCACAGCCCGGATAACGTTGCAGCGGTTTCCAAAATAGGAGCAATAAAGGTGGACCAGGTTGCAATCGGCAGCTGCACGAATTCTTCCTATATGGATATGATCAAGGTGGCACGCATCCTAAAGGGCAAGACGGTACATCCCGGCGTCAGTCTTGTCATCGCACCCGGTTCCAAGCAGGTTCTGACAATGCTTGCACAGGAAGGTGCACTGGCGGATATGGTAGCTGCGGGAGCAAGGATACTTGAGTCGGCATGCGGTCCATGCATTGGCATGGGGCAGGCGCCTTCGACAGGAGCAATCTCCCTGCGAACTTTCAACAGGAATTTTGAAGGCAGAAGCGGAACAGCCTCCGCCGGCGTATATCTTGTAAGCCCGGAAACGGCTGCGGCAAGCGCAATAGCGGGCGTACTGACGGATCCGAGGAAGCTCGGCGAAGCACCGGTAGTGAAAATGCCGGATCGCTTTGTAATCAATGACAATATGGTTCTGGCTCCGGCTGCGGAAGGAAACAGTGTTGAAGTTGTAAGAGGACCGAATATCAAGCCGTTCCCGATCAACAAGGAGATGCCGGTCAAGATGGAGGGTGTTGCATTGATTAAAGTTGGTGATAATATCACTACCGACCATATTATGCCTTCAAATGCCAAGCTGTTGCCGTACAGGTCCAATATTCCATATCTCGCGGAATTTTGTCTGACGCCATGTGATCCTGAGTTCCCGAAGAGAGCGAAGGAAAACGGAGGAGGCTTTATCATTGGAGGCTCCAATTACGGACAGGGTTCAAGCCGCGAACATGCCGCACTTGCACCGCTGCAATTGGGCATAAAAGGCGTTGTGGCGAAGTCATTTGCAAGGATACACATGGCTAACCTGGTTAATTCCGGCATACTGCCAATGACATTTGCCAACGAGGCCGACTTTGATAAAATAGAAAATGGCGATGTGCTTGTACTTGAAAACGTGAGGGATCAGATCAAAGCCGGAAGCGAACTGGTATTGAAAAACAGGACGAAAAATTCTGAAATCCGTGTAAAGACGGCGTTGTCCGGCAGGCAGGCAGATATCATGCTGGCAGGCGGTCTGTTGAATTATACAAGAGTACAATAGAAATAGCAGTTCGGATGAATGGATAGCAGTACAGGTGAACCGAAGCGGATAAAGCAGCTGTGTTACAGGATGGGAGGCATGGTCCTTCAAGGTAATGCAGCTTTGCTCAATGGGGAGTGAATGATTTGATGGTTGATTTCAGTGAAGGTGATTCACAGGCAGGATCGCTCAGGAGCAGGGTTTTTATACATTTGCAGAACGATATTCTGAATGGTTTGTATGAACCTGGCGACAGCCTTATCGAAACAAAGCTGTCGGAAGAGCTTGGCGTCAGCAGGACTCCTGTACGTGAAGCCATAAGGCAGCTCGAGCTGGAGGGATTGGTGCAGTCATTCCCGAACAAGGGAGTCATCGTAAAAGGTGTATCTGAACAGGATATAGAGGATATATACACGATAAGGATGCTGATCGAGGGGCTGGCTGCAAGATGGGCCGCTGAAAAAATCACTCTGCCGGAACTGGAGGAGCTTAAGGAAGCAGTGGAACTAGAGGAATTCTATACGATCAGGAACGACCAAAACCATCTCATCCTGTTCGATACCAGGTTTCATGACATCATATTCAAAGCAAGCAAAAGCAAACCCTTGATGCATACACTCAGCACCTTCCATCATTATGTTCAGAAAGCAAGGGGCATATCGATGATGAGCCCCGGCAGGGCAATGGAGGTACTGGAAGAGCATAAGGCAATACTACAGGCCATTATCGACAAGGATGCGTATAAAGCTGAAAGGCTCACTACCGAGCACGTAAGGAATGCGAGCAGCAATCTGCTCAAGCAGAGAGCGGCGAAGGAATAGCAGGTGAGATAAAGATCGTGTAAAGTGACGTAACAAAAGGAGGGGTGATTTATGGGCATGACACAGCAGGAAAGGGAAAGCCTTCTGGACAAATTGGGCGCGATCGTTGAAGAAAATGATAAAATTGACCCGGAGCTTTATAAAAAGTACAACGTGAAGCGCGGTCTGCGTGATCTGGATGGGACCGGTGTTCTTGTGGGTCTTACCGAAATAGGGGATGTCAGGGCATATATTTTTGACGAAGAAGAAAAGATACCTGTAGAAGGCAGACTGCTGTACAGGGGCATTGACATCAATGACATCGTACATGGATACCAGAGCGAAAAACGCTTCGGATTCGAAGAGACTTGTTATTTACTGCTGTTTGGAGAATTTCCAAACAAAGAGAGGCTGGAGGAATTTGAGAAGCTGCTTGGTGAATATAGAGCGCTGCCTTATGGATTTACAGAGGATATGATTCTTAAAGCTCCGAGCACGGACATCATGAACAAGCTGGCAAGAAGCGTACTGGCATCCTATTCCTATGATTCCAATCCGGATGATATCAGTCTTAAAAACACCCTGAGGCAGTGCATTGAACTGATCGCAAGGTTCCCTACGATGGCGGCGTATGGCTTTGCGGCAAAAACACACTATCATGACGGCAAGAGTCTGTATATCCATAGCCCATTAAAACACCTCAGCACTGCTGAAAATATTCTGCGTATGATCAGGCAGGACAGTTCCTATACCAAGTCCGAGGCAGAACTGCTGGATTTGGCTCTTGTGCTTCATGCAGAACATGGCGGCGGTAACAATTCGACTTTTGTTGCCCATGTCGTGACATCCACAGGCACAGACACCTATTCCGCAATCGCAGCCGCCATAGGTTCCCTCAAAGGACCTCAGCACGGCGGTGCGAACCTCAAGGTCATGGGGATGATGGAAGAAATCAAGAGCAATGTGAAAGATTGGGACGATGAAGAAGAAATCAGTGCCTACCTCGCAAAGATCATGAGGAAGGAAGCCTTTGACAAAAGCGGTTTGATTTACGGGATCGGTCATGCTGTGTATACGGTTTCGGATCCGAGAACAATCCTGCTCAAGCAAAAGGCGGAGAATTTGGCTGCGGAGAAAGGTCTGGAGAAGGAATACAGGCTCTACACCCATATTGAACAGCTTGCTCCTGATGTGTTTCTGAAGGAAAAGAACAATAGCAAGGTCATGTGTGCAAACGTCGACTTTTATTCAGGTTTCGTATATAAAATGCTGAATATCCCTGTAGAGCTTTTCACACCCATTTTTGCAGTCGGAAGAATGGCAGGCTGGTGCGCTCACAGGATAGAAGAGCTTGTCAATGGAGGCAGAATCGTAAGACCCGCATATAAGAATGTGGAACCCAAAAAAAGCTATTCACCGATGAGTGAAAGGGCATAGGAAAAGAAATAGGAAATGAAATAGGGGGTCCCAATCCCCCTATGGGTCACCAAAAAACAGA
>DBTX01000087.1:46515-84757 GCA_002307275.1 Hungateiclostridiaceae bacterium UBA1305
TCTGTTTTTTGGTGACCCATAGGGGATTCGAACCCCTGTTACCGCCGTGAGAGGGCGGTGTCTTAGGCCGCTTGACCAATGGGCCTTATGCATCTGCAATTGCGCATCTTGTATCCGGCGCAACTGCAAGAGCTATTATAACATGTAACCGCGGCGAATTCAATAGCAAATAAAAGTGATTTTATGTGAGGCATGTCCGCATGTCCGAGGTGTGTCGGACCATGTTCGAGGGTGAATTGAGACATGGTCGACTCAGTTCGTAATAAATGTTCGTGCAAAGTGCACATAAATCTGTATCAGCTTCGGTCAAAATCATCCTCGAATCTTACAATATCGTCTTCTTCCAGATATATGCCGGATTGCACTTCAATAACCTGGAGCAGCAGCTTGCCGTTATTCTGCAATCGGTGCCTGCATCCATTTTTGACGAAAACGCTTTCATTACTTGACACCAGTGTTTCTTTCCCATCTATGACTACAGTTGCGGTACCGTTTACTACGATCCAATGCTCACTTCTGTGATAATGCATCTGATAACTCAACTTTTTACCCGGCAATACGGTAACACGCCTGATCTTGTAAAAACGCCCCTCTTCAAGTAAAGTACAGGAACCCCAGGGCCGATACTCCGTTAGGTGGTAATCTACACGCTTATCCCCCTTTTCCTTTAACGCTGCGACGCCATCCTTCACTCTTTGGGTCTGATCCTTGTGACAAATCAAAAGTGCATCTTTTTGGTCAACCACGACCAGATCCTTCACTCCTATTGCTACGATAGCTTTATCACCATCAGAGTAAATCATGTTATCGAAAGAATCAATTAATATTTCATTGTTAAATATAACGTTTCCATGTTCATTTTTCCTGGCATCATATTCGTCGTAGAATGTAGCAAAACTGCCAAGGTCATTCCATTCAAGCTTTAAAGGAATAACAGCTACATGATTTGATTTTTCCATTACCCCGTAATCTATTGAAATAGAAGGCGTATTATGAAAGCTCTCGGAGACATCCTCCGTCGCAAAAGCTTTAAAAACTTCAGGACAGTATGTTTCCACTTCAGCTGAAAATAATGAACTATTGAACATAAACATTCCGCAGTTCCATAAATAGCCGGAATCAACATATTTTTTTGCGGTTTCAAAATCCGGTTTCTCTTTAAATTCATCAACAATAAAACCGGTACCTAAATCTTTGCCAGGTTTGATATATCCATACCCCGTTTCAGGTGAAGCAGGGCATACTCCAAATGTGAGAAGATATTTTTCTGCAAGCTGCCTTCCCTTAAGAATAGATTCTATCAAAACATCCTCGTCATTAATCAAATGATCTGAAGGAAATACTGCAACAATATCATCGCCTTTTTCCCGGATCGCTTTTACTCCGTAATAAATTGCAGGTAATGTATTTTTTGCCTGGGGTTCAAGCAGAATATTCTCCATAACTGCCGTATATCCCATTTCTTCAATTTGACCCGAAATTAAGAACTTGTAATTTTTACCTGTTACA
This sequence comes from Hungateiclostridiaceae bacterium UBA1305, assembly GCA_002307275.1. Lineage (GTDB taxonomy): Bacteria > Bacillota > Clostridia > Acetivibrionales > DTU013 > UBA1305. Next base: position 48,025 of record DBTX01000087.1, read on the forward strand.
ATAAAAATGTCATCAAGGGTTGTTATTTTAAGGCATCTTTGGACGGTCAACTGAAATATTGATTGATCCATTCCATTCAGCTTTAAGAACTGCTTTGGATAATTTGTCCTGCTTAAGGGCCATAACCGTGTACCGGAACCACCTGCCAGTATAATTACCTTCATTGAATTCTCCTCATAACACATTGGTTCAAAAGAAAAAATTTCCGTTGAAGAAAAATTTCCTTACTACTGCTGTGTTTCAACGAGACGGGACATCTTTTGCCTCGTTATATTTAACATGGAATCATTATACCACAAGATTTAGTAATTAAAATTATCTTAACTCAATAAAACTTTAAATAAACCATTTTTTGTGGTAAAATTGTCGCAATGAATATTATGGAGGGCCATTTTTTGACTACACATTTGAAGAATCAGAAAAAAACGAATATTCAAAAAAAAACGAATATTCAGAAAAAGAGTCAAATCAGTATTTATGCTATTATTCCGCTGCTGTTAATTATAGCATTAGTCCCCTTGATCCTTTACATAAAACAAACGAAACTCACTGCTGTTGAGAATCTCTTCATGGGAAGTAACAATTCTCAGACGGATATGTTTTCCTATTATAAGATGGTCTGGTTTTTAGTATTTTCGGCAGCGAGCCTGATACCTTTCCTATTCATCCAAAACTTGAATGTGCTCGAGAAAGATAAAAGAATATATTATATACCTGCAGGCATTTATACTCTGCTGGTTTTAATATCCTCAATCACATCAGAATACAAATCAACAGCATTTTATGGATTTTTCGGGAGATATGAGGGGGCATTTGTATTAATAGCCTATATCGCTGTGATGCTTGCAGCTATGAATATACTAAAAGAAGAAAAGCACATTAAGATTCTTTTTATATGCCTTTTCAGTTCAGCCGCAGTTATTTCCTTACTGGGAGCATTGCAGCTGGTCGGAATCGATTATTTCAATACAAACTTTGTTTTAAGCCTCATTACGCCGAGTGAATTAAAAAAACTTGGTGGACATATGGAAGCGAGCTTCGGTAAAGGTACGCTGTTTTCAACACTGTACAACCCCGATTATGTCGGAAGCTATATGGCGATGCTCATGCCGGTCATCATCATATCCATTGTTTATCTGAAAAAAATATCACATAAACTGATAGCAACCACGCTGCTGTGCCTTATCATCATAAACTGGATTGGCTGCGATTCCCTCGCAGGTATTTTTGGTGGGATAGTATCGATCATAGTCATTTTAATCATGTTCAGGAAGAAAATAATGCAGCACAAAGTTATTGCATTGTCAATTGTTGTTTTACTGTGCGGCGGACTGATTATCATGAATTTTGCCACACCTGGCCTGATTACCAACAAAATGAGGGGATTGACTGCAATATTTGAAAAAAACGCCGGAACTGAAAGTCAAAAGGCTTTGGATAAGGCACTGCAAGGTCTGGCTGATGTTTCTGTAGACAGTGAGAAGGCAAGGATAGTTACTGAAAAAGGTGTCTTCCAAATAAGAGTTTCAGAAGGAAAGCTTGACATCAGCGATGAAGATAATATCAAGATAGACTCAGGTATCTCCGGCAATACTGTCAATATTTCAGACAGCCGTTTCCAAAACATTAAATTAGTGACAAAACCTGAAGAGGGACTGATAGAAGTATATTATAACGATTATGATTTGATTGGCGTGATATTTACCAAAGATGGCTTGGCAAGCAGTACCAACAGGTGGATGACGTTCAGGGGGAATAAAAGTATTGAAACCTTTGGATTTAAAGGTTATGAGACTTTCGCAACGAACAGAGGCTATATCTGGTCCAGGACCATTCCTTTAATCAAAAAATCAGCACTGCTGGGATATGGTCCGGATACATTCCCAATCTATTTTCCGCAATATGATTATGTTGCTAAACTCAAGTATTATGAGACCGGTGGCATGTTTGTCGATAAAGCACACAATATGTATCTTCAAACAGCAATGAATTCGGGATTGATTGCGATGCTGGCACTATTAGCTTTGTTTGGGATATATTTTGTCACCAGTGTAAAGATATATATTAAGGAGAAGTTTGAATCTTTTCTTCCATTTGCGGGGTTTGCCTGCTTTGCAGCCTTCGTCGGGTATGCTGTGGCGGGGCTGGCCAATGACAGTGTTATTTCAGTGGCGCCGGTATTCTGGGTGCTACTGGGGCTGGGGATCGGGATTAATGTGAGGCTGATGAAGGGGAAGGCAGTTCAGATGAACAAAGGGAAGAATGCGTAAACTAATCCAATGAAAGAAAGAAAAATAGCCAGAATACTGATAATGGAATTGGAGCAAAAAAACGCTTTGAATGCAAGATGGAATAATTGTTGGTAATTGCCATACATACCTCCGTTTTATAAAAAATGTTGAATATTGTGCTTTCTATTGTTTGAATACAATGGTAAAATGTATTTTATACTTATTTCCGTGCTGGATTTCCAGAGCTTTGTGCCGGTGTTACGGCCCGTGTACAAGGTTGAGGGTATTATAGATTGGCTGTTATCTGTGACATTAAATATTAGCTATTTTCCAATGACTATTTATGGACAGTCACTGGAAAAAAAATTAACAACAATGCAGTAGCACGATAGTATCGTTGAAGGTAAATCTATGCCATTCTAAAGCATTTTCCCAGTCGGAAATGATTTTGAGTTGATTAAGTTTAGGAGTGATTAGCATAAAAGAACTTGAAAAGGGAAGTATGATACTTTTTATTATGACAATGGCTGGTAATGTTTGTAACTACCTATTCCAGTTGATAATGGGCAGAATGCTCTCTGTTGAAGATTATGGCACAATGAACGCACTGTTTTCACTGATGATGATAGCGACCGTGCCTGCGGGAACGATCGGGTTGGTAATTTCAAGATATCTTGCCGGATATAATGCAGTGGGAGAGCAAAATAAGATTGTCAGTTTTTTAAGAAAAAGCATGAAATATGTTGGGATACTTACATTTGCAGTGATGTTACTTGGTATCCTGGTATCACCTTTAATAAAACGATACATGAATATCGATACCATATCCCATGTGGCCTTGATGATGGTAGTAATCGGAATTTCCGTTTTATCGCCACTCATAACAGGATCCGCGCAAGGACTTAAAAAGTTTCTTGCTCTGGGCACTTTGAATTTCATTGGGCCGCTTATAAAGCTGGCAGTCGGTATTTTATTGGTAGCAATCGGATTCAGGGTCAATGGTGCAATCGGCGGTCTGCTGATGGCCGTACTGGTGGTAATATTGGCAGGAATTCCGGTGCTGAGTAAGTATCTAAAACCTGTAGCTCCAAATTCGGATGTCATGATAGATAAAAGGGAGATTATGGTCTATGCCATGCCCGTATTGATAACAAGTTTATGCATGTCTGTTCTCACAAACATCGATATGATCATGATAAAGCACTATTTCAACGCGCAGGAAACAGGCTTGTACAGCTCCGCTGTAATTTTTGGAAGAGCTATATTTTATTTTCCCGGCGCCATCGTCATGGCCATGTTTCCGATCGTTGCCGAAGCAAAGGCAGCAAAAGGAGATACTGTGGGTACTCTTAAAAAGTCGTTACTGTATACTGCAGTGTTGTGTGGTATTAGTGCCCTAGTACTTAGTATATTCCCTCAATTTGTGATAAATTTGCTTTTCGGAGCAAGATATTTACCTGCTGTACCTTATATCAGGCTTCTGGCAGCAGTTATGCTCCCTTTGAGTTTATTGAGCATCCTTGTGAATTATAAGCTTGCTCTCAATAAACCAGGTACTATGATAATCACTTTGGTGGTGGGATGCCTGACTGAGTTTATCTTGATTACACTTTTTCATAACTCCATTTTACAGGTGCTGCTCATTTTATTGGGAGTCGGTATTTCTATGCTGATAGCAAATATTGTGAATGTATTTGTTGTCCATTCAAAAATGGCAGTTACAAGGATTCAGCCGGAACAATTTCTTTAGATAAAGGTTGAATTTAATCATAATATCAAATACAATGTAAGAAATGTAGTTATTTTGAGTTGATTTGTTTATATGAGTGTAGGGGGGGCCGGGATTGAATATTGTAGAGGGAAAAATATCTGTCGTTATGCCCGGGTATAACGAAGGAAACAGAATATGCGCCAATTTGGTTGAGACAGAACGGGCAATGAGTAATCTGACTGATGACTTTGAGATCATCTTCGTGAACGACGGCAGCAAGGATAAAACCTGTACGGAAGCCCTGAAGGCCGCCGGAGCGTTGGAAAGGGTGAAAGTGGTGGATTGTCCTGAGAACCATGGCAAGGGTAATGCATTGAAAATAGGCGTAGAAAGATGCACAGGAGATTATATTGTTTTTCTTGATTCCGACCTTGACCTTCATCCCGCTCAATTAGACAAGTTTTTTTCAATAATGGAAAAAACAAAGGCTGATGTAGTGATTGGTTCCAAACTGCACCCCGCATCTGTTTCAAACTACCCAAAACGAAGGAAAATTATCAGCTTTGGCTATTATGTTTTTTTAATGCTGCTGTTCAGGTTGCCTACCAAGGATACGCAAACAGGTATGAAGCTTTTCAAGGCTCATGTGATAAAGCCGGTGATGCAAAGGATTCTTGTAAAGCGATTTGCTTTTGACATTGAAGTTTTGGCAAATATAAACAGATTAAAGTATAAAATCGCGGAGGCTCCTATAGAATTAAGCTACAATAGAGAAATGAAATGGGGTAGAATAAAGCTTAAAGACATTAAGGATGTTGTTACTGATACACTTGCGATTTTTTACAGAATGTATATATTACACTATTATGATGATCTTTCTTCTTATACAGCTCCACAGGCTGAAACAAATCAAATTACAAAGGCAGGCTGATTCAAATCGGTATTTAGGGTGGATTTAAATGCAAAAGAAAGTTTCAATTATAATACCTGTTCGAGAAATAAACGATTATATCAGGGAATCCATTCCCTATATACTAAAGCTGGATTACTCTAATTATGAAGTAATTATTTTTCCAGACACTGCTTCGGATGAAAAATTCGACAAAACAAAGATCATACCTACAGGCAGGATAGGACCGGCAGAAAAGAGAGATCTGGCACTTAAATATGCAGAGGGCGAAATATTAGCTTTTCTGGATGATGATGCTTATCCAAGGAGTGATTGGCTGAAAAATGCAGCAAGGCATTTTGAGGATGAAAGGATAGGAGCTGTCGGCGGACCTGCTGTTACTCCTCAAAACGATAATTTGTTAAGGCAGGCCTCCGGTAAAGTTTATGAATCTAAGCTTTGCAGCGGTAACTATGCTTATAGGTATATTCCGGGAAAGCTAATGGAAGTCGATGATTTTCCATCGGTGAATTTAATCGTACGCAAGGATGTGTTTGAGCAGGCAGGCGGTTTTGATTCAACATATTATCCCGGAGAGGATACTAAATTGTGCCTGGACATTACGAAGAAAATAGGAAAGAGAATAATATATGACCCTGAAGTATATGTATGGCATCACAGAAGAGAATTATTTGCACAGCATATGAAACAAATCACAAACTATGCGTTACACAGGGGATATTTTGCCAAAACACTACCGGAAACATCATTTAGGTTTTCCTATTTTGTTCCCAGCCTGTTCCTGATGGGATTGGTGCTGGGCCCGATAGCATGCTTGCTGATTCCCTTTTTATGGCCTGCATATTTTGGAGTTCTTGGAATATATGTTTTAGCGTTATTGGTAAGTATAATAAATATGAAAGATATAAAGCTTGCTTTTCTCACAATGGCAGGTATTTTTATTACACACATCGGGTACGGGTTTTATTTTATTAAAGGACTGTTTTTAGCAAAATTGGTGAGATAAGGAGAGAAAACTTTGAAAATCGCTATATCATATCCGCCTCTGGAAAGTGAAAAGGGTGTTCCGCTTTTGAGCCAAAACAGGCAATTCCAATGGTTCAACAACCCAACGTATATATATCCGATGGTTCCCGCTTATGCAGCAACATTACTTAAAGAAAACGGATTTGACGTTATCTGGAATGACTGTATTGCAGAAGAATGGTCTTATGATAGATTCACTGACTTTTATATGAAAGAGAACCTGGATGTAATTATGATGGAGACGAAAGCTCCAGTTGTAAAAATGCATTGGAAGATTATTAATGAGCTTAAGGCAAAAAATCCATCTTGCAAGATTGTGCTTATTGGTGATCATGTGACCGCACTTCCCGAAGAGTCAATGGAGAATTGCACGACCGACTTTATATTGACCGGTGGAAATTATGATTTTCTTCTCCTCAACCTATGCAAAAATTTGAGGAATCATAACGGAAATATTGAGGAAGCTGAACTGGAACCAGGCATATGGTATCGGAAGGAAGGGGTTGTGAAGAATACTGGCAAGTTTGTACTGAATCACGATCTCAACATGCTTCCCATGCTTGACCGGGATTTGACCAAATGGAAACTTTATAGTGAAAAAAACGGTAATTATAGTCGAATACCCGGCACCTATACCATGGCAGCCAGAGACTGCTGGTATCATCGGTGCAGGTTTTGTTCATGGACAACCATATACCCTGAGTTCAGGTCACGGAAACCAGAAAAGTTGCTTGATGAAATTGGTGTTCTAATCGAAAAGTACGGCATCAAGGAAATAATGGACGATTCAGGCGCATTTCCAGTAGGGGAGTGGTTGCATACATTCTGTAAGGGAATGATTGAAAGAGGATATAATAAAAAGATCATACTCGACTGCAATATGCGTTTTGGAGCATTAAGCCTGGAAGAATACAAGCTAATGAAGCAGGCGGGTTTCAGATTTGTGCTTTTCGGGCTGGAATCGGCTAATCAATATACGCTTGACCGAGTAGATAAGGGCCTTAAAATAGAGGATATGATAGAATCCTGTAAGTTAGCAAAAAAAGCAGGTTTGTCTCCTCATGTTACAATTATGTTCGGATATCCATGGGAAGATGAAAAAATGGCTGAAAATACTGTATGTGTGGGAAGGAAGCTTCTTCAAAAGGGTTATGCGCATACCCTGCAATCCACAATAGTCATACCATATCCCGGGACACCGCTGTACAACGAATGTAAGGAAAACGGTTGGCTTCAGACCGAGGACTGGAATGAATATGACATGAGACAGCCGATTATGAAGACTCCTATGGGAGACGAAAAACTGAAAGAGGCTGTGCAATCCGTATATAAGGTTGCTTTTCATCCGGAGTTTTTGATGAGAAGGCTTATCGGGATAAGGAGTTTGGCGGATGTGAAGTTCTTTATTAGGGCAGGAAAGAAAGTATTCGGACACTTAACGGATTTTAAGAGGTAGAACATGGGACCGAAGGAACACTTATTTATATCAGGCGTTAGCGCGATAGCCTGGTATGCCGTTTCAAATGATCTTCTTACATCACTATCATTATTTGGAGCTGGTATATTGCCAGATACAGACCACGTTTTGGAATACCTTGCATATAGAAAGAAAGAGGGAAACCTACGGGAGTTTTTGTCCGGAAGATACTTTGAAAAAAAAGGCACTATATATGTTCTGTTCCACTCGATGGAATTGTTGATATTATTATTTCTTATTACTTTATTTATGTATTTGCAGAATGGAAATACATGGATATGGAGATTTGTGGCAAGCATAACTACCGGATATGTATTGCACTTAGCTCTTGATTACATAGGCAATCCAATCAGGCCGTTAGGTTATTTTTTGATAAACAGGATTTTTTTAAGATGGAAGCTTGATAAAATTTGCAAATAAGATTTGAAGGGGTTTAGGAAATGAAAAGCGTATCTATCGTAATACCTACTTTTAATTCAATGAGGACTTTGGAACAATGCCTTGATTCGATTGTGAAACAAAGCATTGATAAATCTGGACTGGAAATCATATTTGCTGATGCAGGTTCCACAGATGGTACAAAAGAAATGATTATGAAATACAAGAACCAATACAAGGATATAAACATTCAACTTTTTCATAACCCCTTAAAAACAGGTGAAGCGGGGAAGGCTGTAGGTGTAAAAGAAGCAAACAATGAAATTATTGCTTTAATAGATTCAGATAACATAATACCACAGGATAATTGGATGCAAAGAATGCTTGCACCTTTTGAAGAAGATAATATTGTTGGAAGTGAGCCTATCGAATATACATTTAGGAAAGAAGACGGATATATTAATAGATATTGTGCGTTAATAGGGATGAATGATCCATTATGCATATTTACCGGTAACTATGACAGGGTGAACCTTATTACAAATAAGTGGACAGAGGTGCCTGTTGATGAAATTGTCAGAGGAGATTACATCTCCATAAGATTTGACAAATCAATGATACCTACAATTGGGGCAAACGGTTTCTTTATTAGGAGAGAAAGTTTACTGAAAAATTTTGAAGGGGACTATCTATTCGACATCGATATTTTGTGGGAACTACTGAATAGTGACCCGGAATTAAGGGTTGCAAAAGTAAAGACAGGCATAATCCATTTGTTTTGTAACGATATCAGTACATTTGTCAGGAAACAGAAGAGAAGAATTAAGGACTTTATATATTTTAGTGATAAAAAAGGCAGAAAATATCCATGGAATAAGGTTAAAAAAACCAAGCTGTTAAAATTCATAGTATATTGTTTTTTAATTTTCCCGCTAATTGGACAGGCAATTATAGGTTATAACAGAAAGAAAGATTTTGCTTGGCTGTTCCATCCGATAGCATGTTGGATTACACTTTGGGTATATGGGTGGGGCACCATTGTGGGCAGATTTAAAAAAGAAATGATAAATAGAGATGGTTGGAAGCAATAAAGCTTGTTTTAATTGAACCATGCTTTTTTAATAATACATTTAGTGTATTAATTTAGTTGATATATAAGGGAGGATATAATTTAAGATGGGATTCTTAAAGGGAATTTTAGAAAAAATGTGGGAAAATGTTTGGACGGATAATGAGAGTAATATTCAAAAATTACTTGATCCGGATACTAATGCGGTCTATTTAGACTTGGGTTGTGACGATGGTTATAAAACTGTCTTTAGAGGAGCAAAGATAGGAACCAGTGACATAAATGGTATTGAAGTCGTTGAAGAAAGAATGGTTTTGGCTAAGGGAAAAAACGTTAAGGTAAAAGAAAGCGATTTAAATGAATTTTTTCCATATGAAGATGAAAGCATATCCGCTATTACTGCCAATCAGGTTATTGAACACTTATATGATACAGATAAGTTTATTTCTGAAATTTATAGAATTCTTAAGAAGGATGGATATGCAATAATATCGACAGAAAATGCTTCAAGCTGGCATAACATTATAGCACTAATGATGGGATTTCAGATGTTTTCATTGACCAATATCAGTAATAAAAAAACAGGAATTGGAAATCCATTTGCTCTTCATAAAAATGAAACTACGCTGTCCTCATCGTGGCAGCATCTACGTATATTTTCCTATCAAGGGTTGATAGATATTTTCAAAACACATGGATTTACAGTAAGAGAAATTATTGGAGCCGGATATTTTCCACTTTTTAAGTTCTTGTCAAAGATAGATTGTCGACATTCATCAGTATTAACGATAAAAGTTGTTAAGACATAAACATTGTATACACTTAGTTAGCAATAGTAGTTACTATATAACCAGTATATGGATAAAGGAACCCAACGAGGTCTGACAAAACAATGATATATACAATTTGAGCAAAAGGTTTCTATATCAGAAGAGAAAGATTCCTAAAAATTATGATGGGGGCTATCTATACACCTGTTTTGTAGCAATTTATCATTAATCGGGCAGGCAATTATAGATTATAGTAGAACGAAAGATTCTGCATGGTTGTTTTATCCGATAACTTGATGGATTACACTTTGGGCTTATGGGTGAGGCACTATAACAGGTGAGCTTAGAAAGGAATTAATTAGCGTAGATGGCAGGAGTACCAAGAAGAAGGTGATAAATAGAAATGTCGATAATAAAAAACATCATACACACAAATCTTTTTTTGATCTACCAAAAGATGCCTACTGTTATTAGGTCAATTATTAGTAGAATAATTTTCAGGCCGACGTTAGGTAAAGGAGTTAAAATTTTTGGTAATGCATTATGGGGACCCAAAGTTAGTATTAGCGATTATTCATATATACATGGACAAGCAAACCTGGCAAATATTGAAATAGGAAAGTATTGTAGCGTTGCTAAAAACCTTTCAACAATTTATGCTGAACATAATTATAAGTGTTTTTCAAATTATAGCTTTTTTATGCAAATGAACTCACCTTTAATATCTTTTGAAAAAGTAAATTTCGAAAGCAATTTAATAATGCGAAAGAAAAGTGTTATAGAAAATGATGTTTGGATTGGAGAAAATGTTACCATTCTTAGTGGTGTTCATATTGGAAATGGGGCAGTTATCGGGGCTTGCTCATTTGTTAATAAGGATATTCCGGATTATGCTATTGCTGTTGGGGTGCCATGTAAAGTAATTAAATATAGATTTGATAAGGAGGACATAGAGTTCCTAAAAGAGATTTCATGGTGGAATTGGGAACCTAAAAAAATATACAACCAATTTGAAAGGCTTTGTAAGTTTGACAAAACGCTGATTAGTGGTATGCCCAAAGTGGATAATCAGAATATTACTGATTAAGTTAGTATTAGTTCACCAATGTTAACATTGGTGAACTAACGATGTGAATATGAAATCCCATAAACCTAGGACTATTGGTAAATTATATATTAAAAAATTTCTGTAAATGTGTTTTTTAGACAAACAAGTATTGGGGTGTAGCGGACAGCTTTCATCTGGGCTTACAGATGGAATGAGAGAAGCAATAAAACTGAGATATAACTACCGCTATAATTTGAAGGAGTTAATTAATGAAACAAATAATAAATTACGTTAAATTATTTACGCTCAACAAAATTGAGTACATTATCGTATCCTTGCTATCATTAGCAGCAACTTTTAGTTGGCTAAAAGTTGGTTACGTTATTGCAAATGGAGATTCATTTCCCTTTACGATGATAAATCCTGACAAATGGATTAATCAGATACCCTTTACTTGGAATAACCTTTTCAATGGTGGTGGCGAGCCAAATTTCCAGATTACATATATTGTCTCTGTTTTGTTTTCGTATTGTTTAAAAAGTATGTCATTACCTGCCTATCTTATACAATTTATTATTTATTCTTCACTATTCATTTGCCAAGGTCTATCAATTGTATATTTTTTAAAAGTCTTATTTCCTGATCACAAAAGATCAAGTAGCATAATTGTCGGGTCAATTTTTTACAACTTTAATGTTTTTCTCTTATACTGGATACCACCACAAGTCATGGCTATGCTTAGCATGATCTTAATACCATTACTTGGTGGATTACTGGTTAAGGCATATACAACTAGGAAAAATATTTATATAATACTTTTTTCAATTATATCAATTTTGTTAAGTGGCGTTTTTGTCAATCCTCCAATGATTGTTATAATATTAATATTTGTTTTGATTATTATTGGCTACTTGATAATACAATTAAGAAGGGTAGAAATTAAGACTCTGTTAAAAATTGCAGGATTAACTTTACTAATAAATTTATTCTGGATTATTCCTGTATATATGTGCCTGTTTACGCAAGGAAACACTAACGTATCAGCAGATGTAAGTCTTGGAGGATGGGATTGGTCAATGGTCAGAAATAGTTTTTTAAACATATTTTGGCTCAGCACAACTTTTGGCTGGAATGAGTTGGATTACTATCCATACAGCATTAAGTATAACTCCATTATAATGTTATTTGTATTCATACCAACTATATTTGTTTTTTGTATTAATTTATTAAAAAGAAAAGTTCAGAAAATAGTAATATACTTTCTAACTTTATTAGTATTACTATTTTTAATCAGTAAAGGCATTCATCAACCATTTGGTTTTATATATAACCTTTTTCAAAAAATACCTGGATTCTGGCTTTTTAGAGAACCTGCATTAAAGTTTTTCTTTATTATTATTACCATATACTCTATTCTTATAGTTAAAGCTTTTGAGACTATAAAAATAAACAGAAGAGATTTAAAAATATTCACTTCATCGGCATTAATACTGATAATTCTTGCGATATCTTTTCCTATATGGAATGGAGAAGCTATTCCTGATAAAAAACCGAATTATCCTCCTGCCCATGCTAAAATCCCTGAATATTGGGAAGATTTAAAGTGCGAGAAATTAACAGGAAAAGTTATTGTACTGCCTAATAATGATTTTTACCAAATGCCGTATACCTGGGGAATGTATTCAGCGGATTTTCTCAGCGAAGAAATTATTAATTCTGAAGTAATAAAAGTGAATAACAACATTGAAGGTTATACCTATTATAGTAATAATTATTTCCAAGCAACAAATATAGTTTTACAAGTGCTTCAAGGAAATAAGCTTATTGACTTTAAAAAAGCAATAGATAATCTAGGTGTAAATTATTTGATTGTAAGGAAGGATATTGATTTTGATTTTACTGATAGGCCAATTATCAGCCCATATAAAATTGAAGAACTACTAAAAACTATAAATGGAATTGATTATTACAAGTCAGTTGGAGAAATAGATATCTATAGAAATACTCAACCAGTATCGGCCATATATGCAAATAATAAAGCGAATTTTTATAAAGGCGATTTCTTTGACAATTATTACCTTAAGTCTATAAGTGATAATGGGTCTGTTTTTATACCTTACAATAATATGGAACAGAACAACAGTTTTACTAGTGAAATCATTATTAATAAAAATGATGATGTTTTTTATAAGTTTACCAGGAAATAGCTTAATAAAACGATAATGTAGAGTAATTTATTAAAACTTTATATATGCTTATTACATTCATCCTCTGACAATATTTTATCTGAAAAGTTAAAATCCCTGTCAAGATAAAATCAACGGGCTTTCAACACAATATTGACAATACTGTATTGCAGTTTGGCAAAGCATTTTTAAGAGGATGTAGGTAAGAATCTCATAATGGAGGGGAGAATTCCACCGAAAGTTAGATAAATAGGGGCATTCAGAGCATTTTTTTGATTATAGTTTATACAAACAGTGAAAATAGTGGAGGATATTAATGAAGGATCAGTCTATCGACTTATTTGTTCCCGGCCGTTTATGCTTATTTGGTGAGCATTCAGATTGGGCGGGCGGATACAGACGCATTAATTCTGAGATCATTCCCGGTTCAGCAGTAGTTATTGGAACCGAAGAAGGCATCAGAGCCAAAGTAAAGAGAAGTGGTAAATTAATGGTTCGAAGTGTGAATCCGGATGGGACTCGCACAGATACCTTTGTTTCTGACATGGATTTAAAAATGTTAAAACGAATTGCTGCGGAAGGCTCGTTTTTTTCCTATATTGCTGGGGTGGCTGCCTATATTTATGAGCATTATGTCGTTGACGGCCTTGAAATCGACTGCTACGAAATGACCCTCCCCATGGCGAAAGGCCTTTCATCAAGTGCTGCGATTTGTGTTCTTGCTGCCCGGGCCTTCAACCAGTTGTATAATCTGCAGTTAACTACACGCGGAGAAATGGAGATCGCCTACAAAGGGGAGATAATGACTCCTTCCAGGTGCGGGAAAATGGATCAAGGGTGTGCATATGGTAAAAAACCGATCCACATGGTTTTTGACGGGGACAATCTGGACATCAACGTCATAAATGTGGGAAAGGAGTTATATTGGGTATTGGCAAACCTTAATAGTAAAAAAGATACAAAAAGAATACTTTCCGATCTGAATTCCTGTTACCCGTTTCCCAGAAATGAGATGCATGAAGAGGTTCAGTCTGCTCTTGGTACAGAAAACCAACAGTTGGTTGTTGATGTCATAAAAGCGATGGAGAAAGGGGATGCAAGGAAAATTGGAAAGCTGATGGATGAAGCGCAGCAGCTTTTCGATAAAAAGGTTGCGCCTGCTTGTCCCAATGAGCTAACGGCGCCAAAGCTGCACAAGATATTGGAAGATGAATATGTCAGAGAGCTTGCATGGGGCGGGAAAGGCATTGGTTCCCAGGGAGACGGATCCGTACAGTTCATCGTTAAAGGGGAAGCAGAACAGGAAGAATTGGTCCGATATCTCAATGAAAAGTGTGGATTACAGGCATTCAAGCTGACGGTTCCAAAACATAAAAAGGTGACAAAGGCGGTCATTCCGGTGGCTGGCTTTGGGACAAGGCTGTTTCCTGCGACAAAAGTTATTAAAAAAGAGCTGTTCCCGGTCCTGGATCAGGACGGCATTATGAAGCCTGCACTTCTGATCCTCATAGAAGAATTGGTAAGCTCCGGCATAGAAGAAATATGCCTTATCATCCAGGAAGAAGAAGAATTGTACCGTAAGCTGTTCAGTTGTAAAATTTCAGACACCCATATGGAAAAGCTGCCTTCAGCAATGCGGGAATACGAGAAGAGAATATGCGATATGGGCGAAAAAATCACTTATGCTGTACAAAAGGGGCAGGAGGGGTTTGGACATGCTGTATTCCAAAGCTATGGTTTTTCAAACAGCGAACCGGTCCTTTTGCTGCTGGGTGACCATATTTACAAGTCTTGTACTGGGGTGCCCTGTGCAAAACAAATCATAGATGCGTATGAACACTACGAACAGCTTACGATTATGGTTGAGGAAGTACCTGTACACGAGGTGGGTCGGTATGGCATGGTATCCGGAAAATGGATGGATTCAGTCGAAAGGGTGATGAATGTCACCAAGGTGTTCGAAAAGCCGACGAAGGATTATGCAGAGGAGTTTATGGGCGTGAAGATGCAGAATGGAACTCAAAAATATTATTCCGTATTTGGTCAGTATATTCTAACTCCCTCGGTATTTCAACTGCTTGGCAGAAATATAGCTGAAAACAAAAGAGAACGGGGAGAGTTTCAGCTTACATCGGTACTGGAAGAGGTACGATCCACAGAAGGAATGGTGGCACTGGTTCCATCGGGGAAAAGGTATGATATTGGAATGCCGGATTCATATCAAGCTACAGTGGCCGCTTTCTCAAACCCAATAGAGAATGAAAGGTGAATCTGTTCGATGAAATAGAATACACCAGAGAATAAGAGTTCAAGGGAGCTATGAAATGAAAATATCAGTAATAGGAACAGGTTATGTCGGGCTTGTGAGCGGTACTTGCTTTGCGGAGATGGGCAATGATGTCGTTTGTGTTGACATTGATAGTAATAAAATTGAAAATTTGAAAAATGGGATCATCCCGATTTATGAACCCGGTCTTGAGGAAATGGTAAAGAGAAACTATAAAGAGCAGAGACTGCAATTTACGACAGATATTCGTACTGCAGTAGAAAGTTCTCTGGTGAATTTCATTGCAGTTGGTACTCCGCCGGGAGAAGATGGTTCGGCAGATTTGAGGTATGTTTTGAATGTTGCGCGTGATATTGGGAAATACATGAATGGATACAAGATCATTGTGGACAAGTCCACTGTGCCGGTTGGGACTGCGGAGAGAGTAAAGAAGGCTATCAGTGAGCAATTGGAAGAAAGAGGCGTATCCCTTGAGTTTGATGTAGTCTCAAATCCTGAATTTTTAAAGGAAGGCGCCGCTGTTGAAGATTTTATGCGCCCTGATAGGATCGTTATCGGAGTCGAGGATGTACGGACAGCCGAGATTATGAAGCAGCTGTACGAGTTTTTCGTTAAAAACGGGAATCCTGTTTATATTATGGATTTAAAGTCGGCGGAAATGACAAAATATGCTGCCAATGCGATGCTGGCTACTAAAATTTCGTTTATCAATGAAATAGCCAACATATGCGAATCGGTCGGAGCGAATGTGGACCTTGTACGTTTGGGGATAGGGTCGGATTCCAGGATAGGGTACAAGTTCCTTTATCCTGGGGTGGGCTATGGCGGATCATGCTTCCCAAAGGATGTCCAGGCCTTGATCAGGACGGCTGATGCGTCCGGATACTCTACCAGGATATTAAAGGCTGTTGAAGAAGTGAACTTTGATCAGAAGAGTCTTTTGCTGAAGAAGATCATTTCCCGCTACGGGGAGGATTTGAAAGGAAAGATGTTTGCCATATGGGGGCTTGCCTTTAAGCCGAAAACAGACGATATGAGGGAAGCTCCGTCGATTGTGATCATTCGTGGATTGTTGGAAAGAGGCGCGGAAATTAGAGTCTATGATCCGGAGGCGACGAAGGAGGCTAGAAAAATTTTCGGCGAAAGAATTGACTATGCTGAAAACAACTATGAAGTCTTGAGAGACGCAGACGCGGTGGTTCTGGTGACGGAATGGAATATTTTCAGAAATTCCGACTTTGATAAGGTGAAATCACTGCTGAAGGAAGCTGTTGTATTTGACGGAAGAAATCAGTACAGCCCTTCGGAAATGCTGCAAAAAGGTTTTGAATACTATTCCATTGGGAGGCAAATATGAAAAAAGTTTTGGTAACAGGCGGTGCAGGCTTTATCGGAAGCCATTTATGCAAGCGCTTATTGACGGAAGGAAATACTGTAATTTGCGCGGATAATTTATTCACAGGGAAAAAGGAAAATATCCTGGAGCTGATGGATAATAAGAATTTTGAGTTTCTTAGGCATGATATTACCTTGCCTTTGTATGTGGAAGTGGATAGGATTTATAATCTTGCGTGTCCAGCATCCCCTGTGCATTACCAGTATAATCCAATAAAAACAATGAAGACCAGTGTGCTTGGTGCAATAAACATGCTGGGACTGGCAAAGAGGACAAAAGCAAGAATCCTTCAGGCTTCTACATCCGAGGTCTATGGAGATCCCCATGTTCACCCGCAGGTTGAGGAATACTGGGGCAATGTAAATCCTATAGGCCAGCGAAGCTGCTATGATGAAGGAAAACGGGCAGTGGAGACTCTTTTTATGGATTACCACAGACAAAACAGTGTGGATGTCAGGATTATTAGGATTTTTAATACCTATGGCTCTAATATGTGTGAAAACGACGGCAGAGTAGTCAGCAATTTTATCGTACAGGCGCTGCTAGGGAAGGATATAACAGTTTATGGGGATGGAAGCCAGACACGGTCTTTTTGCTATGTAGACGATCTTGTGGAAGGTATGGTGCGCATGATGGAGAACGATGCGTTCATCGGTCCGGTGAACCTGGGGAATCCGTCGGAGTTTACCATTCGGGAACTGGCGGAGAAAGTTATTGCATTGACAGGGGCTTCAAGCAAAGTTATTTATAAGGATTTGCCGCAGGATGATCCCAAACAGAGGAAACCGGACATAACCAAAGCACAGACCATATTGGGATGGGAACCAAGGGTGGGATTGAATGACGGACTGAAAAAAACAATAGAGTATTTTAAGTCACTGACCAGGTGAAGGTATTGAAGTGCCAATCAGGGGATAAAAGGGTGGATGATGTGAAAAGTAAAGGGATGAAGTTAATTGTAGCCCCTATTATACTGTTTTTTATTATTTCTTTGCAGATGGATGTTTTTGCTGCCACATATTCTTTTGATGCAGACAAACAGTATGATATTAATGCGAACATAAAACTAAAAACAAACAATACCATGATAAAAACGGATGGGAAAATTCTGAAGATGGTGAAAGGTCAGTCGCATATAGATGGGACTGACTATGTGACATTATCATCAGGTTCAAATCCAGGTATTGACATAGATGATAATAATATCTTTCAGATCGATTATGACAGACAGCCGGGATATTTTGATATTGCCGGGGTGATATTTGACACTACGGGTCAGAACGGGAAAAATCAAATCATTACCGCGCTGAATGAGGATCAGAATGTCCAGAAATCTGCCGCGGAGACTATATTCAAGGATACGGATTTCAGCAAGAAAAACATCATGTATTATGCCAAAAGAACTCTGGGATTGGCAAACAAAAACTGGTATTATGGCGCCGACTCGGCAGATTTCAGCGTGGATAAAGATGAAAGCGGAAGTGCTTTTAATGTGACACTTGACAACAGGGTAAATGATGTAGTGGCGCAACGGACCTTTAAAAATCTGGATCTGTCTCAAAATAATTCAATGGAATTGCAGTATACGCTGGATGATCCTTCTATCCAGCAGATTTCTGTGAACTGCAGGATAGATTTTGAAGGGAATGGCAGGTCGAGTTCCGACTTACTGATTACTGCAGATACTAAAACGATTGAAGAGAATAGATTTCTATTCAAAGCGAACATTTATGAATTGGCTGAAAAGAGTTTCCCTGACAAGAAAAATTATTATCTCCGGGAGATAATTATTCACATGCAAAAAAAAGAAGGCGTAAGCATCAATGATGTAAAGAAAGTAAAATATACATTGGAGAAGTTTTCTATCTATAATGATATACTGGATGAAAATCTTGCGCTTAAAGTATTAGACAAGATAAAAACGGATAATAAAAAAGTTACTCAGTACCTTTTTCCATTGGATGAATTCATACCCGCCTCCTCTCCCGGTAATAACGTTAAAATGGATCTTTTAAAGGTTTTGCAGGACAAGCAGGTGGATACGGATGGGTTGAAAATAAACAATATTGTTATTTTACTGAAAGGAGAAGAATACTTTCTCACGCAAAAAACCCGGACACTCAAAGCGGCTTTTTGCAGCGAACAAGAGGTGGAATACCCTTCTATCCTTGATCCTTATGTACAGTCCGCTCCTGAAAGCTCTTTGCAGTCAACCGGACTCAATCAAGAACTGTACCAACATGTTGCCGGATACAAAGAAAGCTTTGAAAACAGTGATTCAAGTTTGCTTTCTGCAAATGCATGGACAATCACTTCCAACAACGGTACAGCTTTTTCCATTCCGGATTATTATGAGCTGAAATATGAAGACAAAGCAAACAGTGAGTTTGATATTGTCTCCATGGAAAAGAAAGTACATATATCTCTAGATGCCGTTCCTGCGGGTGAAAAGCTGTATGGCGAACTTTCATTCAATCTGGAGAACCCGGAGATGTATGAAAAATATGTGGCATTTGGAAGCCGCGGCCAGGATGTGAAGGAGATTAATCTGGATGTCCTGCCTTATAAAGAAAGTAACGGATACCGGAATTATACATTGGACTTTCAAAAGTATCTGTCGGGCATAACAGGTAGTATTGACAACTTTTGGCTGATCCTTAAAAATAAGGGCGGAAGTAAGCATTTTTCCATAAGTATCAATACTGTCAGGTTTTATACGGAGAATGAAAATGCGGTATATAATAATGAAAAGCGATTGCTGCAGGATGCCCTGGCCTTTACCACTAGCTCCTTGAGCGGAGAAATGATGAATGGATGGGAGATTAATACCAGAGTACCATTCCGCTTTGACTGTGGAAACGGAAAAATAAATTTTGAGTTGAGTGGAGGCAGTCAGGATTATCTGAGCCTGAGCAGGAACATACAGGTGAATATAGGAGAAAAGCCGTATTTCATGCTGGCAGGGAGTGCCATCCAAGGCAATGAAAATGTCAATGTAAAATTTGATCTGGATATTGAGGGGATAAACCGGATATATACAACGGACTATAAGCTGGGAAGCGAAATTGATTTGGGTGAAGCATTTGGAAAGTACTGGGACAAAAAAAATGTTGTGATTAAAAAAATAACAGTATATCTTTCCAATAAGGCAGACGATCAGAAGAATAACCCGGTTTATTCGTTGAGCCATATAGAATTTTACAGCAAACAAAAAACCGGACTGATTGACTTTCTTAAAACACAGAGTCTTTCCAATGGGACTGGATCGGCGATCAAATTGAGGGCTCCAGAAATTGCTTCCAGCGTTGAGTGGTACAAAATTGACACGGACAAAAATGATAAGGAAATGAGCAAGGAAGAAAATCTTAACATAAAAGTGCTGTTTGATAAAAACATCATTGACACGAGACAAGTGTCCGCTTCCTATAATATGATAAAGCAGCATGGCAAAAGTGTGGATTTAGAAAGCTATCCGACTGCCGGTTTTACTTATACAATGGACGATCCAAACGTACAGCAGATTATAGTCCGGTTTCAGGTCGACACAAATGAAGATGGGGTCGCGGATGGCATAATCGTGAAATCTGTTATCGCAAGCAAGGAGCTAAACTTTAAATGTAATGTCCTGGAGGAAGCCCGGAGATTGTGGCCAGAAAAGACAGCGTACAAGCTTCTGCAGATCAATCTCGATTTTAAAAGAAATGAGAACCAGTCCCCTGCGCTTAATGGTGTGTATGGGTTTACCGTAACAAAGTTTGAATTGCATGATGCGGAGGGGAAAGTATCTCTGTATGACACGCTGATGGACTTTCCTGTTGCTGATGTGGATGGAAAAGTTTATTTACTCCGGAATGCAATTGAGAAATTACCGCAAAAAGAAGCGGATGAATTCCTGTTACAGCTTTTCAAGGAGAACAGTGCCTGGATTACATTGGATACGGTGAAAGTAGAAAAAGGACAACATGAAGTCAACCTCTTGTCTGGGCAGTATATGGAGACGGATCTGATTGAGTTTAAGGAACCTGTACAGGACCAAGCGCAGGGGAAAGAACCATCTGTTAAGTTTACCAAAATTAACCCGACGCGGTATCTGGTGGATGTGACAGCCGAAAATTCTTTTTGGCTGGTGTTCAGCGAGAGCTTCCATAAGGGATGGAAAGCGTATATACTGGATAATTCTAAGTCTGATTATTCCTCAGACCCTTTACAATGGTCGGCATTGGGGACAGCATTTATGCAGAAAAACGCCAGGACTGAAGTAAATGAACACCAAATGGTGAATGGTTATGCAAACGGCTGGTGGGTGGATATTGGCTCCATCCAGAAGGAAAAAGG
Source organism: Hungateiclostridiaceae bacterium UBA1305 (assembly GCA_002307275.1). Taxonomy (GTDB): domain Bacteria; phylum Bacillota; class Clostridia; order Acetivibrionales; family DTU013; genus UBA1305. The sequence goes on from DBTX01000087.1 coordinate 68,849, forward strand.
AGAGCTGGTTACATTCCAGATGATCCTGGAATATAAGCCTCAGCAATTGTTTGAGTTGGGTGTAGCAATCTCGTCCATGACACTTTTGCTATGCATAACATATTTGTTCCGTGAATTTATAAAGAAAAGGAAGAAAAAACATGAAAGCAAGAACTGAATGGATTAAAAAGCTGTCTGGCTTCAGATGGTCTTTTTATATAGCGGAACTGCTGATTGCGCTTGTCATATTTTATTTCATATTTAGAAGTAAGTCGGAGGATGCATTATCCTTCGCAGAATTGCTTTTTACAATTGGATATGCCCTGTTGATACGAGTAAAAATAAGACCGTTGCTCGCCATAAAATGGAAATATTTTCATGAAAAGCCTTCTGCTCCCTATACGCTGACTTTTATGGGATTGCTGCTGTTTTGTGCTTTTTTATTAATATTTAAGCTGGAACCTATAGCAGAACAGCTGGCAAATATTGCGTACATTATTCTAGTTATAGCGGTAGGTATCGAGTTCTACTTAATGATAAAAAACCGTAGATCCGGCGATGACGGAGAGGAATAAAACGATATGCTTTTCAAACTTATCAAGTATATTTTTATGCCTGGTTTCATTTCTGTATTTATGCTTTATTTTCTAGTTAAAAAGCCTGCTGCATTTGCAGCGATAGATCAATATGTTTTAAATAAAAGCGGCATAAGCAAGAATCTTTTGAAAAAAGCATTAGTCCTTCTATGTGCAGTATTTATCATTACATTTGGAACAATGACCACCTTGAAATATATGACTTTTCACTCAGCTATTTTTGATCTGGGTGTCTTCGATTGGAAAATCTGGGCGATTTCTCATGGTAAATTTGACGAGATATTTTTTGGACATTATCAGCCGGTGCTTCTTATATACGCACTCATATATAAAGTGTTGCCGCACCCGTTGGTATTGGTTTACCTGCAGCTTGTCGCCGTAGTATCTTCGGTGATTCCTCTGTATAAAATTTGTAAGCATCATGATCTGAAGGATAAAAATTGTTTCATTATAGTTATTCTATTTTTTCTGTACAGCGGTATTGAGTTCAATGTAATGTTTGATTTCCACACAGATCATTTGTTAATACCGATTGCTTTATGGGCATATTATTTTTTACTGAAGGACCGAATCCTTGGGTTAATTCTATCCATACTTGTGATGTCACTTTTGAAAGAGCCGCTTTTGTTAACGGTAGCGGCTTTTGGTATATTTATACTGATTGAGAAAAGCCATGGAACAGAAACGAATGTTTACAAAAATGTGTATTACATCATTGGCCTGGTAACCTTTATCGGCGGAATCCTGATGTTTTATATTACAACTAAATATCTAATCCCTGCAGCCACGGGCACATCATCCTACTCAACCTTTAGCGGAAGCGCCTTTGGATATTTGGGCGGCACCCTGCCGGAAATGATCAGGACCATATTTTTTCGGCCCTTGGTTTGGATCCGGGAATTGCTTGTATTTGGGAAGCTTGGCTTCCTGATTGCAATATTTGCTCCTTTGTTGTTTATTCCGATCATAAAGCCAAAGTATCTCATCCCGGCATTGCCTGCATTGGCAATTGCCCTGCTGTCGCAGTTGCCGAATTATTACGGTGTGCAGTACCATTATACGGTGTCAGTTATTCCTTTTATTTTTATAGCTTTCATAAATGCATCGAAGGATATGAAAAAAAAGGATCATGTATTGATCTTTGCGTTGGTAATGTCAGTTTATTTCAATATCGTTATCAGTCCGTCCCCGGTATCTGTGGCGTTTTGTAAACCTGACTATGATGTGAACTACAACCGGTATAATTATGTATCGTCGGCAAATGACGCGTCTTTGAGGGAGGCTATAGCCATGATACCCGATAAAGCGGCTCTTTGCCTGCAAGACAGCATCAACGCAGCCAGTTTGATGCATAGACCAATATGGTACCTGTATCCGCAGAACATGGAAAAAGCCGACTACGTTTTACTAGACACGACAAGACCACTATATATACTGGATGTGCGGGATGAAAAAGGCTTCTATGAGAATTTAGACAAAGTCTATGATACGCATGATATAATATTTGATAAAGATGGTGTCAAGGTTTTCAAACGGAAAGGGACGTAAATGGGTAGCGTGGTAAAGTCGATTGTTATTGCATTGCCGAACCTGGCACAAAATGATGCCATTGGGAATGATGTTCTGGCAGAGTATATGCTTTTGACAGATAAGGGCTTCAAAGTGCAAATATTTGCGGAATATTATGATAATAAGCTAAGCGCAATGATATGTGGATTTAAGGATGCCAGGAAAGCGGATGCAATCATATATCATCATAGCGTGAACTGGAGAAAAGGCCAGAAGCTGCTTGCCAAACATTCTGGAGCAATAAGGATATTGCGTTATCACAATATAACTCCGGGAGAGTTTTTTGAAAATTACTCTTGTAAAATGGCGAGGATTTCATATAAAGGGCGAAAGCAGACATCAGAAATCATACCGCTTTTTTCGAGGTGCTGGCCGGCTTCAAAGTACAATATGGACGAGTTAGTACAAGCCGGCGCGGATCCGCAAAAATGCAAGGTCATGCCTCCGCTCCACTACATTGAAGAGCTCGGGCGACTGAAAGCTGATGAAGGCTTGAAAGATAGGCTGAAAAGCGGTAAGAAACCTGTTGTTTTGTTTGTGGGAAGACAGGTTCCCAATAAGGGGATGCATCACTTTGCAAGAGTTGCAGAGGAATATGTTAAGGCTTATGGCAGAAATGCGCTCTTTGTGTGGACTGGGGGCAAAGATGCAAGGTTGCATGGGTATCATGCGGAAATCGAAGGTTTCATTAGCAAAAACCATTTGAATGATGTAGTTCTGCTTCCCGGAAAGGTTTCTGCCCAGGAGCTTCGTGCGTGGTACGATGGCAGCAGTGCGTTTTTATGCATGAGCGAGCATGAGGGCTTTTGTGTACCGGTCATTGAGGCTCAGGCGTTGGGCGTTCCAGTGGTTGCGCTGGACAGGGCGGCAGTGGGAGAGACAGTGGGAGAGAATGGACTTGTGTTTGCCGAGCCGGAGTATGAAAGGTTTGCGGCGACGCTGCATGAAATTCTGAACAATGTTTCTTATGCTGATTATCTGATCGCTCAGGGGAAAATGAATTTCGAAAACCGCTTCAGCAAAAATATCCTGGAAGAAGAGTTTGAAAAAGAAATTGAATACATAATGCAATAGAATAAACGTATTTACGGGAATCATGTATGGCTAAGGTGGTGATGGATTGCGGACACTGAAAAACATTGTATATCAATTAATAAACCTTGCGGGCAGCAAGGTTTTGATGTATTTGTTCATCATCGTCCTTGCCAGGCTTGTTAGCGTCGAGGATTTCGGAAGATACAATTTTATTACTCTGTATGCCGCGCTGTGGACCGTTTTAATGGATTTTGGCTTTGAACCTTACATTATAAAGCAGGTTGCTTCTGGAGAGGATAAAAGCAAGGTATTTTGCAATAATATTTTTTTAAAGATAATATTCTTATTATCAGGCTTTTTAGGACTTGTACTTCTTGCTCCTTTGTTTACCGTTTCTGAACTGCTGATGGCTGTAATTGTGGGTGTAGCCTTCGGCACCGATTCTTTGAGCAGATTTATGTTTTCTTTTATGAGAGGCGCACAGGATTTACGGTATGAAGCCATCTTTACCTTCGTTCAGAAATTGTTTTTTGTTGGAACAGGAATAGTTATACTTTGGATAGCCCCTTCACTAACAACGATCTTCTGGGTTATGGCGCTGGTAAATTTTTTATTCTGTGTTCTGGTGTTTTTGTTTACTATAAAGCGATATTCGATTACACCCAGGTTTTTAGTACAGGTCAAGGATATAGGCAAAAAAATTTCATTATTGGCGCCATTTTTTGTAATCAGTATATTTACTGTCATTTATTTTAAAATTGACGTTTTTATGCTTCGGTACCTTGGAAATGACTATATGGTGGGGATATACAGCGCCGCCTTCCGGTTGATGGAGGCGTTTCAGATGATTCCCGCCGCAATTATCGCGGCTCTTTTCCCGGGACTTGTCGCCGCGTATCTGGAATCCAGGGAAAAGTTCATGGACTTATTTAAAAAAATACTTGCGGTACTTATCAGTGCCGGTTTTTTGGTCATTACCTTCGGGTGGCTCTTCGGAGAACAAATCATCACGTTATTATACGGTGAAAAGTATACCGATTCCATACAGGTATTCTATGTTTTGATAAGCGCTATTTTTCCGATGTATATCAATTATTTGCTGACACAGACCTTAATAGCTGTTAATAAACAAAAATTTTATTCTCTTTGGGTAATGATTTGTGCTTTTGTAAATGCTGCATTAAATCTATTTATGATCCCGGAATATGGAGCCCTGGGTGCTGCTATAGCGACGATCGTTACTGAGATGGTATTGTTAGTACTCATCATTCCTTTGCTGAAGGAACAGTTGAAAGCTGCAGATTGGGGCTTTAACATTTTGACAGTTATTCTGTGGATCATAATTTTTCTTGTGTGTATGGTACTCACAGGAATAAATGTTTTGATGGCCTTCATCGGTTATGCTATACTTTCATTTATACCAGCAGGTATTTTAATCAGAAAGTATTTCCCGCAGTTAACGCCGAGGAGGGGAAAACACTTTTTATGAGAATAGCTTTTGAAGGATATCACGCCTGTAAAAATGATATGTCCGGTGTGGGACGCTACGCTTATAATATAATGAAAAGTGTTTTACAGACAGATCATGAAAACACCTTTGAACTAAACCAGTTCAATTTTCTTAAAAGAGAAAATTACCCGGAAAATATATCTGAGCTGCTAAAACACGGGAATATTCGCCTGAAAGAATGCAATTATATGCATTATGGTATTTTGGCAAGGCATCAATGGTTACATGATATTTTTCCCTATAATATCTATTTCAATTCCTTTGCAGATATTTATCACTTCTTTGGCTTTATCATTCCCCAAAAAATGAAAGGCAAGACCATTACCACGATACACGATATGAGCTATAAGCTCTACCCTGAAACCTTGAGTAAAGCCAACTATACTATCCTTCGCAAAAGGCTGGTGCGTTCCTGCAATGATGCAGATATTATTGTGGCTGTATCTGAAAATGGTAAAAAAGAAATTACGGAACATATAAATATATCTTCTGAAAAGATTCATGTCGTATACAATGCTGTCGATCATGCAGTTTTTTTCCCGAGACAGCATGATGAAGCTAAAAAGCTACTATCTGCCAAATATAATATCGACGGCAAGTATTTATTATGTCTGGGGACTCTGGAACCACGTAAAAATATCACATCTTTGATTAAAGCATACAAAATCTTTATAGATAAAAACAAAGAGGTAAAACTGGTTATTGCGGGACAAAAAGGTTGGAAGTATGATGAAATATATAGAATGGTGAACGAACTTAAACTTACAGACAGTGTTATATTTACAGGGTACGTGAAGGATGAAGATATACCGGCACTTTATTCTGCAGCGGAGGTCTTTGTTTTTCCTTCCTTGTATGAGGGCTTCGGTATTCCCCCTTTAGAGGCAATGGCTTGCGGCACTCCGGTAATTACCTCAAACACTTCATCATTGCCCGAAGTAGTAGGTGATGCCGGAATTCTTACGGATCCGCATAGTATTGAAAATCTGGCGCATGAAATGGATAGATTAGTGAATGATGATAGCTTGAAGAAATATCTTTCAGATAAGGGTATCATTCAGGCAAGTAAATTTTCATGGCAGGATTCGGCCAGGAAGGTTCTGGAAATATATGAGATGCTTTCATCCTGAACTGGGCAATAGCCGATATGAATAAAGCAAGTCGGAAGTTTACTAAAGGAGTATTTCAATGAATATCGGCATCAATATGATGGTTGTGCCTTCTGCGAGGACCGGTATCGGTACATATGCAGTCAACCTTGTCGAACAACTGCTGAAGCTGGACGGAGAAAACCGGTACTTTATTTTTATTACCGGGGATTTACCGCTGGAAAATGTGAATTCTGAAAGGCATCATATCATAAATGTGTGCCAAAATAAAAGTTGGATCCGGCGAATCCTTGCCGAACAATTCATCCTGCCCTTTTTGGTGAAAAAGTATAAAATTGACCTTCTCCATTCTGTAGCCTTTAGCTGCCCTGCCATCAAGCTTTGCAAATCCGTACTGACGATTCATGACCTTGCATACCGGGTCTTTCCGGAAACCGTCCTGAAAAGCAGGCGTATTTACTATAACCTCATGTTTCCGCTGTATGCTGCTATTTCGGATAAGATCATCACGGTGTCAGAGAATACGAAAAAGGATGTGATCCGATATTTCCACATCCCGGAAGATAGAATCAATACCGTCCTGCTGGGCGTATCCGGCCAATTACGGCAGGAAGACAGTATTGATACGCGGACGGTGTTGAGCGGTCTCGGCATAACGGGCGAATATCTGTTATATATCGGCTCACTGGAACCACGGAAAAATCTTGTGAGACTGCTGCAGGCATTCGCGTTGGTCAGGGAAGAGGTAAACATAAAGATGGTGATCGTCGGCCCAAAAGGCTGGATGTATGACGATATTTTTTCAAGTGCAGCGGCAACAAAGCATAAAGAGGATATTATTTTTACAGGGCGCGTCGAAGATGCCGACCTTCCGAAGCTTTATAGCCAGACGAACGCTTTCATTTTTCCCAGCCTGTATGAGGGGTTCGGGCTTCCGGCCCTGGATGCGATGGCGTGTGGTGCTCCGGTGATCGCTTCTGATACTTCGTCGCTGCGGGAAGTTTGCGGAGATACGGCGGTGTATGTGGATCCTTTCGAGGTGGAGAGCATTTCTGAGAGTATTCTTATGTTGCTGAAAGATGACCGACGCAGGGAAGAACTGAAACTGAAAGGGCTGGAGCGCTCCAGGCAATTTTCATGGGAGAAGACGGCACGCATGACACTGGAAGTCTATAAAGAGGTTTATAACTGTGAATAATGGAGTAGATGCAGGAATGTTGAATGTGACGCAGGTAAACAAGTTTTATTACCCTCATATCGGGGGAGTGGAGAAGGTGGCTTTTGACCTGGCGACCGGATTGAGTGGCCGTGTCGGTATGAATGTGCTGGTATGCAATCACGGGCACGCATTGTCCAGGAGCATGGAAAACGGGGTGAACATTATCAGGACACCCAGTCTGGGAACTTTTTTCTCTATGCCTGTCTCCCTGTCCTTTCCTTACTGGCTTGGGAAAACAAAGCAGGATATTCTCCACTTTCATGAACCCTTTCCACTGGGGGATTTCTCGTATTTTATCCGCAAACCGAAAGGGAAAGTAATTGTTACATGGCATAGCGATATCATCAGGCAAAAACATTTTCTCCGGATCGTAGAACCATCCATCATGAATCTTTTGAATCATGCAGAGAGAATTGTTGCGACCTCTCCCAATATGATAGAGAATTCCAGGATACTCAGGGCCTTCAAGGACAAATGCGTGGTGATACCGCTGGGAGTAGATGAGAAAAGGTTTATATCGGACGATCCTGTGAAAAAGGCTGTAGAAAAGATTAGAAGCAAATTTGGTAACAAAATCGTTTTGTTTATAGGAAGATTGGTCTATTACAAAGGGCTTTCCTTCTTAATTGACGCCATGCGCAATATAGAGGCCAAGCTGTTGATTATCGGCGATGGGTATTTGAAGAGCGAGTTGGTCAAACAATGTGCAGGCTTCGGAATGGAAGACAAAGTCGTCTTTCTCGACCCTGTGCCGGACGAGGAATTGTCGTCTTTTTACCATGCCTGTGATGTTTTTGTCCTGCCGTCTGTTGAAAGCAGCGAAGCTTTTGGACTGGTTCAGGTGGAAGCGATGATGTGCGGCAAACCGGTGGTTTCCACTTCTTTACCGACTGGTGTACCGTATGTAAATAAAAACAATGAAACAGGACTTGTGGTGGAACCCAGAAACAGTAAGCAGTTGTGCGCCGCAATCAATGCATTGCTCGAGGATGACAAAATGAGGGCAAAAATGGGAGAAACGGCACAAAAGAGGGCGCGAACTGAATTTACAGTGGGCAGGATGGTACAAAGCTATTATGATTTATATCAAAGTGTGACCAATGACCAGTGCGAAAGTACATAAAGCATCCTGTATAATAACATAAGCATGTATTCCGGACAAATTATCTTTTAAATGTGAAGAGCAAGTTTCATAAAGCTGCATGAAATGGTTGCATTCCCTATTTGATTGACTGTATACTTTTCTGGTATAATAGAATTTGAAAATATTATGTAGCCATTTATAATCTGTGAGGGTCAACAATGTTTGCGTATATCAGAAAGGCCGAAAAATATTATAAGGTCGGTATTATTCTTGTGGACCTGGCGCTGATTAATATTGCGTATGTACTGGCATTCCTGGTGCGTTATGACTGGACTTTGCCTGCATTTAACTTTAATGCGTACTTAGACTCGGCACCCTTTATAACATTGGCGGCACTGATATATTTCGATCTTTTCGGTTTACTGAAATTTTACAGAAAATCATTTCAGGATATTGCTGTATCAGTATTCAAGGCAATATTTCTTCTAAGTATTACAACTGTTTCAATTACGTATTTCATGCAGGGTTTCTCATTCCCAAGACTGATATTGATTATAACACCTTTGTTCCAGATTATTCTGTTATTCATGTGGAAAGGCTTTGTTCTGCTGGCTAAAAAGCTGGTTACGGATGATCTTAAACTAATGGTGATAGGAGAACGCAGTGAACTTGGTTCTATCATCAATAAGGTTGAATATTCGCTGAGGAGGGCCAAACTTTATATCAGATATATCATACCGGTGGATGAAATCGACAAGGCTTTCAAACGTCTAAAGGATGTTGATGAAGTCTTTATCAGCGACAGTGTTTCGGATGATAACAAAATGAAAATAATCACACAGTGCCTGACGGAGAAGAAGATCGTCTATATTGTTCCCAGATTGTTTGAAATATCGTTATCAAACGCCAGGATGGTTCAGTTTGAGGATATGCCGGCTTATATGATTGACAGTTTGGGGCTTTCAGTGGAACAGAGGTTCTTTAAGAGAACGTTTGATGTGGTTGTTTCACTGGTGGCAATAATTATTACCAGCCCGCTGATGCTTTTTTCAGTATGCCTTGTCAAATTAACATCCAAAGGGCCTGCGATATACAAACAGACGAGGCTTACGGTCAGGAACAAACAGTTCAATGTATTGAAATTCAGAACAATGTATGTGGACTGTGAAAATGGGACAGGTCCTGTATTATCAAATGAAAACGATCCAAGGATTACCAGAGCGGGCAGGATCATGAGGAATCTCAGACTGGATGAACTGCCACAGCTGTTCAATGTTCTGAAGGGAGATATGAGCTTTGTCGGCCCGAGACCGGAAAGGCCGTTCTTTGTGGAGCAGTTCAGCAAGGATATCCCGGAGTACGCTCATCGATATCTTGTCAAGGCTGGAATTACCGGCTATGCGCAGATTTACGGCAAGTATGATACGTCGCCGGTGGATAAGCTTAAGTATGACTTGCTTTACATCAAGGATTATAACCTTCTGCTTGATATTAAGCTGATTCTGCAGACTTTCAGGGTATTCAGAGGGAAAAAGGCTATGTATCAGAGAACGGGAAGCAGCAGAGAAGATCATGTCAAGCAAAAAGGCAAATCAGCAGTTCTATGACAGTGCTTTCGCGTTAAAGCATACTTTTTGCATGAAATAGGAAAAAATATTGCCATCAAGGTCCTGGGAGTGCGCTCGGAAAGTCGACTTATTGAATTTTCATAAAAAGTATAGCCCTGAAACCCGTATAAGTTCGTTATAAAATAGGACAAATCCGCATATTTATTAAAAATTAGGACTTTTCAAGCAGTCTCCTGGCGGATATGGATAATGTGTGCTGGAAAGCTTTGAGCGTTTTTCGACAAGATAGCCACATGCTTGCAGGCTGTGACATATAAGAAGGCTCGCACACGTATTGCACTGTGCAAGCCTCTGTTGATATTCTTCCATGGTTACAGCTTTATATCTTTTACTCTTCTAAGCGTTAAGCCAAATACTTTCTTGAAATTTATTTACTCCAGTGTCAGCACAGTCACAGACATCGGCTGCAGCTTGAGTTCGAATTTGCCGTTCTTCACTGACATTTCCTTGATTGCTGCGGGCTTTACATTTTCCGGCGCTTCGAAGGTGTTGTGTGCATTCATGGCCGAGCTGGAAAGCACGGATCCTGAAACCCTGGAACAATCTGCCCCTCTGAGTTCGAAGCTGATATCGGCACTGCTGTCGGGCTTAAGATTGCAAAGTGAAATATGAATTTTATGATTGGAATCAATGGAGGCAGAAGCGCTGATGGCCGGTATGCTGTCACTATCAAAGGTGTAGCCAGGAGCATCAAAAGCGGTATGCAGCAATTCTGCATCCATATGAGCCTGATACATGTCAAACACGTGATAGGTAGGTGTAAGCAGCATTTTAGAGCCTTCTGTCAGTATTACCGACTGCAGTACGTTGACAATTTGTGCAATATTGGTCATACGCACTCTGTCACAATGATTGTTGAATATGTTTAGGTTAATTCCTGCAACAAGCGCATCACGGAGTGTATTCTGCTGGAACAGGAAGCCTGGATTCGTTCCCGGTTCCACATTGTACCAGGTACCCCATTCATCAACGAGGAGTGCCACGCGTTTCTCGGGATCATATCTGTCCATGATCGTGGAATGCTTTGTGACCAGTTCCTCCATATAAAGCGTATTCTTAAGCGTTTTGAACCAGTAAGTTTCGTCGAATTCGGTGGAGGATCCCTTGTCGGCCCAGTTTTTTGTCGGCAGGGTATAGTAATGCAGGCTGAGACCGTCCATATTCTTGCCGGCTTCACGCATCAACACTTCTGTCCAGTCGTAATTGTGATCATTCGGGCCGCAGGCTATTTTAAACACCTTGTTATCACCGAAATTCCTGACATAGGTAGCATAACGCCTGAATTCATCCGCATAATATTCAGGTCTCATATTGCCGCCGCAGCCCCAGTTTTCATTGCCGATGCAGAAATATTTCAGTTTCCAGGGCTTTTCCCTTCCGTTTTGCTTTCGCTGGTTGGACATGGGGGACAAGCCGTCAAAGGTCATGTACTCTATCCATTCCTGCATTTCATGAACGGTTCCGCTTCCGACGTTTCCATTGATATACGGCTCGGCGCCGGTCAATTCACATAGCCTGAAAAATTCATGCGTACCGAAGCTATTATCTTCAACAACGCCGCCCCAGTGGGTATTGACCATTTTAGGTCTGCTTTCTGCCGGACCAATGCCGTCTTTCCAGTGGTATTCATCGGCAAAGCACCCGCCCGGCCATCTGAGGACCGGGATTTTTAGCTTTTTGAGGGCCTCAATAACATCGTTTCTGATACCGTCGGTATTCGGTACCGGAGAATCCTTGCCGACCCAGATGCCTTCATAGATGCACCTTCCAAGATGCTCGGAAAAGTGGCCATAGATGTTTCTGTTAATTACGCCCTTTTTTATGTCGGCGTTGATCTGTAGTTTGATCATTTTTTTCTCCTCTATAAGCAGTTATTTTAAATCAATTCAATTTTAAATAGTATTTCCTGTTTAAAATTCTTTTAGCAGGTTCTCAATTTGTTCCATTAGCATTGGAACCTCTCTTTGGGATAAATTCCAGACAAGCTCCATCCTTCATTCACCATATCCATGTGCTGCGATATTTCTAAGATCAACGATTTTTCGCCACTGAATATCCTTATACTCTGTCCATAAATCTCCCGTTAATGCGTTGGCATGTTCACCAATGTTAAGAAGCGACATTGCCGTTGCCCTCTGGTAAACCTCATTTTCAAAAAAATGCTTTTCACCAACTTCATTCACATATCGTATAATATCTTTACATTCAGATAGGATCTTTTTCAATAATTGTATATCCCTATGCTCCATAGATTCTTACCTTCTTATCAATGGTTAAATAACTGTTTTTCTTTAAGGGGCCTGCTACCAGATCAACTTTGGTGTTCAATCTTTCCTGAATATCAAACTTAAGTCCTGACATATTAAATAGACTCGCAACTCTTTCGTCAAAGTACACAAGTAAATCCACGTCGGAAGCTTCTGTACTGTCTCCGTTTGCAAAAGAACCAAACAAATCAATGCTTAGAACCGGATATGCAGGTGCAACCTGAACTATCGCATTTTTTATATCTGCAATTGTCACGCTTTATCACCTCTAAAATGCCTTAAATAAATAGAAATAATAATCTGCTATTTAATCTAATTATACCCTAAAAAATGGTCGCAGTCAAAAACGGAATTGCAATACAGATGAGATGTTACAGGTCAGTGTTACAGGTCAGAGGTGAAAATGAAAAAAATGAAATATTTATTGTGTATTGGTTGAAGTTTGCTCAACAGCGTTTTGGAAAACCGGAAACAGGTACCGGTATTCTGTAGGGGCGCGCATTGCGCGTCTGCATGTGACTGGGTATATTTTGTCAGGTTAAAAGATATATACATTTCTATGGCAGGTTTAAAAGAGGTCGGCCACTTTCCACCGCCGGAAAGTGGGCAAAGGTCGCCACTCGACGGCGTGGTGCCTGTCAGGGCACAATGAAAAAGCATCAAGTGCACTTTCCCAAGGGCGCAATGACCTCCCAAACTTGAAATTTTGGACCGTTTATATAGTGTGTACTAAAAAAAATGTACAGTTGACGAATTGAATAACAGAAATGGTCATTTTTTCAAGTATGGGCTGCCAGGAGTCAATACACCTACTGAATTAATGCCTTTTTATGGACTTTCTACCTTAAAACATGCGAAAATCCCACTTCCCACTAAAAAAATTGTCCCCTACTTGAAATTTTGCACATTATTACAGTTTATCATGTGACCTCGGTTGATAATACAGTTTCCCAGGTATAACAGGGGACTGTCTAAAACCACTGGAAGCAGAAGAACCGTCACCTTGCTTCCCCTTGCTTCCCCTTTTTACAAGTAAAGGAACAGAATTTCAAGTGAAGGGACAGAATTTCAAGTAAAGGAACAAATATTCAAATCATTTAATGAGTTTTCGCATCATAAAAGTGAAAAATTCATGATTATGTCTACTAAAGCGTCCTATACTTGAAAATTTGAACATTTAGATAAAGATTCAGTTGACTACAGGGCGATTACCACAGGAGAAAAGGTAAAACAGCTTCGCCATATTTATTTATAGCGTAACAATTCTTGTATATGAAACCTCTGACCTGTAACCTTAAGGTAACCGGTAAAATATCTTAACCGTAAAATATCTTGGTAATAGTACTGCCTGAATGGTATTATATAGTTGAAAGCCGGTAAATGAGGTGGCTTATTTTGAATAGGGATAAAATAAAACTGAATGAAGAATAGAGAGGAAAATGAACATTAATGAAGCTTCCGGTTGCTTTCAAAGATAAAATGAAAGGTTTGCTTGGAGAGACTGAATACACGGAATTGATCGAAGCATTGAACAGGGAGAGGCAATATGGACTCCGTGTCAATACACTGAAAACAGACTTGGAGAATTTCAAGAAAGTGTCGCCCTTCCAGCTTGAACCGGTGCCATGGACCGCCGACGGCTTTTACATATCGGCTGAAGATGCGCCCGGAAGGCATCCGTACTACCATGCAGGGGCTTATTATATACAGGAACCCAGTGCAATGCTGCCCGGGCAAATACTCGGAGCCCAGCCGGGTGAAAGGGTGCTGGATTTATGCGCGGCGCCTGGGGGGAAAACGGTTCAGATCGCTGCTGCGATGAAGGGTAAAGGCCTTCTTGTGTCTAATGATATCAGCGCAGATCGTGTGAAAGCACTTGTGAAGAATATCGAGCTATGCGGCGTCAGGAATGCAATTGTATTAAATGAATCTCCTGAGATGCTGGTTCGAAATTTTGAAGGATATTTTGACAGAGTGATTATAGATGCGCCATGCTCCGGTGAGGGTATGTTCCGGAAGGATGAAGCAGCGGCTAAAAGCTGGGAAAGCTTCAAATGCGAACGCTGCACAAAACTGCAGGAGCCTATTCTGCAAAGTGCCGATCGATTGCTCAGGCCTGGCGGAACACTGGTTTACTCGACTTGCACATTCTCCCCTGAGGAGGATGAGCAGATGATTGCGAAATTCATACAGCAGCATGAAGAATATGAACTCGCGGAGATCCCCAAAATAGCCGGAATCGAGGGGGGGAGGGCAGCGTGGGCAGGTGGAGATACTGCCTTTGAACGTGCAGCCAGGCTGTGGCCTCACAGGGTCAAGGGGGAGGGCCACTTTACTGCGAAGATGATTAAGATGATAAAGGATACAGACACCGGTATAACAGGGGAAATTGGTTTTGATGGGGAAATTGGCATAGTGGGGGGGACAGATGGTACCTTGACAAACCCGGATGATGGTTTCACAGAAGCATGCTCAAGTGCTTGTACATTAAATGCCCCCGGATTATCCGGATTGCATTTCAGAACCAAGCCGACAGAAAGCAAGCCGACGGAAACCGAGCCAACGGAAACGTTTGACAACCTGCCTGAGAGCTTTCGTAAATTTGTCCGGGATAATATGAACCATTTACCGGAAGGTGTTTACCTGCAAAAAGGCCACAATTTATATCACTTGCCGGAAGCACCCCCAAAACTTGACGGGTTGAAGGTCGCCAAATTCGGATGGTTTTTGGGGACTTTTGAAGACAATCGATTTGAGCCTTCCCATTCCATGGTGACAGCACTGGAGATGAAAGCATTTAAAAGATCAGTCAACCTCGATGCTGCTTCAAGAGAAGTGGGCAGCTACCTGAAGGGTGAAACAGTGATGCTGGATGGAGAGAAAGGGTTTACCGCAGTTTGTGTGAATGGATGGACACTTGGCTGGGCGAAGCAGACCGGTGACATGCTTAAAAATCTATACCCCAAAGGCTGGAGGAGACTGAGCTGATGAAGAATTCCCAGCGGTTGGACAAGCTGCTGTCCAACTTTGGATATGGCACCAGAAGCGAGATCAGGAATCTAATGAAAGACGGGACTGTAAAAGTTGACGGAAACATTGTAAAGGATGCCTCGATGCATGTCGATCCACTGAGCAGCACAATCGAACTGCGGGGCAGGATCCTCAACTACAGAGAATTCATCTATCTCATGATGAACAAGCCTGCCGGTGTCATTTCCGCAACAACAGATAAGAAACTTAAGACTGCTGTCGATCTGCTGCCGGAAGAATTCAGCTGCTTTGACCTGTTCCCGGCGGGAAGGCTGGACATTGATACCGAGGGTATGCTTCTTCTGACGAATGACGGTCAGCTGGCGCATAATCTCCTTTCGCCCAAAAAACATGTATCAAAGCGCTACCATGCAATCATAGACGGAATGGTAACCGAAGCCGATGCGAAAGCTTTCAGGGAAGGTGTCATGCTTGATGATGGCTATGTTACCATGCCCGCAAATCTTGAAATTATAAAATCAGGACAGCATTCCGAGATTGAACTGGAACTCCATGAAGGCAAATTCCATCAGGTTAAAAGGATGTTTGAAGCAGTGGGGAAGAAGGTAATTTATCTAAAAAGGATCCGGATGGGTGGCCTGAAACTGGACGAATCACTTGAACCCGGGGCCTGCAGGGAGCTGACCCCAGAAGAACTCGAATTGTTGAAGCAGCGAAATACATAAATCATGCGCAGCAAAGCTGATCTGTCATTCTGAACGCTGTGAAGAATCTTGTTTACACCAGTTTTCGGATAAATCATGCCAATTTGAATTTATACTCTCTATCAGTTCGATCTTTTTGCTCCTCGTCCAGCCTTTAATCTGCTTCTCTCTTGTAATAGCGGCGTTTATATATGTCAAGGGGACAGGTACACTGACAT
>DBTX01000045.1 GCA_002307275.1 Hungateiclostridiaceae bacterium UBA1305
TGTAAATATGGCAGTAATGACCGCGCTGGCAGGAATATGCTTTACATCGCGGTTGAACGCCGCCTCTCCCCAGTCAGGACTAAACTTCGAGCTTGATGCAATAGCAGCGTGTTTCATAGGCGGAGCATCAGCGTACGGTGGCATTGGATCGGTCATCGGCGCAATTATAGGAGCTCTGGTAATGGGCGTTCTGAATAACGGCATGAGCATCATGGGCGTCGGCAGCGATTGGCAGCAGACAGTAAAAGGTATGGTACTTTTAGCTGCAGTTGCGTTTGATGTGTACTCCAAAAAGAAAGCCAAAATGTAAATGGATAAAAGGAGCGAACTTAAGAGGAATGTCCTCTTTTGACGCTAAAGCTGTACGAATGCTATTGTCCCAAAATAGAGAGAGATGCTGATGTTCAGGACAGCTTAAAGCATAAAATTCTTATTTAGATTTTTATGGCTGAAGCTGCTTTTTTTCGCTGCATAATCTGCAACGATCTGACCATGTCCAATTAGATTGTATTTGTATATGACAAGGCCCTCCAGACCCACAGGGCCTCTGGCGTGAAGCTTTCCGGTGCTGATGCCGACTTCCGCGCCAAGTCCGTATTTGTAGCCATCACTGAACCTCGTTGAACAATTCCAGAAGACGTTGCCTGAGTCTACCAATGACATGAAACGGGCGGCATGCTCCTTGTCTGTGGTTACGATCGCATCGGTATGACCCGAACCGTAGGTATTGATATGGTCAATGGCTTCATCAAGGCTGTTGACGACCTTGATGGATAGTTTGTAATCCAGATACTCTGTTTTCCAATCCTCTTCGGTTGCGGGAGCAACAGGGATGACTGTTAATGTTTCCTGACAGCCAAACAGCTCGACCTGTTTATCATCTGCAGCTTTCTTGAGCAGGGGGAGGAAGTCTCTTGCGATATCCTTGTGGACCAGCAGCGTTTCAAGTGCATTGCAAACTGCAACATATTGTATCTTGGAGTCCATGGTGATGTTTACCGCCATTTCAAGATCGGCACCTTCATCTATAAAACAATGGCATATACCATCAGCATGACCCATTACAGGTATATTCGTGTTATTCATGATATATCTTACGAATTCATTTGAACCGCGTGGAATGACCAAATCGACATATTTATCCTGCTTAAGCAGTTCGTTGATATCCGAACGGGTTTCGAGCAGTGCGCACCAGCCGGAAGGTATTCCGGCTTCCTCTGTGGCTGAAATGATAAGGCTGGAGAGTATGCGGTTAGTTTCCAGAGCCTCTGAACCGCCTTTCAAAAGCACAGCGTTGCCGCTTTTAAGGCAGAGTGTCGATATTTGCACCAGTGCATCCGGCCTGGATTCAAATATGATGCCGATTGCACCGATTGGACAGGTTACTTTGTACAATTCCAAACCTTCATCCAATTCAGTGGATGAAAGTGTATTTCCAACCGGATCCTCAAGCTTAATAAGGCTGTGGATACCGTCTATGACTTCAGAAAGTTTAACTTCATCGAATTTTAACCTTTTCAGCAGCGGGAAAGGGATATTATCTGCTTCACTTCGCCTGATATCCTCTTTATTGGCATTAAAGATCTCTTCCTTATGAGCCAGAAGCACTTCTGCTATGCACAAAAGAGCTTTGTTTTTTTCATTGCTGTCGACTGCGGCCAGCATTTGCGATGCCGATTTGACCTGGCGGCAGATATCAGTTACATTCATATAAACACCTCTTGCTTTTTTGGTGGTATTGTTCTGCTATTGTGTTGCCTATATACCGGGATTTTATTTAGAGTATATCATATACTAATATATCTGACGACCCTTATTATCCGGAATACCGCTCTTCCTGTAAAAATATGAATTCACGACATCGCACCATTCTTTTGAATGTTTTGCCTGCTCTGCTAAACGATTCAATACCCGCTCAAAGGTTTGCGGAGGGAGCAGATCCTTCATACCGCTCCATTTGATTACCAATTGCTCCGCTTTTCCGGTTCCTTCAAAATGGCTGTCATAGATATGCTGTATGAGTGTTTTACCTGATTTGAGTTTCTGTTTGTACAATACGCGGTGGAAGAACAGCAGTAATTCCTCCGGACAGGTCTTCGGGTTTTCATATAGTTCAGATACGGGTTTATTATATCTTCCTGCATAGCCGGTTCCGGCTGCTACTGTCCTGTCAACACCCAATCCTTCGTGATCCGCTCTGTGGTATGTACCCCATGCGGAATACTCATATCCATCGACATTGGGTCCATAATGTTGATTAGGATTAACCATCCAGCCTATGCCTAATGGAGAGGTATAGCTTTCATAGATGTGATGTGATTCGAGCAGCATGCCTGTAATGGTATCCAAAAGGTGTGGATTGCATCCGAAGGTCTGAATCACCCACTCTTTGGCAATTTCTTCAGAGCTTAGTCCTGGATTCCAGGCAAGTCTGCCATAACAATAAAAATTAGCCTGTGCCAGGTCATGACCAGTCCAGTTCATGTCATTGCCAATATTGGCAACAGCTGTGATACCTGACAGTCTGCCGCTTGCAGCAGCTCCGGAAAGAAGGCTTGCAATTGTTGAACCAGCACCGTCCCTGTATGTATCAAAATCGAACACATCCTTCCACAGAGGTGCAAGGTAGCATAGATGCCTCTGCTGACCAGTGTATTCCTGCGTTATCTGGAATTCAAGAACAAAGTTTGTCTTTTTCAGACCTCCAAGAAGTGGTGATACAGGTTCCCTGACCTGGAAATCCATTGGTCCGCTTTTGATCTGCAATAATACGTTATCTGCAAACAGGCCGTCCAGAGGCATAAAGTTATCATATGCTGCATTAGCACGATCAGTAACCCTGTCTCTCCAATCCTGAGTACAGTTGTAAACGAAGCAGCGCCATATGACAAGTCCTCCGAACGGCTCGAGTGCTGCCGCCAGCATATTGGCACCTTCTGCATGGTTTCTGCCATAGGTAAAAGGACCGGGACGGAATTCTGAATCGGCCTTTACCAAAAAACCGCCAAAATCAGGTATGGTTTCAAAGATTTCCTTAGCTTTGTTTGCCCACCAGCTTTTAACACCTTCGTCCAGTGGATCGGCTGTATCCAGCTTACCTATCTCCATTGTGCTGCAGTAATTGATACTAAGGAATGTCTTTATTCCATATTTCCGGAATATTTCAGCCACTTTGGCAACTTTGGGGAGGAAAGCACTGGTAATAAGGTTGGTCTCGGTTTTATGAACATTGACATTGTTCATAACTACTGCGTTAAGACCTATAGAAGCCATGAGTCTTGCATAATCGCGGATCCTTGATAAGTCCATTATAAATTTATTATCTTCAAAAAATATTGAACTGCCGGCATAACCCCTTTCAATTTTTCCATCCAAATTATCCCAGTGATTAAGCATACGGAGTCCTGTCACGGGATTTTCCAGCAAATAGATGTCCTGTGTCAGAGTTCCACACTGCACCAGGCGTAGGAGTGCATACACTCCATACAGTACACCGGCGCCAGTCTTTGCTGTAATCAGAAGATTTTTTCCCGAAGCAGTATTGCAATATTTTATAATATAACCTTCAGAGCCCAGTTTATTCCACTCTTCTTCTGGAACGAAACTGTCAGTTCTGACAGGACCCGCAAGTATTTCCAATAGTATGGAGCCGCTTTTTGCGGGACTATCCACGACCTTCGGCATTTTCCCTGTTAATAGCTTCAGGGCGCATTTCAGCTCATCTCTGGCGGTATCCAGCAATGGATCCCGGCCAAAGGTGTATATACTTTCTGGCAAAGTATGGCTGTATATTGTGCCATCCTTGTCTATACCCGCGAAAGCAAGCCAGGCATCATAGCCGCTGTCGGGATGCCTTCTTATATTGATTGTATTCATGTTACTTCTTCCCAGGTTGGTTTTCATAAAATCCCTTTCTTTCAGTGCTATCTGCATTTGCAGTATGAAAATTATATAGTTAAATTTATAAACGCTTTCACGAGGGGGTTATCATGCAGCAAACTTTACGCTGCATATGCTGGGTGAGGATAACTATAACATAAAGTGATTTAATCCTTTCTACCTAATAATAAATATTGTGATACAATTTTTCAATGGCGAAAATGAAGTAAATTGTAATAATTGAAGGAGATAGGTTGATTTACGTTTGCAGGTTGTTAATGTATAATAGTGGTATCAGAAAAGGGACATATCCGATAAAGTACCAGACCTGGAGATGCCCCCTTTTAACGCAAAAGTAAAATGACGAATAAGAACTTGGAGTGACTCTAACATGAACGATGAGAGGGCAGTATTGGGAAAAGCAAAAAGGATTGTAGTAAAAGTCGGCACATCGACGCTCACTTATGATAATGGGAAGGTGAGCTTTACCAGAATCGACAAGCTGGCAAGAGTACTCTCAGATTTGCTCAATCAGGATAAAGAGGTCATACTGGTGACATCAGGAGCGATTGGAGTGGGTGTCGGTAAGCTCAAACTCAGGGAAAGACCCAAAACAGTGCAGGAAAAGCAGGCTGTCGCTGCAGTTGGGCAATGTGAACTCATGCATATTTATAGTAAATTCTTTTCCGAGTATGGGCACATAGTGGGACAGATCCTACTTACCCGCGATGTTGTTGAAGAGGAACACACGAGGCGAAATGTAATCAACACCTTTGAGACTCTTTTGAAGAGTGGGATTGTTCCAGTTGTAAATGAAAATGACTCGGTATCGATAGATGAAATAGAGTATGGCGAAAAACTTGTATTTGGTGACAATGACACTCTTTCGGCAATTGTTTCAGTTCTGGTAGATGCGGATCTGCTCATCATCCTGTCTGATATAGACGGCTTCTATGACAGTGATCCCAGAAATAACAGCAATTCCAAATTGTTGTCCATTGTGCAGGAAATTACCCCGGAAATTGAAGGGTGTGCCGGTGGAGCAGGATCGAGACGCGGAACCGGTGGTATGATAACAAAATTAGCGGCTGCAAAACTTGCAAATGCAAAAGGCGTGGATATGGTGCTCGCCAGCGGTTCAGATCCTGAAATCATCATGGATATTATCGCCGGTGCAGATGTAGGGACGCTGTTTACATCCAAACAACAGTAAATCCAACAAAAAATACAGGGGTTTGATGCACAATACCCCTGTATTTTTTATTTGCTATTGAACCTGATATCTATTTTCTGTAAATCATGAATCATATTTCTACGGCAGTTGTATGGCGGAATTGGTCTCATTACTGTCGACCGGTGTCTGGGTTAAGTCAATCGCCGAACTTGTGTCGTTAGAAGTCGGGCTGCCATGGATATTACAATATTCTCCCGCAGGTAGTTCATATATTACATCCTTGGGCGCTGGTTCACCTGGTTTTACAGGTACATATGGCGGTGTTCTCTGGATGAATACCTTCGATATCACCTTGTCGGGCGGACAGTATGGCCCGGCAAGCAGATTGCGCTTGTATATATCCTGGCTTTCCGTACAGACCTGTGCCTGTACATGAACAGTACAAAGATCATCGTCCCTGGGTTCTGTCCCCTTAATGAAGTATTCCATTCTTGTGGCATTTCCTCTTGGATCTTGAGCACACAAAGCTGTGGCAATTTTACCTGAATAAATACAAATTTTCTTTTGAACTATACCGGCGGGCGGTGCTGCAAATTCTTTTTTTGCCAGTCCGCTATGGACTTTTTTCATAACAGCTGCCCATATGATCATTGCCTGATTATATTCTGCTTTTTCGAGTGTAATCGGTTCAGTGCCATTGTTATCATAGCCGTACCAGACAGCAGCGGTATAATATGGCGTATAGCCCACAAACCATTTGTCGATATTACTGCTGGTTGTACCTGTTTTACCTGCAACCGGCATTCCTACGGTTTTCTCATTTACATAGGCCGCCGCTGTGCCGGAATGCGGGTAAGTCTGCTCTTTGCCCGTCGTGACGCCCTTCATCATATCCTGCATGAGGAATGCCGTCTGTTCGCTATATGCAGTCTGATAAACAGGTTTTTTATCTATCAGCTTTTTCCCTGTACTGTCCTTGACAAGCGTAAAAGTTGTAGGCTCATAATA
This sequence comes from Hungateiclostridiaceae bacterium UBA1305, assembly GCA_002307275.1. Classification (GTDB taxonomy): domain Bacteria; phylum Bacillota; class Clostridia; order Acetivibrionales; family DTU013; genus UBA1305. The sequence continues at coordinate 6,062 of DBTX01000045.1, forward strand.
CATGCCTTTGTGTACAAAGGGTACATAGGCGGCTGCCATCTGAAGCGGGTTGACGCCTGTTTCGAGTCCTCCCATTACAAGGGAAATATACTTTTCATTTTCTCTGTCTATACCGACTTTTTTCAGGTAATTTACAGAATTGTCCGCACCGAGTATATCTCTCCAGATCTTTACGGCCACTACATTTACAGAGTTCTTAAGACCGTTTCTTACTGTAGTGAGGCCATCGTGCGTATTGTCATAGTTTCTTGGGTATTCCTTGTCAACGTTCTTTCCAACTCCAGTCATCATATATACAGGTACATCATCAATGATTGTTGCTGGAGTGATCAGCTTCAAGTCAATTGCAGGGGCGTATACGACCAGGGGTTTGATGCTTGATCCCGGCTGCCTTCTCATCAGTGAGGAGGATGCCCTGTTCAGTGTATTGCTTGCCTCCTTCTTGCCATATCCGCCGTAAAGCGCCCTTACCTGGCCGTTCTGTGGATCTATGATGGCCATTGCGGCTTGCGGATGCTCAAGTTGTCTATTTGCCGTTTTATTTACTACAGGGAAATATTCATCATCCGTAAATACCTGATCCATGTCGGCTTGTATGGATGGATCCATTGTTGTGTGAATTTCCAGACCGTTGTTGTAAATCATAAATTTAGCCAGTGTAGAGGAGATATTTAATTCCTTCATAAGGGCATCGCGAACATCTATGATAACCTGATCCACAAAGTAACTCTGCACACTGGTGACTTTCGTGGATTGATCTTTAGATGCATATTTAAGATCTTCCACCATTGCTTCATCATGCTGCGTTTGGTTTATCATGTTAAACTTTAGCATTTGATTTAAAATTACTTCCTGCCTGGTCTTGGCGTTTTCACGTCCTTTTTCCGTAAAGGGATCAAAGCGGCCAGGGCTGTTTGTGATACCTGCCAGTACTGCACACTGCGCAAGTGTCAATTCCTGAACAGGTTTACCAAAATATTTCTTTGAAGCGGACTGCACACCGTAGCAGCTGTGGCCCCAATAACTTATATTCATATAAAGCTCGAGGATCTGCCACTTTTCAAGCTTTCGTTCGAGCAGTATTGCGGCGTACCACTCCTGAACCTTGCGCTGCAGAGAGGGGGTATCATTTCCTGTAATATTCTTGACAACCTGCTGGGTGATGGTACTGCCGCCATGCGTGGGTGTTCCGCTGCTTGTCAGATAACTGAGGCCTGCACTGAAAATTCTTCTGAAATCTATGCCTGGATGTGTTTCGAAGCGTTCATCTTCAATAGCAATGATTGCATCCTTTAAAAATTTTGGAGCCTCCTTGTCCGTAATCGGTTCACTGTCCTTGTTGTCTTTGCCGGTAAGCTTTTGTATCACATTACCTTTGGAATCGGATATGACTGTTGTCTTGTTGGATAACACCATTGCAAGCTGTTCGTCACGGATAGGCTGAGCTGTTTTTATGTAGCCATAAATTGCACCGCCAGCTATGCCAGCCAGAGCACATCCTATTACAACGAAAAAAATTACTAAAAACTTTACAACAGTGAATATGAACTTCCTCACGGAAGATACCTTTTTGACTTTTTTTGCCGCTCCGTTGGGAGAAGGCTTGGAACTGGACCTCATGAACTTCCTCCTTGTTAATAAAGTAAATCTTTGTTATGTATTTGGACTATTGGCAGTGTTAATATGTTCCATTCTGTACAGTGAAAAGATTGGATAAGTATGGAACATATTTTTTTCATTATAACACAAAAGGGTACTTACTGCAAAAATGCAGGGAATATACTGTAATCCGGATAGAGCGCGGTACTTTATAATTTAAGTTGATAAACACTTCAGTATTGATATAATATAAAGATGCAAGTGGCAGTGGATGGTGAGGAGGAGTAAAGTGCAGATCAGGGTGGGAGAAATCATTAAAGCAAAGAGGAAAGAGAAAAAGATATCACTTGTTGACTTTGCACGTGAAATAGGCATCTCGCCGGCTTACCTGTCTCAGCTTGAAAACGGCCGAAAGGAAAATCCAAAGCTGGAAATCATGCTTAGTATCACACAAGCTCTTGATATAGATCTGGATATGCTGCTCGGATTGGAACAGGAACTGGAATCTCCGGCGTTGAGAATACCATCGCTGCTCCGGCTTGTCATTGCAAAGGACAGGAACCTGAAAGTCCTTGAGGACAAAGAAGTCCAAAAAAAAATCAGCGGTTTTCTGGACCGTGTTCTGGAATGTAAATATCTCATCGAAGACAGAGACCTATACAACCTTTTTCTTGAAGATTTGAATATTCAAATGGAAAATACTTTAAAGAGATATATGGCAATGGAAATTCTCATGAACAATAAACAAACACTGTAACAGTAAATAATACATGCACCAATTATTCACCCCCTGCATATTATGGGCACGGGGGTGATTCCATGTTCAGGAACAGCATCCTTTACCGCAGATTGTGGTATGTCAGGAAACGAAATATAAAGAAAATACACCTGCTGCTCCGTCTTGCTCTGGCCGCCATGATCATGTGGGCTGTCTTCATGCTTTCACAATACGATATATTGACCGCTTTAGGTTTGTGATTCTATTTGTCATCATAGACTTCTTCAAGGACCGTACTTTTCTTGTAATTTTTTTTGAGGCTGCTCTTTTCAGAGGTGTTGTTAGCAGGAGTGTCATCCATCATATTGCATTTGCCCTGGAACAGTGCACCTTCATCTGCTACGAAGCTGTTCACCTTAATATCGCCAAAAAGTTTGGCGGTGGAAAGGATCTTCAAAACGCCCTTGGCCGTAATGTTGCCTTCAACGGTACCTGAGAGGTGTACATTTGAACAATTAATATTTCCTGTAATTATGGAATTTTCTCCGACGTAGACATCTCCAGTAACCTGAATATCACCCTTGATCTTGCCATCAATTCTTATTGAACCCTCAGATGTAATATTTCCGATAAATGATGTATTATTACCAATAAGTGTGTCGACTCCCTCACGGAATCCTGTGTTCTTTTTAAACATATAAAACTCCCTTCATGTGAAAATTGAAATAGTATTTACCTTTCGTCCAGATACTGAAGCGGATCAACGGTAGTGCCGTAAAGCATGACTTGAAAATGGAGATGTGGTCCCGTACTGCGGCCGGAGCTCCCCACCTTTGCTATTACATCGCCTTTTTTCACGATTTGTCCGACCTTGACTAAAAGCTTTGAGGCATGGCCATACAATGTGACGATCCCACGTCCGTGATCGATTTTTACTGTAAGTCCGAGTCCACTTGTACGCTCAGACATAATAATCTTGCCGCTTGCGGCGGCTTTGATGCTTGTTCCCCTGTCAGCGCCTATATCAATGCCTTCATGAAATTTGGTCCTTCTGGTAAAGGGATCCTTCCTGTAACCGAAATTGTCAGTAATATCGCCTCTTACAGGCCAAAGAGTCGGTATGGTCTCAAGATATTTTTCAAGCTTGGTCTCAGCCTTGGTAAGGTCGGCCACAGGGATGACAGTACGGCTGTAAAGCTGGCTGAGATCATCAATACTGCTCTTTAGAACCTTGATATCGTTTGTAAAAGAATTGCCGTTTCTATCACCGGATCTGTTTGTTTTGGTGGATGTCTGTTCTTTTATGTAGGTATCCGTTATTTTATTGAAATTTTTAGTATATTCTTCTATTTTATCATTTACGGTTTCTTTGAATGCACTGCTTTCATCCTTCAGTTGATCCACTTCACTGGATTTTTCGTTGATCAGCTTCCGCTGTTCGGAATTTGTACTGTAAAGCTCATTGATATTTTGCTTAAGCGCCTTGTTTTCTTCAAGCATTTTGGAGATGTAAAGACCTCCGCCAATAAATACAGCAGTTAAAAGGATAAAACAGATGACCAGCTTTGCATAAAAGGAAGTGAAGCGAAACACCTTCACATTACTTGAAGAATGAGGCACCAATACAATTGAAAGATATTTTTTTTCAGCGTTATTAGCCTTAGCTTTGTTCATACCAACCATCCTGTATAAATGATAATGCCTCACTTGAATATTTATCTTTTGTACAGTACTGGCCAGTGAAACAGTACATGAGTAATTCTACACTTATGTCCAAAATAATTCTACACTTATATCCAAATTCCTTTTTTTTCGGCACTATTGCTGCAATTATTATTTATAAACGATTATTAGTGCTTTGTCAATTTTTTTATGCCATAATATAATAAAATACAACATATGCGGCATAAGTGTAAAAAACTTATGCCTGGTAATTTTTTTGCAATATCTTTAGAAGGATTTTGTATTATTATATCGAATAATATATGATAAGCCAAGGATTTTGTTTATATTATGTAATTGCAGTAATAAGATGAACTTTCGGTTACCTGACTCTTCTATTCGGCTATGGAGATGAATCGGATGATTAATATTAGGACAAAACTGGTCCTCGCTTTTATAATTACTGTTTTAGCATGTTCTGCCATGGCGCTGATCATTACTTTCAGCGGATATAACCTCATGGTCAGAGGAATTGCTGCGAGTGCAGACAGCAATAATGAGCGTGTGGCAGGCATTCGCGCGATCAGGGATCTGATCGATGCCCAGCAGCAGACAGCAGCAAAAATCGTGATAGAACAAGATGAATCAGGCAAGGATGAATTCGAAAACAGAAGCGGACTGATCAAACAAGCTGTTGAAAAGCAGGCCGGACAGTCTGAAAACAAAGAGAAGCTCCAGTTGGACGCGCTTGTGGAAACAAATACTCAAATTTCAAATACCTTGAAAGATATTGAAGAAAGTATAAAAAAAGCAGACCCCTCCGAATACCTGGGCAAGTTGGCGGATTTCCGGAAACAGGTTGATTCGCTGATTGCAAAGGAGCAGGTATTGAAAAAACTGATTATGATACAGGTGGACGCCAGTATCAAGGATAGTTTGGATAATGCAGCCGCATTAAAGCAGCTTTCTGTTCAGCAGCAGTCTGCATTGAATGAATTGGCGGCTGCAATAGATGAAATTTTGGGCAAATACGAAGGAACAGCCTCAGCGATTGTTAAACTGCAGCAGTCAATCGAACTACAGAATTCCATTCAACCGGCAGATTCCGTAAATCAGCCGTCAGAGCCTGAAATTCAAATTCCGGCGCTCGATAATGCGTTAATGGACACAATCCGTACTTACATTGATACAGTAGTGCAAAACGAACAAGATGGGAAAAAGGTGCTCGATGCATTGGAAGCAGGAGCATTAGGCAGTGCAATGGCAAAACTTGCAGCTGCGGATAATGCGATATCACTGACGCAGGAGGCCTGTGCAAAAGCTGAGGCTGCTATCTCTGCAAAGGATGGCAGTTCAGAAGATTTCACCCAGGGCATGCTAAATGTGAATCAAGTACTTGGCAGTCTGGAAAAGCTTATGACTGCAAATAATGCACCTCTTGCAGGTGAGGCGGCAGTTGATGGTGAAGCACTAACAGCTGCGTTGGACAAGGTATTTGCAGCAAAATCTTCCATGGAAAACAGCGGACTAAAGGAACATTATACTGAAGCGGTTACCGCATATGAGCAACAGAAACAATCTCTTACAAATCTCGAATCTGCATATAAGGGTTATCTGTCCGAGGATGTTAAAAAATCCAGGGAACTTAAAAATACCTTGATGTGGACTCTGGCAATTATTGTATTTATTTCGTTATTGATCGGCATGCTTTTTGCATTGATGCTTTCAAAAAATATTCTCAGTCCGTTAAGGAATATGACGAACGTTCTTAAAAGAGCTGGTGAAGGCGATTTGACCGAAAGGATCAGTAGTGGAAGAAACGATGAAATTGGAAAGCTTGGCGAGAGTGTTAACGGTGTGCTTGACGGGCAGCAAAAAATGCTGGAACAGGTCAGGACGACTTCCGGTGACATTGGCGTTTTGCGTAAGGGGCTTTCTGAACTGTTCAGCCACAGCAGAGATAACGCAGGCAAGGTTTCAAGCGGGATCAAAAGCATTATGGACGGTATTGCCGCAGGAGCTAAACATTCCAATGAGGATATTGGTAAAATGGGGCGGACGAACATTGAAGCCGATAACCTTGCGTCTGCGACGGGGAAAGTGGTACAGGACGGAATGAAGGCTATTAAAATGGCAGCATCAGGTGAAAAATCAGTAACAGAGGCAGAGAGCGTCATAAGGGATGCAACCGGGACGGTCAGGCAGATCGCAGATTCCATCAATGATCTGGAGGACTCTTCAAGCAAGATTGGTGCGATAACAAATACAATTACCGAAATAGCTTCAAAAACAAACCTGCTTGCGCTCAATGCGGCGATCGAAGCAGCAAGAGCAGGACAACAAGGTAAGGGGTTCACTGTCCTTGCAGAACAAATCAGGAAGCTGTCGGAAGGCAGCAACAAGGCGGCAGGTGAGATCAAGCTGCTGATACGTGAGATACAGGGCAGAATACAATTCGCAGTGGACAAAATAGGTGACGGGGTCAGCAGTGTTGATGAAGGCGCCAATAAAATAGACGCTGCAAAAGAAAGCATCATTCAAATTGCCGGTACAGTCAACAGTATCGTTGAGACGCTGAAGGAAGCGGCAATTGCCGTCAAGGCAAGACAAGACAACACGGCAGAGCTGGCCGGCGCCCTGGATACGATTTCGAAAGCGGCAAATCAAACGGCTGTGGACAGGGATGCAATTGATGCCGGACTTGAACAGCAGCAGAAGAACATGAAGCAGATTGAGGATATGACCATAAAGCTGGATGAAGTATCGGGAACTCTTGACAGCCTTGTTAAACGTTTCAAGGTATAAATACAGCAGTTTAAGATTGCCTGTGTATAAAACTGGGGGAAATTGGAACAATAATAATATGGCATACTGATTCTATATTGATTTTTTGTATAGCCCCTGATTATAGGGGCTAATTTTTTGGTGTTTTGTGGCAATTCACAATCTTTTTTTCAAGATATATACTTATGAATCACAAATTTAATTGTATTGGAGCATGAATATGCCAGGTATTGAAAAAAACAAAAATTATACACTCGAAATCACGGGGATGACCCATGAAGGCCAGGGAGTGGGCAGAATAGAAGGGCTCGCCGTGTTCATTGACGGTGCGCTGGAGGGGGAGCAGGTCGAAGCCAGGATCATCAAGCTTAATAAAACATATGCAGTTGGGAAACTTATCGCTGTACTGAGACCCTCACCCGGCAGGGTTGAACCCTTTTGCAGTGCATACAGACGCTGCGGCGGCTGCAATCTGCAGCATATGGACTATACAGCACAGCTTGCCTTCAAAACAAAATTGGTCCGGGATAATCTTGAGCGGATTGGTGGGCTGAAGGACGTGATTGTTCATGAAACAATCGGAATGAAGCAGCCTATGAATTACAGGAATAAGGCCCAATATCCAGTGGCTGAGGTGAACGGTAGTGTAATCACCGGCTTTTACGCCGCCCGCTCCCATGATGTGATTGATTCGGAAGATTGCGGGATCCAGGATACTGAAAGTGATAAGGTGCGGAAGATCGTCCGGCAGTTTATCGTAGAGAAGGGCATCCCTGTTTATAATGAAGCAACAGGAAAGGGATTGCTGCGGCATATTGTTACGCGCGTTGGCTTCAACACAGGCGAGGTAATGGTCGTGCTTGTCATCAACGGTAATAAGCTGCCGGCGTCGGATGAATTGGTCAGGAGGCTGCTTGAGAGCGGAAAGACAATGGAAGACACAGTGACATCAACGGAAGCAGCAATGGAATCATCAGGGACGGCAGCAGCAGGAACGGCAAGAGTAGGAAAAGCTGGAGAGGGCCTTGAAGCATACGGAATCAAAAGCTTCTATCTGAACATCAATACTGAAAGCACCAACGTCATTCTAGGGCGTAAAAATATACTACTCTACGGCAGCAAGACCATAACCGATATGATCGGCGGATATCGATTCCTCATTTCGCCGCATTCCTTCTTTCAGGTCAATCCGGTCCAGACAGAAGTGCTTTATTCAAAAGCCCTCGAATATGCCGCATTGACTGGAACTGAAACAGTATTTGACCTTTACTGCGGTATCGGGACAATATCACTGTTCCTCTCAGCAAAAGCCGGAAAGGTCTATGGAGTAGAGGTAGTAGAGGAAGCTATTTCCGATGCCCGTATGAATGCTGAACTCAATGGAATCACAAATGTTGAGTTTGTCCTGGGTGAAGCGGAAAAAGCAGTTCCTGAGCTATACAGGAAAGGAGTCCGTGCAGAGATAGTTGTATTGGATCCTCCAAGGAAGGGCTGCGAGGAATCTCTTTTACTAATGCTCGCTGAAATGCGGCCCAAAAGGATTGTATATGTCTCCTGTAATCCCGCTACACTTGCGCGAGATTTGAAGTATCTGGAGGCACAGGGATTCAAGGTAGCGGAGGTGCAGCCGGTTGATATGTTCCCATGGACGGCACACGTTGAGTGCGTGACCATGCTTCAACGAGCCTCAAACCCTTGAAAACAAAGGGCTTTTTAAAATGCGAGATAGATGACATAGCACAAACAAACTATTTTTATACATCATAATTGCGAATAATGATGTATTTTATTATAAAATGATGGAAATTAATCTCTATCATTGACTTGAATTCTACATCATTATGCTATACAATGATATAGAAAACACAGTTGTGAAGGAGATTATGATGAAAGAATTTGATTATAAAAATAGACCGAAGGCACTTCTCACTCCAGGAATTGTTGGTATGTTGACTTCCATACACGAACACAAAGGCAAGCAGGAGTTATTTGTCGAGGCAAATGCCGATGTGCTGAT
>DBTX01000069.1 GCA_002307275.1 Hungateiclostridiaceae bacterium UBA1305
CTGTCCCCTGTATCGAAGGAAAGTACTGGATTGGTTGAGATAGAGGTGAAGGAGAATCAACTTTTGGACATGCTGAGAGACACTGTAATCAGCAAATGGGGAGAGGTGTTTGTAGCAGACTCGGCCGGGGTGATTGTTTCCAATAACATTCCAGACCTCTATCAGAAAAGTGTTGATACACTCGGTTTCACTGAATATACCGGAGGGGAAAAAATAAACGATCTGATAAAACTGAAGAACAAGCAATCCATTGTAATAGCAATCCCGATTGAAGACATCGGCTGCAGTATTGTCGGGATTTTTCCTGCGGAGAATTTCCTGGGCGATGCGCGAGGCACCATTGTGAGGCTTCTTGTCGTTCTTGCCATATTATCTGTTTTACTTGGTACGATTATTTATGTCATTACCAATATGCTTCTGCGAAGGATCAAGAGACTGGTAAAGGCAATGAAGCAGGTGAAGGACAACAATCTGGATGTTTCAGTTCCAATCAGTTCTATGGATGAATTCGGCGAGCTTGCCGAGAATTTCAACCATATGACCTCCAGAATTCATGACTTGGTTGAAACGGTTTACAAAATCCAGCTTCTGGAGAGGGAAGCGGAATTAAAGGCTCTGGAAGCACAGATCAATCCGCATTTTCTCTATAACACGCTGGCGACCATCTCCTGGGTAGCCAGAAAGGGAAGTCCGGCGGAGGTCGTCAGGATTTCCAACTCGCTTGCCAGGTTTTACCGGCTTGTGTTGAGCAAGGGTGGGACGATGATTACGGTAAGGGATGAAATCGATATGGTTCGTTCCTATTTGCAGATACAGAAAATCCGTTTTGAAGAGCAATTCGATGTAATCTATGAGCTGGACGAATCCGCTCTTGACTGCATGATTTTAAAAAACCTGCTCCAGCCGCTTGTTGAAAATGCACTGCTGCATGGTATTGAACCAAAGAGAGCGCACGGCCTTTTGATTCTTCGTGTAAAAAGGAATGAAGAATGTCTCACTCTTGAAGTGACTGATGACGGGATTGGTATGGATAGCAGGACTCTTGCCGATGTAATGGCCGGGAGGGTGGAGAGATCCGGGGGCGGAGGGTATGCCGTTAAGAATGTGATCGGCAGACTTGCCGCCTGTTATGCGGAAAGGCATACCCTGGACATTTTCAGCAGACCGGGGATCGGAACACAGGTCATCATTAATATAAAAATGGACGAAAAGGAAGAAATGGATCTTTTAATGATTCCTTCCGGCTCGGGATCTTCGTCTGGAGGTAAGATGCATGCTTAAGCTGCTGATTGTGGAAGATGAGAGATGGGAGAGGGAGGGCCTGCTGGATTTCATCGACTGGAACGCGCTTGGTATTGCGGTTCCGGTACCGGCCTGCGACGGGTTTGAGGGAATTGAGCTTGCACAGAGGATCCGGCCGGACATTATCATAACAGATATTAAAATGCCGGGAATGGATGGGCTTAAAATGAGTGGAAAGATACGTGAATTCCTTCCCGAGGTGAAAATTATCGTTCTGACCGGTTATGACGATTTCCGGCTGGCCCAGGAAGCGATCCGGATCAATACATTTGCCTATATTTTGAAACCTGTGGAAGAGCAGGAGCTTTATGATGCCGTAAAAAAGACCGCGGAGGATTGCAATGCAAGCCGGATGCATCAGGAAGAAGTTCTCAGGCTGAAGGAAAATAAAGAGAAGAACGATAAAATCGTAGCGAGTATTTTTTTATTGGATTTGTTAAAAGGTGGGTCTTTCGAAGATCCGATGAAGAGGCAGGGAGGTTTTAGTCTATTACCACAGGAAGGGTTCTTCCTTGTTTTGGCACTAATGGCAGCGGAGAATCAAAGGCTGTCCCTGCCCTACCAGAATTTTGAGAAAGTTGAGAAATTCCTTGCAGCGTCATTGTTGTTTTCCGAATCAGACCATGTTCAACTGATTCACGCAGTTGATCCGGTTAAGGGGGTTCTTTATCTGTGTATCTGTACTTCTGGCGAACTTCAGGGTAGAATCACTGCTTCCTGTGATATTTTGATCCAGGCCTTTATTGAGGAGACAGGAATGAAACCTGTCATAGGTGCGGGGAAACCGGTTGACGGACTGGAACTTATGAAGCAGTCCTGCCGGCAGGCGGAGGAAGCCCTGGAATATGCCGTTTTCATAGGAGGCCAGTCGTTTGTTGCATTCGAGGAACTGGAGCGGAACCACTGGGAGCGCAGCCAGAAGGTCTCAGAGTTTATGACGGTGGGAAGTTATTATAATAAACAGCTGCTGCATGCATTACGGTCCGGTGACGAGGAAAGGACTAATTCGCTGCTGAGGGAGCTTTTTAGTGTCATAAGTGAGAATGCTGTCATTGGAAGGGAAATCATTGTAAATTATTTATACGGTCTGGTCAATGAGATTGGCATTATGATCTACAATTTGTACCACAATACCGGGGCGGATACCGCTGGTGTACAGATCCTGTCACTCGGGACTCTGAGCGAAATGAAGGATTATGTATATGATTATATAGAAAGAGTTCTGGAACAGTTCAGGGTTCAAAAGAGCAAAAAGGATGAGAGCATTGTAAAAAAGGTGGAGGAACTGATTCAAGCCAGATACGCATCTGATATCAATCTCAGGACCATTTCATCGGAGGTATATCTTTCGCCGAATTATCTTGGATGCATTTTTAAAAAAACGACGGGTGAGTCCTTTAATGATTACTTGTGCAGGGTCCGGATGGAAAAGGCAAAGGAACTGCTGGCGTCTCCAAAAAGCAAGGTTACCTCCGTGGCCAATGCGGTTGGCATTTCGAATACTTCCTATTTTTGCGTTCTCTTTAAAAACGCTTATGGTACTGCGCCCGGAGAGTATCAGGAATCCATAATCCGGGGCATACTGAACGGCAAATAACAATAACAATTTCATGCCTTTTTACCATCTATGTGTGTTGTTTAAAAAGTGTGTTGATTTTTATTAGTGGAATTACTTTTTATTATATACATAAAAATCTTGCTAATCTAAAATAAAATAGTAATCGTACATTTTTTGCATAGATAATTTTCAAGATGCGATATATATTCTAATTTATTGGAGGCCGGGGAATGAGTTTACCTTTAAGTCCAGCTGTTGTGGTAAAGAAGAAAAATAAAAACATTGACAAATACAAGCTCTTTTTCATGGCATTGCCCTTTTTGCTTATATCTTTTGTATTTTCCTATCTTCCGCTTCATGGATGGATTTACTCGTTCTTTAACTGGAGTCCCGGGTTGCCCTTGAGCAAGGACAATTTCGTCGGATTACAGTGGTTTGAGTCGATTTTTGCCAACCCGACACAAACGGCGGAAGTTGTAAGGGTTCTGAAGAATACGATCGCCATCAGTTCTTTGAACATTGTCACTTCCGTACTCCCTGTTGCATTTGCCATATTTCTGCTTGAAATAAAAACGCATTGGCTGAGAAAATTGGTGCAGGTTCTGACAACATTGCCGAATTTTATCAGCTGGGTTCTTGTATTTTCAGTAGCCTTTTCGCTGTTTTCCGTGGACGGAGGATTGATCAACCGCCTGCTTATTCAAATGCATGTAATCGATAAGGGAATCAATTTCCTTGCTTCAGGCCAGCACATCTGGCTGAAAATGGTTGCCTGGAACACATGGAAGGGCCTTGGCTGGGGTGCGATCATGTACCTTGCCGCCATTGCTTCCCTGGACCAGGAATTGTATGAAGCTGCCAGGGTGGATGGCGCGGGGCGCTTCAGACAGATCTGGCACATCACAATACCGGGAATCCTGCCAACCTTCTTTGTTTTGCTGCTGCTCTCCATCGCAAACTTTATCAACAATGGCATGGAACAGTACTATGTATTTCAGAATGCAGTCAACAAGGACACAATCGAGGTGCTTGACCTTTACGTATACAACATAGGCATTATGGGAGCCAATTGGTCCTTTGCCACGGCAGTCAGCATGCTTAAATCCATCATAAGCGTTTTCCTGCTGTTTTTTGCGAATTCACTTTCCAAGCTGTTGCGCGGCGAGTCTATCATATAGGGTCATATGGAATAACCGGAGCTTGTTTCAATGGAGACGGCTGAAACATAAAATGGAGGAATTACCGGATGAAAAAAAATAAAATGACTTTCGGGGGAATCTTTTTCAACATATTGAACTATACATTTTACATATTATTCACACTCTTGTGCATACTGCCCTTTTACTACCTGTTCATCAATACGATCAGTAACAACGACCTGAGCAGCAGAGGGTTGGTTACCTTTATCCCGAAGGGGATACATTTTGGTAATTATATACAGGTGCTGCAGATACCCGGTTTGTTAAATTCAGCATGCATATCCATCCTGAGAACGGTGATCGGAGCCGGCTTGACTATCATTGCCTCCGCCTTCCTCGGCTTTCTGTTTACCAAAAAGGCAATGTGGGGGCGAAAATTCTGGTATAGATTCCTGATTATTACCATGTATTTTAACGCAGGGATCATTCCATGGTTCATCACAATGTACAATCTAAAACTGACGAATAATTTTCTCGCTTATATTCTTCCATCCATCGTCTCCCCATTTTTTATCATTCTTGTCAAGACCTTTGTAGAATCCATACCGGATGCGCTGCAGGAGTCTGCCGAGATAGACGGGGCAGGGTATATGAGGGTTTTTACTTCCATCATCTTTCCGCTGATTATACCCATTTTGGCGACTATTGCGATATTTGCAGCAGTGTGGCAGTGGAATTCCTTCATCGATACGGTATTCCTGGTAACGGATCAGAGTTTGTTCACACTGCAGTTCTTATTGTACAAGTACCTGAACGAAGCGACTTCACTCGCTGCCCTTATAAGGAATACTTCGGGCTCCCTTGGCAATATCGATATGACAAACGCACAGACGCCCACTTCGATTCGCATGACGGTTTCGATGATAGTAGTTCTCCCAATCCTGATTGTATACCCTTATTTCCAGAAATATTTCGTAAAGGGCATCATGATCGGAGCAGTAAAAGGTTGATTTTGGTTTTCCAATTTACGTGGTACTCACAGTTCATTCATCCGGCGGACGGCAAGGCAGTCCGGGTTGCGGAATGTATGTTTTGGATAAAAACGAAGCAGCCAGCAATTCAGGTCGTCTTTTCGGAAAACGGATGCATGATCGTGATAGTATAAAAAATAGGAGGGTATTTATGAAAAAGATTCTCTCGGTAGCACTCATTATGTTATTGATTGTATCTCTGTCTCTTACGACCTTTGCACTGGCAACGATTAAAGTTACCGGCATCAGCGTAAGCCAGAGTACAGCCGCCCTCGGCGTAGGACAGTCCTACTCGCTGAAGGTTAATTTTACCCCTGCGAATACAACTCAGAAGCTACTGACGTATTCGACCAGCAACAAGAATGTAGCTGCAATCAGCACAAAAGGTATTATTACTGGTGTTGCAGCCGGTACCGCAGTAATCACGGTTACCAGTTCTACAAACAAAGCGCTCAAATCCACTATTAAAGTTACTGTTACAGGCGTTCCGAAGACTCTGTACAAGGTAAATGTATTTACCATGCTGGGTAACTATGCAGGTAAGCAAACCGGTTGGTTCGCCAAGATCATTAAGGACAAGTTCAATATGGAGCTGAACATGATCGCATCCAACGTTGACGGCGGCGGTGATGCCAAGTTTGCTACCATGATGGCTTCCGGCAACCTCGGAGACCTCGTTATATTCGGAAACGACGATTCCAAATATACTGATGCCATCAAGGCCGGATACCTTATGGACATGAACAAGAACAACATGCTTGCGAAATATGGACAGGAAATCACTACCGGATTCCCGAAGGTTCTTGAAAAAGCAAAAACGAACTTCGGAGGCGGCAAGAGTGTGTACGGACTCGGCTACAATGCATCCAACATGCCCAGCGGTCCTTCCGAGGGAGAAGATATGACCTGGGGTCCTGACCTCCGTTGGGATCTGTATGCAAAACTGGGATATCCCAAAATTAATACTATGGAAGATTACCTGCCTGTTCTTAAGCAGATGCAGCAGCTTGAGCCCAAGAGCGATTCCGGCAAACCTACTTACGGATTCTCACTGTGGTCTGATTGGGATGGCGACAAAATGTGTCTTGCAAAGCAGTATGCAAACGTATACGGATATGACGAAGGCGACAGCTTCAATCCGGGCGGAATTGTACTGATTTCCAACACTACGGATAAATACCAGGCTCTCCTGGACAAGGACAGCTATTACATGAAAGGTTTGAAGCTTTACTACAGCGCAAACCAGATGGGTTTAATGGATCCGGATTCCATTTCCCAGAAGTATGAAGATGTTGTTAACAAGTATAAAGATGGACAGGTTCTATTCTCCTGGTTCCCCTGGATGGACAATATTTACAACACAGCGGAAAGACAGGCTGCAGGCAAAGGTATCAAGATGGTTCCTTTCACTCAGGAAAAGGTTTATTCCACCGGATATAATTCTTACGGTGGAAACAGATTGATCTGTATCGGCAACAAAGCAAAATATCCAGAAAGACTTATGCAGTTGATCAACTGGATGTACACGCCTGAAGGTGTTTTGATGTCCACCGACACGGCTGTCGGACCGAAAGGACTTGCATGGAATACTGACAAGAGTGGCAAGCCTTACCTTACCGCTTTTGGCAAGAAGACCCTTCCCAACAGTCCGGAAGTTGTTCCCGCAAAGTATGGCGGCGGAACGTTTAAGGATGGCAAGAACCAGATGAATATCAATCTTGTTCAGTTGTCCTCCATCAATCCGGAAAATGGCGAAGCATATGATTACCACCTGTGGTCTTCCGTTCTGAATGAAAACCCGACGAAGCTGGTTTCCGACTGGAGAAAGAAGATGGGTGTCCTGACTTCCAAGCAATACTTCCAGAACAACAACCTGCTCGCAGTTGTTGACCCTGTGTTCACAGGGAAAGCCCCTGCAGTCATGGATAAGACTCTGGAGCAGAAGAAGGGCCAGGTTTCTACCGTTATCAGGCAGTACTCCTGGAAGATGGTATTCGCAAAGGATCAAGCGGAATACGATTCCCTGTACAACGAAATGCTTACCAAAGCAAAGGGCCTCGGATATGACGAGTTGATCAAGTTCTTTACCGATGGCGCCAAGAGTGTATACAAATGGAGACTGACCCAGAAGTAAATTTTTAAAAGCAGTAAAAGAAACGCCCCTGCCGGTGATCCGGCAGGGGCGTAGTTTGTAACAACAATAAACCCCCGGC
>DBTX01000058.1 GCA_002307275.1 Hungateiclostridiaceae bacterium UBA1305
CTTAGCCGGTGGATTTCATCTCATATAAAACCCCGCAGAATCACTCGTTAGAGTGACTCCGCAGGGTTTATCATACTGCGTGTAGGACATTCAATGCCCCTATGTTGCTTGCAATATTGCTAAACATACTCACTTTTCAGGTATTATTACATATATTTTCCATACTGTCAATATGAAGTTTTTCTTTGTCTTTCATGGTTTCCCCAATAATAGAATTCGAATATTTTCTGATTTTAGAAAATAGGATTATGATTCTTAAAATCCAGAATCTTAAAGTATACTATGGTAATAACTAAAAAAGTCCTTCAAAACTCATCGTCGCAAACCCGCACCACTCCGCCATACCACTTTCTTCCTGCGAAAAAAGTTCTTCAAAAACTCTCTCCCATCTTTTCTTCATAATTCCATTTCCCATTATCTGTATTCGAAAAAAGTTCTTCAAGGAATGAAGCCAGGTGGTGCCCATTGGTACTCTCAATTTTTTTAATCTATTATATATCAGGCTATCTTCAAACGCCGATAAGGCTGGGGTTAGAGGGGTGATAATGGGAGCTGACCGACTCGGCAATTTTTTAAAAAGGCAGGGGGTTCTTCGGATTCTGCGTCCGATTCTCCCCTGCCCTTGAAGAACTTTATTATTTCTTGAAGATGTTTTTTATCCGCCGATGGGGTTTATTATTTATAACCACAACACGGTGCCATAAACTCCCCGCCCTACTCCACCGTAACGCTCTTCGCCAAATTCCTTGGCTTATCCACGTCGCAGCCCTTGAGCACGGCTACGTAGTAAGCGAAAAGCTGCATTGTCGTCACTGCCGCGATCGGAGCGAGCAGCGGATTGGTATCCGGTATGGTAACCACCATATCGGCGATCTTATCCACATCGGCGTTCTTCTCGTGCGTGATGGCCAGGACTACGGCGCCTCTGGCTTTTACTTCCTTGATGTTGCTGGCCATTTTCTCGAAGAGGCTGTCTTGCGTCATTGGGCAGATTACCAGGGTGCCTTTTTCTATCAGGGCTATGGTGCCGTGTTTCAATTCGCCGCCTGCGTAAGCTTCGGAGTGGATATAGGAGATTTCCTTCAGCTTCAGTGAGCCTTCCATCGAGAGCGCATAATCGAGACCTCTGCCGATAAAGAAGATGCTCTTGGCGTTATAATGCTCTGCGGCGAACTTCTGTATTTTTTCCCTGTCTGACAGGATCTTTTCTATGGCTGCAGGAACAGCTTTCAGATCTTCAATGATAGCTCCAAGTTCCTCGTCATTCATCAGGTCTTTTTTATATGCAAAGTCCAGTGCGATCAATGTAAGTGCCGACAGTTGGGTATTGTATGCTTTTGTCGAGGCAACAGCGATTTCAGGGCCTGCCCAGGTGTACAGAACATAGTCGGATTCCCTTGCAATCGAGCTGCCGACGACGTTCACGATCGACAATACCTTGGCGCCCTTCTTTTTGGCTTCTCTCAGCGCAAACAACGTATCGATGGTCTCACCGGACTGGCTGATGATGATTACCAGGTTCTTCTCGCTGATGATTGGATCCCTGTACCTGAATTCTGAAGCCACATCTGTCTCAACCGGTATACGGACCAGCTTTTCAATGAGGTATTTACCTACCATCCCTGCATGGAACGCCGTGCCGCAGGCTACAATGAATATTTTTTCTATTCCTTTGAGATATTCAGGCGTGATGCTGATATTGTCGAGTGTAATCCTGCCATCCTTGATTCTTGGGTTTATTGTATCCCTGATGACCTTGGGCTCCTCGAACATCTCCTTCAGCATGAAATGCTCATAACCGGACTTCTCGGCAGACGCAACATCCCAATCCACGTGGAATATCTCTTTCTTTGAAATTGCTCCGTAGTTGTCATACACGACAACCTGATCCTTGGTCAGGACGGCAACATCCTTGTCCTCCAGAATATAGATCTCCCTGGTATGCTCAAGTATCGCCGGTATATCGGATGCGATAAAGTTCTCACCTTTGCCGAGTCCGACGATCAGTGGGCTGTCTTTTCTGGCTGCGACGAATTTATCATCACAGTCACTGCAAATGACTCCCAGAGCATAAGAGCCATCCAGCTCATCAACTGTTTCCATGACGGCTTTCACCAGATCACTGCTTTGTTTGTAATAGTAGTCGACCAGTTGTGCAATGACCTCAGTGTCAGTCTCCGAGACAAATTGATAGCCCTGTTTTATGAGAAAATCCTTAAGTTTCATATAATTCTCGATGATACCGTTGTGCACCACCGCGATTTTGCCTGAATTGCTCAGGTGCGGGTGTGAGTTCACATCATTCGGTTCGCCGTGGGTTGCCCATCTTGTATGTCCAATACCTACGTTTCCGCCAATGATATTTTCACTTTTCAGCTTTTCTTCAAGCATGGCAAGTCTGCCCTTGCATTTTATTACAGACAGCTTATTGTCTTCATACAGTGCAACACCAGCCGAATCATAACCCCTGTATTCAAGCTTCTTCAGCCCATTCATCAATATCGGAACTGCCTTCTTTTCCCCTATATATCCAACTATTCCACACATGATTCATTCTCCTTCACAAAATCAAATTTACTGTCGCAAATCGCACTGATTACTTTTTTCAATTCGGCAATGTCCCCTGCCGTATAATCGGCATTAAAAGGCTCGTTGCCTCCGAAGCCATGCAGCATGCCAATCGTTATGCCGCCATTTTCTCTTCCTGCATCGATGTCGCTGTCTCTGTCGCCTGCGAGGATGAAACCGTTTTTAGCATATTTCCCAGCCAGACAGGCTACAGCGGCGGTTTTCGAATAGCCGTCCGTTTGTGGCCAGATTTCATCAAAGTATTCAACCAGCCCAAACTTCTCAAGAATGGCATAAACATATTCTTTTGAGCCGTTGGAGCAGATGCAGATGGTGAAACCCTTTGCCTTCAGATATCTGATCAATGCAGCTGCACCTTCGTACATCAAACCGAAACGTTCAATCTCTTCAAGTTCAAAACTTATCACATCTTTTTCAAATTTACATGCAACAGTTGACCCGCGGATACAAAACCTCTCACACATTTCATGCATTGTAAGGCCGATGCAGTCCAGTATCTCAGCCTCGCTTCTACGCTCTAAACCATTCAGGGCAAAAGCCTTGTTTATAGCGACGATATCAACTGTGTCCGTTCTGAAAAGTGTGCCATCCAGATCAAATAGGATTGTCTTTATACTCTTCATACCGTTCCCTTCAGGAATGTAATATCCTCTGCTCATCTGCATTCAGTAACAGGAAGCAAGCCGCAGCATCAAACCGCGGCATCAAACTATAACTGCATGGCAATAGGCATTAAGGCCTGCCACAATGCTGCGGTGACCTTTCCCATGCTCCGGAAATAAAAGCATAGACTGATATAATCTGCCTGTTTAGCATAATAGGCGGGGGATATCATTCCAAAACAAAAATATTAAGTTATAAATAATGAGAAAATTATTAGGTATGAACAGGATTGCCAATGAGCTTCTTTTGTTTTGCAGTTTCCTGCAGTTTCTGTAAAGCTCTGCGGTTGTGGCCAACCGGAAGGTTTCCGCCGAATCTTTCGATATCTCACAGCACTCCGGTGTTTCCGGTTTGCCGTGACCTCCTTCTCCTCGTCGACGCGTTAGCGTCCTGGCGCTTTTTTACTGCCCCTGTTTCTACCCTCACATCCCGGGCATTTAATCCTGCCTTTTTCAGATCTGCCCTATGCATCCCACCTTTCAAAAATAAGTGTATTACCCTTTTAGTATATTCAAAGTAATGATATGTTGTCAATTTAAAATTTATTAACAATTATGGCTATCCTGCAATAAAAATTCTTTCACTTCCGAAATACCTGGCTAAAACAGGCCCATTACCGCCGATATCGGACAGGCTGACGGCAAATGCCTCAGCCCAACCTTTGTTCAATTATTTCAGCAAGTTCTGCCGCTCTGCGGGTAATATACTCCTTGTCCTTGCCTTCGATCATCACGCGTACCAGAGATTCCGTACCTGATGGCCTGATAAGCACCCTGCCTTCTCCATTGAACTCCGTCTCCAGTTCACAGCACATTCTGGCGACCAGTTCATCTTCCATATAGCAGTGCTTGTTTTCATTCTTAACCTTTGCATTATGCAATACCTGCGGCAGTATCTGCATGATTGCTGCATGTTCTGATAGCTTTCTGCCGGAGGACTTCAATACATTCAGCAGTTGGAGTGCCGTTAGCAGCCCATCGCCGGTAGTATTGTGATCAAGGAAGATGACATGCCCGGATTGTTCACCGCCAAGGTTGTAGCCCTTATCAAGCATTTCTTCAAGCACATACCTGTCTCCCACCTTGGTCTTTTCCAGTTTCAGCCCATGAGACTGTGCCATGATATCAAAGCCGAGATTGCTCATAACAGTGGCAACTACTGTATTCTTGCTGAGGCGGCCCTCATTTTTCAGGGCCAATCCGATAATGGCCATAATCTGGTCACCATCTACCTTCTTTCCATTTTCATCAACAGCCAGCACCCGGTCTGCATCCCCGTCAAAAGCAAAGCCGACATCAGCGCCGCACCCTGGGACAAATGCCTTTAAAGCATTCATGTGGGTTGAGCCGCAGTCCTTATTTATATTTATTCCATTTGGCGTATTGTTTATTGTGAAGACCTCGGCGCCGAGTTCGGAAAGCACCAGTGGAGCCGCCTCGTATGCAGCGCCGTTGGCACAGTCAATTGCAACCTTAAGTCCCTTCAGGCTGCAGTTTGCCGTATTCTTCAAAAAATCGGCATAGTCCCTGAGCGCATTCTTCCCTACACTTTTAAAACCGACGGCTTCATTCACGGGCAGCTTAATGTCGCCCAATCCGGATCTGATAAGTTTTTCGATCTTATCCTCCGTACTGTCGGATAATTTGTAGCCTTTTGAATTAAAAAACTTTATTCCATTATGTTCAAAAGGGTTGTGTGATGCTGATATGACAACTCCTGCGTCTGCGTTATAATACCTCGTGAGGTAAGCTACCGCCGGCGTCGGTATCACACCAAGGCAAACCGCCTCCGCGCCTACAGAGCATATCCCTGCCACAAGTGCTGCTTCCAGCATATGCCCCGATATGCGTGTATCCATCCCAACAAGTATCCTTGCGGTGTGCTTTGTTTCAGCCGTCAGTTCATAAGCGCCCGCCTGCCCAAGTTTATAGGCCAGTTCAGCTGTCAGTTCCGAGTTTGCGATCCCTCTGACGCCATCCGTTCCAAAAAGTCTTGCCATCTATATGACCCCCGTAATTCCTTTTCTATACCAAACTTAATTATATCTGCTTAACACGTTCATAACAATACTTTTCCCTGCCATTACCGCAAACTGAAAGTAGTAACTTCAGGTTAATACTCCAGCTTCCGTCAAGCTATAACGGACCGTGTTCTTCCCAGATTCCTTCGCCGTGTATAAAACCCTGTCAGCCCTGTTGAAAAAGTCATCAGCTGTTTCATCGAATTTCATCGTCCCCACACCAAAGCTGCAGGTTACTTTTTCACTGATACAGAACGAATACGCTTCAATCAATTTTCTTAATCGCTCTGTCATCTCCACGGCATGAACAGCATCTGTGCCAGGAAGGAGAATGGCAAATTCATCTCCGCCCCAGCGGGAATAAACATCCTGTTTTCTGACAACCACTCTTAAAATACCGATAACATCCTGCATAACCTTATCACCCGATAAATGTCCATATCGATCATTGATCATTTTAAAGTTGTCAATATCAAAAATGACTATGGAAAGAGGAGTACCATATCTGTTGGCGTATTCCATCCACCTGGTAAGCTCCTGATCAAATTTAGCTCTGTTATAGCCACCCGTAAGCGGATCTGTGTATGACATTTTTAATAATTCTTTGCTGTCTATATACTGGATCCTTTTTAGATAATTTGACCGGAAAGAGGATGTACTGCACAATGCTATGACTATAATCACATAAACAATGCCCGCTAAAAAATCTGAGGATTCAATGTTACTTATAAAGTAAAGAGAGATCAAAAAGAAGGATAGACTAATGACACACGAAACAATATTAAGATAGATCCATTTGTTTGGAGTCATATATACTCCAATCAGAATTACAATAACACCCATTGTTTGAATGAGAAAATCGGGTGAGTCATAAAAGCAGTAGATAGTTAAAAAGCATATTGCCGCAAATATTTCATATGCCGAAATCCATATGGCATGAAGATTGAAATTCTTTATCTTGTCAGAATAAAAAGCGGAAGCAAATATCAATACAAGAAATACTATTCTAATGAAAATTATAATTAAAAAGGTTTGTCTGCTATGTATCAAAAAGTAATCCGGTATAATAAACAGCATAAATAAGATACCAAGTATTATGGTAATCGGTTTTGTATAATGAACAGATTCCTTCGAATCACTATTAAAAAATTCCGCCTCCAATTCCTTGTTATTAAATTCACATCTACGAGAAATTCCGTATTCCACACGGCGCATATATGCTCAAGACCCTTTCAAAAACTGTTATGTATAATGCAAAAAGAATTCCATAAAATAATAACACTTTTTGTGATATTATTCAACTTATGCTTCAGGGTACACTGTGGTTATAAGCTGAACAGTTCTCATGAACTCAATCTTCACCTTCATCATTCTTCATTATAATTTCTACTTACTATTTATTCTTTTTGCTATTGAGGCCATACTCTCTTTTTAGTCTTTCTCCTATAGAACCTTCCATCAACATTGCAGAAGATGCATTAAAACAAGTTCGAAAATCCATA
>DBTX01000010.1 GCA_002307275.1 Hungateiclostridiaceae bacterium UBA1305
TGTCGCTTGTTCATATACCGGTGCTATAGAAAGGCTTGCCCTGTACATTATCCGAGCACCCATTTCTCAGGACCGCCTGAAATACATACCGGGCAGCAATGGAACCGGCAAGGTTGTTTATGAAGGCAAGACCACCTATAGGGTCGAAACCTTCTCAGCTATTGACTTCCTCGCCCGCCTGACCACACACATCCCCAACAAACAAGAACAGTCTGTCCGTTACTACGGTTACTATTCCAATAAGTCACGCGGCATGAGAGCAAAGGCTGAAACCGCTTCACCTGAAGCTGATACCGCTTCCGGAATTGCAGATACTTCCCCTGGAATCGGTGACTCAACTGTTGATCATATTGTCTCCCTCACTGACAACCGCTCCACCCTGACACGGAAACGCTTTAAAAAAAATTGGGCACGCCTCATACAGAAGGTTTACGACGTGGACCCTCTGTCCTGTCCCGGGTGCGGAGGCAAAATGCGCATTATCTCCTTCGTTGAAGAGGAAGCTGTTATAAAAAAGATATTATCCCATCTGAACCTTTGGCTGCCTCAATACCATGATCCTCCTGATTATCCGGATTACCCCGGCTCACTGGACTATGAAGATAATAACCTGAGTCCGGCTACTTCTTCCGAAGCATCTCACGGCACCGTTTTTCCGGACTTCGAAATGAAGGTGAGGACCGGTGGCGTTTCCAGTTGATCCCGCTGCTCCTATCACATCACCCTTGGCAACCCTTTGACCTTTTTTAACCTTTATTGTATCATTATGCGCATAATAAGTGGTATATCCGTTCTCGTGGTCGATAATAACCAGCTTGCCATAACCACCGCCCATCCCGCAAAAATTACGATTCCACCGTCCGAAGCTCTATTGGGAGTACCTCTGGGCACCCCGATATCGATACCCGTATGCTGTCTGCTCCATCTTTCGCCAAACCGTGAATTGAGGCTTCCACGGCTGGGATTTGCAAACATTCCTGTGGCAACAGTCCGGGGCCGTACTTTTGTTCCTCTGAGCGCAACCTCTGCTTTGGGCGTCTCCAGAACACTCTCACTGGCGACATTTGTCTCTTCCAATATACCATTTATACTGACCATCTCGGTTTTAACAAGCTTTCGCCCTTCAACTCCACCGGTTTTAACCTTGCTGTCCCCCTTGTATAATTCCTGGGTATCCTCGTATTTTATTTCAAAAGGGATTTTTTCTTCGGAAGTTTTATATTCCGTCTGCTTGACATTGATCATACACCTCGGTACCACTAAACTCAATTCCTGCCCAATGGAGATACTATCGATACTGATCCCTGGATTTGCTTTTTGAATGTCGCCCGTCTTCACCCCTAAATCCGCCGCAATTCCGCTTATTGTGTCACCTTCCCGCACAATGTACTTCTTTACCTGATCGTTCTGCAAAATGATGTTATTGTAAACTACTTCAGGACTTTTAATTCATTCGGAGAAATATCCTTTTGAATGATGCTCACATTTTCAAGAAGGCCGATATTCGTACTGTCTTCCTCATTCTTTATATAAGGCGCCTTGATTTTATCAAGAACTCCTTCCGCAGAAAGTTTATCTTTTAGAAAGGCGAAATCCTTACCGTCCACATTTATTGCATAAGCTTTGGAAGTCAATACTATGTCACTTTCGACCTGATTGCACAATGCAGCATCCGTAATCCTTTTTTCTCCTGGCAGGTACACCTCTTTATAGCTTATGCAGCCTGAAACAAGAATTTGAGTGCCATACCGGCTCTCTGCCCTTGTAGTAATATCCTGTAAAATATCCGTCATAGTACTCTGGTTTTTCACTACACCAATGTACTTATCATCTATTCTGACTTCATAAGCTTTTGTTGAATATACAAGCAGAGATGATAAACATATTGTTGCCAATATGGCTGAAAGCAGAATAATTCGTTTTTTTGTAAAAATCATAAGCAACTGCGTCATCATGAAATCCCCGATAAAGATTTAATATATTACTGCAATGCCCCATAATTATACTTTAGTAAATTTCATATTACTATAATTATATCCAAATTATCGCATTGATCATTTGATTTTAAATTCATAACCTACTCTACCAAATAAAATTAAACAAATCACGAACATTTTATGAGCAAGTGAAATGTTATACTTATTTGGCATTGTGAAAAACTGATCAGATTATCCCACACTTATTGGAATAGACACGATGAATTCCGTCCCCTTGTTGATTTCGCTCTTGACGCTGATCCTGCCTTTATGGGCTTCAGCAATGGCTTTTGAGATGGTCAGGCCAATACCGGCCCCACCTGTTGATCTGTTTCTGGATTTATCCACCCGGTAAAAACGCTCGAAAATATAGGGTAGATCTTCAGCAGGAATACACATTCCATTGTCCGAAATGATTACCTCAACTGTATTTTCACTACCCTGTACGCTGATTTTGATTTTACCTCCAGCTGGAGTATATTTCAACGCATTGGAAATCAGGTTGACAATTATCTGGCTTATCTTGTCACTGTCCGCATTTACCGTCTGTTCCTCTCCATCAAACTCAACCGCTATACTTTTATTGATAAATTCAAGTTCACACGATTTAATGATGCTAAGAATCCGCTCGGTGATATCAAACTCTGATTTATCGAGTTTCAGATTTTCATTTTCGATTTTAGCCAGATTTTAGAGATCGCCCACCATACGGTTTATCCTTATCACTTCATCATGGCAGCTTTTCAGCCTTTCGGGATCGGGCTTCCAGATACCGTCTATCATTGCCTTCAGATGGCTTTGCAGGGTAGCAAGCGGAGTCCGCAATTCATGAGCCACGTCTGCCGTCAGCCGTTTCCTGAGGTCCTCCTGATTTTGAAGGGTATCGGCAGGGTCGTTTATTGTAGTGGTTAACTGTACGATTTCCCTGGTGTTTGTTGTTCAGTGATCCTATCCTTTAAGTACCCCCTGGAAATCATCAGGGCAGTGTTTATTACTCTTGAGATAGGCATACTCAATCTCTTCGCCATGGAGAACTGTCCAGCTTTCGTGTCAGTTCATTGGAAGGAGCTTCTTTGCAAAATTCAAAGTGGGGACAGTTCTTAAAGGGAGCAATCGGAAGTTTTGCGCGCAAAAAAGGCTCAAGTAGCAAATAATAAATGCCACTTGAGCCTTTGTCATAACTCGCGCAAAATTTTTGATTGCTCTCAGAAGAATGAAGTCGCTGAAACTGAAGTACGGGCATTTATCGGCTCCCAAAAATATTTTTCAAATAAGAAGGAATTCCTGAATTCATGTCGAATAATAAGGGGATTCAATCCGCAATCTATTCTTTATTCATTTATCTGAATTACCGTTTAAAGCGCATCACTTGAGGAAGCTGTAAACCTTTTACTGTTAATCAATTATGCATACCAAAAACCGATGCGTTTCAACGAGACGGGAGAGATGTTCACCGCATGAAAACCAAATCGGAACCGCCACCAAGGCTTTTTGCGAAAGCAAAGAGCCTTGGTGGCGGACATCTTTTGTCTCATTATAAAGTATTGAGCAGCCTATAGATTATCGTGGCAGCTTGGGCTCTGGTAGAATTATCGCGAGGAGCAAACCTGCCGTTTCCGACTCCGTTGATTATTCCGGCTTTTTGCATGGCCGTTACCGCATCTGCCGCATAGGATAATATCTGTGTCTTATCGCTGAATTGAACCTGAGCAGTCATATTCAATTTAGCATCGACCATCAGAGCTGCTTTATAAGCCATTACAGCCATATCCTGCCTTGTTATTTTGTCGTTGATGCCGAAGGCGCCATCGCCCTTGCCATTTACAATACCCAGCTTCTGAGCCGATGCCACAGAATCATAATACCAGGCGCCAACCTTAACATCGCTGAAAGAGCATTTAACATTTGTATCTGCCAGATCGAATGCCTGTATAAGCATTTTCAGGAATTCTGCGCGGGTAACACTGCTGCCGGGCGCAAATCTGCCATTTCCCGTACCGTTTATTATTCCTCTGCCTGCCAGGGCTTCAATGCTGTCTTTTGCCCAGGATACACCTGCAAGATCACTAAAGGTCACATCAGAATACGCTATTGCGTATTTGCTGAAATGTCTGGGTGAAAACTTTACCGTGCCTGTAGCGGCATCATATCTGCCATTCTTCACTACCTGAAGATTTCCATTTTCATCTATATAATAAACAACTATTTTACCAGGCTTTTCTCCTGGTTTTAATGTATAAGGGAGCTCAATCTCAGCTATTCTTCCGCCTGTATTCATATTACTCACTTTTTTGCCGTCTATGCTCAGGTTGAAGTCATAAACCGTATTATTTCCGATTGTTTTTCTGACTTGTTCAGAAAGTGTATCAGTATCCACTTTTGAAACAGTAAACTGTATATTAGCTGATGATGTCCCGATGTTTTCCTTTATTACACCCAGAGATAGATACACCGTAGCCAATCCGGTATTTATCTGTACCCTGGTACTCTGATTCAGTTCCGCTGATCTGAAAAGCTGGGCTGGAATATTAACAACTACCTCATCGGCATCTCCGGCATTTGTTACATTAATTACTACCGTACCGCCATTTGCTTTATCTATCGCATCTTTGAAGCCATCAGGATCGACATTTACCGTCACAGTATCCCCTGTCTTATCACCGGTTGCATCAATGGTTGTAACCGTGCCGCTTGTACTAGTGCCACTTGTACCTGTAATAGTTACCGGGACTGTTTTTGAAACAGTATATTTGGTTTCCGCCAGAATACTGTTCAACAGTTTAACGGTATCCAGCGTTACATTTGCCGAACCGGATTTCTTTGTATTAAATGTAAACGAAGCTAGTGATACATCCCCGTTTTCCATAGTCTTGCCCGCAGTTTTTGCAAAGGCCAGGATTATCTTGCCGCCTTTTACCTGAGGAACTACCTGTCCTCCTTCAACCTTGGATATAATTTTTCCGGTTACAGGCTCAAGCTTATCTGAGTCGAATGTAATACTTATTTCAAAAGCATCCATATCGCTTACATTTTTTGCAGAAACGGTATATGTAACATATGTACCTGTACCCACACTAGTACTGCTCTGTGCAATATCAAAAGTTGTAACAGCCGCTGCAAAAGCCGTGCCGCTAAAAGCAAAAATCGCGACTGACATCGCTGCCAACAATAGATATGCTGTTATTTTCATTTTCATAAGGAATCTCCTTTTATATATTGCTTAGTATCCTTTCGGCAATAAATCCCAAGTCATAGATACCAATTTCTCCATCCCCATTGATATCATCCTGCATAATTAAATTCCAACTCACATCTCCGGATTTTATTCCATAACTTCCAGCAATAATTCCCAGGTCTCCGAGTTCAATTTCTCCTGAATTATTTATATCTCCGGTGCTGCTTGTAATAATTAAATTATTGAATTTAGTTACTGCCGCATTAAGGCTTGTTACAGCGTCTGAAATCCCGTTTTCTGTTGCGTCTTTGTTATTTAGGACAGTTTCTGCATCTTCAATTGCATTATGCAAGGCATTCTTTGTACCGGCAGGGAATTGTCCGGTAGAATAGCCTTCTACTGCATTGTCATAAACACTCCCGGCTGAAGCTATTGCATCCGACAAGGCCGATTTATCAACTCCGCTTGCCGTCACTTCAACAGAAACAGCAGCTGATTCAGCAAGAGACTTGCCTTCCGAGCTGTTGAAAAGACTTGCATTTGAAATAGAAATATTACCTGAACCTGTCATCTTCGAGTTAAAGGTAATCTCCAAAATATCAGCATCTCCGCTTATAATGTTGCCTTCTCCGGAGCTATCTATGTTTATATTTATGGTCCCGGCGCCAGCATCATTGTTTGAATAATTTACCACAGCTCCTTGCCTGATAGATTCCGTACTCACATAATCAAATAAATTCTTGTCATAACTGACTGTAATATCTTCTGTCGAAATATCCTGTACCCCGGTTAATCCGTAGGTTAAGCTGAAGGCTTCTCCTTCCCCCACTGAAGCAGGTCCGGTCAAGCTTACAGCAGCGGTATTGGTAACAGTTACATTTGCTATTGCTTTGATCAGCGTACCATCAACAGTTCCCTCAATGGCGAAAGCACCTGCCGTTTCATAATCCACGGAATCTGCCTGCTCCCACGCTACAGCAACGGACGTTGTGGTCGTGTCGCTGTATACCGCTGTTGCAGTTGCTGGCAGTACCGGTGCGTATCCTGCCATAGTTGTAACATCCACAGGATTGATGCTGCTTATTGTGGGAGCATCCGCAAAAGCTATGCAGGTAAATGCCACAAAACAAACCATCATTGCCGTAAACAATGTTAAGGTTTTCATAATGTTTTTCATATGGATACCTCTAAAATTCAAATTTTACAGGGGGCAGCTAACTGCCCCCCATTTGTACGGTTAGTTTACTATTAGCTTTATGGCGATGAATGCAAGTTCATAAATTCCTATTGTTCCATCACCATTTATGTCTGCTGCCTTAATTGCGGCCCAATCGGAATCTCCTGAACTTATTCCATAATGGGAAGCAACTATTCCAAGGTCGCCAATGTCAATTGCTCCGGAATTGTTTATATCACCGGTAGAAGCTGTAATTTTGAGGGCTTTGAACGTATCCGCCGCTGCATTTAAGTCTTCTGTTGCCTGCGAAACCTCTGCAGATGATACTCCACTGTTGTCTCTTACCTCTTTTGCAGCATTTATCGCAGTATTGAGCCTGTCTTTTGTACCCGCCGGATACTGCCCTGCAGAGAGTCCTTCCACCGCTGCGTCATATAAAGCCTGTGCTGCCACCATAGCACTAATCAGTTCCGTCTTGTCAGCCTCGGCTTCAACAATCCTTGCCGCATCGAACACTGCTATCGCAGCGCTCAGATCGGATACTGCCTGTGTAATCTCAATGTCCGTAGAATCCTCATCGTTCAATACACCTGTTGCAGCATCTACTGCGGTTTGCAGCGCCGCTATTGCCGCTGCCGGGTATTGTCCGGGCTCCGTACCCGGTACCGCCGAGGTTGCCTTGCTCTGGGCTGCCGCAATTTTTTCGGCCAGAAGAGTCTTATCTACAACTGTGATTTCTATATTTGTATTAGCTATTTTGGTAACCGTGCCCTGAGTGTCGGAAACGTCCGCATTTGTTACGGCAATAACGCCCGGACCTGTTGTTTTGGGGTTGAAGGTAAGATTCAGTACATCCGCATCTCCAGTGATGGCATTTTCTACTCCGGTACTAGCCATTATGAATCTTATAGCTCCATTCGTGACATCATTTGCTGTCTCAAGGAGTACAGTATCAGCTCTGGCCGACTCTGCGCCCACAAAATCAAAATGGTTGTTATCATAACTGACGCTAATATCCTGAGCCGAAATATTTTCAACTGCTGCAAGCCCCAAAGCGACATTAAATTGACTGGTAGAATTAACAAATTCAGGGGCGTTTAAAGTTGCGGAGCTTGAGGAACCTGAGGAATCTAAAGTGAAATTCAAACTGTCGATTCGCAGATCCGGAGCATTAAATACAATATAAATGTCATGGCTTCCTGTGATTGAGGTATTATCCAGATCAACCGTAACATCTTCATAACCCAGTTCATTCGCCGTCATTCCAATGCCGTCTGCGTCCACTGTTACAGAGGACGTAACCGGTACATCAATTGTTGCGATAGGATCGCCGCTTGAAATAGAATCAAGATACAGGGATATCGTTCCTCCGCTGCTGTTGTTTGTCGCCACCCTGGCAGTAACTTCGTAGGCATTTGTAATATATGCATTCGGTATTGCTGTCCAGGCGCCGTTCTTCTTTGACATTACCGCGTAGTAGCCGTCCACGATTTTTTGTGCTTTCAGGCTCTGGGCTGTGTGCAGCTTGCTTACTTCTTTGTATACAACATCCTTAGCGGCATAGCTGTGGTCAAATACATTTATTGTATTGTCGGCCTCAACCTGCTGAACCTGTTCACCGGAAATGTTTATATTTTTCGTGGATTTAATATCCCGTGAAGAAGTGCCGACCATCAGGCTGTAAGCGCCCGATTCTACGATATAATCGCCGCGGTTGACATCCCATATGGACATATCCGACGGATCCACTGTCAGTGTTACTGTCTTTTCCTCACCAGCGCTAAATTTTACTTTTTCAAAGGAAACCAGCTTTTTATTTGGAGCCGCATCGCCATATGCGGAATTTACTTTTTTGTAATACAATTGTACAACTTCATCCGTCGCCACCGCACCTTTGTTCTTCACATCCACGGAAACCGTGAAGGGCTGTGAATCACCAGCTGCCGCCGGTACTGTGAAATTGCTGTATTCAAACTGGGAATAACTCAAACCGTAACCGAATGGATAAGTTACATTCGTATCATTGCAGTACATGTAGGTCAGTCCCAGATCATAGGCATTAGCGTTGGTCATGTCCTTTTTAAATCTGGGATCAATATTACTCAGCGTATTTGTATTTCCATCCGGAATGGAATATTTGCTGATATCGGGAAGTATGCTGTCAGATTTGTACCAGCTCTCAACCAAACGACCCGTAGGCGCATAATCGCCATACAGCACGTCCGCCAAAGCCTGACCGTCGTACTGTCCCGCATAGGGCTGGTAGAGGATCGCATCAACATTTGAATCATTCTGGATTTCCTCCATTACAAATGGTGCGCTGGCCTTCAGCACAACCACCGTCTTTTTGCCTTGAGCTTTATATGCCGCAGCTGCGCTGTGGACAAGCGCATAATCGTTGTCGCTCAGGAGCAGGGTGGAACGGTCGGCGCCTTCGCCCGCACAGTTCGTTGGAGGCGTTCCTATGAAAATCATGGCGTAATCTTTTGAGTTGACCTGCGCATTAATTTCTGTTTCCGCGCTTCTTTGTGTTTCAAAGGTGAACTTCTGTGTTGATGTCGGCGTATTGTTTGCACTGGTTTTCGCCGCCGCGTTTACAAGTTTGCCAGTGCCGTCAATATCTACAAAGATACCGCTTGTCCAGTAGGTTGTCTCGGCACTGAAAGAGCTGCCTACAAAAGTAATCGTACCGTCGTTGTTTACATTAAAGCGTAATCTTGCCGGCAGGGTACTTTTTGTCGCCGTCATGGAGCTCCAGTCAGCCGAAGTGAGGTTTACCGCAACTGGCCGGGTAGAGAGCGCGGTACTAATAGTATTAGCCACATACAGCCACTCTCCGGTGGAGACTGATTTGATGCTGTATGCGCCTTGTCCCCAATTATACACATCAAAAAGCTGGGCATCGGTAAAATTGATTGCGCCGCTTTGAATTCCACCTTCACGATAAGGATAATAGCCTTCTCCGTCTATAGTATCCGGATTAAAACTGGCAGTAATTGTAGCAGTAGTTCCTGTTCCCGACACTGTCAGATACATGCCATTATCGGCCTTAATCGCCACTCTCGGCACTCCGGAGGAATAAGACACTTTTGACGTTCTGTCAGCTGCATCATACCTTTGCAATATGGCATACAACGGAGTTTGCCCGCTTCCTGTCAAAGTAGGCGTTGTACTTATGGCTTTGGATGTTTTAAAGCGGGCGTCACCCTGTACACCTGCAATGGCAACAGAGGAACCGGCCGGTATGGGAAGTGCGGAATTGTCATTTTTTAAAAGAACACAGGATTCACGGGCTGCCTGCAACGCAACCGACTGGTGCTCCGTATTGGTATAATCGGATAAGGTCCCGCTATTTGCCTGTATATAATCCTTAAATTGATCATTATACGGATTGAATTTGGAAAAACCGTTTTCGTCGATTTCATCAAACAATCCGGCACGGACCATTTGAGTGAGAAGAGGTTTTGCCGACCTGCGCACATCTGCTTCTGTAATGCCGTAAGCTCCTGACTTAACCAGATTATAGAGCGCCATAACGTCTGTCTTGTCAGTACCTGACGCTCGTACGGATTCGACATTTGCCAGTGACATAAGCGCAAGCGCATGGGCACGGTCAGGCACATATTGGGTATCATAGCCATTGCCGAATTCATTAGCGGTATACAGGTGGTTTTCCGCATTAAAGTCGGGTGATGAGTAATATCCGTATTTCGCTATACTGTTTAAGAGAATGTTATAGGGAGAAATCTCATTAGCGATCCCGTTTGTCCGACCAAAGGAGGTCATTCCCCCGGCAAGAGCGCCATTCTTCAAAGGCTTTATAATACTCTGAATACCATATTCAAAGATGCTTCGCGCACTTTGGTAAAAATCACCGGAGGCACGGAACCATTCCGCCGCATAATTGGAAGGATGCTTTGTAGCTATAACGCCACGTGTATAAAAACCGTTTTTGGGATCGTCCGGGTCCGATGTCTCTCCGATGAAACCTTTAGCTGTGTCGTCTATCATGCTTGCAGCCAGGATGGGATCTTCTCCGTATGATTCATCAAGACGCCCTGAAAGCGGATTGACACGCAGATCCGAAATGGCAGTGAATGCAATCGTTTTGGGTTTCAGATAACTGCCGCTGCCGCTATAATCCTTGCCATTATGATTGTTTCTGTCAACGCTCCATTTGCCGATGAGGTTGCTCATTTTTTCGTCGCCCATAGCATCGCCGATTTTTTTCATAAGCTCTTTGTCCCAGCTTTGCCCCTGGCCAATTCCTACGGGAAATTCAGTAGCGGTACCAGAGGAGGCTTCGCCGATTCCCATATCGTTGTCGGCAGCCGACAATCCGCCCGGAAGTATCCATCCTTTTCTTCCGTCGTCTTCATTCTGGAGTTGATATGAATCACGGAGTCCTGTCGCATAAAGACATGCGCCTTCCAGACCGACCCAGTCCAGATAGGTGTCAATATATACGTCCAAATGATCCGGATTTCCGTCAAACAGAGGCATGCCTTCCTGGTAATAGTTGCCTGCCGCCAGCGTATTGAAGGTAATCTCCGTTTCTCCCGCAGATACAATAAGTGGAATTGCAGCACTTAAGCAGCTAAAAAATAAAACAACGCTTAAGAAAATGGATAAATTCCTGCTCACTTTTTTCATACATTTTAACATCATTATACCTCTCCTTTATATAGAATTCATTCTATTAGTTGGACCTTTTACGCCTTCCTTTCTTAAAAATTCGATACATTAAGTAAAGCTTTATAGTATAAATTTTACAAAGCCTTACATATACCCATCATTTACCTGCGTAATTTTCCGGCATTCCACAAGGATAATGCATGAAAACTAAAGTGATTATGAAATTGGAATCTGGAACTTCATATTATCCTTGGTTGATCCTCGGATATGTTAATTTATCTCAATTTATAATTATTTCATAGTTTGAGAATGATTTAATAAAAACATTCTAACATCACACGGAAAGAAAAATAATGTAACTATTTTTACATTTTAATAGATATCTTTACTACTTTTTCAGGCTCTCATCCGCCTGGTAATACAGTAACCCATAATCCCTGCTTTAATTTATAAACGGATTCCGGTCAACCGCAAATATGGTTTTATTCTAATAAGAGGATTCCGCAATATTCATCGTCTGGTAAGCGAGCCCGTCGCCG